>NZ_VHLM01000047.1 GCF_009764685.1 Flavobacterium sp. I-STPP5a | reverse complement strand
TGCAACGAGTCATGACAACAAGGATTTACTTCGTCAGTTCGCTATCGCTCGGGCGCTATCCGTGCCCACACAGTGCATCAACAATCTAAAATAAGTCCAACATTACAACATCTAAATCATTGTCTAAACCCTATGGCTCGGATATGTCTCTACGTACGATAGCGCGGAATTGCATTCCGTGCCCACAATCAAAGTCAAATAATACAAGTAAAAACAAAAAGTAACAAGTAAAATTGTTGCTTTTTTGTTTTGAAATTCCCGATCGCGCGGATATGACGAGCATTCTCGATAGTCATAGCGCGGAATTGCATGCATAAGTGTTCGAAAAACCCGATAGCGCGGATTTGTAATCTGTGCCCAGAACGATGAGCACAAGCATAATCCGTAACCTCAAAACA
Organism: Flavobacterium sp. I-STPP5a; assembly: GCF_009764685.1. Lineage (GTDB taxonomy): Bacteria > Bacteroidota > Bacteroidia > Flavobacteriales > Flavobacteriaceae > Flavobacterium. The sequence goes on along the minus strand of NZ_VHLM01000047.1, from coordinate 215,305 downwards.
AATTTACACGAAAACCAAAAAATAAAAGATATGTAATTGTTTTATTTGTAGCTTTTATTGTATTTTTAAATAAAAAAATGTCAACAAAATATAAAGCAACAACTACAGATCAGGCATATTTTATAACCATTACAACAGTAGGTTGGGTTGATTTATTTACTCGACTCAACCAAAAGTATAATATTATTAATGCTTTGCAATATTGTCAGGAGAAAAAAGGACTTGAGATTTATGCGTATTGCATTATGCACAGTCATATCCATTTAATGTGCAAAGCCACAAATGGTTTTATTCTATCTGATGTCATGCGTGATTTTAAAAAATACACTTCCAAGAAAATTATTCAAACGATTAAAGAGGAACCAGAGAGTCGCAGGGAGTGGCTTTTGGCCTATTTTGAACAAGCGTGTGCGCATCTTAAGAGAGACCAAAGCTATAAAGTATGGCAAGACGGCTATCACGCTGAAATAATAGAAACCAATTGGTTCATAAAACAAAAAGTGAATTATATCCATAACAATCCTGTAAAAGAGAAAGTAGTTAGCTCACCAGAGGATTACTATTTTAGTTCTGCTAGAAGTTATGCGGGCTTAGACAATGATTTAGATGTTGTAATGTTGGACTTATTTTAGATTGTTGATGCACTGTGTGGGCACGGATTGCAAATCCGCGCGATCGTGTGCATAGACATATCCGCGCTATCTGGTTCGCCCAGCAAGATATAACGTACAGCGGGACAACTCGTGTGGTGCGCAAAGAAGTGGTGCTTCTAGAAAAAAATCCCAGCTGCTCGAAGTATTCAAAAAAAAACGTTTTTAAAAACTTCAGGCAGCTGCGCGAATGTCTCTGACTTCGCGCCGTTTTAAATTGTATTGCACCGGAGATTCGCAGATTAAATATTATTTTAATATGCGCATCTGCGGTTATTTTAAAAAGGTAATTATATTTCGAATCCTAGTTTTTCGCGCACTTTGGCTAGTACACCATTGGCCACAGCCGATGCTTTTTGAGCACCAATTTTTAAAAGCGCATCTACCTCGTTAAGATTACTCATGTAGTAGTTGTATTTTTCTCTTTCGGTTTTAAAGGTTTCGCAAATCAATTCAAACAAGGCTTGTTTGGCGTGACCGTAACCGTAATTGCCGCCTAGATAATTGGCACGCATTGCTGCTAATTGTTCTTCTGTTGCCAATAAATCATAAATAGCAAAAGCATTGCAGGTATCTGGATTTTTAGGATCTTCAAGTGGTGTACTATCGGTTTCAATACTCATGACTTGTTTGCGTAAGGCTTTGTCATCCAGAAATATATTGATGATATTATTAGCTGATTTACTCATTTTTCCGCCATTAGTACCTGGAATCAACATGCTGTCTTCTTGAATTTTAGCCTCAGGAAGTACAAAGGTTTCGCCCATTTGGTGATTGAATCTTGAGGCTACATCACGGGTGATCTCTAAATGCTGCAACTGGTCTTTTCCTACTGGTACAAACTCGGCATCATACAATAAAATATCAGCGGCCATTAGCATAGGGTAGGAGAACAGTCCTGCATTGACATCATCTAGCCTGTCTGATTTGTCTTTGAAAGAGTGTGCCAAAGTCAAACGCTGGAACGGAAAAAAACAGCTCAAGTACCAAGACAATTCTGTCGTTTGTGGCACATCTGATTGTCTGTAAAAAACCACTTTTTCTACATTCAATCCACAAGCCAGCCAAGCTGCTGCTGTGCTATAGGTATTGGTTCGTAGTGTTGCTCCGTCTTTTATTTGGGTAACCGAATGCAAATCAGCAATGAACAAAAAAGATTCATTTTCGGGTTTGTTTGAGAGTGCTATTGCGGGTATAATTGCGCCAAGAAGATTTCCTAAATGTGGTGTCCCTGTACTTTGAACCCCGGTAAGTATTTTTGCCATTATGATTTTAACTTTTCCCGCAAAGTTCGCAAAGTTTTTTATTTATTAGTGCAAAATTGTAAATTTTAAAATTAGGAGCCCCGATTGTTATTTGCTTATTTTTTGAAAAGAAACAAACGATTCGGTTTCATAAATCAGCATTTTTTACAAAATAGATTTACATAGAAAACTTTGTTTTAATTTTTGAATAAAAAAACACAAGGTTTCCATGGAGCGTTTTACCATCTGATTTCTTACTTTTGGAGCTATGAAAGCAATCAAAAATATTTTTTGGGTTTTGTGGCGCATTTGGTTTTATATTTTGATGACCATTCCTATCCTAGTGATGTTTCCTTTTCTGGTGTTGTCTATAATTTCAGAGCGCGGATATCCTTACTTTTTTATAATGGCTCGCATTTGGGCCAAGTGTATCCTATTTGGTATGGGTTTTTATTATAAAATTGATGAAGACCAGGCTTTAATTCCACACAAGAGTTATATGCTTGTAGCCAATCATACTTCTATGACTGATATTATGTTGATGCTGGCTATTACCAAGAACCCGTTTGTTTTTGTTGGTAAAAAAGAACTCTCAAAGATTCCCTTATTTGGTTTTTTCTACAAAAGAACGTGCATTCTTGTGGATAGAAATTCATCAAAAAGCAGGTTAGAAGTTTTTAAGAGTGCCCAAAAAAGGATTCAACAAGGTTTAAGCATTTGTATTTTTCCCGAAGGCGGTGTCCCTGATGATGAATCTATTGTATTGGATACTTTTAAAGACGGTGCTTTTAGACTGGCAGTAGAGCACGGACTTCCTATTGTGCCTATTACGCTACCTGATAATAAAAAACGATTTTCATTTACTTTTTTGAGTGGTAGTCCAGGTTTAATGCGTGTTAAAATTCACCATCACGTTCCCACTACAGCTGTTGATGGCGTAGATCGAAAAGAAATTCGGGATCAAGTGCGTTCCACCATTTACCATCAGTTGTTGTTATTTGCAGCAGGATCTTCTAAAACTCATAGCTAATGCCGGTATAAACTCCCATTACCATCGGCTTAAAGTTACTGCTGTTGTTTGTAAAAGTATTGATTTGGTACTTGAGCATGGGCTCTAAACTGAGTTGAAATGATTTTATGAGTTTGTAGCGTACTCCAAAGCCAAAATTAGTACTAAAGTGTACCGAATTTAAATTGGTTGCACTGCCAAGGGTTCCATTGAACCCTTTAGATTCCAATCGGACTTCATTATCATTTAAAAGTAAAGTACTAATCCCTGCAATGAGATGTATTCCTATTTTTTTATCAATTACGGCATAGGACATTTCAAAAGGAATTTCAAAATAATTCATCTGTTGGTTTAGTGCTCCTACGTTGTTTTTTTGTAAGTTTTTCTCAAAACTAGATAGGGTAGTTGCGCCATTGTTGTTTGTAATTTCAATGGATGAAGAATTCCTGAAGTTAATGTTTGATACGGTATTATTTCGTAGTCCTGCTGTATAGGACACATTGTTTGTATTGTACCCTAACGCTAATCTGTTTATACCACTGCGCAGGCTCATTTTTTGGTTCAAAGCATAGTGTATACCAATCCCATAACTTGATGAGTTGTCATTCGTTTTTTTATTTTGAGCCAGTTGAGGATCCAGTGCAGATCCGCTGCTGTTTGTGTTCAAATATACGGCGGCAATAGTAGGTGTTATTTTCCATTTGTTACCCTTTGTTGGGTTAGATTCTGGAGTCGTATTTTTATTTTTTAAAATTTCTTCCAAAGTGTTTATTGTAGCGCTCACTTGTTTATTTGTAACTGCCTGCGTCTTATTAAACATTTCAGTGTCAGCAATTGGTTTCTTTGATTGCTCATTTTGTACGGCTGTGATTTCTTTTGTAACTACGCTGTTCTCTTGTTGTTGTGCTAATGCTAATCCTTCCGAATCTACCGTAACGTTGGTAATTACCGATGTATTATTTTTTTGGATATGAACGATATAATCCTTTTTATCCTTCTTTTGGTTCGAATTGATTTTAGGTCCAGTAACTCGTATATTATTTTTTTCATAATGTGTTTGTTTTGGTTGTTGGTTAGTCACTATTTGCTGCGGCTCCCTATCAAAGTGGTTTGGTTTGGTGGTGATCCTTTTTTTGTGGAGCATTTCTTTTTCACTGGTTTTTGATTGGTTTACGATCTTTATTACAGGTTTTGAGCCCTCATATTGTGTTTTTTGAACTAGCAATAACCCTACCAATAATGAGGCCGCAATTCCACTTGTTTTAAGCCAAAACGGTAATACCTTTCGTCTTTTTTTTCTTTTGTGTAAACTCAGTTCGATAGCTTGCCACACCTGTGGCTCAGGTTGGGCTTCAAAATCCTTAAATTGTTCTTGAAAATACTGGTCTATATTTTTTTTATCTTGCATTGTATTTTATTCTAGTAGTGTTACCGATATAAGAATTTATTTTTTCTCTCAAAATCATTCGGGCTCGGGCCAAATTTGACTTGGTTGTGCCGGTAGTGATTTTGAGTGTTTCGGCAATTTCCTTGTGAGAATATCCGTCAAGTACATAGAGACTAAATACTAAGCGGTACTGATCAGGTAATTCTTGTACCATTTTGAGTAGCGTTTCCAGTGCTATGGGTTCATCATCAATTGTAATTTCTTCTTCAGCTAAGTCGGTATCCACAATATTCAAAAACCGTACGTCTTTAAATTTTTGTAAGGCATTGTTAATCATAGCTCTTTTGGCCCAACCTTCAAAAGAACCTTTGTTGCTAAATTGATTTATTTTATCCAAGATGAGTATAAAACCATCATGCAAATTGTCTTGTGCATCTGCATAACTTTTAGAATATTTGAGGCAGACTCCAAAAAGTTTTTTTGCAAACAGTCCGTACAGCTCCTCTTGTGCTTGCGGACAGTCCTTTTTACAGTTTGCAATGATTTGATCTAACGCCACAATTTGATGTTCTATTTAGTTTTCCACTTTAATTTCCTTTTCTTCAAATTGAGATACTCCAGCAGCATCTTTGCCTTTGTAAAATTTAAAAATGTACGAACCCGAATTGGTTACATAAAATCGAAACGATACTTCAGATAATGGTGGTAAAGCCTTATCACAAATTTGATCTTTGTCTACTACAGTTTGTATGCCAATGGTTCTTACGTTGAGGTTTTTATCGTAATACAATCCTTGATATCCGTGGCAACTAGTTGGTCGTTGGTATTTGAGTGTAATGGTGTAGGTTTCTCCTAGCTTAAAAGAGGCAGGAACTTCATAACTAGCAACAGGCAATACCTCATAACTATAATTTGGGTATTCATTATCAGTGCTGCAAGACAGGAATGATGCCCATAATAGTGTTAAAGCAATAATTTTTTTCATCTTTTTACATTTTTAGAATTTGACACTTGTTTCAAAGGCGTGGGTTGAGTTGTAGCTTCGGCCCAAACATTTGTTTTTTTAAGTAGAGGTATCTTTGATAAAAAGGTTGCGTTTAAAGCAAAAAAAACCCGAAAAAATCGGGTTTTTAAAAAATTATTCTCCAGCTAATTCTTTAATTCTAGCTTTAATTTTAAGTTCTAGCTCATCGGCTAATTCTGGATTGTCTTTAATTAAGGTTTTAACAGCATCACGACCTTGACCTAATTTGGTTTCGCCGTAACTAAACCAAGAACCTGCTTTCTTAATAATTTCAAATTCAACGGCTAAGTCTAATATCTCACCTGTTTTTGAAATTCCTTCGCCATACATGATATCAAATTCTGCTACTTTAAAGGGCGGTGCCACTTTGTTTTTAACCACTTTTACTTTGGTTCTGTTTCCTAAAACATTATCACCATCTTTTATTTGTGTAGAACGACGAATGTCTAAACGTACAGATGCATAAAATTTCAAGGCATTACCACCCGTTGTAGTTTCTGGATTACCAAACATAACCCCGATTTTCTCTCTCAACTGGTTGATAAAAAATACCGTACAATTTGTTTTGCTTATGGTTCCAGTTAATTTTCTTAAAGCTTGTGACATTAATCTAGCGTGCAATCCCATTTTAGAATCACCCATTTCTCCTTCAATTTCACTTTTTGGTGTCAAGGCAGCTACGGAGTCAATTACTACAATGTCAATAGCACCTGAGCGAATTAAGTTTTCAGCAATTTCTAAGGCTTGTTCGCCGTTATCAGGTTGAGATATAATAAGGTTTTCAATATCTACCCCTAATTTTTCAGCATAATTTCTATCAAAGGCGTGCTCTGCATCTATAAATGCTGCAATTCCTCCTGCTTTTTGAGCTTCGGCAATAGCGTGCAACGTTAGTGTTGTTTTACCTGATGATTCTGGTCCGTAGATTTCAATAATTCTTCCTTTTGGATATCCATTTACACCAAGAGCTAAATCTACTCCTAAAGAGCCCGAAGAAATTACTTCTACTTCTTCAATAGCTTTATCTCCCATTTTCATGACAGTACCTTTACCGTAGGTCTTATCTAGTTTGTCAAGCGTAAGTTGTAACGCCTTTAATTTAGATTCTTTTTCTGTACTCATCTTCTCTTTTACCTTTTCTTTCATCTATTTTTTGTTTGTAACGCTATGAATTTAAGTGGTGTACGTGACGATCCACTATATTAGTGTTGTAATTGATATATTGCTTTTGTAAAAATACTTCTTTTTCAATTACAATTTTTTCTTTCGATTAAAATTTGAAATCTATTTTCTATTGTATCGTTATTAGGTAAACAAAGCCTTCAATTCTGTAGCGTCGTGTGGATTCATTTTTCCAGCCAAAACTAAGCTTAATTGTTTGCGACGAAGGGCTGCTTCAAAACGTTGTTTTTCTAGTTCTGTTTCTGGAACAATTTGAGGTATTTCTACAGGACGACCTGTGTCATCCACAGCAACAAAAGTATAGATGGCTTCGTTAGCTTTTGTTTTATTTCCAGATTCTCTATCCTCTACCCAGATATCGATGTAAATTTCCATAGAACTCTTAAAAGCTCTTGAAACTTTTGCTTCAACAGTAACTACGCTACCTAGCGGAATGGCTCTATTGAATGCGACATGATTTACAGATGCAGTAACTACAATTCGGCGGGAATGTCTTCTTGCGGCTATACTTGCAGCACGATCCATTCGTGCAAGTAATTCCCCTCCAAAAAGGTTGTTCAAAGGATTTGTTTCACTTGGTAAAACTAGATCCGTAAGTATTGTTAAAGATTCTGATGGATTTTTTGGTGTCATAGGTGTGTAAAAAAGTTTTATGTCGAAAAAAATAGTTTAGTTTAACCAATATACGGCTAAAATAGCGGGTATAAAATAAATTACGATTGTTCTTGCGCCGTCGTAATCCTTAGCCAAACGCTGTCCGAAAAGCAGCATTAGTAAAGTGATACAAGCAAATACAGCGCCGTAAAACCCAAAGATTCTTCCATTGTTAATGAACAGTTCGATACAGCCAACTACACATAATATTCCTGTAATTAGTTCTAGGACGAGAATATTTAGTAAAGCAAGAGGTACTTGATTTTTTAGCGGAGTATTTGCAAAATGACCTTTTAGCCACTCTACATTGTCTTTCCAATAAAAAAGCTTGTCATAACTAGACTGTAAAAATGTAATAGCAAGAAAAATTAAAATTAAAATGGAAGTAATGTTGTTCATAGATTTTATTTTTTATGAATTAAACGTGTTAATTTTATGGATAAATCGGTTAGAATAATTTTAGCATTACCATTACGCTCTATGTGATACATAGCATCTGAGAGTTCTTTGTAAATATCAAAAATGTTGTTTCCGTTTACAAAAGGAGCAAAGTTTTCTAGCTTGAATTTCTCGACCTTAGGCTCTATGTATACTAAAGTTTCTGCTTGATAGTTGATTAATAAGGCCTGACGGAACATTTCAATGCAAAATTGTAAAAACTTCTTTTGTGTTTCTCTTCCCAAGACTGCTATTTGTTCACTCCATTGTATCAAGTCTTGAATAGCTGCGGCATTTCCTTTTGCTCTAAAAGCGGCTCTTACCCAATCTACAAACCATTTTTCAAAAAAATCAGTTTCGCTATCTGGTTGCAGTAATTGTAGCGCTTTGTTGAAATTCCCCTGGGCTTGATGGGCTATTCTCTGAGCCGTTGGTGCATCAACCTTACATTCATTCACTAAGGCCTGTGCTATAATAGGTTCACTCAAACCATTAAAATGCAATACTTGACAGCGGGACCGGATGGTTTGTATAATATCTTCTTCTTTTTCAGAAATTAAGATAAAAACAGTCTTCTCACTTGGTTCTTCTAATAATTTCAACAATTTATTTGAGGCAGGAATGTTTAGTTTATCTGCCATCCATACAATCATGATTTTGTACCCACCTTCAAATGATTTTAAAGCTAGTGATTTTAAAATCTCCTGCGCGTCTTCAACCCTTATTTCGCCTTGCTTATTTTTTACGTCTAATTTTTTATACCAGTCAAACAAACTGCCGTATGGGTTCTGTTCTATAAACGCTCTCCACTCAGTAATAAAATCAATACTTTTAGGTTTAGCTTTAATTACGTCGTTGCTTACCGTTGGATAAATGAAATGTAAATCAGGATGTGCGTATTTTTCAAATTTGATGTTACAGGTATTATTGATACCACTGTTTTCGCTATCAGCGTTATTACATATAATGTATTGTGCATACGCAATAGCCATGGGCAATGTACCTGAACCCTCTGGCCCTACAAATAGTTGAGCATGTGGAATTCGTCCCAAACTAGCATTTTTTGTCAAATGACTTTTAATGTGTTCTTGTCCTAAGATATCTGAAAATTGCATGTAGCAAAGATAATAGAAAATGATTGAGTCATAAATTTTTCCTTTTTTAATTTTAATAAGTTTGTTTTTAAAAACTTGATACTTTTTAACGTACATTCTTCTTGCTATTTACAAGTCCATGTTTTTCTAGTGTACAACAATATTTATTAAAAAGTTTTTTGTGACTTTACCAAATTATTTCTATTTTTTCACTAATTGTATAGTGCTTTGAGTTTGTATTACTTTGAGTTTTGAAAAGGAATGATCGCCCTTTTGATATCTTTAATGAATTGTTTTTTCTTAGATTTTTCCTTTTTTTGAAGTTATTCTAATTTTTTTCAAGTTTATTTTTTTTTGGCATTACTTTTGCAAAGTGTTTATTAAGATGTATTTGCACACTCATTTTTTTTAAAGTAAAAATTAGAAGTGGTAAATATATTAGGAAAGTAAAATTTATTTTCTAAAAGGCGTAGTAATTAAGTTTTTTTTCATATATTTAGACGGTATACAGGTATAAATACGTGGTTTTAAGTTTTGTTTCATTATTTTTATTACGTAATAGACTGTTAAAAAGTGTGAAAATACGATAAATTCAATGTTTTTTTACACTTAAAAAGTATCAAATCTGGTTTTATTTTTAGTTTTAATAATTAAAGAAGCCAGTGAAATAAGGGGTTCACGAACTTGTTAATTAAATATTGTTAATAATTGATATTGAAAACCGAAATAATAAACAAAACGTATGTTACTTTAAGTTTAAATGATTAGATTTGTTACCTTAAATAAAATTTTTTAATATAATATTATGAAAGCGAAAGTTATTGTTTTAAGTTTTTTTTTATTGTCGACGGGTGCTGCATTTTCTCAAGCGAAAGTTGTAGAAAGAAGCATAATTAGCAAAGATGCTTCCATAAGAACCTTTCACGATTTAGATCAATTGAAATCCATGCAAAAAGGAGAGTTAATTGAGCTGTACACAGAGCGTGTTAAAGTTTTAGTCAAAATATTACCCAATATAGCTTTGGCAAAATTGCCTGGAGTAACCATTTCTGATTTAGGTATTCCTAATGATGCTGTGAATAAAAAAGCCCTTGAGGATGTTGCAGAAGGAACAACAACCTTTCTAACGGTGTCTGTTGATTTCCAAAAGAAAATGTTGCCTTATGCAGATAAAAATACTTTAGTAGCAGCTATACTATTTTTTGAAACTACAATGAAATCATTGCATGAATTTGAAGGTTTGTAATAAACACCTAACTTACATATTCCAAATACACTAATTAATTAAATTTTAATCCTATGAAAAATTTCACCCAAATTGCTACAATTTTTCTATTGGTAATTTCAAGTGTTCAGGCACAACAAGAAAAAGGAATTACAGGACTTAATAACTGGTTGAATAACTGGACCGAGTTTAAGCCCAACAAAGTAGATTACGGAGAAGCCAATCAAATATTAGCAGTAAACATAACTGCAAATACTAAATTGTACAAGAAAAATGTTTATCTACTTCAAGGTAATGTTTATGTGACCAATAACGCTGTACTTACAATTGAGCCTGGAACCAAAATTATTGGTGACTTTGATACCAAAGGAACCTTAATAATCACTAAAGGAGCTAGCATCATTGCTGACGGTCTTGAAACAGATCCTATTGTTTTTACTTCTAATCGCAGTTTGAGAAAAGCTGGAGATTGGGGCGGTATCGTAATCTTAGGAGATGCTCCATTAAATAAATTTGGAGGAGTAGCTGCCGTTAATACAGGTAGTGGTAGTGATTTTAATTCTGCTTTAACTTCTTACGGAGGTAACAACCCTGCAAGTAATTCTGGTATCATGAGATACGTTCGAATTGAATTTGCAGGAGCTAAACTTTCTAGTGGCGGTGGTAATTTAAATTCTCTTTTTCTTGCAGGAATCGGAAACAAAACTATTCTACAAAACATAATGGTAAGTTTCTCTGGAGGTAATTCTTTTGAAATCTTTGGAGGTGATACAAGTTTATCTCAAGTTGTTTCATATAAGTCTAGTAATGATGACTACCGTTTTAATTATGGTGCTCAAAGTAATTTGACAAATTCTCTTGCCATTCGTTCCTCTTTCTTATCTAGTAAAAACGGTTCTAGATGTTTAGACATTGCTTCTTATAACAAGAAGGAAGAAGTAGACTTTTCTAAAAAACAAACTATGGTAGTTGCAACTAATCTAACTCTTGTTAACAACAGTGCAAACATTAAAGTTGATATTGAATCTGGTTTAGTTAAAGAGGCTGTATATGTTGCTGAAAATGCTTCACTTAATTGCAAGCGTACTGTAATTTCTGGGTTTAAACCAGCTGTTTTATTAGATAGTAAAATTCAAATGAACGATGAAAGTCTAGTTAAAATTAAGTTAGAGTCAATGTACTTTAATAACTGTGCAGGAAACATATTTATTGTTGACAATTCAAACAATGAAGAGTTAGAGGCACATTATGGTCAAGCTAATTTTTTCAACTACTTTTCTAACGGAAGTAATTCAGAGACATTTATAGATTTTGCTAACGAAAAAAGACCTGATTTTCGTTTACAATTATCAAAAATTACAGCATCTAATTAAGGATGCTGTATTTAAATAGCAGACAAGTTGATGCAAAATTAGTTATGAAATGTAGACGCCCCCCTACTTTTTTTAAAGCCTACCAATTTTTATTTTTGTTGCTGTTTTTACTAGCAATCAACTCTGTACACGCACAATTTACTATAAATAGGCCTACTCTTGGTTTTACCAAAATTTGTGCTAATAGTAGTTTCAATACTTTTGAAGTAAGTTTTTCTTTTAACCCTGCAGGTTCATTAAACACTTCAAACCAATTTATACTAGAGCTGTCAGATGGAGCTGGAGATTTCTCAGCTCCATTGGCGCTTAGTTACTCAGAAAAACCACTTACTGCAACACCTTCTTCAAGAACCTTTGTTTTTGCAGTTCCTACAACCACTGGAGGTGAAAATTTTAGAATTAGAGTGCGAAGTACCTCTCCAGAAGCAACAAGCCCTTCTTCAAATGCATTTGCAGCCTATTATAAGGTGCAAGACACACAATATTCAATTAATAATTTTATTGCGAACGCAACCTATTGTAAAGGTGGTTCATATTTATTAACTATTGATAATCCGGGAATTGGAACTAATGAGTCGCCTTTAAAATATCCTTCGTTAACTTATAAATGGTTTAAAGAACCAAGTTCAGTTCCTATAGCGACTACACCTAGTCTGATAGTTACCACACCAGGAAAGTATTATGTAGAAACAAATTACGGAACCTGTACTTCTGATTCGTATTCAAATCGAGTTACTCTAGTTGAAGCTTCAGGTACAGTTGCAACTATAAATTCTAGTAAAGGAAATCCTTTTTGCTCTTCTGAAGGACCAACTATTTTGAGTACGCAAGCTGGGAATTCCTATCAATGGTTTTTAAATAATGTTAGCATACCTGGTGCAACAAGTCAAGAATATACAGCAAGCACATTAGGTACTTATACCGTACGTGTTGATTTTGGTGGATGTACTTCTACTGGTAGCATTAATTTAGAGAATGCTTCTTTTACAAGTTCCTTAAATGTTACTGACACAACCATTATTAATGAAGGGGAGACAAAGCAAATTGTAGCAACTACATCAGCAAATAATCCTACTTATGAGTGGTTTTTAAACGGTACATTAATAGCATCTGCAAGTACAAATACACTAAATGTAACTAAAGAAGGAAAATATTCTTTGACAATAACACAAACAACAGGCTGTATTTCAAAAAAGGAATTACCTTTTATCATCAATTACCCTTTTATTGATCCTAATGTGATTTTAATACCAAATTTAATAAGTCCTAATAACGACGACATCAATGATACGTGGATCATACCACAACAGTATCTTAGTGGGACCAATACCTCCGTGATGATCTTAGATGCTAGGGGCGAAATTGTCTTAAATACCAAAAATTATCAAAATAATTGGCCTGAAAATCGATTGGATTTTATATCCGTGAATCCCATTTATTACTACATCATTACAACAAAAGACAATATTATTAAAAAGGGTTCTATCACAGTAATTAGGTAACATGAAAAATATTTTTTTAAGTTTTTGTTTTTTTTTCTGTGTACTTCAGTCCATATATTCACAAGATAATGGGGTGGTTTCTTTTTTTGTACCAGTTAGAAATTCACTTAAATTCAATAAATTTTTAATCAATCCTGCTTTTAGTTTTGCTAGGGAGCAAAATTCCTATGCTACAATATTTAATAAACGAGAGTGGGTTCAGTTTGATGATGCACCGCAAACCTATCTAGCCAGTTATTCAGGACGGTTTAGAGAGAATAAAGGAATTGGAATTGCATTATTTCAACAAAATGAAGGGGTGCTTACTACTTTTGGTGGTGTAGCAAACTTTGCGCAAAACGTTTATATCAGTCAAGACAATAATCTTATTTTTGGTTTGAATGTTGGTTTTTACAAAAGTGGTATCAATGCAGGAGGTGTCGTTACCAATTACTCAGACCCAGCATTAGGTTTAATACCTTCAAATTCGTTACTCGTTGTAACTCCAGGAATCAATTACGGTACCGCTTTCTTTGATTTTGGTGTTGCTCTAAAAAATGCAGTTTTGTATAATTTACAAACTTCACAAATGGTGCAACAAGATCCGCAACGTTCTCTTCAGGCACATTTGATGTATACCGGTTTTATATACAGTAACGGTTTTTTTGATCGAAGTAAGTTTTCAGGTCTCTTACGAACTGAAATTAAAAAAGAACAAACTATTATTTCAGGCTTAATGATGTTTAATATCCCAAAAGGGATATGGGCACAAGCTGGATATAATACTTTTCACGGTGTTTCAGCAGGTATAGGTATTAACGTAACCTCTAGAATTGCTTTAGAATATAATTATGAAAAATCATTGGGTAACTTTACCCAATTTGGACCTTCACATGAAATTGTCTTAGCATACAAATTCAAGGGTAAATATAGTGATGAGGACGAGGAAGAAGGATCAATATTACCAAAATTCGAACCAAAATCGGTTCCAACCACACAACCTACTACAAAAGTAACACAAAAATCTGCTGCTGATATACAGAAAGAAAACGAGTTAAAAGCCGCTAAGGCCAAAGCTACTGCAGATGCAGCCTTAAAGGCAAGGCAAGATGCTGAAGCACAAGCCAAAGCGAAATCAGATGAGAATAAATTGATCCGTGATAAAGCAATTGCCGATGCTGCTGCAAAAGCTAAGCTAGCTGCTGACGCAAGAGCGAAAGTATTGGCTGATGCTAAGGCGAAAGTAGCTGTTCCAGATTCTAAAGCTAAACTAGCTGCTGACGCTAAAGCCAAAGCAGATGCCGAAGCCGCGAAAGAGATTGCCGCTGCCAAAGTTAGAGCCGCTGCAGAAGCTGCAAAGCTCAAACTAGCTGCTGATGCTAAAGCTAAGGTAGATGCTGAAGCCGCGAAACAAATCGCTGCTGCCAAAGTTAATGCCGCTGCAGAAGCTGCAAAGCTTAAACTAGCTGCTGATGCTAAAGCTAAGGTAGATGCTGAAGCATCCAAAACAGGTGGTGCTGCCAAAGTTAATGCCGCTGCAGAAGCTGCAAAGCTTAAACTAGCTGCTGACGCTAAAGCCAAAGCAGATGCCGAAGCCGCGAAACAAACTGCCGCTGCCAAAGTTAGTGCCGCTGCAGAAGCTGCAAAACTCAAACTAGCTGCTGACGCTAAAGCCAAAGCGGATGCCGAAGCTAGAGAAAAATTAGGAGCTGACGCTAAAGCTAAAGCAGATGCCGAAGCCGCGAAACAAACTGCCGCTGCCAAAGTTAGAGCCGCTGCAGAAGCTGCAAAACAGAAACTAGCCGCTGATGCTAAAGCCAGAGCGGATGCCGAAGCTGCAAAAATAGCTGCCGACGTCAAAGCCAAAGCAGATGCCGAAGCCGCGAAACAAACTGCCGCTGCCAAAGTTAGAGACGCTGCAGAAGCTGCAAAACAAAAATTAGCTGCTGACGCTAAAGCCAAAGCAGATGCCGAAGCTGCGAAACAAGCTTCCGATGCCAAAGCGAAAGCAGATGCTGAAGCTAGAGAAAAATTAGGAGCCGAAGCTAAAGCCAAAGCAGATGCCGAAGCTGCGAAACAAGCTACCGAAGCCAAAGCGAAAGCCTATGCCGAAGCTGCAAAACAGAAATTAGCTGCTGACGCTAAAGCCAAAGCAAATGCCGAAGCTGCGAAACTAGTTACCGAAGCCAAAGCAAAAGCCGATGCAGAAGTTGCAAAACTGAAATTAGCTGCTGACGCTAAAGCCAAAGCAGATGCAGAAGCTGCGAAACAAGCTGCCGATGCCAAAGCGAAAGCAGATGCTGAAGCTAGAGAAAAATTAGGAGCCGAAGCTAAAGCCAAAGCAGATGCCGAAGCTGCGAAACAAGCTACCGAAGCCAAAGCGAAAGCCGATGCCGAAGCTGCAAAACAGAAATTAGCTGCTGACGCTAAAGCCAAAGCAAATGCCGAAGCTGCGAAACTAGTTACCGAAGCCAAAGCAAAAGCCGATGCAGAAGTTGCAAAACTGAAATTAGCTGCTGACGCTAAAGCCAAAGCAGATGCAGAAGCTGCGAAACAAGCTGCCGATGCCAAAGCGAAAGCAGATGCTGAAGCTAGAGAAAAATTAGGAGCCGTAGCTAAAGCCAAAGCAGATGCAGAAGCTGCGAAACAAGCTACCGAAGCCAAAGCGAAAGCCGATGCGGAAGTTGCAAAACAGAAATTAGCCGGCGACGCTAAAGCCAAAGCAGATGCCGAAGCTGCGAAACAAGCTGCCGATGCCAAAGCAAAAGCCGATGCGGAAGTTGCAAAACAGAAATTAGCCGCTGACAATAAAACCAAGGTTGATGCCGAAGCCTCCAAACAAGCTATCGATGCCAAAGCAAAAGCGGATGCCGAAGCTAGAGAAAAATTAGGAGCTGACGCTAAAGCTAAAGCAGATGCCGAAGCCGCCAAACAAGCTACCGAAGCCAAAGCGAAAGCCGATGCGGAAGTTGCAAAACAGAAATTAGCCGCTGATGCTAAAGCCAAAGTAGATGCCGAAGCCGCCAAACAAGCTGCCGAAGCGAAAGCGAAAGCCGATGCCGAAGTTGCAAAACAGAAATTAGCCGCTGATGCTAAAGCCAAAGCAGATGCCGAAGCCGCCAAACAAGCTACCGAAGCCAAAGCGAAAGCCGATGCCGAAGTTGCAAAACAGAAATTGGCCGCTGACGCTAAAGCCAAAGCCGATGCCGAAGCTGCAAAACAGAAATTAGCTGCTGATGCTAAATCCAAAGCAGATGCCGAAGCCGCCAAACAAGCTACCGAAGCCAAAGCGAAAGCCGATGCGGAAGTTGCAAAACAGAAATTAGCTGCTGACGCTAAAGCCAAAGCAGATGCCGAAGCCGCCAAACAAGCTGCCGATGTCAAAGCGAAAGCAGATGCTGAAGCTAGAGAAAAATTAGGAGCCGAAGCTAAAGCCAAAGCAGATGCAGAAGCTGCGAAACAAGCTACCGAAGCCAAAGCAAAAGCCGATGCGGAAGTTGCAAAACAGAAATTAGCCACTGACAATAAAACCAAGGTTGATGCTGAAGCCTCCAAACAAGCTGTCGATGCCAAAGCAAAAGCGGATGCCGAAGCTAGAGAAAAATTAGGAGCTGACGCTAAAGCTAAAGCAGATGCCGAAGCCGCCAAACAAGCTACCGAAGCCAAAGCGAAAGCCGATGCGGAAGTTGCAAAACAGAAATTAGCCGCTGATGCTAAAGCCAAAGTAGATGCCGAAGCCGCCAAACAAGCTGCCGAAGCGAAAGCGAAAGCCGATGCCGAAGTTGCAAAACAGAAATTAGCCGCTGATGCTAAAGCCAAAGCAGATGCCGAAGCCGCCAAACAAGCTACCGAAGCCAAAGCGAAAGCCGATGCCGAAGTTGCAAAACAAAAATTAGCTGCTGACGCTAAAGCGAAAGCGGATGCCGAAGCCGCCAAACAAGCTACCGAAGCCAAAGCGAAAGCCGATGCGGAAGTTGCAAAACAGAAATTAGCCGCTGATGCTAAAGCTAAAGCGGATGCCGAAGCTGCAAAACAAGCTACCGAAGCCAAAGCGAAAGCCGACGCCGAAGTTGCAAAACAGAAATTGGCCGCTGACGCTAAAGCGAAAGCTGATGCCGAAGCTGCGAAACAAGCTACCGAAGCCAAAGCGAAAGCCGATGCGGAAGTTGCAAAACAGAAATTGGCCGCTGACGCTAAAGCGAAAGCGGATGCCGAAGCTGCGAAACAAGCTACCGAAGCCAAAGCGAAAGCCGATGCCGAAGTTGCGAAACAGAAATTAGCCGCCGAAGCTAAAGCGAAAGCTGATGCCGAAGCTGCGAAACAAGCTACCGAAGCCAAAGCGAAAGCCGATGCTGAAGTTGCAAAACAGAAATTAGCCGCCGAAGCAAAAGCGAAAGCAGATGCCGAAGCCGCCAAACAAGCTACCGAAGCCAAAGCGAAAGCCGATGCCGAAGTTGCAAAACAGAAATTAGCCGCCGAAGCAAAAGCGAAAGCTGATGCCGAAGCCGCCAAACAAGCTGCTGATGCTAAAGCTAAAGCCGATGCCGAAGCTGCGAAACAAAAATTAGCCGCCGACGCTAAAGCGAAAGCTGATGCGGAAGTTGCGAAACAGAAATTAGCCGCCGAAGCTAAAGCAAAAGCTGATGCCGAAGCCGCCAAACAAGCTGCCGATGCCAAAGCGAAAGCAGAAGCCGACGCTGCGAAACAAAAATTAGCCGCCGACGCTAAAGCTAAAGCCGATGCCGAAGCTGCGAAACAAAAATTAGCCGCCGACGCTAAAGCTAAAGCAGAAGCTGATGCCAAAGCGAAAGCAGATGCCGACGCGCAAGCTAAGTTGGCTGCTCTGAATAAACCGAAGGATGAAAATTCTAAATCAATGGATAAAATTGCTGAAACTCTTGACATAGCAGGTAGAACTCAGCAACAATTATTATCTCAATTGAACGAGAAAGTAAAACTGAAGGAAAAAGAGCTTCAAGATTTAAAAACAGAAAACGATTTAAGTGATAAAGGAATTGCTAGCGCGCCAAAACCGTTTAAGAGTGCTGCCGCTCAAAATGCTGAGCTTGATAACTTAAAAGCAGAAATTGCGATAGTAAATCAAAATCAGAATCAATTATTGAGTAACTTTAAGGCATTGTATGACGAGCGAATTAAAAAAGTTCCAAATAAGAATGATGCGCTTACGCTAAGCTACTTACAAAGTATCGAACAATTGAAGGCGGAACAATTGAAAGCGGAATTGTCAAATAAAAACTTACTTGCTGCCTTAGAGCAAATTAAAGTGGATACCGAAATAGAGAAAAAACGTCGTATAAAACGTGCGAATTTCCAAAATGAAGACGATCGTTTTGCAAGAGATCAGGAAACCTTAAAACGTATTAAGGAAAATACCAAAGTCAGTGCAATACCATTGAAACAAGAAGATTTTGATTTTGGTAACGAGCAGTTGAATATGCAAATTATCAAGAACATTAAAAATGTTGAAACAGGATATTATATAGTTTATGCGGTTCATGCAGACGTTGCAAAACGTGATGCTTTCCTAACCAAAACGGTTGCAGCAGGTGAAAGTAACGTGAATTTCTTCTTTGATGTGAAGTCTTCTAATTATTTCATCTATACGACACGATTTGATATTTTAGATGAAGCGACTAAAACAATAGAGTCAAGAGGAAGTAAACCGTATAATGCAAAAATGGTTGTTATAAAAGTTGAAAATTAATCGTGAATGAGGATTGGGATCTTTGGTTAATTTAATAAATGTAACAACCTGCAGAGAATATTGAAATTAGAATTTAAAAATAAATAAGAAGTATTAGTGTAGTGGATTTCCCCCAGTGCACTACACTGATACTTTATAAATACCACAGCTATGAAAAAAACTACTTTTTTAAAAGTAAGCCTACTTGCTTTTATGTTTATGCAAAGTTTTTTGTCCTTTTCGCAAAATCTTAAACCTTTCACAATTAGATTTGATAGAAATGTTAAAGGCGATCAATTATTAATTGGGAACAATATCCTGAGTGAAAATAACAATGATTTCAATGATGATAATGTGTACAATTCAGATGTTGACATGCAATATGTCAATATTGATAATGATAATACTACGTTTAGTTCCAGTAGTGCTGTTCTCAGCGTGCCTAATTCTAACGCGCCAAGCTCTCCTTGTTATAAAATACTATATGCTGGATTGTATTGGTCAGGAATTATTAAAGATGGTGATGTTTCGGTAGATAGAACTAAGTTTGCAACTATTAAATTCAAAACCCCAGGAGGTGAATATAATACTATTAATGGGGAATTAATTTACGATGCAATTAATCAGACTAATGGCGTTGGTGATGATAAAAGCAGACCCTATGCATGTTACGCAAACGTTACTTCTTTGTTGCAGCCTTTAACAAATGCTAATGGTACCTATACCGTAGCCAATGTTTTGTCGAGTATTGGTAAAAACGGAAACACTGGTTTATCTGCGGGTTGGTCGTTGTATATTGTTTATGAAGATCCTAATTTACCAGCACGCTCGATAACTTCGTATGATGGTTTTAGTGGGATTGGAGGGACAAATACTTTGGACATAAATGTTTCAGGATTTAGAACTATTCCTGCAGGCCCTGTTGTTGCAAGTTTTGCCTTTGCAGCCTTAGTAGGTGATAAAAAGATAAAAGGTGATTATTTGAATATTAATGGTGTGACTCAAAGTGCCGCTACAGCAACAAATCCGGTAACTTCATTGCGTGATGATGATAATTTTTTCAATAGCTCGGTTACTTACATCGATCCTATTACTAAAAAAACAGCCAATTTTGCAGCACTCAATCGTATTCCAGCGAGTAGTAATACTTTAGGTTATGATGCGGGTATTTTTATCATAAAAAATGACAACAATTCTGCAATAGGTAATGGTGCTACGAGCGCAAAAATAACTTTAGGAACTAAAGGAGATTTTTTCATTTATTATTTTAACGCTATAGCGGTTGAAATTATTGAGCCAAAAATCATTTTGACCAAAGCGGTAACAGATGGAGCAGGGAATCCAGCCAATAATACGTCGGTGGGATTAGGCGCTATTTTGAAATATGAACTTCAATTTCAAAATGTAGGTAATGATAACGCTAAAGGTTTTACAATAACTGATGTATTACCAGCTAATACTACTTTTAGGTATATCAGTAGTACTAATAATGATATTGAGCAAGTGCCCGCTGGTGTTACTCATACTTATAACGCAGCAACTAGGACGATTACGTTTACTATCCCAGATAATTTAGTTTTAAAAAATGGTAATAAAAGTATCCCCATTCGCTTTAAGGTAGTAGTGGTGCCTACTTGTTCTAATTTGACAGAGCCGTGTAATAACATTATAAAAAATACCGCCAGATCAAAATATACAGGTCAAATTAATACCAATGGTGGAGTAGGCTTTGGAGAAGCAAGTTTTCCGTCCTATTCTGGTTGTACTGTCAGTGCGCCAGATTCTACTAACTTTTTGGTAGGGTTAGACGATTGTAAAAAAAGAAGTAGTGTTTTGTGTGGTGATGATGTAACCTTATCGGCCACTGGTGGGTACGCTTCTTATTCTTGGTCGACCAGTCCTACCGGGATTCCAATAATAGGTACTGGCCAAACTCTTACGGTTGCAAAACCAGGTACGTACTACGTGAAAAATACGGCAAATCCGCCTTGTACGAATTTAGAGGAAATAATTACTGTAGCTGACTATCCCGCAAAGCCCGTAAATCCTTTAATCACTTATGCCGATAATAAAAATCCTTCTACTGGTTTAATTGATCAGTGTGTAAATGATGGTAGTTTATTGACTAAGATTTTCTTGTGCGGGGATGATGCCTTTAAAACTATTAATCTATCTTCTTTAGGAGCTACAAGAATCATATGGGAAACGACCACATGTGCGCGTCAAACTGGTTTGTCTGACTTATGTCCGAATGTAAGTCCGACATGTACATGGACATCGGCTGCCCCTGATGGGAATACTTTTACAGCTAACACTTCAGGACAATATCGAGTTTCTATATATTTTGGAGGCTGTTTTAGCCGCTTCTATTTTGATGTCTATAAAAATAACTTGAAGCCGACTGCTGATAAAATAGATATGATTTGTGGGAAAAGCGGAAGTATTACCATAAAAGGTGTAGGAAATGGATACGAATATAGTTTGACTAAAAACTCAGGATATCAGTCAAGCAATACCTTTCCCATTTCAACTGCAGGTGAGTATACAGTGTATATTAAACAAGTGGGTGTTACAACCAATCCTTGTATTTTTGAAGTAAAGGGTATTACTATTTATAAAATTGATTTTAACCCTATTGCACCTTTTATCACGCAACCTTTATGCCACGATGGAAAGGGGAGTATAAAGGTGTATGGTACAGCTTATACTAATGCACAATATACTTACGAACTGTTTAAAGGCGGTGTTTCCATTGAAAAAGTAATTAATAGTACTGCTTCAGAAAATGAATTTAAGAATAAAGATGCAGGAGATTATACCTATACGGTAACCACTTTAGACGGATGTAGTTATAATGGATCAGCCAAAATTATTGCACCTGATCCCGTAACCGCTGGCTATTCTATTACCAAATCCTTAACTTGTGTAAATGGAGAGATAACTGTTACCGCTCAGGGAGGAAAATCTCCTTATAAATATTCTGTAAATGGTGGCACATTTGTGACCAATAATGTAATTCCAGTATTATCACCCGGAGGTATTTATAGTATTAAAATAGTAGATGAAAATAACTGTCCTTTTACTATACCAAACTTTACAGTAAATCCTATACCTAAACCTGATTATAACACCCAAGGTTCTAATGTAAATTGTTATAATGATCGTACCGGAGTTATTAATTTTAACATGACCAATACTAATGGGTATACCGTAACCTATAGTATAGATAATGGATTGAAGTATGGTCCCTCGGGAGTATTTACTGGTTTATCTGCAGGAGTCTACAATACCATTTTAAAATACACATTGAATGGCGTTGATTGTTTTGATACCATGAAAACTATTACGATTACACAGCCTTCAACAGCAGTAACGGCATCAGCAGGGGTGTCTGAGTTAGCTGGTTGTGGACCCGCAGGTGAGGGAAGAGTGCGTATCACGAACCCTCAAGGAGGAGTAGGACCATATGAATATAGTTTTGACAACCAAGGTTCTTGGACCACAGTTAATAATGCCTTGAAAGCACCAGGCAATTATATATTGTATGTAAAAGACCGAAACAATTGCATCTTTCAAACTCCCGTAACCGTAGATCCTGCGCCAGCATCTCCAAATTTTAATATTACGACTTCTGTTGATTTTAATTGTGATGGTAGTGCAACAAGTACTGTAACGGTAAACAACCCAGGAAACGTAAATTATACGTATGATTATTTTATTGATAATGTAAAAAATAACAACACACCAAGTAATGTGTTTATAAACGTTCCGGCGGGACCACATGACATAAGGATTGAATATAAGTTAAATAATGTAACTACGTTTAGTAATTTATTATTTGAGAATTTTGGATATGGTAATGATACAGAATCTCCTGGAATTAATACTATTTTTTATTGTTTTGAAAGACAAGTAGTAGCCACACAATGTAGAAATAGTATTGAAATAAATGATGGTGATTATTCAGTAACCGCCAAAATTGAGAAGCCCTTTGGGGCTTGGAGACAACCAGGAGATCATACACCTCCTACTGTTCCTCCTACAGCCAAAGGTAGATGTTTGGTGGTGAACTTAGGAGACAAAATTTCTACAACAGATGTTATTTATAAAAAAGAAATTAAAGACATTATACCAAACCAACCGATAAATTTTGAGTTATTTGCAAAAAATTTGCTTAATAAAAGTAATCTTCAAATAGATGCAAGTTTAGCTGTAGCACTTGTTGATGCCTCTGGAGTTGAAATTTCTACTTTTACAACAGGTGATATTCCGAAAACAGAGTTATGGGAAAAATATCCAAAAACGCCTATTACTTTAGACCCTAAAGGAAATACAACGTTAACATTTATTATTCGTTCTAATAAAAAAGCTACCGCTGGTAATGATGTGGCGATTGATGATATCAGTGTCTTCCAACTGCCAAAAGCGTGTGTTACCTCAAGAACCACAAAAATTGAAGTACCAACAGGAAAAGCTTTTACTGCTGAAATTACTGGCACTAAAAACGTAGCTTGTAACGGCGGCTATGGTGAAATCACCATTAATGCTACTAATTTTGATCCAGTTAAGGGGTACCAATATTCACTAGATAACGGAACGAATTGGAATACAACTGTATTAACTACGTCGCCTTATACAATCACCAATTTAAGTCCTAGGGCATATACGATAGCTGTTCGCCCAATTGGGTCTTCTATTGCGGCTTGTACCAAAACGTTTCCTCCAGTAAACATTAGTCAACCAGCTCCAATTGTTGTGAATGCTACAAAAACTAAAGCGACTTGTCTTACTGGAGCGACCATTGATGCGAGAAGTACAACAGGAGGAACTCCAGCTTATAAATTTGAATTAATAAATACTGTGGCACCTAATACGGTGATCGCGTTTCCAGCTAATGGAGTTTTGCCCGATGTTGCTCCTGGTACCTATCTCATTAAAGCTACTGATGCCAATAGTTGTTCGAATCCAGCGGTATACAGCATTACAATTGATGCAGTACCAACTATATCCGCAGCAGTTGTTCCGAGCACAGCATTGTGTTTTGATCCGACTACTGGGGCGCAAATCAATGTGTCAATTACAGGAGGTGTGGCGCCATATAGCTACCAAACCAAGTTAAACGGAGGAGCTTTTAGTGCTTCTAGCGCGACGTTTACTACACTATCATTTACCCATACGGCTGCTGTAACAGGCAATTATGTCTTTAGAGTAACCGATAGTAACGGTTGTCCTGCTGAAACAGCACAACAAGTAATTAATGCTAAAGTAACCGCCAATGCGCAAGTAACTACAGATTTGGATTGTGATACAGCACCAAATGATCAAGCGATTATTTCTGGAACCATTTCAGGTGGAACGGCACCATTTACGGTGGTACTAACCTCTGGACAAACAACAGGAACACTTGTTGGACCTGTAGGGACTACTACTACTTTTACCTATACAACAGGTGTGTCAGGTACCTACCAATTTGAAATTACGGATGCTATTGGTTGTAAAACCACTACTTCTGCCACTATCAATGCAAAAGTTGCTGTGACTGCAAAAGCAACAGTAACCGATGTTAAGTGTAATGGTGAAAATAACGGAAGTGTCATTCTTGAAGCGTTGACTGGAGTGGCGCCTTATACTTTTGCGATCACTGCTGGTACCGCTACATTCGTATCGTCTACTAATACAACGGCAAATTATTCCGGTTTAGCGCCAGGTATTTATAAATATACTGTTACCGATAAAAAAAATTGTAAAGAGGAATTTTCATTTGAAGTAAAACAACCGGACGCTATAGAGATCAACGCTAGTATTAAAACGGCTTATACTTGCGATGGCCCAGCTACTATTGAGGTAATAGCTACCAAAGGAAATGGAGGATTTACTTATGTTTTGAAAAGAACCGTTGCGACGGTAGAAACAACAGTAGCTACCAACACCACAGGACTTTTCCCTAATTTGAGTGTAGTTGGAAGCTATACCGTAACGGCTACTGATGCTAAAGGATGTTTTCTTACTTCGGCTCCTGCTTTGGAGATTGTGGCTTTGAATCCGCCAATAAACCCTGTTTTTACTGAAAAACCAATTACTTGTAAGCCTACAGAATTAACCAGTGAGGTTACCATTAGTGTAACAGGTGGAAAAGGCAATTTGAAATATGAAATTACGGCTCCACTTGCTGCCGTTACCAGTATAACTAGTGCAACAACACCGGTTACTTTTACAGGATTAACAGCAGGAGCATCTGGTACCACTTATGCTTTTAAAGTGACGGACGAAAATAATTGTTCGGTTACGGGAACGTATACTGTAAAAGATGTATTGCCTGTAATTGTTAATGGTTCATTAGTAGCCAATGTTACTTGTAAAACGGCTGCGGACGGAAAGTTAAAATTCACCGTATCTGGTAATGCAGGAACGTTTACCTATGAACTTAGAAATAGCCTTAATGCAGTAGTCCCAATTGGGCAATCTACACAAACAGGAAATGTAATTGACTACATAGGTTTGGCGGCAGATACATATACCTTAACCGTAACTAATCCTAGTACGGAGTGTAAGGCTACAAAAGTTTTAAAAGTGGATGAGCCAAATGCAGCTTTAGCAATTACAGCTCCAACTATTTCACCTATTACTTGTTTAGTCAATGGTAAAGTGGTGATCAATACCGTTGGAGGCTGGGGAAATAACCGTTATACACTTAAACAGCCAGATGGTTCAGTTGTTGGTCCACAATCTACCGCAAGTTTTAATGTAACTCAGCCCGGTCCGTATACCATATCGGTTACAGATTTAAGTGGAAATGGATGTACCAAAACAGATACGTTTACGATGGCTGTTATTGTTACACCAAGTGCCACTATTGATTTGACATTGTCAGATTTATGCTATGATGCTGTTGGTAAAGCTACGATTGTGGTAACGCCTACAGTCCCTTCGCCAACTTATATGTATAGTATTAACAACGGAACGTATCAAGCAAGTGGAACTTTTTCAGGATTGAATCCAGGCAGTTATATTGTAAAGGTGAAAGATACTAGTACTGGATGTATTCTAACACTACCAGCTCAACCTATTGCTCAGGAATTAAAATTCAATGCTGTTCCAACTAAGTCTGCTAATTGTATTGGGCAAGATGTTGAAATTACAGGAACAGTTTCCGGAGGAACTCAGTCTTATACTTACACTGTAACGATAAATGGGACTTTGAATACAACACCAATATCAGTAACAGGAACATCATTCATTTTTACAGATGCAATTGCTACAACGGCTACAACTAATACTACTTATAAATTTGATTTAACCGATAATGTGGGATGTACTGCTACATCAACAGTGATTGTAGCTCCAAAAACAAATCCTGAATTTACTGCCACTCCAAATTCTACTATTTTATGTAATGGAGACGCAACAGGTTCTATTACAGTAACGATTGATCAGACTAAGGGAGCAAGTCCTTATGTTATAGACGTTGTAAATACAACTACAACAACTTCCTATGGTACAAAAACTACTGGTTTGCCAGCTGGTTTTTATACTGTAAAAGTTACTGACGCTAAAGGATGCTTTACAATTTTGACAGGAGTTGAAATTAAAGAGCCTAATCCTATAATTATTGATTTTGACACAAAGGATTTGGAATGTACAGGCGGTGGTGTTTCTCAAGGTGAAATTATTATAAATGGTGTTACTGGAGGTACAGGCTTATATAATTATTATGTTACTGGAATTAACTATAGTGAAGAGGAATTAGGCAAGAATGGTGGTTCTGCTGTTTTTAAGGTAGTTAATTTTGGATTGTATCAAATTAGAGTAGTTGATGCTAATGGATGTTCAGAAATAATTTCGAATGTTATAATTGCAGCTCCACCAGGTTATTTAGATATAAATATTGTAACAACAGCTACATGTGCAGGTGGTGCTGCTACTGTGACTGTTGGCTCGGCTTACTCTAGCACGGGGCCTTTTCATTTCAATAAATATACTGGACCTGGTCAAGTCTGGACAGCTGACGGTATTGGTGGGTGGCAAGGTGAGTCTCCTCCGGGTAGTAAGTCAACAACTTTTACGGATCTGATTCCTGGAATTACATATAGTTTTATTGTATATGATGAGATTACAAACTGTTATTATTATCAAACAGCAACTACACCTATACCTACTACAACGAGTTTAGTTTTGAATAATGTAGTGGCGAATAACAGAACTTGTTTTGGTTCAAATGATGGAAGTGTAAGTTTTGATATTGTAAACAATTATGCATCTTCTGTTGATGTTTCATATCAAGTTTATGAGGCACTTTCTAATTTACCAATAACAGGACTTACAGGAACTGGTTCTATAACCGCAGGTGCTACATTAAATATCGTTAGTTTAGGTATCCTACCTGTGGGTTCTTATTATGTTTTAGTTCAAGAAACTTCAGGTTCTAACACAGGCTGTGGTATTGCAACTTCAACTTTTAATATTAAAGAATCAGTAGAGCCATTAATATTAAATGCTAGTTCACCTACAAATGATAATTGCGGCAGTGATAAAGGTATAATTGAAGCTTTTGCTCAAGGCGGAACTGTTATCAAAGAAGATCTTACGACAACTCCACCCATAAGCGCTGTTCCTTATTTGTATCAAGTATTTGTTGATAATGGTACTCCTGGTGTCATTGATGCTTTATTAGATATTCCACCGACTGCTGCTTCATTTACAGTTGCTTCTCATACAAGTAATACATTTAATAAAGAAGCAGGTCATTATATCGTTTATGTAAGAGATGCTTATGGCTGTATTGAGTACAAGTTTGTTGAGGTAAAATTAGATCCTGAACCCGTCATTACAGCGGTAGTTAACAGTGCTTGTGCTGCTGAAGGTGCTTTTGTTATTGATGTAGTAAATACAACTGTTAATGGTATTGCTCCATATACTTATAGTCTAGATGGAGGTGAATTTGTTGCACAAACAGCCTTAAGTTTTCCTTACACCAATATTTCTTCTGGAGATCATACGGTTGAAGTTAAAGATTTTAATGGATGTAAATTTAAAGTAACATTGCCAAAAATTGCTGTACCTCTTGGTGTTAATGCAAGTTTTACAGCACCACCTACTTGTAAAGTAGCCAATGGTGAAATTACAGCTGTGGTAACAGGCGGATCGCCAGCTCCAGCGGCACCTGCAAATCATTTTGAGTATACTTTAATAAATAATACTGTTGTTACGACTCCAAATGTGATTCAACTTGATAATGCTGTGTTTACAAATCAAGCCGCAGGAAATTATACAGTTCAAGTTAAAGATTTAGTAACGGGTTGTGCGAAATCAACTACAGTAGATTTTTTAATTCCAACAGATGTAGATGTACTTATAACCGATATAAGTACAACTCCTATAGATTGTAATGCATTAAATGGTACCAACAATAATGGAACTTTAACGGTTAATTTAAGACCAGTAAATGACAATCTTGATTATACGTATGCCTTGTCCGGAACGTTGAATCGCCCAGCCCAACCATCAAATGTTTTCAAAGATTTAACTCCAGGAACTTATGATGTTACGGTTACATCCGGTAGAGGTTGTCAAGCTACTGTATCTGGTGTGATTATTGCTGATCCAGTCGCCGTAACGGCTACAGCTACTGCAACTCCTTTTAGTTGTGCTGTAGATCCTGCCAAGACAACTGCGGTTGTTGAAGGTTTTGGCGGTACTGGAACCTACACTTTTAGTACAGATGGGTTCAATTATTTTACAAGTAATAGTACACCAGTTGCCGATAATAAATACACTTTTAATTTAGTGGATAATAGTGCCATTCAAGATCCAATTTTTTATGTAAAAGATTCTAATGGATGTGTTCAAACAACAAAATTGACGACACCATTAAATCCATTACCTAAATTAATGTCAGCCAAAGCAACCCTATCTGCTATTGCAGGATCGCGAATGGATTGTCTTAATGGTAGAGAGTTGATTCAAATAGATGTAGTTGGTGGTGCTACTCCTACTAATTTTAGTTATCAAGTTGCTATTGATGGAGGAAATTATGGTGCGTTAGTACCAATTACCGCTGGTGCTACTTCATTCACTTATCCTGCTACATCAATAGGAAGTTTTTATGAATTTAAAATAACGGATAATACAACAGGTTGTAGTATTATTTCAAATGCGTATACCGTTCCAGTATTCAACACCATGACCGTAACCGCCAGTGCATTTAAAAATGTAGATTGTTTTAATTCGGCAACGGGTCAAATCGAAATTAATATTGGTAACTATACCGGTGATTATGATTATACTATTTTAAAAGGAGGGGTTCCTACAGCTTTTACAGGTTCAGGAAATACAGCAACGAATCCATTTGTACTTCCTCACGGTTTAGATGCGACTACACCAGTTTCTGAATACACGGTAGTGATTACACAAAAAGCATATCCAAGTTGTATAAAACCTTCTAATACTGTTATCATTACAGAGCCAGCGGCTTTAAATTTGTCTCGTCCTTTTGTTACTGTTAAAAATCAAAATTGTAAGACTTCAGGTGCAGTCGTTACTGTTGATGATACTAAAATTTCTGGTGGAAAAGGTGATTATACGTATGTTTTTGTACGCAATGGTACGGGAGCATTACCACCAGCTGCTGATTTCAAATTTACAAATACGGCAACATTTGCCACTTCTCAAATAGCACCATCAACGGATACGGTTGAGGTTTGGGTAAAAGATGCTAATGGTTGTTACAGTTTTGTAAGAGTACCGATTTCATTAGATTCAGCACCAACAGTTACAGCACGTGTAGCTAGTCAATGTCCGTCGCCAACGGGTTACACGATTATTGCAGTGGGTACAGGTGGTGTAGGAACTTTACAATACAGTTTGGATGGCAATAGTTTCCAACCATCATCTTCATTATCTGTAACTTCTCCTGGTGATTATACTGTTTGGGTAAAAGATGCCAATGATTGTATTGCAAATACAGCTTTAAAAGTAACGATTTTTGAGCCGTTACAATTACGTGCTGATGTTACCTTATCTACTTGTATAGCTGCAAATGGTGTGGTGACGCTAACCGGTAGTGGAGGATCTGCTATTCTAGCGAATTATGAATATAAAATTGGAGTTGGTGGTACTTATGGTTCTTCCAATGTATTCTCTGGTTTAGCAGCAAGTGCTACTCCTTATACTTTCTATGTTAGAGACATATCTACAGTGCCAGCTTGTGAAAAATCGGTAGACGTGACTATGTTGTTACCAAATCAAGACATTGATTTTACATTAGATGTAACTCAAGTTACCTGTAAAGGAGAAAATGATGGTACGATTACTGTAAAAATGGCTGCTTTAATACTTGGCGTAAATGATAATCCAAAGTATACGTATAGTTTGGCGGGAACCTCAATCACTGGAGTGCCAGTGAATGTTGGACCGCAAGACTCACCATTATTTAAGGACTTGGCAGCTTCAGATGTTAATGGATATACCGTAACCGTAACATCAGGAAGAGGTTGTAATGATACTGCAACGAGAATTATAGATGAGCCAGGATTAATTACGGTTCCAGCACCAGCAGTAGTGCAGTTTGGTTGTGCTTCAGGTAACAGTAGCAATCTTGCTACTATTACAGTAACGGGAGTAAATGGAGGTTCAGGAAGGTACTTGAACTATGAGTTTATCAAAATAGGAACGCCATCAAATACACAAGTTTATTTTGGTGATAACAACACTTACACCGTAACAGATTTAGCGGGTGGTTCTTATATAGTACAGGTTTATGATGATAAGGGATGTGTAGGGACAAGCACAACTCCTATTGATATTGCACCTTACATTAAACTAGAAACCGTGACAGTAAATGTAGATCAAGCTATAACATGTAGCGATCTTGAGAATATTACGGTTAGCGTTGCTACTACGGGTGGTCCAGCAACTAATTTAGAATATACTATTGTGTACAGAGATCCTATTACGGGAGCTTTTACAGGTTTATATCCTACTACAACTACTACTGATGGTAAGTTTACTGATTTACCTATAGGGGATTACAACATTACGGTACGCAACTTAGATACGGATTGTGAATTACGTGCAGTTCATATTGTAAACAATCCAAACACTTTTGATTTGGTGGTTAACGCTACTACTGATATAACATGTTTGGATGATAACAGTGGAACTGCACCGGTTAACAATGGAACAGCTACCATAACGCTGGTTGACGGTTTGATTACAACTACACCAGTTAATGGCAATGATGCAGGCGCCTTTACGTATACGCTTGAAGATGCGTTGGGTAACTCAATAGCAGGTGGGACTTCTACTAGTGCAGGACCTATTACGCTTACAGGTCTAGCAGCAGGATCATACAAGATTAGTGCTACCTTGTCTCAAACTCCTTCTTGTACGGTGACTAAAAACTTTACTATAGGTGCACCAGCAGCAGCTCTTGATATTACTGAAACCCATACCGAAATCACGTGTGCAACTGGAAATAATGATGGGTCTATATCTGTTGGTGCAAGCGGTGGTTGGCCAGGCGGATATGAATTTGAACTGGTAGCCCCTACAGCAGCACAAAGTGTAGCTTATGGAACTCAAACGGTATTCTCAGGCTTAACTGCAGGTTCGTATACGGTAAATGTGAGAGACAGTAAAGGATGTGTAAATTCTGAAATTGTAGTACTTAATAATCCAACAGAAATTGCTTTTGTAGCAGTACCTAGTAGTACTCTTGTAGATTGTATTAACGATACAGATGCTAGCATTAGGGTAACGACAGGACCTACTGGCGGATCTGGAAGTTATTTATACACCTTGATTAAAACTAATGCAGCTGGTGTGGTTACTACTAATGGACCACAAATGGATAATACTTTTGTAAATTTAGGTGCCGGTACCTACCAAGTACGTGTATCTGATTCTTGGTCTTGTGCTACAACATCAAGTAATATTGTGATCAATGAACCAACAAGAGTAACGGCAGCTTTAACATTGGCCACAGCCAAAACATGTGCTACTAATGCTACTTTAACACTTACAGCTGGTGGTGGAAACGCACCTTATGACTATAGCACTACAGCTGATTTTGCCATAGCAACTGCAATGACTAGTAATCCAGTGTCCTTCTCTGTACCGGTAGGAACGTATAGCTACTACATTCGTGATAATAAAGGTTGTATTAGTTTTGTTTCTAGCGATGTTAAAATTGATGAGATTCCTACATTAACCCTTGAATTGGACAGGCGAAATGCTAGGGTTAATTGTGCTGGTGACAGTTCAGGGGTAATTGTTGCTTCGGCCAAAGGTGGTTTAGGTAACTATGTGTACACACTTTTGAATGATGCAGGTAATCCGCTAGCATTTGTGCCTACACAAACTACACCAGGGAACTTTACCAATCTACCAGCCGGAAATTATGTAGTACGTGTAGTAAGTCAAGATTGTGCAGCCGTAAATTCTAATATTGTAATTATATCAGAACCTTTGCTTCCACTTAGTCATACTATAGCCGTAACACCTATTACTTGTGCAGGAGAAGGTAATGGTCGTATTGTTTTAACGGGATCAGGCGGAACTGGAATTATTAAATATGCAATTTCGCCTAGATTAGATCAATTCTTTGAATCAGGTATTTTTAATTCATTAAAATCAGGGTTCTATGACTATATTGTGCAAGATGAAAATGGTTGTTATATAGCGATAAAAGGAATTGAAATTAAAGAGCCAGGATCTGTATTTGTTAATGTGGTTCCTAATAGCTCATTTCCAGAAGTTTGTTCCGGTGACGCAGATGGCGCGTTTAGCGTGAACATTATAGGAGGAAATGCGCCGTATAGTGTGAGTTTGAATAATAGAAATGGTACCTACACTACTGGAGCGCTTACGCAATCACAGTTTGATTTCAACGGTTTATCAGGTAACAAACAAATGGTTTACATTAGGGATGCAAATGGTTGCGAAAGTGATATTACTATTTTACTTGGTGAACCAGTAATATTAAACCCAAAAGCTGAGGTAAACTATGATTGTGAGAATAACAGTCAAGTTAATTCGGTTACCATTTCGGAAGCAGATGGTAATTCGCCTGCTGATTTAGATTACTCGCTTGATGGATTAGCTGTCCAACTTAGTAATGTGTACAATAACTTGAGTGCTGGTAGGCATACCGTTGATGTAAGACATACTAACGGTTGTACCAAACAGGTAAGTTTTGTTGTAGATCAAATAAATCCAATTATGATCAGCTTATCAGATGGTGGATTGAATGAAATTGTCACAACAGTTTCTGGTGGTTATGGTAACTACCAATACAGCTTGAACGGTGAACCTCAAGGCAGTCAAAGTAATTTTATCATCTACAAATCTGGTGATTACAGTGTTACTGTAACAGATGCTAATGGTTGTACGGCTACAGCAACGCGTTTCTTTAAGTTTATTGACATCAAGATTCCAACTGTATTTACGCCAAATGGTGACGGAAACAATGATACTTGGGCACCAACAAATACAATCAATTACAAAGATCTCATCTTTGAAGTATTTGATAGGTACGGTCGTAAATTGGGTACCTACATAGAAGGTCAGTCATGGAACGGTAAATACAACGGAAATGAATTACCTTCGGGAGATTACTGGTACATCCTAAGATTGAAAGATGTAAAAGATCCTCGAGAATTTGTTGGTCATTTCACATTATACAGATAATATAGGGAACTACAGTTCTTCTCAAAAAATAAAGTAAAATGAAAAAAATCATCCTTTCAATGTTGCTCTTGGTTGTGGTTTCAAGCCACAGCCAAGAGTTAAACTTGCCCGTTTTTACGCAATATCTTGCGGATAACCCATTTGTAGTTTCTCCTACTTTTGCCGGTATTGGGGATAACTTGAGGATTCGTGCAAATGGTTTAACGCAATGGGTAGGAATTAAGGGCGCTCCAGATAACCAATCGATTTATGCTGATTTTAGAGTAGCGGATCAATCGGGTGTGGGAGTTTCTATTTACAATGATAGAAATGGAAGCACAATGCAACAAGGTATCAAAGCTTCATTTGCACATCATATAATTTTAGATTATTATTCTAAGCAGTATCTGTCCTTTGGTATCTCATACAACTTAAACACCTTTAAAATTGATGTTGATGCGTTGCAGCCTACCGTTATTGATCCCACGATTAATAACAACAGGTTTGTGGCCAACAACAACTTTGATCTGGGTTTCTTATACCGTAAAAAGGATTATTATGTGAGTTTCAATGCCAGTAACATTTTAAGCAAAGACATTGATCAATTTAGTGGTGTAGAGCCAAGCTTGGTTCGGAATTATCAAGTTTATTCAGGATATGTTTTTAGAAGTAGAACCTACAATAGGTCAGAGTTTGAACCTTCAGTGTATTACCAATATTTTGCCAGTGATAAACGTTCTAGTACGGATCTCAATATAAAATACCGTAAGTACGATCGTAATGACGATTATATTTGGGCAGGTGCTTCTTATAGATTCTTAAACGATCAAATTGGTAAACCCCTTAATGTAGGACCTATGCTAGGATTCAAGAAATCAAATTTTTATTTTGGGTATTCCTATCAATTAATTTTGAACCGTTTGGGGAGCTTTAACTCAGGGACACACGTTGTGACTATAGGGCTTGACTTCCTTCAAGGCGTAAGCGATTGCCCTTGCACGCAGAACCCAATTATTGATTAAACAATTCATAGTAAACATATTCAAAATCCGATTGTACTTACAATCGGATTTTTTTTGTTTTGGTGGCAAGGCTTGCCGCCAAGGTAACTTGTGCGCCTAACCATTTTTGTTTACCATCTTGAATGATAACGTTTTCGTTAGTAACTTAAATAGATTTTCGGTTTTCATCAATTTGTTCCCATCCTAAAAGTACTATATTTGTTTCACCTTGGAATATTAAACCCTAACAACATACACATGAAAACTGTACACGATTTCGATTTTAAAAATAGGAAAGCACTCATTCGAGTAGATTTTAACGTACCTCTTGACGAGCAATTTCAAGTAACCGATACCACTCGTATAGAGGCTGCTAAGCCTACTATTGATGCTATTTTAGCACAAGGAGGCAGCGTAATTTTAATGTCACATTTAGGACGTCCAAAAGGAGTTGAAGCCAAGTATTCATTGCAACATATTGTCCAAACCACTTCTGAAATTTTGGGTGTTGCTGTTCAATTTGCTTCTAACTGTGTAGGCGAAGTGGCGCAAGAGGCGGCAAAAAACTTGCAGCCAGGAGCCGTATTGGTTCTTGAAAATTTACGCTTTCATCCAGAGGAAGAGGCAGGAGACGTAGCCTTTGCAAAAGAATTAGCCAGTCTTGGAGATATTTATGTGAATGATGCATTTGGTACAGCACATAGAGCACATGCTTCTACTACGATCATCGCACAATTTTTTCCAGAGGACAAATGTTTTGGATTGTTGCTTGCCAAAGAAATTGAAAGCTTGAATAAAGTGTTGAAAAACAGCGAGAAACCAGTTACTGCGGTTTTGGGTGGTTCTAAAGTTTCATCTAAAATCACTGTGATCGAAAATATTTTAGATAAAGTAGACCACATGATCATAGGCGGTGGAATGACTTTTACTTTTGTCAAAGCACTAGGAGGTAAAATAGGGAACTCTATTTGCGAAGATGACAAACAAGACTTAGCACTAGAAATTTTGCGTTTAGCTAAAGAAAAAGGCGTTCAAATTCATATTCCTGTTGATGTTATAGCGGCTGATGCTTTTGCAAATGATGCTCAAACGCAAGTGGTGGATGTAAATAATATACCTGATGGATGGCAAGGTCTTGATGCTGGACCTAAATCATTAGAACTTTTTAAAGAAGTGATAATGGAATCTAAAACGATATTGTGGAATGGTCCACTAGGTGTTTTTGAAATGGAAAATTTTGCAAATGGAACCATCACGTTAGGGAATTATATTGCTGAGGCTACTGCCAATGGAGCGTTTTCACTTGTGGGCGGCGGCGACTCTGTAGCCGCAGTGAAGCAATTTGGATTGGAAGACAAAGTAAGTTATGTTTCTACGGGAGGTGGAGCCATGCTCGAGATGCTAGAAGGTAGAGTACTTCCAGGTATTGCAGCCATATTAGAATAAATATTATAACATTAGTTTATTGTAGTAAAACGATCTAGTATTGGCTACATGATACTAATTAGTGACTAGGCCTCAACAACAAAAAATGTTGTTGAGGTTTTTTATTTTTGCGGGTAAATAAGTTGTAGTATCTCATTTTCTTTCTTAAATCAATAGATTTTCCTTATAAATGTATCAATTATTTCATTTTTAACAGTTTTTAAAGACGGTTTTTAGAAAAAACCTATTAAGTTTGTAAATCTAGCTTTGTAATCATTTGAAATATAGGTCTTTGATCGTAAAAATATGAATATAAAAAATACCACAATTGTAATATTTTCTTGGTTTTCGGCCAGCTTGTTTGCGCAAGAAGCCATTGAAACCAAATCAATTTTAAAAATTGAATCTAAAATCTCGTACCTTGATTCCATCAAGAAAACTTTTGTTCGTGATAAAGTTGCTTCTCGCGTAGATAGTTTATGGATGAAAGAACTTACCGATTTGGATTTGTTTTCTTCATTCTCTGAGGATATAAAAAACACGAATCTTGATCTAGCCGTAGACTTTGAGTTACCTACAGATTTACTCAAGAAAAGACTGGCAGCCATGGATGCAAAGTCACCTTTTAATATTGAGTACAATCCGGGATTAGAAAACCTAATCAAATCTTTTTTAAAGAATAGGAAAAAATCCTTTGAACGCCTCATGGCAGTTTCTGAGTATTATTTTCCGCTAATGGAGGAAGCGTTGGCAAAGCAAAATGTCCCACTCGAAATTAAGTATCTTGCAGTGGTTGAGTCCGCCTTAAATCCAAAAGCGGTTTCCCGAATGGGCGCTACAGGATTGTGGCAGTTCATGTACCAAACCGGAAAACAGTACGGTCTTAAAATAGATTCGTATGTAGATGAAAGAAGTGACCCATTGAAATCTAGTAATGCAGCAACACAGTACATGACCAATATGTACAAGATGTTTGGAGATTGGGATTTGGTTTTGGCAGCCTACAACTCTGGACCAGGAAACGTTGCCAAAGCCATCAGACGTTCAGGCGGACAACAGAATTATTGGAATATTCGAAAAAATTTACCCCGAGAAACACAAGGCTATGTACCTGCTTTTTTGGCAACTATGTATATTTATGAATACCATAAAGAACATGGTATTGTTCCTAAAAGGGCCAAGATTAAACACTTTGCTACTGATACGGTAATGATTAAACGTCAAATTTCATTCAAGCAACTATCGGAATTACTGGATGTGACAGTAGCACAGTTACAGGTTTTAAATCCTTCGTATAAGTTAAACGTGGTTCCTTTTTATCACGATCAAACGCATTTTTTAAGATTGCCACAAGAAAAAGTAGCCGTTTTTACGTCGAATGAAGATAAAATATATGCCTACGCACAGTACCAAAAAGATAAAAATGAAAAACCCTTTATGTTAGCAAAAGCTAATGTAGTTAAAGACAGTGTAAAAGCGAATACTGCTATTCTTGCTGCAACCAAAAGCTTGTATCACAAAGTTAAAAAAGGTGACAATTTAGCCAATGTAGCTGAGAAATATGGAGTTACCATTGCCGAGATAAAAAGATGGAATAGGATTAAGGGCAACACTATTGCGTACGGGCGAAGTTTAAAAATTAATACAGATCCTACAGTTGCAAAAGAACTAAAGTTTGAACCTAAAAATGCGGTTTCTAAAAACACAGCATTGGCAGAAAACAAAGTAAATAAAGATGAAAAGGCTGTTGATGCGTCTCACACCGCTATAAGTTATGTAGTTCAAAAAGGTGATAACTTGGGAAGTATTGCTAAAAAGCATGATGTTACTATTGCCGACATTCAAAAATGGAATAGCCTTAGCACAGAGACTGTCCAAAAGGGAGTTGCATTGCAAGTAAGTCCTAAAGAAACGGATGTAAAACAAGATGCAGCAGCAAGTGTACTGCGCAAAGATGTTGAGTATGTTGTATTAAAAGGAGATAATTTAGGTGCAATTGCAACTAAATTTGGCGCCACGGTGCCCGAATTAAAATCATGGAATAATCTGCCTGATAATACGATTACTATAGGAAAATCTCTTATTGTTGCCAAAGATGAAATAGCAATCAATACTGATAAAGCAACTGTAGATTCTTTTAAAACAAAGAAAAATACGTCTGCTGCAAAAACTGCTTCAGAATATTTTGTAAAAAAAGGAGATTCCTTATTTAGTATTTCAAAAAAATATCCGGGTGTAACCATCAATGATTTGAAAAAGTGGAACGGTATTAGTGGTGAAGATATCAAACCAGGTATGAAGTTAAAAATAAACGGATAATACGGCTTTGTTCTTTATATTTGGGTTTTACTAAACAACACCCAACAATGCATCGATTTTATTGTTTCTTCATTTTTGCGGCACTTTCTATGTTTTCTTGTCAAAAGGATAACAGCTCGTTGCCGCGTATCACTACAGGTAAAATCAACACCATATCGGTGATTATTGAAGATCAGTTATGGAATGGCGAGGTGGGGGATACGATCAGGAATAAATTTGCTGCGCCCGTAATAGGTTTGCCGCAGGAAGAACCTCTTTTTAACATCAATCAATATCCAGTTAAACTTTTAGAAGGTTTCATGACCGATACCAGAGCCATTATTGTGGTAAAGAAAACGGAAGAGAATAAATTTGAAATCAAGAAAAATCAATATGCTAGTCCTCAAAATGTTTTTCATATTTCAGGAAGAACAGTAGGTGATATTGTGACAATCATGGAGCAAAATGTACCCCAAATGATCAGGATGATTAAAAATGCTGAAATTGCGGCGAGCCAAAAAATAAACAAACAATCTTTACTGGATCCTAAAATTATTGAGAATAAGTTTCATACGGCTATTCAAGTTCCTACAGGTTATGTGTATGTTTTACAAAAAAGAAATTTTTTGTGGCTCAAAAAAGAATTTATTGGCGGAAACACTAGTCTCTTGCTCTACCAAGTTCCTCTAGAAAAATATAGGAACGATAAAAATTGTAGTGCAAAGGTGATTCAATTGCGTGATTCTATAGGCAGCTTGTATATCAGCGGTAAAGAACCGCATACCAACATGATTACAGAGGAGGCGTATTCTCCTTATTTTTTTAAGACAAAACTCAATAAATACAACGCTTATGAAACTAAGGGAACTTGGCAACTTAATAATGATTTTATGTCAGGTCCTTTTATCAATTATGCAATAGTAGACACTACATACAACCGATTGCTAGTTTTAGAAGGTTTTTGTTATTCACCTTCAAAAGATAAAAGGGATTTAATGCACGAATTAGAGTCCATTATAAAATCGGCACAGATTATAAAAAAGAAGCGTAAATAGCTTTAATTTGCATAAAAAAACGGCACATGACACTACAATGGGAAATTAAAGCCTTTGATGCACTTACAGTTTTTGAGTTATATGATATTTTAAAGTTACGAAGCGAGATCTTTGTAGTTGAGCAAAACTGTGTGTACCTTGACTTAGACGGTAAAGATAAAGTAGCCTTACACCTTATAGGCGTTTATGACGGAAAAATAGTGGCTCATTCTAGATTGTTTCAACCCGGAATAAGTTTTGATTTTGCCTCAATAGGTAGGGTTACTATTCATGCCAATTACCGTGATCGCAAATGGGGACATGACCTGATGCGAGAGGCTATTGAGGGCATAGCGAAACATTTTGGCGAAAGCCAAATCACAATAGGAGCCCAGTTGTACCTAAAAAAGTTTTACGAAAGCCACGGTTTTGTACAAACCAGTGAGATGTATCTTGAAGATGATATCCCACACATAGAAATGCAAAAACAGTAAGTTACATTTTTAAGATCGTTTTGTAGGCAGCGGCATCGTTTAAAAGTGTCGTTGCTTTCTTGATTTCGATGTTGTTTTTGGTGTAATATTGATACAAACCTTCTTGGTATTGAAAACGTTTGATAATTTCATCAACCATTAAGCCCTTGATTTCTTTTTGATGTTTGTCTAGCAATGCATTTTCAGATTTTTGCAAGGTGGTCAATAATTGCTGGTACTCTACTTGAATGGATTCGTCTAACTTTTCTTTTTTGGCTACAGCCAAAGTATTTTTCAAAGCCACTTCGGTTTCTGTATCAAAGGAGAATTTTTGAGCTTTTAAATAATTTTTAAAGTCGGCATAATCAGCATCACTGATCACCGGAATTTGATTTCCTATAGATTGGTTTTTGTAATAATAACTGGTTACGTAGTTAAAGATTCCGTCGTTGCGAAGCAAGGCGTTTGTGATAGGACTAGATTTGGTTTCTTCTAAAACTACATCAGGTTGAATACCTCCGCCGTCATACACAGTTCTTCCTTTACGGGTTTTAAAAGCGTTAAAGTTCTTCTCTTCGGTCTTTAAAGCCATTCCGTTTTTGTCTTTTTTAGAATAATCCAATGCTTGAATGCATCTTCCAGAAGGAGTATAGTAGCGCGAAATGGTTACTTTGAGTTGGGTTCCATAAGTTAAATCAACAGGACGCTGTACCAATCCTTTCCCAAAACTACGACTTCCTACCACTACCGCTCGATCTAGGTCCTGTAACGCACCTGCAACAATTTCTGAAGCGGAGGCACTACGGCCGTTTACCAAAACAATCAAAGGTATGTCCAAGTCTGCAGGTTCTCTGGTGGTTTTATACGTGGTATTGTGTTTTTCAATTTTAGACTTTGTAGTTACAATAGTCTCGTTTTTGGCTACAAATAAATTGCAAATATTTACGGCTTCGTTCAGTAACCCGCCTGGATTGTCTCTTACATCCAGAATAATGCGTTCAGCACCTTCTTTTTTGAGTTGTTCTAGTGCTTCTTTGGTTTCAAAAGAGGCTTTTTTGTTAAAATGAGACAAGACAATGTAACCCGTTTTATCATCTATTTTTGCAAAAAATGGTACCGATTTAATTTCTACTTCATCTAGTACAATTTGTGTGGTATTCGGTTTGCCTTGTCTGAGGTATTTTACTGTGATTTTGGTATTTTTAGACCCCTTGAGTAATTGCGAGGCATCATCCTTGAAATCTGATAAAAGCACATCACCTATTTGAATGATCTCATCACCTGCTTTTAAACCGGCTTTGTCAGCAGGGAAATTTTTATACGGTTCTTTTATGATTAATTTGTCTTCTTTGCGGGTAAGTACGGCACCTATTCCGGTATATTCACCCGTATTGTTGATTTTAAACTTCACAACATCCTGCTCGTTAAAATAGACCGTGTACGGATCTAAGTTAGCCAACATGGCCTTAATGGCTTTGTCCATTAACTCGCCTGGATTAGTCTCATCTACATAATTGCGGTTCAATTCTTTGAAAAGCGTGGTAAAGATTTCGATTTGTTTGGCAATTTCGAAGAAATCATCTTTGAAACTGCTTCCAATGAATAAAAATGCCGAAGCAACAACGGGTAATATGAATTTTTTTTTGAGGAAAGAATACATGTTTTTATATTTTTTTTGACTTAAATCGTTTTCTAATAAAGTAACCTAAAGCAATCATAATGAGGATAAACGGCCAAATGCTGAGTAAATTGATAAACAAACTCGAAAGACTATTGAACCCTGATTTGATGGCAGTCCAAATTTTTGTTCCATATGATTCAGTAGCGCCACTAGCTTCGGCAATAGATCTATAAAATTCTACAGTGATGGTGCTATAAGAAACTTGATTTTGCATGTAGTTCAATTGCCCTTCTTTGGCTTCAATCTCTTCGCGAATAGCCGAAAGTTGTTTTTCAATTTCTAGCATTTCGGTAACCTTGTTTGCTTTTTTCAAAAGTTCCAGATATCGGTTTTCTAATACTTTTTTTGCTTTTAATCGGGCATCAAGGTCTATAAATTCAGCAGTGACATCCTGTGAAGTTATTTCTTTAGTGTCAAAATACGCAACTCCTTTTGAAATGGAAGCTATAAAAACATCAAAGTTTTGGCTTGGTACACGAACCGTTAGATTTCTAAAAACCGACTCGTAATCTTTGCCTTCATTGTCGTTTTGGATCGTTGCTTTACTATTTTTTACTGCATTTTGTATTTGGGCATATGTAGCTTCTAAATCATTGGTTTCAAAACGAAGGTTACCTGTTTTGATGATTTTTTGTTCTGTTTTTTCTTTTTCAGGCGAGTCCATTTTATCAGCACTGTAGTTGCCATTTTGTCCAGATTCTCTTTTTGCGGGAAGTTTAACAGCTGTGATTTTCATATCTAATTCAGCTTCTTCTTTTTTACAACTCCCCAAACACAAGAGTACAAGAATAAATAAGAGTATTGACTTCATAAATAGGTTGTTTTAATGCTAAAAATACAAAAAATAGAATTGCTACTCTTCTTTTTTTATTTGTAGCAAAAACTTTTCAAACAATTGAACAGTTTTAGTATTGATTTCTTGGTAAGTCAACCGGTCTTTGGTTTGATAAAAAAACATGAAGGAATACGGTTGATCAAGATTATCAAGCAACAAATGTTTATTTAGACGATAGGTTTCGCGCAGTACGCGTTTGAAATAATTGCGGTCTACAGCTTTTTTAAAATTCTTTTTAGATACGGAAACGCCTATTTTTATTTTTTCACTTTCGCCAAAAGTACCTGCTTTGTATACCAATCGCAACGGATATTTGGATACGGATTTACCCTCAGTAAATAATAGACCAATGGTTATTTTGCTTTTTAGTTTTTCGGTTTTAGGGTACTTGAAATTCATATATAGGGAACGTATTTTGGATAGCAAAGGTACAATTAAAGCTGTTTTTTGCGA
The DNA here is from genome assembly GCF_009764685.1 of Flavobacterium sp. I-STPP5a. Taxonomy (GTDB): domain Bacteria; phylum Bacteroidota; class Bacteroidia; order Flavobacteriales; family Flavobacteriaceae; genus Flavobacterium. The sequence continues at coordinate 172,976 of NZ_VHLM01000047.1, read as the reverse complement.
CTTATTCTAGATGAAATACCGCTAAAAATATATTTATTACTTTTGCAGAAATTTTTGAAGCATGCAAAAAATAATTTCGTACCCTATATCTGTTGTTTATTATTTCTGTTTTAGTCTGACATTACTTGTTTTTCATCCTATTCAATGGGTTTGTTTCAACGTTTTTGGCTACCAAGCGCATAAAAAGAGTGTGGATTATTTAAATTTTTGCTTGGTAAAATGCACTAATTTGCTTGGAACTACGTACACTTTTACAAATAGAGATATCATCCCAAAGGATGTACCCTTGATTTTTGTGTGCAACCATCAAAGTATGTACGATATTATTGCAATGATTTGGTATTTTAGACGTTTTCATTGTAAATTTGTGAGTAAGAAAGAATTAGGTAAAGGAATACCAAGTGTATCCTATAATTTACGCCATGGAGGTTCTGTACTTATTGATAGAAAAGATCCCAAACAAGCTATCCCTGCCATAAGAAGTTTATCAGAGTATATAGAAAAGCACAAGCGTTCTGCGGTTATTTTTCCAGAAGGAACCCGAAGTAAAACAGGGAAACCAAAAGAGTTCTCACTAACAGGATTAAAAATGCTGTGCAAGAATGCCCCATCGGCCTACGTAGTTCCGGTAAGCATTAACAACTCTTGGAAAATGGTAAAATTTGGTTTTTTTCCCGTTGGTTTAGGAAATCATCTTACCTTTGTAGTGCACGAACCGCTTGCTGTAAGCGAATATGATTTTGCTGATTTGATGGTGAAAACCGAAACAGCCGTTGTGAATGGAATAAAAATTTAATTTATATAAAATGTCAATAAAAAACATTCGATTAGAAGTAATGCAGTTTTTAGAGAAAAACGTAGATAGCTTTGTCGATCAGTATCTTATTCCTGTAGAGAAGATATGGCAACCCACAGATTTTTTGCCAGATTCCCAGAGCGATACTTTTTTTGATGAAGTAAAAGAACTACGTGAAATTGCTAAAGATTTGCCTTATGATTTCTGGGTAACACTAGTTGGTGATACCATTACAGAGGAAGCGTTGCCTACCTATGAGTCTTGGCTTATGGATGTAGAAGGAATAGATAATGTGGAGCGTAACGGATGGTCTAAATGGATCAGACAATGGACAGGTGAGGAAAACCGTCATGGTGATTTATTAAACAAGTACTTATACTTATCCGGTCGTGTAAACATGCGCGAAGTAGAAATGACTACACAGCACTTGATCAATGATGGTTTTGATATTGGTACTGGTAGAGATCCTTACAAAAACTTTATCTACACTAGTTTTCAAGAACTAGCTACCTATGTTTCACATAACAGAGTAGCTCAAATAGCTAAAAAATACGGAGACAACAAACTTTCTAAAATGTGCAAAATGATTGCAGGCGATGAAATGCGTCACCATCATGCATATAGTGAGTTTGTAAACCGAATTTTCCAAATTGACCCAAGCGAAATGATGCTTGCTTTTCAATACATGATGAAAGCAAAAATTGTGATGCCGGCTCATTTCTTGAGAGAATCTGGTGAAAAAATAAGTACCGCTTTTGAACAGTTTTCTGATTCTGCACAGCGTATTGGGGTGTATACCGCAGTAGACTATGTTGAAATTATGCGAAAATTAATTGACAAGTGGGAAATTGATAAAATAGGTGGTTTAACAGATGAAGCTGAAAAAGCACGTGACTATTTGATGAAATTGCCTTCTAGAATGGCTAAAATCTCTGAGCGTTTGGTAATTCCTCAAGAATCTCACATTTTCAAATGGGTTGAGCCAGCCTTAATACGCTAATTAATCCTACGAATACCCAATATAAATGTTGGATTTTAAAGTTTTAAAGCTTTAAAGTTCAACATTTTTTTTAAAAACAAAAGATACAATGACAAATCCTGATTTGATAAACAAGACGATTCTTTTTGTAAAAGAAGAATTAAAAAATGCCGAGGGCGGACACGATTGGTTTCATATCGAAAGAGTGTTTAAAAATACAGTGCTAATTGCTAGCATGGAAACTTGTGATAGTACTGTTGCCCAGCTTGGTGCGTTGCTGCATGATATTGCCGATAGTAAATTTCACGATGGGGATGAAACGGTAGGGCCTAGAGTTGCTCGAAAATTTCTAGAATCGGAACATGTTGACGAGGAAATTATTATGCACGTGGTTCAAATTATTGAAAACATCTCCTTTAAAGGTGGTAATGTTGAACGAAAGTTTTCCTCAATTGAACTAGATGTGGTTCAGGACGCGGATCGTTTAGACGCCATTGGAGCCATAGGAATTGCCAGAGCATTCAATTATGGAGGTTTTAAAAATAGAGCGTTGTATGACCCTGAAATAGCTCCAAACACCAGCATGACGAAGGAAGAATACAAAAAGAATAATGCTCCTACAATAAATCATTTCTACGAAAAGCTTTTGCTCTTAAAAGATAAAATGAATACCGAAACGGGAAAGAAGATAGCGCATGAAAGACACCAATACATGGAAGGTTTTCTAGCTCAGTTTTATGTAGAATGGGAAGGGGAGAAGTAAGTTAGCAGTGTACAGTATACAGTTTGCAGTTTGCTGTTTTTGAGATTGTTATCATTCAAAAAAAATGTAATTAGGACTTGCAATATATGCGTCCTACCAATTCATCCAGCTGTGTTTTGACAAATGCTGGTTTTAAACTTTAAAACCAGCATTTGTTATCAAAAATTTTATGCTGAAATCCCTTTTTCTTTCATTTCTAGAATCACATCCGATGCGTTTTTAAAGGTAGGTGCTTGCTCAATGATTGTGCCGACTCTTTTTTTATTGAGTTTAAACGTAATGTCGTTTTCTGTGGTGAAGAGTAAAGCCGTTAAAAAAGGGTTGTTCATATACGGAGCCAATACAATAAACGCCTCGTCAAGGGTATGGAAACTTTCTATTTCTTCGGTTTTGTAGCGCGCCGTTATGGACATACAAAACACATCGTTTTCTTGTAGAACAGGACGCACATAAATATTTTTCAATTCTGTATCACCAATGGTTTTGGCTAGGGTTAACTTTGCATACGTATAGTTATCGATACTTTCTTTTACTTTTTCCCAGAACAGATCAAATACAGGTTGGAAGGACATAATTAGAATTTAAAGAGTGAAATAATCACAAATGAAATGCAAAACTAAGCCTTGTGCGGCAAACAAATCCTTTTTGTGAAAAAAATTATTTAAAACAAGGTGTGTTTAAACTAAAAAGAGAACCAATCTGGTTCTCTCTTATTTTTATTTTCCAGTAAAAACTGCTTTTCTTTTCTCTAAGAAAGCCGTTGTTCCTTCTTTAAAATCTTCAGTTCCAAAACATTTCCCAAAGGATTTGATCTCTGTTTCGTATCCATTTTTACCTTCTTTGAAGTTAGCATTAACCGCTTTTATGGCTTTGCCAATAGCGTATGGAGAGTTCTTAATGATCTTATTGGCGATATTGGTACAAAATTCTATTAGTTCGTTTTCTGGAACCACATGGTTTACCAGTCCTATTCTATAAGCTTCATCTGCAGTAACCATTCCGGCAGTCATAATCATTTCCATAGCACGTCCTTTTCCTACTAGTTGTGGTAGGCGTTGTGTTCCTCCGTATCCAGGGATCACTCCTAGCGATACTTCTGGTAATCCCATCTTGGCATTTGCAGAGGCTACTCTAAAATGACAGGCCATGGCCAATTCTAATCCGCCGCCTAGCGCAAAACCATTTACGGCTGCAATAACAGGTGTTTTTAAATTTTCGATAAAATCAAATAATTTTTCTTGACCTTCAGCTGCAAGTTGGGATCCTTGTTCAATGGAGAAATTTGCAAATTCTGAAATATCAGCTCCTGCAACAAAAGCTTTTTCGCCACTCCCTGTTAAAATAATAGCACGAATCTCATTGTTTTTTGACAATAATTTAAAGGCTTTGTTCAAATCAGAAATGGTTGCCACATTCAAAGCATTCAACTTTGTAGGTCTATTGATGGTTAAAGTAGCAATGTTTTCTTGGGTAGTAACCAAAATATTTTCGTAGTTCATAAGTGTTTTTTAAGAGTTTATGATGGGGAGCGACACAATGAATGTGGTTCCTTTGCCAAATTCAGATTCAAAGATAATCGTTCCTTTGTAATTTTCGATAATGTTTTTTATAATTCCAAGACCAAGACCCATCCCGCTACTTTTGGTGGTAAATTTAGGTTCAAAAATCCTATGCGCATCGCTGGCTTGTATTCCTATTCCGTTATCTGATACGGTTATGAGTACGTTATTGTCTTCTTTTTTTATTTTTACAAGTACTTTTTTAAGTTCTTGTTGCTCCGGTATAGATTGAATAGCGTTTTTAGCAAGATTGGTAATAACTCGAATCAATTGTGTACGGTCAATTTTTGAGATAATCTCTGGAGACTCGCTTTGAAATTCAACATAATCTTCATTAAAAATATCCATGGTAAGCTCTACAACTTCAACTACATTCAGGGTTTCATTTTGTTGGGCAGGCATGGAAGCAAAGTTAGAAAAGGCCGAAGCGACCGCACTCATGGTGTCAATTTGCTGAATGAGCGTTTCAGAGTAGTCGTTCATTTTCTGTTTTACATTGGCATCCAATGGGTCAAACTTGCGTTGAAAGCTTTGAACCGTGAGTCTCATTGGCGTAAGCGGATTTTTAATTTCATGGGCTACTTGTTTTGCCATTTCTCTCCAGGCTTCTTCGCGCTCACTTTGTGCTAGTTTGATGGCGCTTTTCTCCAGTTCATCTACCATGGCATTATACGCCTTGATGAGTAAATTAATTTCTTTACTATTGGCCTCCAAAACAATTTTTTCGTTTTTTTGGTTTAAACTGGTTTCACTTAATTTATCCGAAATGGTTTTCAAAGATTTTGTAATGTAAGACGATAAGAAGTACGCTAAAGCAAAGGCCATGAGTAACATAAAAGTATACACCTGACCAAGTCTTACCAAGAAATTTTTAAGTTCATTTTCATAATATCCATCGTCTTCTACATAAGGTAAGTTTAAAATCCCGAGTGGCTTGAATTTATCATCTTTGATTTGGCTAAAAGCCGAACGATTTTTTTTGCCGTCAATGGTTTTAATGTCTACGTACCTTTTTTCAATGGAGGAACGCACCAGTTTCAAAATGTATTTGGGTACTGGTGGCGCTACTTTATCAACCGAAAAAGATTCTTTGGAAGATTTTAATAACTGACCGTTAAGGCTGTAAATATTAATTTCGACATTATGAATGTGTGCCAATTCATGAATTTTATCCTTAAAAATGAGGTCTAGGTTTGCTGCCGTTAAGGGATAAGTAGTGGTTGAGAGAATAAAATTGATGTGCTGTTTAACCGCATTTTCGTTCCGTTCCAGTCGCTCTTGGTGGTATTCTTTGGCTTCGTTTTTAAATTGAATGATCGAAATCGAAGCTAAAATAACGGAGGCCATCAATATCAATACAATCATGGACAGGAAAATCCTAATCCGCAAGGAAAGCATTGCTATTTTGAAGCTTTTGAACATTTTTTTTAGTTTACAGTCTCAGTCTCAGTACCGGTTGGGAACTGAAAATTCAACTATTTTCTTTCTCTAATTTTTTTGTAAAATTGGAAACCCAGCATTAAAATGACAGAGAATAAAATAATCCCAATTACTCCGTAAATCCAATTGAATGCATTTTTTAAAATCACTAAAAATACTACGGCAAAAAGTATAATTGTGGCGCCTTCGTTCCATAATCGCATAATATTAGAGGTGTATCTAACTTCGTTTCTTTGCAATTGATTAAAGATTTGGTGGCATTTAGCATGGTACAAATACAATAAAAACACAAATCCTAGTTTGACATGCATCCAAGGCATTTGGAGCCACGCCCGACCTAAATCGGTGAAAAACAACATCCAAAATGCAAATATACTAGCTAATACTGCCGATGGCCAAGTAATAATGTACCACATGCGGTACGTCATTATTTTGAATTGGTTTTGTAAAATTTCTTTTTCTGGTGAAGGTTTGTCTGCAGCTTCAATTTGGTAAACAAATAGGCGAACAATATTAAAAAGCCCCACAAACCAAGTGATTACAAAGATGAGGTGTAATGATTTTATGTAATTATAGTATTCCATAGTACCGTTATAGTAGTTTAGTATGTATTTCTTTTTTTAATAAATAGCCAGTCAATGCTGTTGATAAAACATCGGCAATAGGAAAAGCAATCCATACGCCAAAAATACCTAAAAAATTTGGTAGAATGAGCACTAGCGGGATGAGGAAAAATCCTTGTTTGCTTAACGTTAAAAGTAAAGCTTTTTTGGCATTGCCAATAGCTTGAAAATAAGCAGCGCCAATCAGTTGAATGGCAATAATGGGTGATGCTGCAAAAACCCATCGCAAGGCATTGGGTGTTTGGGCTATAACCTCGGGATCAGTGGTGAAAACTGATACAATTGGTTGAGCAAATACCAAGATAATCACAAATATTATTGAAGCCAAAACGGCTGCGTATAAAATAGATAACTGAACACTCTCCTTAACACGAGCAAAATTAGAAGCTCCATAATTGTAACCCGCAATAGGTAAAAATCCTTGTGTGATTCCAAGTATGGGAAACAAAGCAAACATTAACATTCTGCTTATGATTCCATAAATGGCAACGGAGTGTTCTCCGCCATAGGTGTACAATGTGTGGTTTAACAAAATTGATAAAAGACTAACGACACCTTGCCTGGAAAACGTAACAATGCTAAGGGAAGTTATTTGCTTGACAATGGATGCGTTGAATGAAAAATGTTTGAGATGCAATCGCAATTGACTCTTGAAAACAAAGTACCACACTACAAATAAAAAACAAGTAGTATAGGAAATGGCTGTGGCCAATGCTGCGCCAAAAATACCCATGTCCAAGTATTTTATAAAAAGAATATCCAGAGCAATGTTTACAAATGCTGGGATGATCATGGCTACCATGGCAAATTTTGCCTTTCCTTCAGCCCGAATGACATTATTGCCCATCATGCACAATGCTAGAAAGGGAACACTGATGATTATAGGAAAATAAAATTCTTGTGCGGGTTTAAAAATGGCTCCTTTTGCCCCAAAAAGTAAAAGCATTTCATCACTAAATATCAAACCGAATACCACAAAAACTGAGGCTAGGATGAAAGTCATCGTTATTTGGTTCCCAAAAGTTTGCAATGCTTTTTCTTTGTTGTTTGCACCCAAAGCACGTGACAAAACCGATCCGCCTCCTACGCCAATAGCCATGCCTAATGACGAAATTAAAAAAGTGATGGGCAATACAACGGTTACTGCAGCAATTGCAAGTGAGCCGATCCATTGCCCAACAAATATGGTGTCTATCAAAATATTAACAGACATAAAGAGAATCCCAATAGAGGAAGGAACCGCTTGTTTAATCAAGAGTTTTTTGATTGGTTGCGTTCCCAACTCATCGGTACTGGTATTCATTTATGCAGTAGTTTTTTCTAGCGTTGCTGTTGTAGATACGCCTGTCCATGTAGTAATCCAGTTTCCTACTGTTTTACACCAATCTTCATCGTCATTTAAACAAGGAATGGCCATGAATTTTTCTCCACCGTGGTGTAAAAATTCTTCATTGGCTTCCATAGCAATTTCCTCTAAAGTCTCTAAACAGTCTGATACAAAAGCAGGTGTCACTACAGCTAGATTTTTAATGCCGTTTTTTGGCATTTTGTTAACTTCGACGTCTGTGTAGGGAGTCAACCATTTGTCGCCCGCTAAACGTGATTGAAAGGTCTGGCTGTATTTTCCCTCTGGGATTCCTAGCAATTTAACCACTTGTTTTGTGGTTTCGTAGCATTGGTGTCGGTAACAAAATTCGTGAGCTGGTGATGGTGTATTGCAACAAGAGCCATCTATTTTACAATGTGATTTGGTGATGTCTGTTTTGCGAATGTGGCGTTCTGGAATTCCGTGGTATGAAAACAACAAATGATCGTAATCAAAACCTTCTAAATGTCCTTTTATAGAATCAGCTAAGTTTTTCAAATAATCCGGTTTGTTGTAAAAAGCTGGAACAATTGTGAATTTCATTTCAGGGAAATACTTTTTGCGGTGTTCCTCTGCCAGTTCTAGTATAGTAGTAGTTGAAGCCATTGCGTGTTGCGGATACAACGGAAAAAGCAATACTTCGGTCACCCCTTTATCGTGTAATTCTTGTAATCCGGATAAAAGCGATGGATTGCCGTAACGCATAGCCAGAGCAACAGGAACATCCACGAGTTTTTGTACTTTTTCGTGCATTCTTCTTGATATGACTACAAGTGGAGAACCTTCGTCCCACCAAATTCTAGCATACGCCGCCGCTGATTTCTTAGGTCTTGTTTGTAAAATGATTCCGCGTACTAGTAATGCACGTAATAAAAACGGAACGTCAATTACATATTTGTCCATTAAAAACTCATCTAAATACGGTTTTACATCTTTTGGAGTTGGACTTTCGGGAGAACCTAAATTTACTAATAATACACCTTTCATCTTGTCTTTTTTTATGAAGCAAAAGTAACTAAACCTGCTTTTTTATACTTTGTGATTAACTATTTTTTATTTATTGTTTAATATACGAAAACAATTGTTTACTGCATATTAGGGTTTATGGACATCAAATACTTTTTGGGTGTGGTAGCAAATTTCTTTTTGAATGCCGTTATAAAATGGCTTCCGGTGCTGTACCCTATTTTTAATCCCACTTCGTTTACGTTGTAGGAGCCACTATCTAGTAGTTTTCGAGCAAAATCCATTTTATAGTCAAATAAAAATCCGTAAACAGTATCACCATAAATTTGTTTGAAACCCATTTTTAGTTTTTTTAAATTCAAACCTATTTCATCTGCTAGTTCTTGTAAACCTGGTGGTTCAGCCATGTTAGCAATAATGATTTCTTTGGCTTTTTTTATTTTGATCACATTGTCTTCATCTATTAAAAAAGGACATTGCTCTGCATTTGGATCTTCGGTTCTATTGAAATAAAGGCTCAATAACTCATATCCTTTGCCTTTGTAATATAGGTTTTTTATAGATGGATGCAAGCTGTAATGAAACAACTGCGATAGCACTATTGCCATTGATGGGCTAATGTTTCCTTCGTTATAATATTTTTTATCTTTATTATCGGCGCTCAAAAAAGTAATATAATCTGCCTCGGTAGAGAATAGCGCATGGAATTTTTTGATTGAAATAATGACAGATATCACCCAAGAATTTGGAGCTAGTTCTAAATTTAGAGGTAATTCTTTTTGTGGATTATAAAGTAATAATGATTTTTCCTCTTTGAGTTCTAGAGCATAATTTCCTTGATTAAAAATAAATTTAGCACTTCCTTTTAGACCAAAATGAAACTGAATCAAGCCACTGCTTACCTCGCGTTGTGCATGGAAAGGGTTAATACCATCATTTTGAAACCGAATTAGCGTAAAATCGTCTTCAATTTTTATAATTTCTTGTGAACTCATAGCGGTATTTTTTTAATATAAAAATCATATTCAGGAAACGTATTTATTTAGAACAACTCTAAATAAAGAGATTCAAAGCACTTGATTTCATTACAAAAATAAGTTTTTTTGGTTAATAAATACATTTAGAATCAAAAAATCATTAAGCGATACAAAAAGAACTTCTAGCGTTATTTTTATAACTACTGTAGTACTAATTTTGTTTCACTTTTTGGAAAAGTGCAAATATGGAAAACAATAACACATCAAAGCATCAGTATTTTTACGCGGTTGGGTTAAGCTACAAGAAAGCCGATGCAGAGATCAGAGGGAAGTTTAGTTTAGATGGTGTTGCAAAAACTCGTTTGTTAGAGCAAGCTAAGAATGAAGGAATAGAGAGTTTAATAGTTACTTCAACCTGCAATCGTACTGAGATTTACGGTTTTGCAGAGCATCCATTTCAATTAATCAAATTGATTTGTGAGAACAGTCAAGGTTCAGTTGAATCCTTTCAAAAGGTAGGATTTGTTTATAAAAATCATGAAGCCATTAGCCATTTATTTCGAGTGGGAACAGGTCTTGATAGTCAGATTCTAGGAGATTTTGAAATTATTGCTCAAATCAAATCCAGTTTTTCACAGTCAAAAGGATTGGGCTTAGCCAATGCTTTTTTGGAACGATTGGTCAATTCTGTCATCCAAGCTAGTAAAAAAATAAAAACCGATACCGAGATAAGTTCCGGAGCTACATCAGTTTCTTTTGCGGCAGTGCAATACATTATCAAAAATGTTGAAGACATTGGTAACAAAAACATTTTACTTTTTGGTACGGGAAAAATTGGTAGAAATACCTGTGAAAACCTAGTAAAGCATACTAAAAACGAACACATAACCTTAATCAATAGAACTAAAGAAAAGGCTGAAAAACTGGCTGGGAAATTAAATCTTATTGTTAAGGATTACTCAGAATTGCATCTTGAATTACAAAAAGCGGATGTTGTTGTAGTAGCTACTGGTGCACAAAATCCAACAATTGACAAAGCGATTTTGAATTTAAAAAAACCACTGTTGATTTTAGATTTGTCAATTCCAAAAAATGCGCATGAAAACGTGGAAGAACTTGATGGAGTAACCTTAATTCATATGGATTATTTGTCGCAGTTGACAGATGAAACCTTGGAAAATAGAAAAAAACACATTCCAGCTGCCGAAGCGATTATCGAAGAAATTAAGGAAGAGTTCATCACTTGGACCAAAGGCAGAAAGTTTGCGCCAACAATTAATGCTTTGAAAGCAAAATTGAACGCGATTAAAGCATCTGAACTTGATTTTCAAAGCAAGAAAATATCAAATTTCAATGAAGAACAAGCGGAAATAATAAGCAACCGCATTATCCAAAAAATTACAACTCATTTTGCCAATCATTTAAAAGATGATAACACCATGGTGGATGAAAGTATTGAATGGATTGAGAAAGTTTTTAAAATAGGAGCAACGGCTAAATAAAGTTGGCGCCAGTAAAATCAAATCAGGAGAGAACTTCATTTCTCGTGGGTTTGAAAAAAATAAAATAGTGAACAAAACGATACGCATAGGAACCCGTGATAGTGAACTCGCACTTTGGCAAGCCCACACTGTTCAAAATAAGTTAAACGATTTAGGATACAAAACAGAAATTGTTGCCGTAAAATCTCAAGGTGATATCATTCTTGATAAGCCTCTTTATGAATTAGGAATCACCGGAATTTTTACCAAAACACTGGATGTTGCTATGATTAATGGAGATGTGGATATTGCGGTACATTCTATGAAAGATGTTCCAACTGCATTACCACACGGAATTGTTCAAGCTGCAGTTCTTGAAAGAGCCAACACTTTGGATCTTTTAGTTCACAAAGGAAACCTAGATTTTTTAAATCAAACAGGAACAATCGCCACAGGCAGTTTGCGCCGTCAAGCACAATGGCTTAATAAATACCCTAATCATACTGTAGTTGATTTGCGCGGAAATGTAAATTCACGCATGAAAAAACTACAAGAAAGTGACTGGAGTGGAGCCGTATTTGCAGCAGCAGGGCTAGAAAGAATTAATCTTAAACCAGAAGACTATATTGATCTTGATTGGATGATTCCCGCACCAGCCCAAGGAGCTATGCTGGTTGTAGCTATGGCAAATGATGAGTATTCTAGACAGGCATTGCATGAACTTAATGATATTGATACTGAAATTTGTACCCACATTGAAAGACAATTTCTTAAAACTTTAGAAGGTGGTTGTACAGCGCCCATTGGTGCTTTAGCCGTTTTTGTAGAAGACGATATTGTTTTTAAAGGTGTTTTGTTTTCTATTGATGGAAAAGAAAAAATCGAAGTAGAAAAAACCGTTCCGATGCAAGAATGGAAAAAGTTGGGGTACTTTTGCGCGCAAGAAATTCTTGAAAATGGTGGTGTAGCGTTGATGAAATCTATAAAAGAGAAATTAAAAAAATAATGGAGCAAATAAGTATTTTATCTACCAAAACACTTTCTGGAATTCAAAGAAAAGCGGTACTCGATGCCAACTTTGATCTCTTGGAACAAGATTTTATCGAAGTAACAAACACTCCATTTTCCCTTCAAAATATTCAAGAAAACCTCATTTTTAGCAGTCAAAACGCTGTTTTAAGTCTTATAGAACAAGACGGTTGGGAAGGTTTACGTACTAAAACTGCTTTTTGTGTAGGCATCAAAACCAAAGAAATACTGGAGCAAAATGGCTTCACGGTAGATGTTTACATGGATTATGCGTCAGAGCTAGCCGAAATTATCACCTTAATTTACAGTCAAAACAGCTACACTTTTTTTAGTGGTAATTTGCGTAAGGAAACCTTACCACTAGCACTAAAAGATGCTGGAATCGTGTTTAATGAAATTGAAGTGTATCAAACTAAGTTGGCACCATTTAAAATTTCAAGTTTAGAAAATTTTGCAGGGATCCTCTTTTTCAGTCCATCGGGAGTAGAGAGTTACTTGAAAGAAAATAAGCTAAAAAAAGAAGTTTGCTTTTGCATTGGCGAGACTACCGCCGCAGCTTTGAAAGGAAAAACAAAGAGTATTGTGGTGGCCGAAGAGCCCACTATTGAAGATTTAATTATCGGACTCATAGAATATTATACAACAGAAGGCGAATAACGCCCATCAAATAGATCAAAACAAACCCTCAAAGAGGAATTAAAAAATAGAATTATGTTAAAAAATGACTTGTTTTTAAGAGCACTAAAAGGAGAAACTGTTGAACGCCCACCGGTATGGATGATGCGTCAAGCAGGAAGGTATTTGCCAGAATTTAGAGCTTTGCGAGACAAATATGATTTTTTCACTCGTTGCGAAACACCAGAATTAGCTGCCGAAATTACGGTTCAACCTATTCGTAGAATTGCTCCAGATGCTGCGATTTTGTTCTCTGATATTCTTGTGGTGCCACGCGCTATGGGAATTCACGTGGAATTAAAAGACAATTTAGGACCAATTATCCCGAATCCTATTCGTACCATGGAACAAGTGAACCAAGTTTTCGTTCCGGATGTAAATGAAACTTTAGGATACGTTTTTGATGCGGTTAAGTTGACAAAAGAAATGTTGAACGATGAGGTGCCTTTAATAGGTTTTGCGGGTTCGCCATGGACTATTTTTTGTTATGCTGTTGAAGGCAAAGGCTCTAAAAGTTTTGATACTGCCAAAGGATTCTGTTTCTCAGATCCAGTAGCGGCGCACACTTTATTACAAAAAATCACCGATACAACTATTTTATACTTATTAGAAAAAGTAAAATCAGGTGTAAATGCAGTTCAGATTTTTGATTCTTGGGGTGGCATGTTGTCGCCAGTTGATTACCAAGAATTCTCATGGAAATACATCAACCAAATCATTGATGCCTTAGCTGAGGTAACTCCAGTTATTGTTTTTGGTAAAGGATGTTGGTTTGCTTTAAATGAAATGGGAAAAAGTAAAGCGTCTGCATTGGGTGTAGATTGGACTTGCTCACCTAGAAACGCACGTTATTTGTCAGGTGGAAACATCACATTACAAGGTAATTTTGATCCCTCTCGATTATTTTCTCCAATTCCAGTGATTAAGAAAATGGTTCATGAAATGATTGACGAATTCGGAAAAGACAAATATATTGTGAATCTTGGCCACGGTATTTTACCTAATATTCCCGTAGATCACGCCAAAGCATTTATTGATGCGGTGAAGGAGTACAATCAATAAAGATGCTATAAATCTAGAATACTTTTTATGATTTTAGAAGGTTTTTAAAAAAAATTCAAAAAAATGAGAAAGATATGCACAAAACTTCTGTTGCTTGTAAGCATAATAACAATGTCAGTAAGTGCCCAAAAAAAACAAAGTTCTTCAACTGAAGAGATTGCTTATCAAATAGTTTCTAATTATTTTGTGAAGAATACTTTCAAAAAAGATCATTTTGAAAACCCAAAGATAACAACTCAAAAAGAATTCGATGCTATATTTGGAGCGGCTGTTTTTATGGGTAAAAATGGCAAACCAACGATAATTAATTTTGCTAAACAATATGTAATTGCAGTAACCATAAAAGAAACAAGTTATATCACTTCAATTACTCCCGTAAGTTTAAAAAAAACAAATAAGAGAATAGTTTTTAATGCTTATATTAGTCAAGGAAGAAAAACATCAAGTACAATGAAACCTTTACTTCTAATAGCTGTCGATAAGAAGCATACTGGTAAAGTTGAAATTCAAATCACTCAAAAAACTGTTGAAGGTGAACAAGCTCTTAGCGGATTACCACTTTCATCTCAATGGATATTAGAATCTTTTAATGGTGATTCTAAGTTGGTTACCAAAAATACTTATATAACTCTAAATAAGGACTTGAGTGCTTTTTCAGGAAATGGTGGATGTAATATTATTAATGGATCTTTGAAAGTTTTAGGAAATAAAATCGAGTTCAAAAAAATGATAAGTACTAAAATGTTTTGTGACGTTATGGATCAAGAAAATAAATTTACAGCTTTACTAGCAATTGCAAATACATATAAAATAATTGGAGGACAATTGTTCTTGTACCAAGATGATAAACTATTAATGACTTTAGAAAGTTATAGATAAGAAATAAAATGGCAAATTTCGTTATAGACAAATTAGAGTTAACAGACTCAAATCAATTGTATCAATTTATGATTGACAATAATGAAAGATTGCAGCAATTTTTCCCATTAACGCTTTCAAGTAACTCCACACTTGAAAAATCTAGCGAATACATTGCAATTAAAAATAAAGAAATAGAAGAGAAGACAAATTTTACTTTTGCTATTCGAGATAAAAACAACCAACAAATTATAGGTTTAATTATCATTAAAAAGCTCGATTGGGATAAAAACCAAGGAGAATTTGCATACTGTATTGGTTCGGAATATGAAGGAAATGGTTTGACTTCATTTGCGGTAAAAGAAATGACAAATTTTGCTTTTGAGGATTTAGGTTTGAAAACACTTCAGATTATTGCTCATAAAAGTAATTTAGGAAGTGTGAAGGTTGCTGAGAATATCGGTTTCGTTTGGCAAAGCACCTTACAAAATGAATTTACTCCAATTAATGGAACTCCATTAGATATGGAATTATATGAATTGTACAATGAAAAATAAATTTTACACCTACATACAAAATCTCCAAGACCAGATTGTTGCTGGCTTAGAAGCCGTTGAAGGTCATGCCAAATTCAAGGAAGATCTTTGGGAACGTCCAGAAGGCGGCGGAGGAAGAACACGTGTAATCGAAAACGGAAATGTTATCGAGAAAGGCGGTGTGAATATTTCGGCAGTGCATGGAAAATTACCCGATTCGATGCAAAAATTATTTAACGTAGGCGAAGCCGATTTTTTTGCCTGCGGATTGAGTTTGGTTATCCATCCTAAAAACCCAATGGCACCCACTGTTCATGCTAATTGGCGCTATTTCGAAATGTACGATGAAAATGGAAACGTAATCCAACAATGGTTTGGAGGCGGACAGGACTTAACACCCTATTATTTATTTGAAGAAGATGCGATTCATTTTCACCAAACCTGTAAAACCGCTTGTGATAAGCACAATCTAGATTTTTATCCCAAGTTTAAAAAACAATGCGATGCCTATTTCTGGAACGCACATCGTAATGAAGCTCGCGGACTCGGCGGATTATTCTTTGATTACTGCAAAGCAACCGAGCAAATGTCAATGGAAAACTGGTTTAACTTTGTAACCGAAGTTGGTAATTCATTTTTAGCCGCTTATGTTCCAATATTAGAAAGACGAAAAAATTTACCATACACCGCAGAACAAAGAACTTGGCAAGAAATACGAAGAGGTCGCTATGTTGAGTTCAATTTGGTGCACGACAAAGGCACTTTATTTGGTCTAAAAACCAATGGAAGAATTGAGTCAATTTTAATGTCATTACCACCACACGTTCAGTGGGTATATGACCATCATCCAGAATCAGGAAGTGAAGAGGAGAAATTATTGAAAGTGTTGGAGATTCCTGTTGATTGGATAGTTTAGCTCCGTAGGAGCGCTATATTTATAGGAATATTATTTTTTTGATTGAGCACCTTCGGTGCGATATATTTATAGCAACCATCGGTGTGATATATTTATAGCGCCGCGTTATATTTGGACAAATAATATTGTTTTTATTTAGCTCCGTAGGAGCGCTATATTTATAGCAAATAATGTATGTAATTGAAATTGAATTCCGTAGGGATGACATATTTAACTAACATCAATTTATAATGGCAAACACCTATTCTCAAATATACATCCAAATTGTCTTTGCTGTAAAAGGAAGACAAAATCTAATTTCTAGTAAATGGAAAGATGAATTGTTCAAATATATTACTGGTATTGTTACAAATGAGGGTCAAAAATTAATTGCGATCAATGGAATGCCAGACCACGTTCATATTCTAATTGGCTTAAAGCCAAATAAAGCTTTATCAGATTTGGTGAGAGATATAAAAGCCAATTCATCAAGATTTATTAATGAAAAAGCTTGGATAAATGGTAAATTTGAGTGGCAAACAGGATTCGGAGCATTCACCTACAGTCATTCGCAATTGACTAATGTTATCAATTATATACAAAATCAAGAAGAGCATCATAAAATAAAAACATTCACAGAAGAATATGTAGAATTTTTAAAATTGTATAATGTAGATTTTAAAAATGAATATCTTTTTGATGATGTTAATTAGAGATAAATATGTCGCCCTTACCGGGCTTAAAGATAGTACGATAAAACAAATTACTATAAACATTACGCTCCTCTGGAGCTTGAAAAACTAAAGATATGTTCCCATTACAAAGAGGTCGCCGGTTAAGAGTAAACGAATCCATTCGTTCATTAGTTAGAGAAACTACATTAAGTCCAAGTGATTTTATGTTTCCTATGTTTATTGCCGAAGGCGAAAACGTACAAGTAGAAATTCCATCTATGCCAGGAATTTTTCGTCGTTCGATTGATTTAACAGTGAAAGAAGTGCAAGAATTATTCGATTTAGGAATTCGAGCAGTAAACATCTATGTAAAAGTCGACGAAAATCTAAAAGACAACGCCGGTACTGAAGCTTGGAACCCAAACGGACTCATGCAAAACGCCATTCGCGCTATCAAAACCGCTTGTCCAGAAATGATTGTCATGCCTGATGTGGCTTTAGACCCATATTCAATTTATGGTCATGACGGAATCATAGCAAATGGCGATGTTGAAAATGATTCTACCAACGATGCTTTGGTAAAAATGGCTGTTTCTCACGCACAAGCCGGTGCCGACTTTGTAGCGCCAAGCGATATGATGGACGGACGCGTACTACGCTTGCGCCAAGGTTTAGATGCTGCAGGGTATCATAACGTGGGCATCATGAGTTATTCTGCCAAATATGCTTCGGCATTTTACGGACCTTTTCGCGATGCTTTAGACTCTGCTCCAAAAGACGCTGATGTAGATGTTCCGAAAAATAAAAAAACCTATCAAATGGATTATGCCAATCGTCTTGAAGCCATCAAAGAAGCACTTTGGGATGTTGAAGAAGGCGCTGATATGGTCATGGTAAAACCCGGAATTGCATACTTAGATATCGTTCGCGAAGTAAAAAATGCAGTTCATGTGCCTGTAACGGTATATCATGTTTCTGGCGAGTATGCCATGATCAAAGCCGCTTCCGAAAGAGGTTGGTTAGATCACGACCAAACCATGATGGAGCAGTTAATGTGCATCAAGCGTGCAGGAGCTAGTTTAATTTCGACTTATTTTGCCAAAGAAGCGGCAATACTTTTAAATAAAAAATAATGAAAAAGATCCTTTGCATGATTGCTGTATGTTGCTTTCTATCTTGTAAAAAAGAAGAAACAAAGAAAGAATCCTTGTACCCAACAACTACTGAAGAAGTTGCTCAAACTCCAGTAGATTTAGGAAAAGAAATTTTTGAAGGAAAGGGAAATTGCATCGCCTGTCACCAAATTGACAAAAAAGTAGTTGGTCCCAGCTTACAAGATATTGCAGGTATTTATAAAAGTAAAAATGCCGATATGGTCACGTTTTTAAAAGGTGAAGGCGAGCCAATTGTAGACCCAAGTCAATACGAGGTGATGAAAGCTAATTTTGCACTCACAAAAGCCATGTCCGAAGAGGAATTGAAAGCGCTAGAATCCTACGTATATTCTCATGTAAAATAAAGTTTTTTAGGAGCTATATCCTGCTATCCGCTATATCTCTTGTGTTCGCTAGCGCTACCACAAGAGGATGCCGCTTCTATCAGGGCTAAAAACAAAGACCATTCGCAAGTACTAATGGTTTTTTTATGACCGTATGTAGTCTACACATATTATTTTTTTACCTTTAAAAAATGGAAACAGTCTACATCAATACTCCGCTAGGAATTGCTGCCATTACAGGTGATTTACATGGTGTTTCTGAAATAATAGTCTTAGAAGAGGGTGAAGTATCAGCTCAAATTCCCGTTTTTGTACAAGAGGCTGTACAGCAACTTCAAGAATATTTCGATGCCAAAAGAAAACATTTTACCTTTAAACTCAATCCAAAAGGAACTGATTTTCAACAAAAAGTGTGGAACGCATTACTCGATATTCCGTTCGGTAAAACAAGAACATATCTAGAACAATCCAAATTTCTTGGTGATCCAAAAGCCATTCGAGCTGTGGCTTCGGCGAATGGAAAAAATCCACTTTGGATTGTGGTTCCTTGTCACAGAGTTATTGGTAGTGATGGTTCATTAACGGGATATGCAGGAGGATTATGGCGTAAAAAATGGTTGTTAGAACACGAAAATCCTTCCCCGCAACATAGTTTATTTTAGTTGGTTATGAATATTTTTTTTATATTCGTTTAAGAATATCCGTGCAAATCTTTTAAATCAGCGTCATCTGCGTGCCATAAAAAATGATCGAAAAAATAAATCTCAACAACATTCTGTTTCTCGATATAGAAACCGTTCCAGAATCTGAAAATTACGATGATTTAGATCCGGAAATGCAATCCCTTTGGGAACACAAAACCCAATACCAACGCAAAGAAGAGTATTCTCCCGAAGATTTTTATGATCGCGCAGGTATTTGGGCCGAGTTTGGTAAAATTGTGTGTATTTCGGTAGGTTATTTTACCATCAAAGGTGACATTCGTAATTTTCGTGTAACGAGTTTCTTTGGCGAGGAGAAAAAAATACTTTCCGACTTTAATAATTTACTCAACAATCACTTCAATCAACCGCAGCATGTTTTGTGCGGACACAATGCCAAAGAATTTGATATTCCCTTTTTGGCTAGGCGAATGATTATCAATAATATTGCAATTCCAAACAAGCTGAATTTATTTGGAAAAAAACCTTGGGAAATTCCACATTTAGATACTTTAGAATTATGGAAATTTGGCGATTACAAACATTTTACTTCTTTGAAATTGATGTGTAAAGTACTCGGAATTCCTTCTTCAAAAGGCGATATTGATGGCAGTCAAGTAGGTCATGTTTTTTATGTCGAGAAAGACATTGACCGTATTGTTACTTATTGTGAGCGAGATACGATTGCTGTAGCGCAAATTTTTCTGCGTTTGCGTAGAGAAGAGTTGTTAATTGAAGACGAGATTATTCATGTGTAAGTAACTTGAATGGCAATATCAATGTCAAAATGAAATCTCAATTTAAAATTCTTTTATTGAAATTGACATTGCAATTGTTATTGATATCGATTTATTACATTTACAAAAATTATTAGTTATGGTATTGAGTAGATTTTGGTTGGTTATTTTTATTTCATCAATTGTTTTTGTGGTAGTTAGTTTGTTCAGTTCAAACACCTATACAATTGATTATGTATTGAATGGAAAAAAAGACGACCCGATTTTGATTTCTGAAAAAATGCCGGAGCAATTGCCGCTTTTCATCAAAGACAGTATCAAAAATGCACCAGATCAAACCATGATTGTTAATCGCGATACTTTAAACGCGGACACAACTTATGTTTTTAAAAATAAAACGGTAAAAATCTACAGTGGCGTACAAAAATCAGATGGTTTATTACCTACCTGCAAAAGTACTTTGCTGGATTTAGTATTACCATTAATGGCTTATTTGGCTTTCTTTTGTGGGTTGATGGAACTATTAATTATTTCAGGTGCTTCTGGAAAATTGGCCAAAGCCTTAAGTCCTGTTTTTGTAAAAGTATTTCCGAGCATTCCTAAAAACCACCCTTCGATTTCTTATATGACTTTGAATTTTGCAGCTAATTTTCTTGGTTTAGACTCAGCTGCAACGCCTTTTGGCCTAAAAGCCATGGAAAGTTTACAAGAAATTAATCCTGAAAAAGACAAAGCTAGTGATGCGCAAATTATGTTCATGTGCTTACACGCCTCAGGACTTACATTGATAGCTACTTCAATCATAGGCTATCGTGCTGCCGCAAATGCCAGTAATCCTGCCGATGTGATGTTGCCTTGTATTATAACGTCGTTCATTGGTACCATTGCAGCCTTTTTGATTGTTGGTATCAAGCAAAAAATCAATTTCAAGAGTGCCTCTTTGGTATTGGTATTAATCACATTGATTGCAGCAATTATCGGTTTGTTAATGTATGTTAATCAGCTGGATTTTGTGGGTAAAAACTACTTTACATCTAATCTGTCAGCTTTGATATTGATAGGTATTATCGCTTTTACTTTGATTTTTTCATGCTGGAATGAAAAGAAATTTACTGCAGCAAGCACTACTGTTTTTGATGCTTTTGTAGTGGGTGCTAACAATGGCGTGAAAACGGGGGTAACTATTTTCCCTTACGTTTTAGGGATGCTAGTGGCTATATCCTTGTTTAGAAATAGTGGTTTGTTTGAAATCATCAGTAACGGAATTGCTTTTTTATTCTCAAATTTGGGTGTAAGCAAAGAAATAACAGATGCTCTGCCAGTTGCTTTATTGCGTCCTTTTAGCTCTGCGGGTTCTAGAGGATTTTTGATAGATTCTATGAATACTTTTGGTCCAGATTCCTTAACGGCTCGTTTGAGTAGTATTTTTCAATGTAGCGCCGAAAGTACTTTTTACGTAATTGCGGTTTATTTTGGATCAGTTAATATCAAAAACACCCGTTACGCTTTAGGAACCATGTTATTGGTAGACGTGATATGTGTTATAACAGCAATATTTGTGGCGAGCTGGTTTTTTTAATCTAACCGATAAAATTTCTTAAAAATGTCACGAGACTGAGGCTCTCTATTTTATGTTGACTAATTATAACGGATTAAAATCCGTTGAAAAAACTAAAAACTAATAATTGAACTTTCGTAGGAACACAACATATTGTTAAATTTTGATTTGATTTCACACGAACCAATTATATACTAGGATTTTTAATCAATTTTTCATTCTTTTGAGGGATTCAATAATTACTTAAATACATATAAAAATGTCAAAATATACCAAATACATCGCCATCGGCTTGCTTATTCTTTTTTTACTAACAAGTATTTTAACGTAGTAGTTTTGGGTTGCTCTTAAAGTAACTTTTAAACTTACACCAACTATTTTATCTTTGTAAAAACATTACACCATGGACTTTATTTATCAGGATCCTTATCCTATTTTAAAAGACGATACACAATACCGAAAAATATCTTCAGACTACGTAAAAATGGAACTGCTTGGAGATAGAGAAATCTTAACCGTTGATCCAAAAGGTTTGGAGTTGCTTTCGCAAGAAGCTATGAAAGACGTTTCTTTTATGCTTCGTACTTCACATTTAGAAAAATTACGTGCCATTTTGGATGATCCGGAAGCGACAGATAACGACCGTTTTGTTGCGTATAATTTATTGCAAAATGCAGCAGTAGCTATTGACGGACAATTACCATCTTGTCAAGACACCGGAACAGCGATTGTAATGGCCAAAAAAGGAGAAAATGTATACACAGGTGTAGATGATGCTGAGTGGCTCTCAAAAGGGATTTTCAACACCTACCAAGAAAAAAACCTGCGTTACTCTCAAATTGTGCCTATCAGTATGTTCGAGGAAAAGAATTCCGGTTCTAATCTCCCTGCTCAAATTGATATTTATGCCAAAAAAGGAAATACGTACGAGTTCTTATTCTTAGCAAAAGGGGGCGGTTCTGCCAATAAAACCTATTTGTACCAACAAACGAAATCGCTTTTGAATGAAAAGTCGATGGATGCATTTGTACGTGCTAAAATCATGGATTTAGGAACTTCTGCCTGTCCGCCGTATCACTTAGCGTTTGTAATTGGCGGTACTTCAGCCGAGGCTAATTTAGCAGCAGTAAAAAAAGCTTCTGCTGGATATTTTGATCACTTGCCAACCACAGGAAACATGGCTGGTCAAGCATTCCGGGATTTAGAATGGGAGCAAAGAGTGCAACAAATTTGCCAAGAAAGTGCTATTGGAGCGCAGTTTGGCGGAAAATATTTTACTCATGATGTACGTGTGATTCGTTTGCCACGTCATGCTGCTTCTTGCCCTGTAGGATTAGGAGTGTCGTGTTCTGCTGATAGAAATATAAAAGGAAAAATTACCAAAGAAGGTATTTTTGTAGAACAACTTGAGGTGAATCCTGGGCGTTTATTGCCTGCAACTCCGCCACATTTAGAACCTGCTGTTGAGATTGATTTGAACCAACCGATGGCTGATATTCTTAAAAAGTTATCACAATTTCCAATTAAAACGCGTTTGAAACTAAACGGGACTTTGATTGTAGCGCGTGATATTGCACATGCAAAAATCAAAGAGCTTTTGGATGCGGGTAAACCTATGCCAGAGTATTTCAAAAATCATCCGGTGTATTATGCTGGTCCAGCAAAAACTCCAGACGGAATGCCATCAGGTAGTTTTGGTCCAACCACGGCTGGTAGAATGGATGTTTATGTAGAGGAATTTCAAAAAGCAGGTGGAAGTATGATTATGCTTGCTAAAGGAAATAGAACCAAACAAGTAATGGATGCATGTAAAACTTACGGAGGTTTCTACCTAGGTTCAATAGGTGGTCCAGCGGCTATTTTGGCTCAAGACAACATCTTAAAAGTAGAAGTAGTAGACTTTGAAGAATTAGGTATGGAAGCGGTACGTAAAATTACAGTGAAAAACTTCCCTGCTTTTATCATTACTGATGATAAAGGAAATGATTTCTTTGAAAATTTATAATGTAGTCGAAATATATATACATGATTTAATTTGTGGGTTTTGCATTCTATTATCCATATCGATAAAGAGGGTCTTATTTTTTTGAAAGAACTATTGTTACGTCATAAAAATGTTAGCACGGTTATTTTGCTGTAAAAAGTTAAGCATTTTTTAGCCCCGATGGAAGCGGCATCTCCCGGTTTAGAAAAACAAGGCTTTTTTGCCGTAGTTTTTATTTATCGGGAATACAGCGTACAGCGGGACAAGTAGTGTATGAAGCAAAAAAATGCTGCTCCTAAAAAACAACAGCGTTCCTCTCTTTAAAATTTGACTTGAGGCCATAAAAAAACCCATTCGCCTTAACGAATGGGTTTTGCATTTATAAGTTACTGAATTACCAGATTCTCACACGCTTTTCAGGTGCAATGTACATGCCATCATTTTCTTTGATATCAAAAGCTTGATAAAAAGTATCGATGTTTTGCAAAGGCACATACGCACGGTACATTCCTGGAGAGTGCGGATCAGTTTTTACTTGGTTTTTCAAGGCCTCATCACGCATTTTTGAACGCCAGATTGTTGACCAAGAAATGAAGAAACGCTGCTCAGGTGTGTAACCATCAATCAAGCCTGGATTTCCGTTTTCTTTCAAGTACAATTGTAAACCATCATAAGCTGCATTTACACCACCTAAATCACCTATGTTTTCACCTAGTGTAAATTTACCATCTACAAAAGTTCCTGGCAATGGCTCCAATGCGCTGTACTGTGCAGCCAAAGCTCCTGTTAAAGCCGAGAATTGTTTTAAATCATCAGCAGTCCACCAGTCAACTAGGTTTCCATCAGCGTTGTAACGCGATCCTGAATCGTCAAAACCGTGTGAAATTTCGTGACCGATAACGCCACCTATTCCGCCATAATTCACAGCTTCGTCAGCTTGGTAGTTGTAAAATGGTGGTTGTAAGATAGCTGCTGGGAAAACAATCTCATTATTAGATGGGTTATAATAGGCATTTACCGTTTGTGGTGACATGCCCCAACGCTCTTTATCTACTGGTTTGTTCAACTCAGCAATGTTTTCTTCAAAACGCCATTTGGCCATGCTCAAAGCATTTGAAAAAAAGCTTCCTCCTTCTTGTGGACTCTTGATTGTTAAAGCTGAATAGTCTTTCCACTTGTCAGGATAACCAATTTTGATTCTGGATTTGTTCAATTTAGCCAAGGCACTTACCTTTGTTTCAGCAGACATCCATGACAAATTGTTAATTCTATTTTCGAAAGCACGGAAGATGTTTTTGATCATTTTTTCTGCTTTGGCTTTAGCTTCAGCTGGGAATTTTTTCTCAACGTATAATTTTCCTAAAGCTTCACCTACGGCACCATTGATAGTTTGCAATGCTCTTTCGTCACGTGGTCTTTGGCTTACCGCACCTGTTAAGGCTTTCCCGTAAAACTCAAAGTTAGCGTTTTCAATATCGGTAGACAATTGGCTTGAAGCTCTGTTCAATAAACTCCAACGCATGTAAGCTTTCCACTCGTCAACTTTGTTTTCTTTCAACATCGTTTCAAGCGCCACCATGTATTTTGGTTGTGATACAATTACAGTATCAACTTTGGTTAAACCAATTTTAGTAAAATACGTATTCCAGTTGATTGATGGTGTTAATTTACTCAACTCCGCCAAAGTCATTGGGTTGTAAGACTTACGACGGTCTCTGCGTTCTACTCTGTCTAACCTTGGTCTAGACATGGCAATTTCAAGCGCTAAAATTCTCTCAGCATTTGCCTGAGCTACCGCTGGCTTATCGCCAAGAAACTGTAACATTTTAGCAACGTGAAGTACATATTTTGCACGTTTTTCTTTCGAGTCGGCATCTTCAGAAACATAATAGTCTCTATCTGGCAAACCTACTCCGCCTGGACCTACATTAATTACATTTCGGCTACTGTTTTTAGCATCGGTACCTACACCTGCTCCCATAAACCCAATACCACCGATTGGTTCCATTTCGATTAATAATGCCTCAAGATCTTTCACGTTCTTAACCGCATCAATTTTTTTAAGGAAAGGTTTTAATGGCGCAATTCCCATTTTGTTACGACCAACGGTGTCCAAAATAGACTTGTACAAATTAATCGCTTTACCTTGATCCGTATTTGATTTGTACTTTGGGTTTGTTGCTGCCTCTTTTAAAATAGCTAGCGCATCCGCATCTGTTCTTTGACGCAACTCATCAAAACTTCCCCAACGGGTTCTATCCGCTGGAATGGCAGTGTTGTCTAACCAAGTTCCGTTTACGTAACGAAAGAAATCGTTACTTGGCTTCACTTTTTTGTCCATGTAATTCACATTAATCCCTGGCTCCTTAGCCGCAGGATTACTTTGGGCTTGACCCACTGCAAAAGCCATCATTGCAGGAATCACAAAAAGCAGTTGCTTATTGTTGTTTTTTTTCATTTTAGTTAGTTTTTTAGTTATATAAACAAAGCTATTAATAATTTTATTGACAATTAAAGTTTCCTCAGATTATCACTAAACATTAGGGTTTGACGCAAAAAAATGAAAAAGGTTTAAAGTCTAAACCTTTTTTTTTAGTCTAAGAACAAGTTTCCACTAAAAATAAAAGTCTGTTAATTACAATACAAAACCATTTACGATTGTGTATTTTTGCACCAAAATAGAACCATGTTAGAAATCTTAAAAAAATACCGTTTATTTATTGGGGTTTTCATTGTGCTTTCAGCAATCATTTTATCCCTTTTCTACTCGGCATTAAAGCCCGAAAAATCACTTCCTATTTATAATCCAGCTGATGTTAATCCAGAACTGGTTGATAGCACTGTACAATACAAAAGTAAATACCATACTATTGCTGATTTTTCATTTGTAAACCAAAACGGAGAAACTATTACGCAGAAAGATTATGAAGGAACCGTGTATGTGGCTGATTTCTTTTTTACAACTTGTGGCTCCATTTGCCCTAAAATGTCAGTAAATTTAGAGGAAATTCAAAAAGCTTTCGCCAACAATCCTAAAGTTAAATTACTGTCACATACCGTTTTCCCAGAGACGGATAGCGTTCCTGTACTTAAGGCTTACGCCAAAAAACATAATGTGGACGATGACAAATGGAATTTGGTTACGGGTGATAAAAAAGAAATTTATGCTATGGCACGAAAATCCTATTTAGCTGTAAAAATGGGTAAGCCAAGTGAATTGTATGATATGGTTCACACCGAAAATTTTGTTTTGGTTGACACCAAAAAAAGAGTTCGAGGCTTTTATGACGGCACTGATAAGGAGGACATGAAGCGTTTGATAGAAGATATTCATTTTTTAATCCAAGAATAATTTAAATCAATCTTACATTTATACACACAATACATTTAATACATCTGTTTTGGACGATCTCTTGAGGGTTTATAATTGTTGGTTCAATAAGTTGTGTTTGTTGTAAAATGTGTATTTTTGCAATCTTAATTCAATCTAAATAAGTTTTGCTTACAACAATTCATTCGTTAAAGAAAGGCGACAAGGCCATCATAAAAGATTTCGACATCGATGCAGTTCCTTTAAAATTATTGGAAATGGGTTGCTTGCCAGGAAATACCGTCGAGTTATTACAAATTGCTCCTTTTGGGGACCCTTTGTTCCTAGATATCAATGGTTCACATGTAGCCATAAGGATTGAAACAGCCAAAGAAATAGAAGTTGATATTATAAAAATTAACTTATGATAAGCAAACAAAACATTAATGTTGCATTGATAGGCAATCCTAATGTTGGGAAAACCTCCGTATTCAATCAACTCACGGGATTAAACCAGCAGGTAGGGAACTATCCTGGAATTACAGTTGAGAAAAAAATAGGATTTTGTAAATTACCCAATAATATTAAAGCTAATATCCTAGATCTTCCGGGAACTTATAGTTTAAACGCAAGTTCTATTGATGAAAATGTTGTTATTGAATTACTTCTAAATAAAAACGATAAGTTATATCCTGACGTAGCACTTGTGGTTACAGATGTGGAAAATTTAAAACGAAACTTACTGCTTTTTACACAAATAAAAGACTTAGAGATTCCAACTATTTTAGTCATTAACATGGCTGATAGAATGAAATTTAAAGGAATCTCACTTGATATTCCATACTTAGAGCAACATTTAAAGACTAAAATTGCTCTAGTTAGTTCTAGAAAAGGTTACGGCATCGAGGAACTGAAGCAACTAATTGTAAGTTTCAAAACCATTTCGAGCGAACCATGTTTAAACGCTTCGGTAATTGACCCAAATTATTTTAACAGCTTACGAAAAGCCTTCCCGAACCAATTGCTATATAAATTATGGCTGGTTATCACACAGGATGTCAACTTCTTGAACTTAGAACGAAATGAAATTAGAAGTTCGTTTACCAAATCACATTCTGATTTAAAGCGTTTGCAACAAAAAGAAACTATCAAACGCTATCAATTCATAAACGATGTGTTAAAACTAGGGTTAAAAATTGACACGAGTATTGCCAAAGATTACCGCAGCCAGCTCGATCGCGTACTTACGCACAAAGTTTGGGGTTATGCGATTTTCTTTTTGATTTTGTTCGTAATCTTTCAATCGATATTTGAATGGTCAAAAATTCCGATGGATTTCATAGACACCTCTTTTGCCTCATTGAGTTCACTTGCCGCAGAGCAGTTGCCTGCTGGAGTTTTAACCGATTTGATTTCGCAAGGAATTATTCCTGGTATTGGAGGAATTTTAATTTTTATACCCCAAATTGCCTTCTTGTTTATGTTTATTTCCATCCTTGAAGAAAGTGGTTACATGAGCCGTGTGGTGTTTTTGATGGATAAAATCATGCGCAAATTTGGCTTGTCAGGTAAAAGTATAGTGCCCCTTATTTCGGGTACAGCCTGCGCTATTCCTGCAATTATGGCTACGCGTAATATCGAAAACTGGAAAGAACGATTGATCACTATATTGGTTACACCATTTACCACTTGTTCCGCTAGGCTGCCCGTTTATGCCATTATTATTGCACTTGTTATTCCTGACGAACGCTTGTTTGGTTTCTTGAACATGCAAGGAATGACCTTGATGCTGTTATACCTTTTGGGGTTTGGAATGGCTATTTTCTCGGCTTATGTTTTGAATAAAATTTTAAAAATACAAAGTAAAACGTATTTCGTCGTTGAAATGCCAAATTACAAACTTCCCTTGTTTAAAAATGTGGGCATCAATGTTATCGAGAAAACCAAAGCTTTTATAGTTGGAGCTGGAAAAATCATATTGGCAATCTCGATCGTTTTGTGGTTCTTAGCATCTTACGGACCCGGAGAAAAATTCAGTAATGCGGAACAAATTATTACTCAGAATACGATAAATAATCCATTACCAGAAGCTGAATTTGAAAATGCTGTAGCATCACAAAAACTAGAAAACTCTTATATTGGAATCATGGGAAAAGCAATTGAACCTGCCATTTCACCATTAGGATATGACTGGAAAATAGGTATTGCTATTATCAGTTCGTTTGCAGCTAGAGAAGTTTTTGTGGGAACATTAGCTACGATTTACAGTGTAGGAGGTAGCGAAAACGAGGTAACCATAAAAAACAAGATGGCTGCCGAAATCAATCCCGTAACTGGAGAAAAGATCTTTAACTTTGCCTCGGGAATCTCATTACTATTGTTTTACGCCTTTGCTATGCAATGCGCCAGTACGCTCGCAGTAACTAAAAAAGAAACCAATTCCTGGAAATGGCCTGCGGGACAATTAATTTTCATGTCGGGTTTTGCTTATGCGATTGCCCTAGTTGCTTATCAGATCCTAAAATAAAATATTCAACAAACGTTAAACTTCTATTTTTTATTATTCTTAATTTGTCTAAATAAGATTTGGATTTTACCTTTGCACTGTAGAATTAATCTAAATAAAAATGACAAGAAATTTAGTAGCACTTGCAATTTTTGCTTCGGCATCCATTTTTGCGCAAGAAAAAGAACTAACTCAAACCCAAAAAGATAGCATTGCTAGAGCATCGTCTCTAATAATCGATTTACAAGCGGTAACCGTTACCCCTTTTAAACAAAGCCCAGAAAGACAGCCAGAGGTTAAAGGAACCGTTCTTTTTTCAGGAAAAAAGAATGAAGTTTTAAAATTATCCGCATTTACCTCTAACTTGACTACCAACAATGCTCGCGAAGTGTTCTCGCGCGTCCCAGGTGTTACGGTTTGGGAAAACGAAGGATCTGGAATACAAATTAACATTGGAGTACGTGGTTTAAGTCCTAATCGCAGCTGGGAATTAAACACCAGACAAAATGGTTACGATATCTCATCAGATGTTTTTGGTTATCCAGAAGCGTATTACAATCCACCGTTAGAAGCAGTAGAAAACATTGAACTAGTTCGTGGTGGTGCTTCGTTGCAATTTGGCCCTCAGTTTGGCGGAATGGTAAACTATGTTTTGAAACGCGAGCAAAATAAAAAATTCACCTTTGAAACGCAAAATACAGGCGGTAGCTATAACTTAATGAGTAGTTATAACGCTATTGGTGGTAAAATTAACAAGTTTTCTTATTATGCCTACAACCATTCACGTAGTGCCGATGGATGGAGAGAAAACAGCCAATATAAAGTACGAAACTCACACGTATTTTTAGAATATGCCTTTACAGAAAAAACCAAATTAGCAGCAGAATACACTAATATGGATTACCAAATGCAACAAGCAGGCGGTTTGACAGACGCGCAATTTGCTGCAAATTCTAGACAATCTTTTAGAGAAAGAAACTGGTTTGGAACTCCTTGGAATTTGTTTGCTCTGACACTAGACACGCAATTATCTCCTTCTATAAAATCGAATACTAAACTTTTTGGTTTAATTGGAGAAAGAAATAGTGTTGGAATTACAGGAACACCAAACAATCCTGACACTAACGGAAATAGAAGAGTTGACCGCGATTTTTACAAAAATTTCGGAATTGAAAACAGAAACACTTATACGTACACCTTAGGCAAAAATAAAAACACTTTGGCATTTGGAGTTCGTGCTTACCAAGCACAAACGCAAAGACAACAAGAAGGAGCAGGAACTGCAGGATCTGATTTCGACTTAAGTACTTCAGCAAAATATCTGAGAGACCTCAATTTTAAGACACAAAACCTAGCCGTTTTTGCAGAAAATCAATTTAAAGTGACCGATAAATGGAGTGTTGTTCCCGGAGTTCGTTTTGAGCACATCACAGCTGATGGAGAAGGTCGATTTGGAATCACTTCTGGAAATGATGTTCCTTTTGAAAGCAAACAATTGGTAAGAAACAAAACTTTGTTTGGATTAGGAATGGAATATAAATTCGGCGCAACGAACTTATATGGAAACATCACACAAGCTTTTAGACCAGTTTTATTCTCAGATATTACTCCGCCAGCTGTAACTGATGTGATTGACCCAAACTTAAAAGATGCCTCAGGATACAATGCTGATTTAGGATACCGTGGTGTTGTGAAAGGCTTTTTGAACTTCGATTTTAGTGTGTTTTACCTGAGTTATAACAACCGTATTGGTCTCGTAAGACAATTTAGAAATAATAATAATACAACACAAGGTACGTTCTTATTCAGAACCAACTTAGGAGAAACCGTAAACAAGGGAATTGAAGGTTTTGTAAACGTAAATATCACTAAATATTTTGGTGTTGAAAAAACTTTCGGAAACGTAGATCTTTTTGTAACGACTAGTTTTATCGATTCCCGTTATACTGATTTTGAAATATTTACTGCATCAGGATCAGTGATTACAACCACTAACTTGAAAGGTAATCGTGTTGAAAACGCGCCTCGTTACATTCACAATGTTGGTTTGAGCTATAGTACTGACCACTTTTCGTCTACTTTGCAATACAAAACTTCAGGAAAAGTATTTACTGATGCTAATAACACAGTAGCGCCTTCAGCAAATGGTGTAACAGGGTTACTAAATGGTTATGAAGTAGTGGATTTATCAGCTGAATACAAGTTTTTAAAACGTTTCAATGTTCGTTCAGGACTTAATAACGTATTGAACAAAGATTACGCTACCCGAAGAGCAAGTGGATATCCTGGTCCAGGTATTTTACCAGGTGAAGGAAGAACATTCTTTGTATCTTTAGGAGCTCGTTTTTAATAAAAAACAATAATACACACTCTTTAATTAGAAAGTGATTACCAACTAAAAAGCAACCTCAACAGGTTGCTTTTTCTTATCTTTACAATATGGATATTCAAGAAATAGTAGCATTTGCTACTTTAATCGTTGCAGTCGCTTTTTTAATCAAAAAATTCTTTTTCAAAAAGAAAGCAAAGGATAAAAACTGTGGAAGTTCTGACTGCGGCTGCAATTAAACTATTTGATGTAGCCTATTTGTATGTCGTTACTCGCAAGCTTTCAATTTTTTGTTTTGCAACAGGCAAATATTTAGCGAACCATTTTTTATCAGCTTCCTTATTTTTTTCGGTTAAAGCCAAAGTTGTTTCTTCCATCTTGTATCTGTCCGTCGAAAACTTGCATTATACCACTAGATTTATTGGTCTAAATACAAGTGTTCAGCTGAGCGCAACGAGAGTAATTTACGACCCTTTTTAAAACAAATTGAAACCCTTATTGACTGCGACATAGCGTTTGCTTTATAGTTAATACGTTTACTTAGCAGGTTTTGAGCTTTGCGCCAAAACTAAACTGCTAATCATCATAAAAAGGAATAGAATGAACTATTTTACATGCTATAGTTTTTAGGTTAATAGGTTCTTTTAAAGTGCTTTTTTTTAGCCTAACGCCACATCTAGTGTCATCATCACAATAAATCCGCCGATAAAACCTAAAGTGGCAATGTCAGTGTTTTTATCTTGTTGGGTTTCTGGAATCACCTCTTCCACAACCACAAAAATCATAGCGCCTGCAGCAAAAGCAAGAGCATAGGGTAAAATAGGAGTGAAGAAAGTAACTGCAAAAGCGCCTAAAACAGCGGCAACCGGCTCTACTAATGCTGAAGACTGTCCGTACATGAAACTCTTCCATCGGCTCATTCCCATTCTGCGTAAGGGCATAGCAACTGCAATACCTTCTGGAAAATTCTGAATTCCAATCCCAATTGCTAGCGTAACAGCGCCAGCTATAGATGCCTCAGGAATTCCTGCTGCTACTCCACCAAAAAGAACTCCCACTGCCAAACCTTCGGGGATATTATGCAAGGTAATCGCCGAAACCAACAATGTGGTACGTTGCCATGGTGACTTGATTCCTTCGGTAACTTTAAAATTGATGTGCAAATGCGGTAACACTTTATCAATTCCGAAAATGAAGAGCGCACCAAGGAAAAAACCAAAAGCTGCAGGAACCACCTTAGCAAAGCCATCGCCACCTGTCATTTCTATTGCTGGAGCTAATAAACTCCAAAAACTGGCCGCAACCATAACACCACCCGTGAAACCAAGCATTCCGTCAAGAACGGTGCGGTTCATGGTTTTAAACATAAAAACAAAAGAGGCGCCTAACGCGGTTAGAAACCAAGTGAACAAACTTGCATACAAAGCGGCCAGTATTGGGTCGATACTCGTGAAATAATCTACTATAGATTGAAACATAATTATTTGATATATAAATTACTGGCTATTTTATTTGAAATGGTCATTTCTTTGGTTCCAACGCGAATTCGGAAAGAGGAATCAAAACTTTCCTTTTCGATAATTTGAATTGGTGTACCCAAAGCGATTCCCTGTTTGTCTAAATATTTTAAAAAATCTGACGAAGTATCTTTGACACCTACACAAATCCCGATTTGGTTTTTTTCGAATTCAGAGAGCAGTTGTTTTTCTACTTTTATTATACGTCCATTAGCATCAGGAATTGGATCTCCATGAGGATCTTCGGTAGGATTACCTAAGAAATCGTCTAATTTGTTAATAAGCAAATCTGATTTGATATGCTCTAATTGTTCCGCTAATTCATGGACTTCATCCCATGCAAAATCTAATTTTTCGACTAGAAAGGTTTCCCACAAACGGTGTTTACGTACAATCATTTTAGCTGCCAGTTTCCCTGTATCAGTTAATGAAACTCCTTGGTACTTGATGTAATTGATGCAGTTCTTTTCGGCTAACTTCTTTAGCATATCCGTGACAGATGAGGCTTTGGTATCCATCTTTTCGGCGATGGCATTCGTACTTACTGCAGCATTTTCAATAGCAGAAAGATGGTAAATCGTTTTTAAATAATTCTCTTCGGATAAAGTCATAACAAACAATTAAGGCATGGCAACAACTTTTTTGCTCAACTGCATAAAAAGCGCAAAACCTATATATTGACAAACTTACATAAAAAAGTTAATATAAAAAATATTTTTAGACAAGTCTAAACTATAAAGAACAAGTTGGGCAAAGGCCTGATAATGTGAAATTAAAATCGTGTATTAAATAGTTAGCAGGAAGACTAAATACGGGCTTCACTTCGTCAAGACACGTCACTGCTAAACATTTAGTACAACTGAAATGTATGTGATTGTGCGTATGCGAATGTTTTACGTCATGATCGTGCTCATGCTCATGATGGCAACTTGCATACTTTATGGTACCGTCATGATTTACAATTTTATGAATCACATCCTCGGCAATAAGCCTATCAAGTACCCTGTAGATTGTAACCCTATCACAAATATTTTGGCTTAAAGCTTGAATCTCGGTGTGTGATAAAGCCACCGACGCATTTTTAATAATATCTAGTATTGCTGTTTTAGCAGCTGTATTGCGGCTTGCTTTCATATTTTAAAATATATTAATGCAACATTGTTGCGTTTAAAATAAAATGATACATTTGCAACATTATTGCATTAATCAAAGGTACAAGAAAATGAAAAAATTACCAGTCTTAGCTTCAGATTTTTTGGGTGTAACTAGCGCTATTTTATGTTTAGTACATTGTTTAGCATTGCCAATCCTTAGCATGTTTCCTATGATGGTCCATCATAATCCCTATTTTGATTTGCTTTTTGCTTGCATTGGCCTTTGCGCAGCTATACCCGTACTGCGTGTATGCAAAACCTTTGTTGCCGTAATTTTAACTTTATCTTTCATAGTGTTGTTCTTAAGTATTTTATTGGAAATCATTTTTAATATAAACACTTTTCTAATCTACTTTGGCGGAATTGGCATCATAGCAGCACATCTTCTTAACATTAAACATCAAAAACACTAATGAAAAAATTACCCGTAACTGTTTTATCTGGGTTTCTTGGAGCCGGAAAAACAACCCTATTAAATCACATTCTTCATAATAAAGAGGGCTTAAAAGTTGCTGTAATCGTAAACGATATGAGCGAAGTTAATATCGACGCTAATTTAGTCAAAGCCGAAAATACCTTATCCCGTACAGAGGAACGATTGGTCGAGATGAGTAATGGCTGTATTTGTTGCACCTTGCGAGATGACCTCATGATCGAAGTGGAAAAACTGGCTAGGGAAGATCGCTTTGATTACCTATTGATAGAGAGTTCAGGTATAAGCGAACCCATTCCAGTAGCTCAAACTTTTTCTTTTATTAACGAGGAAGAAAATATTGATTTATCTCATTTTAGCTATATAGATACGATGGTTACCGTAGTGGATGCATTCAATTTTTTTAAAGATTTTGGTTCTGACCAAACCTTACAAGCACAGAATTTATCTGATATTGAAAATGATAACAGAACCATCGTGAATTTATTAGTAGACCAAATTGAATTTGCAAATGTTATCATTGTAAACAAAACTGATTTAGTAAACAGTAAAGAACTAAAAACTCTAAAAGCAACCTTTCGTAAACTAAATGCAGGAGCTACAGTGATAGAGTCACAGTTCGGACGAGTTCCTTTAAACGTAATTTTAAATACCCAATTGTTTAATTATGAAGAAGCTGAGACATCTGCAGGCTGGATTCGTGAATTAGAAGGATTTCACACACCAGAGACAGAAGCATACGGCATCAATTCTTTCGTTTTTAGAGAAGAGAAGCCTTTTCACCCAGACCGATTGTGGGAATTTCTACTTGAACAATTTCCCCAATCTGTTATTAGAAGTAAGGGTCTTTTTTGGATTGCCTCACGAGCAGACCAAGCCATAAACTGGAGCCAGGCTGGCGGTTCAAAAAAGGCCGAAGAAGCTGGAGTGTGGTGGGCAAGTATGCCTCTTGGCGAAAGAATGACCTTCGGAAATTTTGTAGAATTTCAAGATGTGATCGAAGAACGATGGACAGCAACGTTTGGCGATCGACTCAATGAACTCGTTTTTATTGGAATTGAAATGGACAAAGAGGCGCTACATACGCTCCTGCAAAACTGTATTTGTACTGATGAAGAAATCCAATCACTAAGGCAAGGTACTTTTTTAGCTGCGGATTGCTTTCCATTGGCAAGAACAACAACACCTACAGCAACTTATGCAACTTTGACGTAGCAATATTGTTTCTTGAATATAAGAGCAATTTTAATGATTATTTCTATTGCAAAAACTGTTTATAAAATATTTATTGCAACATTGTTGCGTTGTTAAAAATAATAAATATATTTGCAACACAATTGCATTAACGAATAAAAAAATAAAACATCTTACTTCATGAACAATCGAAAGTAACACTTTTTCAAATTTTTTACAATCGTTCTTTTGGCCTTAGTACTTAATTCCTGCTCCAATACTGACGATGTGATAGTAGCAGCAAATGAAGGAGAGTTCATCACAACTGTTCGGTTACAATTTGTACCGACCACTGCTGGAAAAACCATTGTACTTGAGTACAAAGACCTTGATGGCGAAGGAGCTAATGCACCACAAATTAGTATTAACAGTCCTTTTGAGCGATCTAAAACCTACAATGGTAGTATTACATTTAAAGACGATTTGGCTATACCGGCAATAGATATCACACCCGAGATAATAGCTGAAGCTACAGAACACCAAATGTTTTTTCAAACGACGGGTGTGCTTCAACCCATTACGTATTCTAAAAGTCCAAGTAATTTTGATAAAAATGGCAAGCCACTGGCGCTCGAGTTTACATTTACCACGACCACTGCAGCAAGTGGCACTTTGAGAGCCAGCTTAAGACACGGACCGAATAAAAATGCCTCAAATGTAGCGCTTGGCGACATTACCAATGCCGGTGGCGCAACAGATATTGAAGTTGATTTTCCAATCACAGTAGAATAGTAATTTTCAAAACCAAATAATACAACAATGAAAAACTCTTTAGCCTTATTGGCAACGCTTGCAGCATTTGCTCTAGTCACACAATCTTGCTCAAATGACGATAATACCGATACAGTAGTTGACGACAGTTCAGCTGAATTCAAACACTTGCGCATTTTAGTTTCGGATGAAACCACCACAGCAATGACCTTGGTAAATCCATTGCAAGGAAACAGCGTTTCATTTGAAGCCAAACACCCGAAATCAGCTTTGTACACGAGCGCTTCTGGGCGTTTTGCAGGCGTCATTCACCGCGAAAACAATTTAACAGAAACTTTTGATATTGGACTAGAGTTTCATGGTGATCATGTTGACATAAAAGGAACACCAAAATTTGGTGTTTTAACAGGTATGTCATCGAAGCCAACACATTTTAAAAGTAATTTTGGAGAAATCCTAACCTTCAATGATGGAGATGGTACATTAACAGTGGGTCTTGAATCGGAAATCCACAAAAATGGTGCTATAATGAAAACCATCACCACCGGATTAAGAGCGCATCATGGTGCTATGGCTGTATTTGCGAATGGTACATATGCTATTACTGAAAAAGACAATTCTATTCCTGGGACACTTCCTGAGCGAGTAAAAATAATTGACAAAATCGGCAAAGAACTTTTTGCCTCTACTATTGCAACCAAGGGAATTCATGGTAATGCAACAGATGGTGACCAAGCTGTTTTTGGTTCTGCTAGTGGCATTCTGGTGGTAAAAAATAATGGAGAACAAAGTTTAATTCCACATCCCGAAGGTTTTGGAACTGCATGGTTTGGAACAATACTTGAAACCAACAGCAAAGGTGAATTTGTTGGATATACAGCTGCAAAAGGAGCGTACTTGATTGATGTTATTGCTAAAACAGTTAAACCAATAATTGAAAATACCGATATCATGCAATGTAAAGTAAGCTACGACAATAGTAAACTTGGCATCTTGTTACATTCTGGAAATTTTATTTCATACGACTTAAATACACTCACTGTAGCTGCAGCTGAAAGAAATATCATTGCGCCAACTTTAAAAACAGCAACGCAAAAACCACAAATGGAATTCACACAACGATTCGTTTACATCACTGCACCAGCAACAGGCGAATTATGGATGGCCAACATTAAAAATAATAATGACATTAAAAAAATAAAAGTATCTAAAACACCATTTCGTCTCACTTTAATGGGATTTGAGAACAGTGGTGATCACTAAAAACTCTTTTAAATCCTGATCGTTTTGGTTAATAATTGGGGGTTTAAGCGGTTTGTTGTCATGACAAACCGCTTTTTTAAAAATTTATTTTTAGATTTGTCTAAAATTTAATTTATTTATCATGAAAAATACTATTACCGTATGCCTGCTGTTGCTATTTTTTCTTGGCTACAGCCAAAACAAAAAAAGCGTCTCGGGTAGGGTAACTTCTAACAATCAACCGATACCTGGCGCAACAGTTTCCTTGCTAAAAACTACTTTCGTCACTCAAACTGATAGTTTAGGACAGTATTTTTTTTCTGAAATTCCGAATGGTAATTACACTGTTCAAATAGTGGCAAACGGTTTTCAAACAAAAAACAAAAACGTCAACATAAAAAACCAGCAAGGAATAGTACTTCATTTTGAAATTACTAGCATCGAAAATCAATTGGATGAAGTGGTGGTATCAGGCACGCTAAAACCCGTAAAAAGGTTAGAAAATCCCGTTCCTGTTGAGATTATTTCGGCTGCTTTTTTAAAACAAAACCCAACCAGCAATGTCTTGGATGCCTTGCAAAACGTAAACGGTCTACGACCTCAAAACAATTGCAATGTGTGTAATACGGGTGATATTCGCATTAACGGACTTGACGGCCCTTACACCATGGTCACTATTGATGGGATGCCTATTGTGAGCGCTCTCGGTACCGTTTATGGCCTTTCAGGTATTCCAAATGCTATGATTGATAAAATAGAAGTGGTAAAAGGCGCGGCATCTACACTATACGGCAGCGAGGCGGTAGGCGGTTTGATTAACATTATTACTAAAAAACCGTTTGCAGTTCCTTTATTTACAGCCGATGTTTTTACTACATCTTGGCTCGAAACGAATGTTGACCTTGGTTATAAAGCCAATATTGGTCCAAAGGCTACTACCTTATTTGGTGTAAATTACTTCACTTACAACAATCCCATTGACAACAACAAGGACAATTTTACCGATGTTTCTTTGCAAAACAGAGCTTCTTTTTTCTCTAAAATAAACATCAACAGAACTTCAAAAAAAGAGCTTAGCCTTGTATCGCGATACCTTTATGAAGACCGCTGGGGAGGAGAAATGCAATGGAACAAGAGTTTTAGAGGCGGAAACCAAGTGTATGGCGAAAGCATTTACACGTCGCGCTATGAATTCCTTGGTAAATACGAGCTTCCTGTGGCCGAAAAAATGTTCTTTCAATTTTCGGTTATTGATCACGACCAAAACTCCGTTTATGGAAATGCTACTTTTTTAGCCAATCAAAAAATTGCGTTTGGCCAATTGTTGTGGGATAAAAACTGGGGCAATCACTCCGTACTCTTTGGCACAGCACTCCGATATCAATTCTATAATGACAACACGCCCGCAACGGCAACAGCGAATCATTCTAAAATTTACAGTGCTTTTGCTCAAGATGAAATCAAGCACAACGAAAAAACCAGTACCTTACTTGGGTTGCGTTACGATTACAATGACAATCATGGTTCCATTTTTACACCTCGTTTTGCTTTCAAATTCAAACCAACGCCAACAGATATCTTACGATTCAATTTTGGAACGGGTTTTAGAATAGTAAACCTTTTTACCGAGGATCATCAAGCTTTGTCTGGCGCTAGAGAAGTCGTGATACAATCTAACTTGAAACCAGAAACCTCATACAACCTGAACTTAAATTATCTGAAAAAATTCAAATTGACCAATGCGGGCGTGGTTAATCTCGAACTTTCGTCTTGGTATACTTATTTTACCAACCGAATTTTTGCGAACTACGACATCAATCCATATCAAATAATTTATGATAATTTAAACGGCAACTCAACTATTTTCGGGCTCAGCGCCAATGCTGATTGGGTTAGCCCGTTTGGGCTCAAAGCCAACCTTGGAACCAGTTATTATGATGCCATGACCACACAGGACGGCGTTAGTTTGAGGCCACTATTTACAGAAAGATATTCTGTGAGTTGGGGCTTTAGTTATGATATTTCAAACTGGTTTTTATCTTTTGATTATACAGGAAATCTAACTGGACCCATGCGTTTGCCGTTACTAAGCGAACTAGACCCGCGTCGAGAAATTTCTAGACCATATAGTATTCAGAACATACAAATGACTTTCAAAAAAATTCATAATCTAGAATTATACACCGGTATCAAAAACCTGCTTAATTGGACACCCAATCGTGGAAATCCGTTTTTGATTGCTCGCGCCAATGATCCTTTTGATAAAAATGTACAAGTTGACAATTCAGGAGCGGTAATCCCAACGGCTGATAATCCATTTGGGCTCACTTTTGACCCTACCTATGCGTACGGACCCAATCAAGGAAGACGTTTTTTTATCGGGCTGCGATATCATTTTGATTAATTTTTTGTTCTTAAAGTTGTATTTTTGAGCCATGAAACACCACGATTATATTTTTACCGGCGCAGGACTTTCGGCTTTAATGACGGTTTACAAAATGGTACAATCAGGATCGTTTGCAGATAAAAGTATTTTGTTACTGGATGAAAACTCCAAGAAAACCAATGATAGAACCTGGTGTTTCTGGAAAACAACCGATTCAATTTGGGAACCGGCTATTTCTAAAAAATGGGATTCGGCTTTGTTTGCCAATGCAGCTTTTCGCAGAGATTTAGACTTGCAACCGTATCACTACAATATGGTGAAAGGACTTGATTTTTACAACCAAGTTTTTGATTTGCTTTCGAAACAAACAAACGTCACTTTCTTGAATCAGAAAGTCTTGACTATTGAAGAATCCGAAACTATAATTTTGATACAAACGGAAAGCGAATCTTTTTCGTGCTCCAAATTATTCAATAGTATTTACCACAAACAAAAAGCGGAAAACCAAACTAAATATCCCGTTTTACAACAGCATTTTATAGGTTGGTTTATCAAAAGTGAGCAGGCTGTTTTCAATAATGAGCAAGCCACGTTCATGGATTTTTCGGTTGAGCAAAGAGGAAATACCCGTTTTATGTACGTGTTGCCCACTTCAAAAACCGAAGCTTTACTGGAATACACTTTGTTTTCGCACCAACATTTAAAAAAAGAAGAATACGAAAACGAAATCCAACAATACATTCAAAAATTGGGGATTACAAACTACGAAATTGTTGAAAAAGAAAAAGGCAGTATCCCGATGACGTGTTACCCTTTTTGGAAATCGAATACTAAAAACGTGATCAACATTGGTACTTCTGGCGGTTGGACCAAGGCGAGTACGGGTTACACTTTCAAAAATTCCGATAAAAAATCAAGTGAGTTAGTTGCCTTTTTACAAAGAGAAACCGACTTTACTAAGTTTCATAAAAAAACAAAATTCTGGTATTATGATTTGCTTTTACTAGACATTTTAGACCGCAAAAACGAATTGGGTTCCCATATTTTTTCTTCGATGTTCAAAAAAGGAAACCCAGCGGTGATCTTCAAATTTTTAGATGAAGAAACCACTTTAATTGAAGATATTCGGGTTATTTTAAAATGTCCGAAAATGTTGTTTATCAAAGCCATTTTTCACGTGGCTGCCAAAGCCATAAAATAACAATAAAACTATAACAAAACTTTATACTTGAACACTTATTCTTGAATGTAAACTTTGTAACTTTGCAGGACTTAATTACTAATGATTTAAAATAAAAGATATGTATCCAGAAGAAATGGTAAAACCAATGCAAGCAGAACTTACTGCAGCAGGTTTTCAAGATTTACATAGTGCCGAAGCAGTAGAAAACGCATTAAAAGCAGAAGGAACAACTCTTGTAGTTGTAAACTCGGTTTGTGGTTGTGCTGCACGTAATGCACGCCCAGGAGCAAAAATGAGTTTAGAAGGTGGTAAAAAACCAGATCAATTAATTACTGTTTTTGCAGGAGTTGACAAAGATGCAGTTGATGCAGCAAGACAACACATGTTCCCTTTTCCTCCATCATCGCCAAGTATGGCTTTGTTCAAAAACGGAGAATTAGTACACATGCTAGAGCGTCACCACATTGAAGGTCGCCCAGCAGAACTAATTGCTGAAAACTTAAAAGACGCTTTCAACGAGTATTGCTAATACCTGATAAAGTATAAAATTTAAAACCACGTTTCGGCGTGGTTTTTTTATTTGGAGCTACTTCCAGCTATTCGTTTCAATCTTTTTTTCCGCTAAAAAGCGGATAAAAAAGGATTTACACTGCTATCTGGGCTAGAAAATATTTAGTAGTAAAAAAAAAATTACTAACATTATACTCCTTAAAAAAGCTTTAGTTAAAAGGTAATGTTTTGTAGTGTGACTTAAAGATAAATGTACATGAAAATTAATGATTGATTTTAAAACAATATTAATCATTCTTTATCTATCATTATAAATTCCTTGATCTATATCTGGAAATATATCTTTATGAAGTACTTTGAATATATCTGTAAATAGTAATTAATAACGTTGTTAGTGCAGCTATTGGTGTAACTATCCAAGCAAACCTTTGCAAAAAGAAATTAATTTTTAAATCTAAAATTTCCTTCTCAAAACCCTTAGTTTTAATCTTTATAAATCCCGATGTACTGATATAAACAGATTTATCATTAAAATTAGCATATACGAGTTTCTCATTGTTCAAGAATTTTAAAGCATTGGTTAAGTTTAAAATTAATTTATCATTTACAGATTCATTAAAATCGAATTTCCCATTTGGAATTGATGTAAAATATTTTTTAGGATATATTTTTTGCGCTAACTCTTCAAACGTAAATGAATTATCATAATCTGTCGCTAGTACTTTTAATATTTCATCAAAATATTTGGCTGGATTTTTATGCATATTTAGAAATTAATGTTTTGGAAATTAGCTTTCCACTGATTACTAGATACCAATATAAAAGTAGTAAAATCAACTACCTCGTCTAAATAGGAATTACCAGTAGACAAATATTGTTCTAAATTTAGAATCTTATAAAACTTACCATCTACCAGCGCACAATTATCAAAAAATGGATACTGACAATTATCTCTGGTAACATAACTAATAACAATATAATATTCATTTTCTAGCATAGTGAAAAAAATTAAAACTATAAAAAATTTTGACACAAAAATTAACTACAATTAACATAAAGTAAAGTCTAGAATATTTTAAATATAAAGCAAATAATTATTCTTCTTTGTTAAAATAATTTATTGTTAATTATACCTTTCTTACTTTGAGGTCTTTTCTCCAAAAATGATGAAAATAGCAAGTATTATAACTAAAATAACTCCGTAAGTCATAGCGTTTTATTTTTTGATGGATATTTATTTTCGTCTAAGTATTATTCTTCACTAATTATTTTATTATATCCCGTGTATAGCCAATTAACAATCTGGCTAGCAATATTATTATTAGAAAGATCGTAGCTTTTAGAATTATTTAAACTTTCTACACATTCTATTCTAAATCTTTTATCTATAATTTTTATTCTCTCCTCCTATATATCAAAATTTTGGATTTTGGCCTGTATATCGGATATTGAATTCTTAACTCTTTGATAATTTGCATCATACCTCGCTTGTTTTGATGCCATAA
Organism: Flavobacterium sp. I-STPP5a; assembly: GCF_009764685.1. GTDB lineage: Bacteria > Bacteroidota > Bacteroidia > Flavobacteriales > Flavobacteriaceae > Flavobacterium. The sequence goes on along the minus strand of NZ_VHLM01000047.1, from coordinate 129,800 downwards.
CTTCTCTAACCAAAGTTTCATTAACTGGACTGACAACTTTATTATAAATATTTCTCGGCTTTTGATTAACAGTATAATAATCCCAAGATCCAGTTAATTTATTATATTCTTTATAACCTGTCATGTAACCAGAACCGTTAAAATATTCGTAACGCCCGAGATACGAATTCCATTTTTCACTTGAATTTTGGCTATAAATATATGAGCACATCAATAAAAAGAATAAAAACATTAACTTTTTTATAGTATAAATATTAGATTACAAATATTAAACATAAAATTATTAAAAAACAAGAAAATAGGAAGAAAAATTGGGTGTTTAAAAATAAAAAAATCAGTAAAAAAGACAATGTACAAAAAAGTGTAACCTAACATAATAATCAGATTTTACTGTAGCAAAATACAGAGCGTGTAATCAAGTTTAAAAATCACCCACTCGCAAACGAATCTTTTTCTAAAACTTAAAACCATAATTGAGACTAAAAAACGCAACATATAACTGTAACCACTACTCCCCTAGCCCAGATTGCAGCGGCATCCTCTTGTTGTAGCGATAGCGAAAACAAGAGATATAGCGGAAAGCTGGAAATAGCTCCCAGAAAAATAAACCATTGAGACTTTAAGGAAAATTGAGAATCTATTTATTGATTGCAAACCTTAGTCCCTTTAAAACTTTGCGCCTCTGAACCTTTTTAACTACTTTTGCAAAAAATATATTTCTCACTTAAACTGTTTATAGCATGCAACTGTATAACACCTTAAGCGCAGAGGAAAGAGCCATCATGATTGATGATGCCGGAAAACAAAGACTCACTTTGTCGTTCTATGCTTATGCGCAAATTCAAGATCCAACTCAATTTCGAAACGATTTATTCCGCGCTTGGGATCCTTTAGTAGTTCTAGGCCGAATTTATGTAGCCAAAGAAGGTATCAATGCACAATTATCATTGCCTGCCGATAATTTTTATGCCTTCAAGGACACGCTTGAAGTATACGATTTCATGCAAGGGATGCGCTTGAATATTGCGGTGGAGCATGACGATCACTCGTTTTTGAAACTAACGATTAAGGTGCGTGACAAAATTGTTGCAGATGGTTTGAACGATGAAACTTTTGATGTGACCAACATAGGTGTGCACCTAAAAGCAAAGGAGTTCAACGAAATTCTAGATGATCCCAACACGATTGTTGTCGATTTTAGAAACCATTACGAAAGTGAAATAGGCTATTTTAAAGGCGCCATCACACCTGATGTAGATACGTTTAGAGAATCATTGCCAATTATCAACGAACAATTAAAAGAATTTAAGGAAGATAAAAACTTGGTGATGTATTGCACGGGCGGCATTCGTTGCGAAAAAGCATCGGCTTACTTTAAACACCAAGGTTTCAAGAATGTTTTTCAGCTGGAAGGTGGTATTATCAACTACGCCAAGCAAATAAAAGAAGAAAATCTAGAGAGCAAATTTATAGGTAAAAACTTTGTTTTTGATCATCGTTTGGGCGAACGCATTACAGATGATATTGTTTCTCAATGCCATCAATGCGGCACCGCTTGTGATGTGCATACCAATTGCGAAAACGAAGGTTGTCACTTGCTTTTTATTCAGTGTGAATCTTGCAAAGAAAAAATGTACGGCTGCTGTTCTGCTGAATGCGCTACGATTATTCATTTGCCAGAAGAGGAGCAAAAAGCCATTCGTCGCGGTATTAAAAATGGAAATAAGATTTTCAAAAAAGGAAAATCGGACAAGTTGCTTTTTAAAAATAATGCAGATCCTTTGGCAGCTATTCCCGACTTGACTGAACTGGCAAAACGCAAACCTGTTGCAAAAAAAACAGTGAAAATTAAAAAAGAATACCTGGGTAAAGGCGCTCATTTTTTCCCGAAGTCTAATGTTGGACAATTTTTCATTGAAGAAAATGAGTTGAAAATAGGCGATACGGTATTGATAAAAGGGAACACTACTGGAGAACAAATTCTAAAAATCGACAAAATGATGGTAAATGACACTGCACAACAAAAAGCCGTTGCTGGCGATACGTGCACGTTTCAACTCCCTTTCCGAATTCGATTGTCTGATAAATTATACCGCATTTTAGAGTAATCCCAAAACGCTATTTGAACTATTACCAACCCATTACAATTTAAATTGTGATGGGTTTTTTAGTATAAATTTATGAATTATTGCTCTAAATTGGCGTTGTTCCATAAAATTAAAAAATACTATCTTTACACATTAAACGTTTTAAGAACTTAAGTTGTGCTCGTCACAACACTACATATAAGATTATGGCATGTACAAGTTGTTCAACTTCTGATGGTGGCGCACCAAAGGGTTGTAAAAATAATGGGACTTGCGGCACCGATAGCTGCAATAAATTAACGGTTTTTGATTGGCTTTCGAATATGAGTTTGCCTAATGGCGACGCCCCTTTTGACTGTGTTGAAGTACGTTTCAAAAACGGAAGAAAAGAATTTTACCGCAATACTGAAAAATTAACCTTGAGCATGGGAGATATTGTTGCCACGGTAGCTTCTCCAGGACATGATATTGGTATTGTAACACTAACAGGTGAGTTGGTTCGCATTCAAATGAAGAAAAAAGGAGCGAATCCTAGCAGCAACGAAATTCCGAAAATTTATAGAAAAGCATCACAAAAAGACATTGATATTTGGTCTGCAGCTCGCGACCGCGAAGAGCCTATGAAAGTTCGCGCACGTGAATTGGCCATTGCTCAAAAACTAGAAATGAAAATTTCGGATATTGAATTTCAAGGAGATGGATCAAAAGCTACTTTTTACTATACCGCAAACGATCGAATTGATTTTAGAGCATTAATCAAAGATTTTGCTAAAGAATTCAGCACGCGTATTGAAATGAAACAAGTAGGTTTCCGTCAAGAAGCGGCTCGTTTGGGAGGGATTGGCTCTTGCGGAAGAGAATTGTGTTGTTCTACTTGGTTGACTGATTTTAGAAGTGTAAATACCTCAGCTGCACGTTACCAACAATTATCCTTGAACCCACAAAAACTAGCGGGACAATGCGGTAAATTAAAATGTTGCTTGAACTATGAGCTAGACACTTACATGGATGCCTTAAAACATTTTCCTGATTTTGACACGAAACTAGTTACTGAAAAAGGAGATGCCATTTGCCAAAAACAGGACATCTTTAAAGGGCTTATGTGGTTTGCCTATACCAATAATTTTGCCAATTGGCATGTACTAAAAATTGATCAAGTCAAAGAAATCATTGCCGAAAACAAGTTGAAAAACAAAGTTTCCTGCCTAGAAGATTATGCTATTGAAGTTATTGTTGAGCCAGAGAAAAACTTTAACAATGCTATGGGTCAAGAAAGTTTAACGCGATTTGACCAACCTAAACCAAGGAAGAAAAATAATAAAAAACGCAAACCTACTGGCGAAAACGCCATTGTAGCAAATGCAGGTAAACCGGCTGCTAACAAAATAACCAGCAATAAACCAGCAAATACAACAAATACAGCAAAACCTGCTAATAAAATAACCAATAACAAACCCGCAAATACGGCAAGACCTAACAATAACCGTCCTGCTCCTGCTGATAAAAAACCAGCAGAACCCCGCAAACCAATAATTATTACAAAAAATGTGGATAAGAAATAGCACCATACTCTTTTTGGTTACGATACTCTTCTTTTCTTGTGACAAAAAAAGGAGTTTTGATGAGTACCACTCAGTGGGCAATGCATGGCATAAAGACAGTACTGTTACCTTTAACTTACCTATACTTGACTCTACGCAACGCTACAACTTGTTTGTAAACTTGAGGGCGAATAACAATTATCAATTCAATAATTTGTTTTTGATAGTAGCTATGGAATTGCCTAATGGATTTACCAAAGTTGATACACTAGAATACCAAATGGCTGATGTTGATGGAACACTTTTAGGAGATGGGTTTTCGGATATTAAGGAAAGTAAACTTTTTTATAAAGAAAATGTTCGATTGCGATCAAAATACAAAGTACACATTAAGCAAGCAGTACGAGAAAACGGAAAAGTTCCGGGTGTAACAGCCCTTAACGGAATTACCGAAGTAGGATTTAGAATTGAAAAAAAAGAATAAATTAGTATTATGGCTATCAAAAAAAACAACAACCCAACAAGAAACGATGATAAAAGCATCGCGTATTATCAAAAGAAATTTTGGAAAATATTCTTCATAGGTTTAGGAAGCATAGGCTTGTTTTTCCTTTTCACTTCTTGGGGATTATTTGGCGCCATGCCATCCTTTGAAGACTTAGAAAATCCAGATTCTAACTTAGCTACCGAAGTTATTTCGGCTGACGGAGTGGTTATTGGCAAGTATTTTGAAAAAAATAGGTCTCAATTAAAATACGAGGATTTACCTAAAAATCTAGTTCAGGCACTTATTGCTACTGAGGATGCTCGTTTTTACGAACATTCTGGAATTGATGGTAGAGGAACCTTGAGAGCTATTTCAAGTTTTGGAACCAGCGGAGGAGCGAGTACTTTGACTCAGCAATTTGCTAAGCAATTGTTACACGGTGAAGGTTCTAAATTCTTACCTTTTCGAATTATACAAAAAGCACAAGAATGGATAGTCGCTATTCGTTTAGAAAGACAATACACTAAAAATGAAATTATTGCCATGTACTGCAATGTGTATGATTTTGGAAACAATTCTGTTGGAGTAAGTTCTGCTGCCAAGACTTATTTTTCTAAAGAACCAAAAGATTTAACCATTAGTGAATCAGCAATATTAGTGGGAATGTTTAAAAACTCTGGTTTATACAATCCTGTACGAAATCCGCAAGGAGTAAAAAACCGCCGAAATGTAGTGCTTTTGCAAATGGAAAAGGCTGACATCATCTCTACATCAGAAAAAGAAAGATTACAAAGCTTACCTATAAAATTAAACTTCAAACTCGAAACTCACAAAGATGGAACTGCTACCTATTTTAGAGAGTACTTGCGTGATTACATGAAAAAATGGGTTGAAGAAAATAAAAAACCAGACGGTACTGATTACGATATTTACAAAGACGGTCTTAAGATTTATACCACTATTGATTCTAGGATGCAGTTGCATGCTGAAGAAGCTGTAAAAGAGCACATGGCAAACTTGCAAGAAGAATTTTTTATTCAATCAAAAGACAATAAAAACGCACCATTTGTAAACATTTCAACTGTAGAAACGCAGCGTATTATTAATCAAGCTATGAAATCTTCTAGCCGCTGGTCTATCATGAAATCATTGGACAAAACCGATGAAGAAATCATAAAGTCATTTAGTGAAAAGACCAAAATGAAAGTCTTTACCTGGGAGGGAGAACGCGATACCATCATGACTCCTCTTGATTCTATCCGTTACTACAAACACTTTTTGCAATCTGGGTTAATGGCCATGGAGCCACAAACCGGAAACATCAAAGCTTGGGTAGGCGGTATCAATTACAAATATTTCCAGTATGATCACGTAGGGCAAGGAGCTAGACAAGTAGGATCTACTTTCAAACCGTTTGTTTATGCTACTGCTATAGAACAATTAAATATGTCACCATGTGACTCAATTGTTGATGGTCCGTTTATGATTAGAAAAGGGCGTCACCACGTAACCGAAGATTGGGAACCTAAAAACTCTGATAACAAGTACCGCGGAATGGTAACTTTAAAAAGAGGTTTGGCAAACTCGATCAATACCGTATCTGCAAAACTTATCGATAAAGTAGGTCCTGAAGCAGTAATAGATTTAACACACAAATTAGGTGTAAAATCAGAGATTGTAACCCAACCCTCCATTGCACTTGGTGCCGTAGAAATCACTGTTCAAGACATGGTAGCTGCGTACAGTACCTTTGCTAATCAAGGAGTGTACATGAAACCTCAATTTATCACTAAGATTGAAGACAAAAGTGGGGTGGTTATTTATGAGCCTATTCCAGAATCACACGATGTATTGAATAAAGACATTGCATACGCAGTGGTAAAATTACTTGAAGGCGTAACCGAAGGTGGTTCAGGTGACCGTTTACGAACCACTGGTGGTGGTAATGGAGACAACCGTTGGACGGGTTATCCGTATGCTTTTAGAAATCCAATTGCCGGAAAAACAGGAACTACACAAAACCAGTCTGATGGTTGGTTTATGGGAATGGTACCAAATTTAGTAACCGGAGTTTGGGTAGGTTGCGAGGATCGTTCTGCCCGTTTCAAGAGCATTACTTACGGACAGGGCGCTACTGCTGCTTTACCGATTTGGGGATTTTTCATGAAACGATGTTACGAAGATCCAGCGCTAAAAGTGTCCAAAGAACCTTTTGAAAGACCGTCTAACTTATCTATCAAAGTAGATTGTTATGTACCTAAAAAAGTAGTAGACACCACCGTTGTAGAACAAGACACAGAAGAATTTGAACTATAAATTTAAGCATTAAAAAAATGCTAGTAGTTACGGTAAACTAAGTTCACTTAATTTTTAGAAAAACAAGTGTTACGAACGGGTCTTTAACCAACAGAAGAACAAAATACAATTACATCAATAGCACCTTATTTTTATGATTAACAAAAAAGTAAATACCGTTCAAGATGCACTTCAAGGCATAGAAAATGGCATGACTATCATGCTAGGCGGTTTTGGATTATGTGGAATTCCAGAAAATAGTATTGCCGAATTGGTTCAAAAAAACGTAACCGATTTAACCTGTATTTCAAACAATGCCGGTGTAGATGATTTTGGACTTGGATTGCTTTTGCAAAAGCGCCAAATTAAAAAAATGATCTCATCGTATGTGGGTGAAAATGCCGAGTTTGAACGTCAAATGCTCTCCGGCGAATTAGAAGTGGAATTGACACCTCAGGGAACTTTGGCAGAAAAGTGCCGTGCTGCACAAGCGGGAATTCCTGCTTTTTTTACACCAGCAGGATACGGAACTGAAGTAGCTGAAGGAAAGGAAGTTCGCGAATTTAATGGCAAAATGCACATCATGGAACTCGCTTACAAAGCTGATTTTGCTATAGTAAAAGCTTGGAAAGGTGACGAAGCAGGAAATTTAATTTTTAAAGGAACTGCTCGAAACTTTAACTCTAGCATGGCTGGAGCTGGAAAAATTACTATTGCCGAAGTGGAAGAACTTTTACCTGTAGGCGCATTAGACCCTAATGAAATTCACATTTCGGGAATTATGGTTCAACGTATTTTTCAAGGAGAAACGTTTGAAAAAAGAATTGAACAACGAACTGTGAGACAAAAATAGTATTCAGTTTTCAAAGAATTATATGGACTTCATTTTTATGATTTAAGAATGCTCAAATTATAAAAACTCATTTGACTTACCTGTTTCAAAAATAAAATTATGGCTTTAACTAAAGAAGATATAGCAAAAAGAATTGCCAAAGAAGTACAAGACGGCTATTATGTTAACCTAGGAATTGGAATTCCTACCTTGGTAGCTAATTATGTTCGCACGGATATTTCGGTTGAATTTCAAAGTGAAAATGGCGTATTAGGCATGGGACCATTCCCTTTTGCTGGAGAAGAAGATGCCGACATCATTAACGCAGGAAAACAAACCATTACTACATTGCCAGGAGCCTCGTTTTTTGATTCTGCTTTAAGTTTCGGGATGATCCGCTCTCAAAAAGTTGATTTAACCATTCTTGGCGCTATGGAAGTTGCAGAAAATGGTGATATCGCCAACTGGAAAATTCCTGGTAAAATGGTAAAAGGAATGGGTGGCGCAATGGATTTAGTGGCTTCTGCCGAAAATATTATTGTAGCCATGATGCACGTAAACAAAGCAGGCGAATCAAAAATCCTAAAAAAATGCTCTTTGCCATTAACGGGTGTAGGCTGTGTTAAAAAGGTGGTAACAGAACTTGCTGTACTAGAAGTTACCTCAGCAGGATTTAAGCTTTTAGAGCGTGCGCCAGGTGTAACCGTAGAACATATCATTGCCTCAACAGAAGCAACACTAATCATTGACGGAGAAGTTCCAGAAATGACAATAGATTAATTTCGTATAAAATCTGTTAGGTCAGTTTTTAGTATTGATTAACTTGTTTACTGATGAAACAAAAATGCTACCAGGCTAGTTGTTTTTGTGTGTTTAAAAGTGTTGTTGTCAAATAGCAGTTAGTAGGTTGTTACGTAATTGATAATGTAAAAACGGTTAATTTTCCAAAAGCTAATTAAATAATTGGTCCATTTTTTAGTGGTAAACGCTAAAAAGATGTATTACAACAGGAACGCATAACCAATAAACAATATATAGAATTCAATTGTTTTGTAGTGTCATTTAAATGGTAAATATCGATCCAGAGATAGAGAATGTTCTATTCCGTCTTTGTAAATATATAGCCTATTGCACTTAGTATTTGTGAACACCTAACTCGTTTTTTGAAACTTGTTAGGTGTTTTCGTTTTTGGGCTTATGGATGGCCTTCATCGGATTTTGTATCGTGTACTTGCAGGATGCTTGGGATTACTTTTCTACTGAAAACCGATACGATCTTTCTAGCCCTGATGGCAGCGAAAATCCTCCTGTGCCAGACCGGAAACATTGGGATGGCACAGGAGATTGTAGCGTACAGCAGGACAAAACGACTGGAAAAGATGCTCGCCTGCTCCTAAAATCAAGAATAAGTGTTGTAAATTATTGGTGGTTTTATTCTTTAATACGGCCTTTTCGCAAGGCGTAATTAACTAAATACAAACCAAATAAAGTTACGCTACCACCTATGGCAATGGCGGCATTTAGGGTTTCTCCAAAGATTATAGCGCCAAGCAAAACTGCAATAATTGGGTTGATGTAAGAGTAAACACTACTGATAGAAGCCGGTAAATGTTGCAGCGCATAAATAAAGGCAATAAAAGTAAGTACCGAACCAAAAATAACCAAATACGCAATAGACCACCATGAAATTGCTGGGATCTCATGTAGTGGAACCGATATTCCTGCGGCACCTGTATAAGCAAACACTAAAATGCTAGACAAAAACATTTGGATTCCTAAACTAAAGTACGGATTGAAACTAGCCGCTTTTTGTTTCGTGTATAAGGTTCCAAAAGCCCATGTCAATGTGGAAATGATGGAGATTATGATGCCAAATTTAAAATCGGGAATCAAAAAATCGCTTAAATGATCATAAAAAATAATACAAACACCACTAAAACTAATTATTAAACCCAGAATAGAAAACTTAGACAAGCGTTCTCCTTGAAAGAAAGAAATAATAACAATCCATAACGGGACGCACGCCCCAATAATGGCACCAAGACCACTGCTGATGTACTTCACGCCCCACGTACTTAATGCGTTGCTCAAAACAAAGTTTAAAAAGCTCAGGATGATGATGGTTTTCCATTGTTTTCCCTTGGGCCATGGCGTTTTTTTGAACAAGAAATAAGAAATATAAAGGAATCCTCCCAAAAACTGCCTTATGGCTACTAGTTGCAGGGCGGGCATGTGTTTTACGCCTTCTTTTGAGGCGATCCAGGTGGTTCCCCAAAAAAAACTGATCCAACATAAGGCCAAAATGGGCAATCCAATAGCGTTTACTCTTGACGAAAAAGCGTTCTTAATTTTAGTTTTCACATTATATATTTGGTTGTGCAAAAGTATACTTTAAAACCGATTCGGTTTTAGAACTTGAAATAGTTTTTCCAGAAATTAGACCTTGTTGATCAAATTTTGGCAAAGCCAAATCATAGTCTACCGCTTTTTGAGTGTAATAGTCCTTTCTGCTAGGATGATATGGTGTAACTGCATTAAAGATTTCGCCCCAAACTTGTTGTGACAAAATAGCGTTGATAATCCCTATGCAATCCTCTTGATGAATTAAGTTTATGGGAGCATCTGGGTTTTCTAAATTTTCTCTGCCCGCCAGGAAATTTATGGGATGACGATCGGCACCAATGAGGCCTCCAAAACGAACTATTGTAGTTTTAAAATCAATAGAACTTTGTAAAAGTTGTTCGGTTGCCAGCAATTGCTTGCCACTTTCTGTGTCTGGATGTGGAATAGTTTCTTCAGTAACCAGTGTGTTTTGCTCCCCGTAAACCGAGGTAGAACTAATAAAAAGAACGTTTTCTACACCAGCTTTTTCAATATAAGGAATTAGATTTCTAATTTTAGAAACAAAATTTTCGGTTCCAGCTCCTCTAAGCTTAGGAGGAATATCTAGTATTAAAATAGAACAATCTTGCAGTAAACCAGCAATGTCACCAGATATAGAATGCTCATGGAGCGATATTAAAAAAGGATTTATTCCAGCATCTGCCAGAATTTGTAATTTCTCTGCGGATGTTGTTGATCCATTTATCTCATAGTTTTTTTTCAATAAGGCTTTTGCCAAAGGTAAACCGAGCCATCCGCAACCTAAAATGCTAATTTTTGTCATGATTTTGTGCTTACTTTGTTGTTAAGCTGTCTTGTACGGATTGTTTTTGGTATCGGCTGTAGCCAATAGGTGTTTTGAGTTTCACTGGTGGAGCTACAACAACAGGACTAGGTTTTATTTTTTGTCTAATGACAACTGCATCATTCAATACAAAAGGTGTAGGCATCATCCAGTTCTCTCTTTTTGCTAGTTCAAATACTGGGTTTGTGGTTAAATCAAAAGAGCTTTCTAGCAATTCCATATCAAATTTATTTCCAGATTCTATCTCAAATTGCAGTACTAGCGGAGCATTGTTTACTACATAATAGCTAACAATTTTTTTGCCTTTTCGTTCGTAATTTCCTTTTTTGTGTTCAAGTGCTGTTGCTCCGTTAGCTGTAAAGTTCTTGATTTTCATACCTTCATTGGCAAACACATCGTAGCGGTTTACATTTCTATTTGGAGCTATTTGAATTTTTAAATACCTTTTTGTACCAATAGTTCTATCATAAATAAAAGAAACTGTAGGTGGAGCAATTTTTTTTACGGGCGCAGTAGTCGTGAAAGTAAAACCGGAGTTGTATTTACTAAACAATGGAAGCTCATTAAGTGTTGAAGCCGTTTCGGGATTATTGCCTAAATACGTTTTGGTCCACGAGTCAAGATTGCTGTCATAAGTGGCCCATTTTGCCGTCTTTTTATCAGAATCATATACATAGAGCAAACTGTTTGATTTGGCTTTGCCAAATTCATAACCAGACTCATAATGTGCTTTGGCAAAAAAACCAACTGATACCATCAGAAATACTGCAGCCCAAATTCCTTTTTTGGCGTAAGTCCCAAAAACAAAATAAAGAATACCTACCGCTAATACGGTTAACACTGCACTGCCAAAAAGTACTTTTAATCCCAATCCCACCGGAAACATTTGGATAAAAGGAGTAATAATCAACAAAGCTGGAATACTCAATAGTAAGTTGACTGTTTTATTAGATTTTTGAGTTAGAACAAATATTCCAAAAACGAGCAGTCCAAAACAAACAGGAACTATCAAAAATCCTGCACCTGGTAAGTACACCGCTAGTAAACCATTGATAATAATCCATAGTGTAAGTGGTGCCACATAATGACTCATGGTGATCTTAGTACTTGAAAACCGAGCATAAAACGCCATGGTTATAGCCATTGATAGGCAAACAAATGCTGCAATGTATTCATGACCGTTATAGGTAAATCCGTTAAGCAAATCGTTGTATTGAGGATAGAGTACGAGTAGAAGTTTCCAACCTAAAAAGGTAACAAGTCCTGCTGTAAGTAGCGATCCAAAAAGAGGAATAAATCCTTTGCCAATATCTTGAAATGTTATTAGATGTTTAGCTCTTCCTATGAATATAAAAAATACCAGCATCACAAAGCAGCCTATAACCACTGGAATAGTCCAGCTAAATGGGTAATACACAAAAGTGTAAGGCAAACTAAAATAAACAAAATCCTCTTGAGACACTGGTTTGTTTAAATTTGTATTGGAAAAATGTTTTAGCAAAGGCATCAAATACGTACCTTGATGGGCAAGCGTGTTTAAATCAAGATGGGCAGTGTCATCTTGAGCGGTGTGGTAATTGTAATGATCGTCTATAAAAGCAAAATTGTACCCTTGTATGTTTCCTTGTTCTCTAAACACAGTCAAATCAGTATCGTTAGGTAACATTTTATAAATGCTGTACATCAAAGAGTTTGATACTGGAAATGTGGTCTTGGCCTCGGCAAATTCTTTTACTAATGCAGCATTGCCAGCATTAGTCTCCATGAGCATATAACTTGGTCCTGATGTACCTCTTGCTTCAAAGTTTAAAACAACTCCTACATCTTTGGCCCATTTGTGCTGGTTTACAAAAAGTGCAGCGCCGTTAAGTCCTAATTCTTCACCATCAGAAAACATGATGATGATGTCGTTTTTATGAGGTGTTTTGGTATACAAAAAAGCTCTTATTCCTTCAATAATAGTTGCTACACCAGACCCAGCATCACTAGCGCCTGGGGAGTAAGAATGTGGTGCACTATCATAATGAGAAAGCAGCAAGAGCGCTTTAGAGTTTGAAGAGCCTTTTATTCGTGCTAAAACATTTTTAGAATATACTAGATTTCCCCAATCACTTAGTGTATAACCTTCTTGAATGGAGGTTTCTAGACCTAAACTTTCAAGTTCTTGTTGTAAATAATTGGCAACTATTTCATGGTTTTTGGATCCTACATAATGCGGTTTTTGAGCGATAGCTTTTACTTGTTCAAAAGCCCGTGTTGCAGAAAAATCTACTAATGAAGTATCCTTATCTGTTGTCCATTGTGGCATCATGGTGAAATAAAGTGCTGCCAGTACAACAATAATAAAAGCACTCATGTAAATTGAAGAAAAATCTTTTTTCATTTTTGGTTAATAGATTTTGTGGTTGTGGTATTTAGATATCTTTTTTAACGAGCATGTAATAATCATTTTCTAAAACCATATAGCCTTGGTCATAGAGAAAATAGTAGGTGTTGCCCGTTTTTGTGTTGAGAATATTGGTAAAGTATTCAAAATCAAAACCTTTACTTACTAGTTTTGAACGGGTAGTTTTAGATTTTCCTTCGGTATTTAGTTCTGATAAAATGCGATAGTTTTTGCGCAACCTGTTGTTGATGTTGCGCATATAATTAGTACTATCCTTGTTTATTTTATTATTGTAAGCATTTCGACAAGCATCACTACAAAATTTCTTGTCCTCGCGTCCCACAATTTTTTCTCCGCATTCTAAACAGGTTTTATTCATGGATTTATTTTTTTGATGTCGTATAAATCAGTTCTACGGTCTTTAAGAATACGAACACTGCCGTGCTCATGCAATTCTTTTAGTAAATCTAAGTCTACATCTACAATAAGTGTCATTTCGGTATTTGGTGTCGCTTCGGCTTTGATTCCGTTACTAGGAAAAGCAAAGTCTGAGGGCGTAAAAACGGCAGATTGTGCGTATTGAATATCCATATTATTCACTTTTGGTAAATTCCCCACACAACCAGCAATGGCAACATAACATTCATTTTCTATGGCTCGTGCCTGCGCGCAATGCTTTACGCGGGTGTAAGCGTTTTGTGTATCGGTTAAGAAAGGAACAAATAAGATGTTCATACCTTCATCAGCCATCAAGCGGGAGAGTTCTGGAAATTCTACATCATAGCAAATCATGATTCCTATTTTGCCACAATCTGTATCAAAGGTTTTAATGGTAGAGCCACCCGTCATTCCCCAATGTTGTACTTCATTTGGTGTAACGTGGATTTTGGCATACATTTCAGAGGTTCCATCTCTTTTACACAAGAAACCAACATTGTATAAAGTACCATTGTCCAGGTACGGCATACTACCTGTAATGATATTGATGTTATATGAAATGGCTAATTCTTGAAAGCGTTTGTGAATGGGATCTGTATGTTTGGCAAGTTCCCGGATGGCTTCGGCCTCTGATAAATGATTGTAATCGGCCATTAAAGGAGCCGTAAAAAGTTCTGGAAATAGCGCAAAATCACTACCATAACCAGATACAACATCTACAAAAAACTCGCATTGTTCAAATAAGGCTTCAAGATTATTCAATTGGCGCATTTGCCATTGTACAAGTCCTAAACGGATTACGCTTTTTGCAAGGTTGATTAACTTTGGACTTTCGTCATAATAAATGTTGTTCCACTCCAGTAATACAGCAAATTCTTTGCTGTCACTATCGCCTTCGAGATAATTTTTCATCACCCGGATTACGTGAAAATCATTGCTTAATTGAAAAGAAAGTACTGAGTCGTGCATTTCTTTTCTTTTTACTTTATCAATATAATCTTTTGGACTAAGTGTGTCGGCGTGTTTTCCGTAATTAGGTATTCGCCCTGCAAAGACAATAGCCTTCAAGTTTAATTGTTCGCACAGCTCTTTTCGGGCGTCATAAAGTCTTCTTCCCAGTCTGAGACCTCTGTAATTGGGGTGAATAAAAACATCTATTCCGTATAAAATATCGCTTTTCTGATTGTGGGTTGAAAAGGTATATTTTCCGGTAATGTCTGAGTAGTTATGATTTTTATCGACTAAATTTTCATCAACGATAAGTGATAATGCAGAGCCAACAACTTTACCGTCAACCAAAATCACGAGCTGACCTTCTGGGAAAATACTCAATAATTTCTCAATGTGATGTTCTCGCCAGTAAGAACCAGTCATTTCTGGATAGGACTCTACCATAGATTTTTTAAGTTCTTTGTAGTCGTCAAATTTTAGATTTCGTAATTCTACTTTGTTAATTTTGGCCTGCATAATAAATTGATTTACAACAAATATAACTTTTTTTTTAACATTTACAAACGGTTACAAATAGTTACAACCGAAAGTAAATAGTTAGTAACCGATTCTTGTTTTGAAACTGTCGCATCTTTGCCCTGTTGATTCGAATGAACGATTTGACAAATTAACATACACACCAATAATTAAATTTACACGCCATGAAAAACAGAGTACAATTAATCGGAAGAGTAGGTCAAGATCCAGAAGTTAAAACACTTGAAGGAGGGAAAAAATTAGCCACCGTGAGCATCGCTACAAATGATGTGTATTACAAAGAAAACGGAGACAAAGTAGAACAAACAGAATGGCACCGGGTCACTGCTTGGGGAAAAACAGCTGAGATTATTGAAAAATATGTGACCAAAGGCAGAGAGATTGGAATTGAAGCAAAATTATCCCACAGAACGTACGAGGATAAAAACGGAGAAAAGCGTTATATTACTGAAATAGTAGCAAGTGAAGTATTGCTTTTAGGGAAATAGTATTCTTACTATTTTATAAAATGCACGGATTTCTTAATTGAGGTCCGTGTTTTTTTGTAATTAAATAGCATGAATCAGTTCTTATTGTTTTGATGTATTGCAATAGTTTTAAAAAATATCTTTTGCCATTCGATAGGTATTGGCATGGGCTTCAATAATGGTTTTTATATCGGGAGAGTAGCCGCCACCCATTGAAACTTGTACTGGAATTTGGAATTTGGAACACAATTCAAAAACCAACTCATCCCTTTTTTTACAACCATTAAGAGTACAGCCTAATTTTCCAAGTTTATCTGTGGCCAAAATATCGACACCCGCCAAATAAAATATGAAATCAGGTTTTTGCGTTTCTATCAATTGCGGAATTACAGTTGCTAGGGTTTGCAAGAACTCCGCATCGGTTGTTCCATCGTCAAATGCAATGTCTAAATCTGACGTTTCTTTCTTGAACGGATAATTTGTCTTGCCATGTGTAGAAAACGTAAATACTTTTGAATTGTTTTGAAAAATTTCAGCAGTTCCGTTTCCCTGATGTACATCTAAGTCGATGATTAAAATTTTTTTTGCGAGTTTAGTGTCCAATAAAAACTGTGCAGCAATGGCTTGGTCGTTTAATAAACAAAATGCTTCGCCATGATCTGTGTAAGCATGGTGCGTACCTCCTGCAATATTGAATGAGACTTTCGTGTCAAATGATTTTTGTGCGCCAAAAATAGTTCCTTGTGCAATGATAAGTTCGCGTTGTACTAGTTCTCTGGAGAGGGGAAAACCTATTTTACGCACTGCTTTTGCGTTTAAGGTAAGTTCTAGTAAATCTGTGACGTACTCTTTTTGATGAATTGCCAAAATGGGAGCTAAATCGCAAATTTCGGGTTTATAGAAGTCAGTTGGCAAAGCTGTTCCTTCATGCAACAATTGTTGCGGAAGCAGTTCGTATTTAAGCATGGGAAACCGATGCCGTTCTGGTAACGGATGCTGGTAAATAGGATGAAATGCTATTGGGAACATGGCGGAAAATGACTTTTAGTTACATGTATTAAACTCAAGCGATGCTTAGCTTATTGGTTCATCAATTCTTGAAAGTAATCTACAAATTGGCCAAGATGTAAACCGTCAATTAATCCGTGGTGAACGTGTATGGACATGGGCATGGTTTTTTTTCCATTGCTGTCAATTGTCATTTTTCCAAAGGAGATTTTTGGACAACTGTCAGGAAAACTAAAACTTCTTGCATGTGATAAAGAAGTAAAATCCAACCAAGGAATCGCCGAGAAATGGATGACATTATCATCATTAAAAGTTCGGGTAAAAAGGCCTGTGGTGGTTTGTATACGGTCAATTTCTGTGGCGGTATTGGTTTTAAAAACAGCATAATCCGTGTCGAATTCAATCAAGGAAAAGCCAAAAGTCCCGTCTTCTCTACCTATTGTTGCTGATGCATTGATGTGATCGTGTATTACAACGGTTTCCCCGTCAATGCGATATCTAAAATGTTCTATGGCATTTACTGCCAAAAGTGTTTTGTGAAGGTAGTAGCTAAAAAAGGAGGTGTTTAGCGTTTTAGCTTTGGCGTAAGCCAGTGAACAATCAATTTGCACGGTTGCCCCAAAAAAAGGCTCTTCAAATTGTTTGAAGAATTGAAAATGTTCTTTACGCGCCCAGTTATCGATGTCTAATAGTTGTTTCAAAGGGGATGGAATTAATTTTTTTTCCAAAAGTATTGCTAATTTTTAATTCAGCCATGCACTTGTAATTTCTTTGATTGTTAAATATAGAAAAAGCCCTAAAAGAATTTCCTTTAGGGCTTTTAAGCAATTATAAGTGGAGGATTATTTTACTCTGAAAGTAACTCTTCTTACTAATTTTCTAGCTGTATCTGAATCTTTTGCTACCGAAGCATCTTCACCAGCTGCAGCAACATTCAATCTTGAAGCATCAATATTAGCTTTAACTAAAACGTCTTTTACGCTGTTAGCTCTTGCTGTAGATAATTTATCATTGTACTCAGATTTTCCTAACTCGTCAGCATGACCAATAATGTCAACTGATGTAGATGGGTTGTTTCTTAAGTAAGTTAAGATAAAATCAATTCCTTCAGTAGATACGTTTGTTGGAGTAGATTTGTTGTAATCAAAATAAGTACCTACGTAACCTTCGTTGATTAAGTTTTTGATTAATGTACTGTTGTCTACGATAGCTGGTTTATCAGTGTTTTTTCCGTAAGTTTTTAAGAAATAGCTTTCTAATTCGTCAGGAATGTTGTTGTTATTCAAGTCGATAGATTTACCTTTAGTGTTAACCATTACACCACCAATAGTGTTAGGCTCTTGATCTAAATAATCAGCAACACCATCTTTATCTGTATCTAACATTGAAGTCTCGATATCAGCAATTTGTTGCTTTAATTTGTCAATTTCGCTGTTGTTATCAAGTACCCAGTCAGCATGTTTTTCGTTTTTACCTAAGTAAACAGTTAAACCTACAGTACCATTAAATAAAATTCCAGAGAATCCTCTTGCATTTGTAGTTGCAGAAGCATCAAAAGTAGCATCTTGTGAAGCATTAAGGATCGTTGTGAAATCACCTGTAAGAGCAATTCTGTTAGATAATTTAATTTGACCAGTAACACCTGCTATAAAATTACCCATTCTGTCTTTTAAAGCAGAATTTTGATCTTCTAATTGCGCTAAACCAAAACCAGCATGACCTAATAAACCTATTGTATTAGTCCAAGTTTCAAAGCTCATGATTCTACCTAAGTTTGCTACTGCTTGAAGGTTCGCTCTGTAGTATTTTGTGTCAAAATTTGCAGAGTTGCTTTTTCCTTCAAAACTGTTGTATCCAAAATCAGCTTTCAAACCAAATTTATTGTTAAACATGTAACGTACACCTAGATCTGCAACATAAGGGCTTGGAGTTGAAGTAGCGTAACCTAATCCTAATGGTCTTTGTGGTTTGTTAACACCGCCAGCTAATTCAATAGACCATTTGTTGTAATCTGTATTTTTTACTTCTTTAGTTTCAGTTTGAGCATTTACAGAAGAAACAGTACCTGCAAAAACTAATGCAAACATTAAATTTTTCATTATTTTATGATTTTTAAATTCGGTGCAAATTTACAACATAATCACAAATAAGAATTTTCAATCAGTTAAATATATAAAAGATAAAAAAAATTATATAAATTACGGATTACTTTGAGTTTTTTAGTGCGATTTAGATTCTTTTTTAAGAGAAAAATTTCAGATAGTGTCTTTATTTAGTAGTTTAACTAGGGTCGAAAATCCAAAAAAAAAGACTTTTGGGCTTATAAATTGCCCTAAGTCCTTAATTTTATAACATGAAAACGTCAATAAATCGTTATTTTTTCAACTCTTCAAGAGCGGTAAAACATCAGTTATAGTTGTAAAAGTATTGAAGTTTTCATGCTCTACTGTATGATCAATTTTTTCATGTGCCCAAGTGGTGTGAAAGGGAATATGAACAGCATATCCGCCTATGGCCAAAACAGGCAGAACATCTGATTTCAATGAATTACCAATCATGAAAAATTCAGAAGGTTGAATGTCTAATCGTTTAATCAAGTCTGTATAATCAATTTCTTGCTTGTCTGACATTACTTCAATATGATGAAAATAATGACCTAAACCTGAATTGTGTAATTTTCTACGCTGGTCTAATAAATCACCTTTGGTAGCCACCACCAGTTTGTATTTTCCGTGTAAGGCTTGTAGGGTTTCTTGAACACCATCCAGTAAAACGATAGGTTTCTCTAAAAGTTCTTTTCCGTACTGAATGATTTTTTCAATAATTTCAATCGGAATCGTGTTGTTCGAAATTGTCATTGCAGCCTCAATCATGGATAAAATATATCCTTTTATGCCATAGCCGTATAATTTTAAATTGGCAATCTCTACCTTAAATAATTCCTGCGACAATCCTTGATGTGACAAATAATCACTCATGAGTGCACAAAATTTCTCTTCGGTTTCTAGAAAATAGGTTTCGTTGATGAATAAGGTGTCATCAGCGTCGAAGGCAATTACTTTTAGGTTCATTCTTAATTTTGTATTACCACAGATTCGTAGCTTTAATTAATGAATCTGCGAATCTGTGGTTATTTTTTTAATTTATCATCTCGCCATTCCCCACACCATCCGTATCAGGATTTACAAAAACAAGTTTTCCTTCGGTATTTGTAGTCATCAAAATCATACCGTGACTTTCTACGCCACGTAAGTTTCTTGGTGCCAAATTCACTAAAACAGTTACGCGTTTCCCAATGATATCTTCTGGTTTAAAACTTTCGGCAATTCCCGAAACTATCGTTCGAATATCAATTCCAGTATCTACCTTTAAAATCAAAAGTTTATTGGCTTTTGGCATTTTTTCTGCCTCTAAAATGGTTCCTGTGCGGATATCCATTTTGGCAAAATCCTCAAATTGAATAAGTTCTTTTTGTGGTTCAGCCACTTTATTCTCGGCTTTGTTAGCTGTTTTGGTTGCTTCTAATTTATCGATTTGTTTTTGGATTTCTTCATCTTCAATTTTCGAAAACAGTAATTCGGCTTGACCAATTTGGTGACCAGCGGGTAATAAATTCCAATCTTCAAATTCCAAATTCCAATTGTTGATGTTGATATTCAACATTCTTGACAATTTTACAGAAGTAAAAGGCAAGAACGGCTCACAAAGCGAACTCAAAACTGCAGCAATTTGCAAAGCAACATACATTTGAGTTTTTGTACGTTCTTCATCAGTTTTAATCATCTTCCAAGGCTCTTCATCGGCCAAATATTTATTTCCGAGTCTTGCTACATTCATCATTTCACCAAGTGCTTCTCTAAATCTGTATCTTTCGATAGAACTTGAAATTACTGATGGATAGGCTTTCAATTCAGCCAAAGTTTGTTCGTCTACCTCAGATAATTTGTTAGGAGTAGGGACAATTCCGTCGTAATATTTATTGGTTAAAACCACCACACGATTGATGAAATTTCCAAAAATCGCTACCAGTTCATTGTTGTTTCTAGCTTGAAAGTCTTTCCAAGTAAAATCATTATCCTTCGTTTCAGGTGCATTTGATGTTAAGGCATAACGCAATACATCTTGCTGATTTGGGAATTCTTCTAAATATTCGTGCAACCAAACGGCCCAATTTTTAGACGTCGATAATTTGTTTCCTTCCAAGTTCAAGAACTCATTAGCAGGAACATTATCCGGTAAAATATAGTTACCTTCAGCTTTTAGCATTGCCGGGAAAATCACGCAATGAAATACAATATTGTCTTTCCCTATAAAGTGAACCAGTTTTGTGTCTTGATCTTTCCAGTACGGTTCCCAGTCTTTCCCTTCACGCAAAGCCCATTCTTTCGTAGCCGATATGTATCCAATAGGTGCATCAAACCAAACGTATAATTTTTTCCCCTCAGCGCCTTCAACAGGAACATCAATTCCCCAGTCTAGGTCACGCGTTACCGCACGAGGTTCTAATCCACCGTCAATCCATGATTTTACTTGGCCGTACACATTCGGTTTCCAGTCGCTTTTATGTCCTACAAGAATCCATTCTTTCAAGAAATCTTCGTAGCGATCCAAAGGCAAAAACCAGTGTTTCGTTGATTTCATGATAGGAGTTTCGCCTGTAATGGTTGATTTTGGATTAATCAAATCGGTAGCATTTAGCGTAGAACCACATTTTTCGCACTGATCGCCGTATGCTTCTTCGTTGCCACATTTTGGGCAAGTTCCCATTACAAAACGATCTGCTAAAAACTGATCTGCTTTAGCATCATACAATTGTTCGGTTACTTCTTCAATAAAATCGCCTTGTTCATACAATTTTTTGAAAAATTCCGAAGCCGTATCATGATGAATTTTAGCCGAAGTTCTTGAATAATTATCAAATGAAATTCCAAAATCCGAAAACGATTTACGGATAATACCATCGTATTTATCAATTACTTGCTGAGGCGTAATACCTTCTTTTTTGGCTTTCATCGAAATCGCCACGCCGTGTTCGTCGCTTCCGCAAACAAACAAAACGTCTCTTCCTTGCAATCTTAAATATCTTGAATATATGTCTGACGGTACGTAAACACCTGCCAAATGGCCTATGTGGATGGGTCCGTTTGTATAAGGCAATGCCGCTGTAATCGTATATCTTTTTGGATTCTGTATCATGTGTTGCTAATATTATTTTTTTATTTGTCACATGTAATTCGCATAGCACGAAGGGCTGAATGACCCATTTTATACTACGCTCATTTCATGATTCCATTTTATGGAGATGCAAAAATAAGCAATAGAATTTTATTTGAAGCTATTTCCCACTATCCGTTGCAATCTTTCCATTTTTAAAGAAAAAATGGAAAGGATTTTCACTGCTATTGGGGCTAGGGAAGTAGGTGCTTCAAGTCTATTTGTTATTTCGATGAACGAGGAATCTCCAGTTCGGGCCAACTTAATCCGACATTAAAATAGCAAAATGCCAAAAAATAGTTTCCTTTGTAAAGTTTTTAAGTTGGTGATTCTGGTAACAGTCTCAAACGACAAACTTTACTAATTAAGTTGCTACATCATGCCCAAAGGACCCGAAAAAAATACCAAAAATAAAGCGTTGCACACCAAATTACTCAACAGGAAAAAGGCAAAATTGCAAGAGGAAAAAGCAGCAAAAGCAGCACGCTTGAAGGCATTGGTAACCAAAATGAATCAGAAAAAGAACAATAATGAATCGGATGTCATTTAATTTTAAGCATAAATAAATCTGTGCTCATCTTTGGATAAAACAAATATTTCGATTCCTCAATCTTTTACCCGAAATTTGCAATCTATAATATAAAACGCAACTCAAATGGAATTCGGAAAAATCATCATCTCAGAAAACGCTGCTCAAAGTGAAAACCCACAAGACATTATTAACTCAAACATTTCGGTGATCAACTTAATGCGTGAAGAGAAAATTGATGACGATTTGATTCACGAAGATGCATTGATGAGTTATTATTTAGATTTTTACGTAGCGCAACATGTTGATGGCAATTTTGCACAATTCGTTCACCGCTCTGGATGGAATAAGGAATTAAATGAACTTATTGAAGAAGGTTTGGCCTTGATTGAAGCACCTAAACATCTAGAATTATTCCAGCAACAGTCTAAAAAAGTGAGTTTAATGAGTAGTGTGAAACTCAATAAATTTTTACAAGGAAAATTAGAAGGAGTTAATCTCACTAGAGATGCGCTCAATACCGATACTTTTTTTGAAATAGAAGAAAATATAGTAGAACTTAATGCTGCTTTTTTAATGTCGCACCCAGATCTTGAAGTGCTTTCAATAGATGATATGTTTGCAACTCTTGAAGCTTTTGTAGGTCACGAGATTAAAAGGGAGTAATTATTTTCATAGAAAAAACACAAAGGCACGCGGGGTCTTTTAAAGTAGAACGTATCGAATCTCTTTGTTTTATCTTTGTATTAAGTCAAAGTTTTATTCTTAATCTATCATGAAACAATCGCTTTTGTGTGGAATTTAAAGTTGTTGTATTCTATTTCCAAGATGTAGATTCCAGACGCCAAGATATTATTTGGTGAAAATGTTAAGGTATTACTGTTTACTCTAAACGATTTTTGGAAGATTTTTGTTCCTTGAATCGTAAACAACTGGACATTTATGAAATCATTTATGCTCTCTTTAAAATTTATATTGATAGTGTTGTTTGTAATTGGATTGGGATAAACAACAAAAAAGTGCTCATTGTCATAAGAAACGGTATCTAAAGTTGCGGTTTTAAATAGGGCTAATTTTGTAAAAGTGCCACCCAAAACTTCCGCAGTTTGTGCTTCACTCATACAAAGCCAATCTTGCATAATCGAAGAATAAATTTGTCTAAAGTCAAATTGCATTGCAACCTGGTCTGAAACGGTTGGGTTTAAAGGTATGTTTGGTGAGCTGCCTATCATACCTGAAACTGGATTTTGAGCAGTTATGGCACTAGATCCAGTATTCAAGGCGGCTCCAAAGAAAATTACAGGTGCTCCAGCTCCATGATCGGTACCAAGGCTTCCGTTGCTTTTAATTCTTCGACCAAATTCACTAAAAGTCATTCCTGTTACTAAATTTGATTTTCCCATTAACTCTAAATCTTGTTGAAATGCATGTATTGCCTGCGATAAAATACTGAGATTGGTAGCATGAGCACCTTTGGTCTTATCAACAACATCCACTTGACCACTGTGTAAATCAGATGTGTTAGGGTGATTGACAATGTAAATAGGGGTTTGTAGTCCGCCATTTATTAATTTGGCAACAATTTTTAATTGATCACCTAGCTTATTAGCACTAGGATATGTTGCGGTTTGTGACTGCGCGGTGTTAAAAGCAGTTTGTATAGCAGTGCGGTATACATTGCTTTGGTCTTTCATTAAACGTAAAAAAGTCAGCTCTGTTCCGTAGTCAGAATTAGGTGCGGGATCAGTAATTTGATTGATGACGTTCAAAAGAGTATTGGGATCCGGAGCATTATATCCCATGTTAATAGTAGGTCCTTGTAATGAAAAGGGCAAAGTAGAACCTATTTGAATAGCCAATGGATCAGGCATGTCACTATTAGGATAACCAAGGGGAAAATTTGGATATATGCTATCTAGTGATCGTCCTAGCCAGCCACTATCAAGGGTTTGATTGCTATTAGAAGCTGTAAACCAAATATCAGTTGCTCTAAAATGACTGAAACTTGGATTGGGATAGGAAACCCCTTGAATTATCATTAATTTCCCATTATCATGCAAAGTTTTCATTTCAGACATTGCGGGATGTAGGCCAGTAGTAGTATTATTAGCCAGTGGCAGAACAGAACTTTGGTTCATCAATATATTGGAACGTGCGTTATTTAAATTTGTCCATTTATCTAAAGGGAAAACGGTATTTAATCCATCGTTACCACCGTTCATTTGTATGATAACCAAAATTTTACCACAATTTACCGCTGCATTTGCCAAAACATCTAGTGCATTACTTTCAATCGAAGCTGATGCCATTACAGGAATTCCATTCAAAGCTAAGGGGATGGAGGCTAATGCACTTGTTTTTATAAAACTTCTTCTTTTCATAACTTCAAAAAATTACATTAATTGGTATTCAGCAAGTTGAGTAAGAGTCACAAGTAAGGATTTAAGTCGTGATTTCACACTATTTTTGTTGGTTGTATTTGATGTGTCATTGAGGTAAAGTGTCCACGCTGAGGTCCAGTAATCATTACTTGTTTGATTGGAAAGCAACGATTGTATTTTTATTTGCTCTTTTTGTGTACTACTAATATCAATGGGCAACAAGTACAGTATACATTCAGCAACTAATAAATCTGGATTAGCACAAATAGTAGGGCTAAATTGTTGAATAAAACCTATTAGATCTACTTCTATCCGGGTTGTGTGCGAGTTGTAAGTAAGATTGTAACCGTTGAAAATTCTATTTAAGAAATCGAACCTTTTTTGAGTGGTACTGGAATTGATCCAATATTCATGAAACGACGGATTTTGATAAAAAGCAACCCAACCGGAAACATTTGGGATTTTGCCCATAGTTTGCTCTAAACCGCTTAAAACAGTATTGTTGAAGTAATTCCAAACTCTATATTGCGCTTCAAAATTAGTTGCGTCTGTTACCGTATAATTCAAGTTAAAAGTCCGTAAACTACCAATGACTAGATCAAAAGGTGATTTGATGTAAACGCCTCTATTGGCCATGTCATAAAAATGTTGGCTTTTGAATAGTTGGTTTAATACAGGTTCGATTTCCCAATTGTTAGCCACAAATGTTTGTGCTAATGGAATAATTATGTTTGATTCTATCGTAGCATCAATATCATAATAGATAAAATAGCGGTATAATCGGCGGCAAATATATTCTGAAACTACTCTTGATTTTGTGAAAATCATATCAATCAAAGCATCTAACTCTGAAGCTCCAGCATTGCTAATGACGGTATTGTTAAAAAACGAGGAGAACTGCTTATTGCTCGTATCGTGAAAATTAGTGTCAAAATTAGTGCTTGGTGTTGCTGTATTTAAATTTATCACTCTCCATCCTGTTAAAACTTTTGCTGCTTGTATCACGTCAACTTCCGTATACTGGCTTAATGGGTCTTTTCCTAAAGTAAAAAGCTCCATGAGCTCTCGTGCAAAATTTTCATCGGGAGACGTTTTTGTATTGGCTTGATTGTTTAAATAGTACATCATGGCGGGCTGTGTAGCCATTTTTCTGATCAGTGTCTTGTAATTTCCAAGCGGATTATCTCGGAACATTTTCAGGTAGGAGTATAATATGCGACATGAATTACTTCCCGCGTGCGAAAATGGAGCACTGCGTACGGTTTCAAAATCTACTGGAATAAAATGATACCAAAACCATGTCATTTTTTCCTTAATAGTCGCATTTTG
This sequence comes from Flavobacterium sp. I-STPP5a, assembly GCF_009764685.1. Lineage (GTDB taxonomy): Bacteria > Bacteroidota > Bacteroidia > Flavobacteriales > Flavobacteriaceae > Flavobacterium. The sequence continues at coordinate 104,131 of NZ_VHLM01000047.1, read as the reverse complement.
ATTGCAAGCTAAGCCAAAACTCCATTGTGATAAAGACTCAATTCTTCTCGAGTTAGTTGTATTGGTTCCCACAGGTAATGGGTCATTTGTCCAGTCAGCTCCATAGGGCAAGTTGCTCTCATCTGGCGAATAATTATTGTATGAATTTACGGGAGGAGCTGGCGCAGTAATGTTGATGTTCAACACGGCATTGACCGCATTTGTCATATTTAAGGCGAGTAACGCATCAACGTCTGCTTTTTTAAAACCATAACCAGTACGTTTTAATAAATGCAGTACTTCTTGCTTGCCCCAACTGCCGCTGTAGGGATTTAATCCACTACTAACAGGAACTACTCTATCGGTAAAACCCGATTTTGTAGCACTTTTAACGCTTTGATATCTTCTGCCTTTAAATATTTTTCGGGAATATTTTTCAAATAAAGGATCTTTAACATCCTGATTTATTTTTGATTTATTTAATAGTAAACTAAATAAATTTCTTCGGTTAATAGTATTACTCATAACGATTTCAAATTTGATTTGTATAATCGACTCTCTACTATTTTATTATTTTCTACTTAGTTAAAATAGCTACTCAAAATTATGTTTTTTTACAATACGTTCAACGTACTATGAGTCTTGTAGTTAAATAATTTATGGTTCTTATTGTCTTAAAAGTTTATAAACGAATAATTAAAATTATACAAAAAACTTTCTCTACTATTTATTTTATTCAAATCTTTAGATGTGCAAAAAATGGCCGTGCAATTTCTCCTTATAATTCTCTTTTTTTGATAAAACTTTTATCTCTTACTATCAAACATTTCCTTAAATTTGCTACCGTTATTACAAAAGTTAGCGTTTAAAAAATCAAGCTATGTTACAAATTGCATTTATTAGAGAGAATCAAGAAAAAGTAATCAATGCTTTGGCCAAAAAAAATTTTGATGCCAAGAGTGTTGTTGAAGAAGTGGTACAACTAGATGAAAAACGTCGCACTGCGCAAGTAGAGCTTGACACTATTTTATCTGAATCTAATAAATTATCCAAAGACATTGGCGAATTGATGAAAGCGGGTGAGAAATCAAAAGCCGCAATCCTAAAAGAAAAAACAGTTTTAAATAAAGAGAAAAGCAAAGCGCTAGCTGAAACCGCTGAGGCACTTGCCGCTGAACTTTTAGAAAAATTATACACACTTCCTAATCTTCCAGCTGATATTGTTCCTGAGGGGAAAACTCCAGAGGAAAACTTAAACGTTTTTGAAGAAGGTGCTGTTCCAGTTTTGCATGAAGGAGCACAACCACATTGGGATTTGGTAAAAAAATACGACATCATTGATTTTGAATTGGGAGTAAAAATCACTGGAGCAGGTTTTCCAGTTTATAAAGGTAAAGGTGCTCGTTTGCAACGTGCCTTAATCAATTATTTCTTAGATAAAAATACGGCAGCGGGTTACAATGAAGTTCAGGTTCCGCACATGGTCAATGAAGCATCTGCTTATGGAACTGGTCAATTGCCAGACAAAGAAGGGCAAATGTACCATGACAAAACCGATGATTTGTACTTGATTCCAACGGCTGAGGTTCCTGTTACTAATTTGTTTCGTGATGTAATCCTTAACGAAAATGAATTGCCAGTATTGACTACGGCTTATACGCCATGTTTCCGTCGTGAAGCAGGTTCTTACGGTGCGCATGTACGCGGTTTAAACCGTTTGCACCAGTTTGACAAAGTCGAAATTGTACGTGTAGAGCATCCTGACAAGTCTTACGAAGCACTTGACGGAATGGTAGAACATGTTAAAGATATCTTGAGAGATTTGAAATTACCGTATCGTATTTTACGTCTTTGTGGTGGTGATATGGGTTTTGCTTCAGCATTGACGTATGATTTTGAAGTTTTTTCTACGGCACAAGACCGTTGGTTAGAGATTAGTTCGGTTTCTAATTTTGAAACTTTTCAATCGAATCGTTTGAAATTGCGTTTCAAGGACAAGGACGGAAAAAACCAATTGGCACACACCTTAAACGGAAGCGCGCTGGCCTTACCAAGAGTTATGGCTGGGATATTAGAAAATTACCAAACTCCTGAGGGAATTGTAATTCCAGAGGTTTTGCGTCCTTACTGCGGATTTGATATTATAAATTAATTAGTTTGCGGTTATCAGTCACAGTTGACAATGCTGTGACTGAAAACTGTGACTGCAACTAAAATACGAATATTGATAATGAAAAAGCTCTTTCTATATATCACTTTGTCATTCTCGCTATTTGCTTTTGCCCAAAACGAGCAATTAGCACAGTATTATTATGACAAAGGCGATTTTGAAAAAGCCAAAATCAGTTATGAAGAACTTTTAAAAGAGACACCTCAAAATTCACTTTATTTTTTAAGATCAATAGATTGTTTGCAACAATTGCAGCAGTTTGAAAACGCTCAAAATGCACTTCAGCTGAGGTATGATAAGTACCAGCAGTCAACCATTTTAGTAGAACTTGGCTATAATTATCAGTTGCAAAAAAACGAAAGTAAAGCAACGCCATACTACGAAAGAGCTTTAGAATCCATAAAGAAAAATCCAAATGATGTTTATGGTGTTGCCAATGCGTTTGAACGTAAAGTGCTCCTTGAATATGCATTAAAGGCCTATAAAACGGTCTCTGGAAAGGATGAAAATTATAATTTTAATTATCAAATAGGTTTGCTCTACGGACAAATGGCAAATATGGAGTTCATGGTGGCTACTTTTCTAGACGAAGCGTATACAAATCCAGAAAACTCCATCCGAATTCAAAACCAATTAGTACGCTTTATGGTTGATGAAGGTGATGCTAATTTTAATGAAATTTTGCGTAAAGCATTGATAATAAGAACTCAAAAAACGCAAGATATTTTCTGGAATCGTTTTTTAAGTTGGTTTTATGTCCAGCAAAAAGAATTTGATAAGGCATTTATACAAGAAAAAGCCATTTACAAACGCAATCCCGAAACGCTTGCTAATATTGTAAGTCTAGGACAACAAGCCATTCAAGAGGATAAAACCGATGCAGCTATTGAGATTCTAAATTTTGTGTTGCAAAACTCACAGGACAAGGAGTTATTGGTGCAAGCCAATACGTACTTAATTCGAATGAAAATTGAAAAAGCAACAGCTACTGATTACCCAGCAATCAATCTGGCACTAGAGGATTTGCTAAAACAATTTGGAATAAGTCCTTTTACGCTATCTTTGCAACTTATTCAAGCTCATTTCACAGCATTCAATTTAAAAAAGCCGGAAGAGGCTAAAAAAATTATTAAGTCTGCCCTTGAAATGCAACTTAATGAATATGAAATAGCACAAACAAAAATGGAATTGGCTGACATTTTACTTTATGAAGAAAAATTCAACCAAGCATTATTGTACTATTCTCAAATTGAATTGGATTTAAAAAATGATGTTGTAGCTCATGAAGCCAGTTTAAAAGCAGCCAAAACAAGTTATTTTAAAACTGATTTTGAATGGGCCTTGAAACAATTTAAGGAGTTAAAAGCGGCAAATACACAATTGATTGCAAATGATGCCTTAGAGTATTACTTGCTGATAAATGACAATAAGGTTGCTGATTCTACTCAAACGGCCTTAAAACAATTTGCAAAAGGAGATTACCTCTTGTATCAAAATAGAGATGAGGAAGCCATTGTTCAATTTCAATTACTGTTACAAAAAAAGGCAGGTGAGCAAGCTAATGAAATTGAAGCGGTAACTTTGTTGAGATTGGGTAAAATTTATGAAAAAAAATCCGATTTTGTTTTGGCTTTAAGCCAATACCAAAAAATAATAGAAACGCACAAAGAAAGCATTTACATTGACGAAGCCTTATTTTATGCGGCCGAAATAAACAATAAAAAACTACAACAACCTGAAATTGCTAAGCCACTATATGAAAAAATAATTTTTAACCATCAAGACAGTATCCATTTTGTGCCGGCCCGCAAAGAATATCGCATGCTAAGAGGAGACACTGTAATACAGTAAATGATGGTTACAAAACTAGGCTTTACATGATGGCAAGCCTTGTTCTAGAATATTAATTTTTTTTAACCCTACTATCCCTGGTAGGTTTTCCCTTTTTTTAGGGTCAGGGTCAGTTTATGATTATATACAACGTTACTACAAACATACATGAAAGCGTACACGATCAATGGATGATCTGGATGCAACACAAACACATTCCTGAAATCTTGTCAACTAGATTGTTTTCATCAGCCCGATTGGTTCGCGTATTGGTTGAAGAAGAAATGGGAGGAGTAACCTACTCTGTACAATATGAAACAGAAAGTAAGGAGACCTTGCAGCGGTATTATCAAGAGTATGCACCTGGTTTTCGTGAAGAAGGAGCTCGATTATTTGGAGATAAAATGCTAGCTTTTAGAACTGAACTTGAGTTGATTGGGGATTATAAATAAGTTGGGATAATCTTGTAAACGCCTAGTATACAGACTAAAAATGGATTGCAGATACAATATAAACTTTATGCCTAAGTGGCAAAACAAATACATACTGAAATAAGTTCAGCAAAAAAATGGAAAAAGTAACCGCCAAAAAACACTTAGGACAACACTTTCTTAAAGATGAAAGTATAGCTAAGGATATTGCTGATACGCTAAACCTAGAAGGGTATGATGATGTCTTAGAAATAGGTCCGGGAATGGGAGTTTTGACAAAATATTTATTGGATAAACCTGTAAATACCTACGTTATTGAAATTGATACCGAATCAGTAACCTATCTGGATGCTAATTATCCAAAATTGAAAGATAAAATTATCTCTAAAGATTTCTTGAAATACAACATCAATGAAATTTTTGAAGGGAAACAGTTTGCTATAATTGGGAATTTCCCTTATAATATTTCAACGCAAATTGTATTTAGAACATTAGAATACAAAGAACAAATACCAGAGTTTGCTGGTATGTTTCAAAAAGAAGTAGCAGAACGTATTTGTGAAAAGAAAGGAACAAAGGCGTATGGAATTCTCTCGGTACTGGTACAAGCTTTTTATGATGCGGAGTATTTGTTTACCGTAGACGAAAATGTTTTTAATCCGCCACCCAAAGTAAAATCTGGAGTTTTAAGGTTACGCCGTAAAAAAGATTATAGTTTGCCTTGCGGCGAAAAATTATTTTTCACAGTAGTTAAAACCGCTTTTCAGCAAAGGCGAAAAACGTTACGTAACAGCTTAAAGACCTTAAATTTGTCAGATGCTTTACGTGAGGATGAAATTTTTAACCTTCGTCCAGAACAATTAGATGTAGCACAATTTATTTCCCTTACTCAAAAAATAGAAGCCGATGGAGTTTAAAATCAGCAAAGTACTAATACAAGAATTAGAGCAACTCATTCAAAACAAGAACGACCAGCAACTGGAAGTGTTATTGAATGACATGCACCATGCTGATATTGCCGAAATTCTAGACGAGCTAGACTTTAATGAAGCTACGTACATCTTTAAAGTTTTAGACAGTGAAAAAACCGCCGAAATTCTTCTGGAATTAGAAGATGATTTGCGTGAAAATATATTAAGCAGGCTTTCGCCAAAGGAAATTGCGGAGGAATTAGATGAACTAGAAACCAATGATGCTGCGGATATTATTGCAGAGCTTTCGCAAGACTTAAAAGCCGAAGTAATATCAGAGCTTCAGGATGTGGAGCATGCCAAAGATATTGTTGATTTATTGCGCTATGACGAGGACACCGCAGGTGGAATTATGCATAAGGAGTTGGTTAAGGTCAATGAAAACTGGAATGTGCTTACATGCGTGAAAGAAATGCGCATTCAGGCCGAAAATATTTCCAGAGTACACTCCATTTACGTGGTAGATGATGAAGACCGTTTAAAAGGGCGTTTGTCACTTAAGGATTTGTTGACTACCTCGTCAAGAACGCCTATTAATGATGTTTATATCCGAAAATTAAACTCGGTTAAAGTAGATACTGAGGATGTTGAGGTGGCTCGTATTATGCAGAAGTACGATTTAGAAGCCATTCCTGTTGTGGACGAATTAGGAAGGTTAGTCGGTAGAATTACCATTGATGACATTGTAGATGTAATTAAGGACGAAGCAGACGAGGATTACCAGTTAGCAGCGGGTATCTCACAAGACGTAGAAGCTGATGATAGCATATTTGAGCACACAAAAGCACGCTTGCCTTGGCTGGTTTTAGCTTTATTAGGTGGTTTTATTTCTGTAAAAGTATTGGGGCTTTTTGAAGGTGCCATGCTACAACACGGAAACTTATTCTTTTTCACACCACTTATTGCGGCTATGGCAGGAAATGTAGGGGTGCAATCTTCGGCAATTATTGTACAAGGTTTGGCTAACAATACCTTGAGTGGTTCCTTGTTTAATAGGTTGATAAAAGAAGTTTCATTGAGCTTATTAAACGGCGTAATATTGGCGTGTATATTGTTTATAGGAAGTCATTTTTTATTAAATGTTGAGATTATTATTGGGGTTATTGTAACTACTGCGCTAATTTCAGTAATTATTATTGCGTCATTAATTGGAACTTCTATTCCGTTATTGCTTGATAAATTTGGGATTGATCCAGCTTTAGCAACAGGACCTTTTATTACCACTAGCAACGATATTTGCGGAATTTTAATTTATTTTTCAATAGCAAAAATGATTTTAGGATTCTAAAAAAGCTTAATTATTTAACTAACCAACACTTTTCCGTAATAATTCCCTTTCTTTTGAATGGGGTTAGAAGAGTAAAACCACAACCACTATGAAAGTACATATTATTGGAGGAGGAAACCTAGGTGTAGCAATCGCTTTGGGATTGTCTCAGTTTTCACCAGAAAACAAGATTACCATAACCAGAAGAAACGTGACCTCCATTACGTATCTGGAAAAATTAGGTGCCACTGTAACCAGTAATAATGTACATCAAATAGAAGAGGCTGATGTCATTATTTTGACCATAAAACCATACCAAGTAGATACGGTTTTGAGTGAAATTCTACCTTTTGTGTCTCAAAAAATTGTAGCATCAGCCGTTAGCGGATTATCTATAGAGAAATTACAAGAAAAAATAGGGAATACAAATAGTGCTATTCGGATAATGCCTAATATAGCGGCGCAATTTGGAGCATCGGCAACCTGTATTGCTTTTCATGAAAAAGATACGGATCAAGCGCAGCAAGTTGTATCGCTATTCCAAACATTAGGTACAGCACCTATTATTGATGAAAAATTGATGGATGCGGCAACGGTTCTTGCTGCCAGCGGAACTGCATTTGCCTTGCGTTACATTCGTGCTTCTATGCAAGCAGGTATCGAAATAGGATTTGATTGGCAAACGGCATTGGCCATTTCTGCTCAAACCGTTAAAGGTGCAGCACAAATGCTTTTAGAAGAAAAAATACATCCTGAACAATTAATTGATAGAGTTACTACGCCTCAGGGTTGTACCATTGCCGGGTTAAATGAAATGGAGATGCATGGTTTTAGTTCGTCCTTAATCCGCGGAATTAAAACTTCTTTGAAACAAATTAAAGGATAAAAAGTATCAACTATAACTAAAAAAATACTTGATTATGAATGCAGGGACTCTAATAATCAGAATGTCAAAAAGTGCTGATATTTACAACAAGTCTTATCATTACAATGTACAAATCGCAAATGAGTTAGACTGTGAAATGAACTATAAAAATAACCGTAAAGAAATAACGCTTGCTCCTGGAACTTATAGTTTGCTAATAGCTGACGGCAAAACACAGCAAACGCAAGAAATCACCTTAAAAGCAGGCGAAATACAAACCTATACTATCAATGCAAGTATTACTTATCAATTAGGTTTGGGTCTTATGATAGGAATTCAAGTGGTTTTTGGGGCTGTTTTATGTTATCAATTTGTTGTATTGAACAGATTTTTTTTACCTCAAATTATCATTTTTGTAGCAATACTATTTTTGTTTATACGAGATAATTTTGGCAATAGTTTTGCCTTGTTTTTTTCTAAAAAACGTTTTTAATAATCCAAAAAAAACCTCATTTTTAGTTCAAAAAATGAGGTTTTTTTGGTTTTGAAGCATATAGATAATCTTATATAGCTTTTTTAATTTTAAGCGGTTTTAGATTGAACTTGAGCCATAAAAACCCAATTGTTCCTGCAATAAAAGAGGCTATTAAAATGGCAATTTTAGAGTAAGTAATTACTTCTTCACCATCGTTTTTAAAAGCCAATAATGTGATGAAGATAGACATGGTAAATCCTATGCCTCCCAGCATTCCTGCGCCCAGAATACTACTCCATTTTAAATCCTTGGGCAGTGTACAAATACCTAAACTTACCGCTAGAAAGGAGAATAACCATATTCCCAAAGGCTTTCCTATAACAAGTCCTAAAATGATTCCTATCGTGTTGGCATGATTTAAACCTTCTTGCCAGTTAGCACTAATTGCAATTCCTGTATTGGCAATGGCAAACAATGGTAGGATAAAAAAGGCCACTGGATAATGCAAAAAGTGTTGCAAACGGTAAGAAGAAGTTTTTTTGCTTCCATCTCCAAATGGTATCACAAAGGCCAATAAAACTCCTGTTATCGTAGCATGAACTCCTGAATTTAACATAAAATACCACATTGCTGCTCCTCCTATTAAATAAGGGAAGAGTTGGTGCACGTTGCGTCTGTTACAAATAAATAAAACGCCCATGATAGCAAATGCAATTCCAAGATTGATGTAGTCAATACTATCCGTGTAAAATACAGCAATGACTATTATGGCTCCTAAATCATCAATGACTGCCAATGCGGTTAAGAATATTTTTAAAGAGGTAGGAACTCTTTTGCCTAAAAGCGATAAAATTCCTATTGCAAAAGCAATGTCTGTTGCCATCGGAATTCCGGCTCCGATTTGTGTAATCGTACCAAAGTTTAGTAGTAAAAAAATCCCTGCCGGTACCAGCATTCCCCCCAAAGCGCCAAAAATAGGCAAAGTAGCATCTTTAATACTAGATAATTCTCCTTGATATATTTCTCGTTCTAACTCTAAACCTATCAATAAAAAGAAAATGGTCATTAAACCATCATTAATCCAGTGGGTAATGGAATGACTTGCAATTTCGGTTTCCCAAAATGCAATATAATTGTTTTGTACTGCTGAGTTTGCTAATGCAATTGAAAGTAAAGTCACAAAAAGTAATAAGATACCTCCTGCTTTTTCACTTTCAAAAAAGGCTTTAAATGTTTTTGTTACTTTCATTTCCTGTTTTGAGTTTGCTTTGTACTGATACCATAAATACAAAGTACAAATTTACAATTTTAAAGGCTTATGGCATTCGTTTACTCCATAAACCGTATTTTTTTTGTTTATTTGAGTAATCAAATTTTAGAACATATGGCTATCAACATCCTTCACATAGACAGCAATCATCCTGTACTCTGGGATCAACTTCAAGCGGCTGGTTTTCATAATCACAGTGATTATATTTCTTCAAAGGAGGAAATTGAATCAAAAATTGAGGATTATCATGGAATCGTGATTCGGAGTCGTTTTAAAATTGACAAAATATTTTTAGACAAGGCAACAAATTTACAGTTTATAGCCCGTGTGGGTGCTGGATTAGAAAGTATTGATTGTGATTATGCTGCCCAAAAGGGCATTACGCTTATAGCCGCGCCCGAAGGTAATAGGAATGCTGTAGCAGAGCATTCGTTAGGAATGATTTTGTCATTGTTTAATAATTTAAATCAAGCCGATCAAGAAGTTAGAGCAGGGCAGTGGAACCGTGAAAGTAATAGAGGTCATGAGCTTGATGGTAAAACGGTAGGAATTATTGGCTACGGAAATATGGGGAAATCTTTTGCCAAAAAACTTCGAGGTTTTGATGTAAAAGTACTTTGCTACGACATTCTAGAAAACGTAGGCGATGCCAATGCGAAGCAAGTAACACTCGATACTTTTCAGCAAGAAGTTGATGTGCTAAGCTTGCACGTGCCTTGGACTGCAGAAACTGATAAAATGATTAATAGTACTTTTATCAACAACTTTGCAAAGCCATTTTGGATTATCAACACCTCACGCGGGAACAATCTAGTCACCCAAGATTTGGTAGCGGCTTTACAATCAGGAAAAATTCTTGGTGCGGGTCTTGATGTTTTAGAATATGAAAAACTTTCTTTTGAAACTCTTTTCAGTGACAAAAATACTCCCGAAGCGTTTCAATGTTTACTGCAAGCTAAAAATGTAATTTTAACACCTCATATTGCCGGTTGGACCTTAGAAAGTAAGGAACGATTAGCACAAGTTATTGTAGATAAAATCAAATTAAAGTATTTTGGTCAAGCCAAAGATATCGAGCCAGAAGAGCGCGTAACTGGAATTGGAGGTTTCTTTTTTAAGTCCAATGACCCTAAAGGTTTAACGGCTTGGTACGAAAAGCATTTGGGTTTAAAAACAGATCAATACGGAGCTACTTTTTTGTGGAAAGATAAGAACGGTGCGGATTGTTCTACGCAATGGTCGCCTTTTGCTGCAGATACTACTTATTTTGAACCAAGCAAAAAAGAGTTCATGCAAAACTTTAGAGTGCATGATTTAGCGGTATTATTGAAAAAATTAACACAAGAAGGTGTAACAATTGTGGGTGATATGCAGACTTATGAGTACGGAAAATTTGCTTGCATACTGGATTGTGAAGGAAATAAAATAGAACTTTGGGAGCCTATTTAATCGGTATTTTTATAAACTAGAATACATAAACTACTTAATTAACCAATATTGACTAACAATGGAAAATCAAAAATACGAAGCTTGGAATCAACCCCAACATAACCGACAAGATAATAAGAAACTTCCAGCTGGGTTGCTCGCTATTCTTTTAGGACCGTTAGCAATTCATAAGTTTTTTTTGGGTTACACCACCGAAGGAATTATTTGGTTATTGATTAGTTTGTTTACCTGTGGAACCGTAACTACTTTGTTAGGATTTATAGAAGGGATTATTTATTTAACAAAATCAGATGAAGAGTTTTATCAAACGTATCAAGTAGGTAAAAAGGCATGGTTTTAAAACATAAAAAATCCCGTCTTATCTTTTTAGGACGAGACGGGATTTATATAATGGTACTGATATTAATCTTCTTTTTCTACTAATTTTCGTTCTAGTTCGGCCTGAAATTCTTCCATTACTGGCTTCATAGTGCTTTCCGGGATGTCAGCTATTCTTATGTACATAAGGCCATCTACCGCGTTATTAAATAGTGGATCTACATTAAAGGCTACAACTTTGGCGTTTTGTTTGATGTATTTTTTAATCAAAACAGGTAAGCGCAAACTGCCAGGTTCCAATTCGTCAATTATTTTGTCAAATTTGTTCAAATCAGCTTCAGTCTCGTTGAAAATGAAATCTTTGTCGGCATCTTTAAGTTTGACTTTATATGCTTTTTTTGGATGAATATATTGCGCAATATAAGGATCATAATAATTAGATTTCATAAACTCAATCATCAACGATTTTGAGAAATCAGAAAATTGATTGCTAATACTCACACCGCCTAATAAAAATTTATGCTCTGGATAACGCAATGTAGTATGCATAATTCCTTTCCAAAGCAGGAAAAGCGGCATTGGTTTTTGTTGGTATTCTTTAATGATAAACGCGCGACCCATTTCTATGGATTTGTGCATCATGTCATATAATTCAGGTTCAAATCTAAATAAATCGTTGAGGTAAAAACCATTTATACCGTATTTAGGGTAAATTTCGGCTCCTAATCCCATTCGGTATGCACCTGCAATTTTGTTAGCTTCGTTATCCCACAAAAATAAGTGGTGGTAATATTGATCGTGCTTGTCAAGATCTATAGATTCATTAGTGCCCTCACCTACTTCTCTAAAAGTAATTTCGCGTAGACGGCCTATTTCATGAAGAATATTCGGGATTTTAGAAGCTCTTGCAAAAAATACTTCGTAGTTTTTACTTTGCAGTAAGCGGCAATCTGTGGTACGTAATCCTTCTACTTCCTTGATCATTTTGTCTTGGCTTGCAGCCGTAACAATCGTTTTTGGACTTTTAGGAATTTTTAACGTAGGAGTAGGTAAAAATGGGCTTTCTTTTTCAAATGGATTAGCCAGCATATAGGTCTTTTTCCTTAAAAACTCAGAGTATTCCTCAATAGTAGTGTGCTCGTTTTGCTCATTTACAGATATTGGTTTGCCTATACGTACTTTGATTATTCTACGTTTTTGGCTAAAAACTTCCGAGGGTAATTTTGCGGTTCTAAAAGTCCCACTAATTTTAGAAAGCAAATAAAATAACCTGCTGTTTTTTGCATGAAAATAGATAGGTACAACGGGAACTTGTGCTTTTCTGATGACCTTAATAGCGCCTTCTTCCCACGGTTTGTCTACCATTAACTTACCATCTTTATAAGTAGAGACTTCACCTGCAGGAAACATACCTAAAGGTTTGCCATCACTTAAATGACGAAGTGTTTCTTTAATTCCTACCACACTTGATTTTACATCCTTGTGATTTTCAAAAGGATTTACAGGCATGATGTATTTTTTTAGCGGAGCTATGCGGTGCAATAAAAAATTGGCGATAATTTTAAAATTGGGCTCGCGTTCTAACATTAATTTTAATAATAAAACCCCATCAATTCCGCCAAGAGGGTGGTTTGAGATGGTAATATAGGCGCCTTCTTTTGGTAATCTTTTTAAGTCTTCTTCGGGGATTTCGAATTTTATTTTTAAATCATCAAGAATTCCATTCAAAAAAGCGACCTCTTTTAAGTGTTTGTTTCTGTTATACACTTTATTCAAAGTAGAGATTTTTAGCACTTTCATTAATAGCCAGCCAGAAAAGGTACCTAAAACTCCGTACTTGTCTGCATTGATTGCTTTTGCAACTTCTTTCGCGGTAACTAGACCCATGTATTTTTTTTCTTTATTTTAGTGCAAGAAACAAAGATAGCAAAAATCTCCATTTTCTCTATTTTTCTACATCAAACTTCTACTTTTTTGTTACATTTGAAACGTATATTTTTAAAAAATATTTTAAAACTAATACATTAAATTGGGTATTAAGGCGCTACAGTAAGCCGGATGATCTTTATAGTTAATTTCAATTTTTTCCCCTAATGAGAATTATTTCATACAATGTAAATGGTATTAGAGCAGCCATTACAAAAGGTTTTCTAGAATGGTTGCAGCATGCAAATCCGGATGTTATTTGCCTACAAGAAATTAAGGCAACTGAAGATCAAATTCCAGTTGATGCTATTACGCAAGCAGGTTATCCTTATCAATATTATTATCCAGCTACAAAAAAAGGATATAGTGGCGTAGCAATTTTATCTAAGAGTAAGCCCAATAATGTCGTGCACGGAACCGGAATTGAGCACATGGATTTTGAGGGACGTAATCTTCGAGCTGATTTTGATTCGGTGTCTGTTATGAGTTTATACTTGCCTTCTGGAACAAATATGGATAGATTGGATCATAAATTTATGTTTATGGATGATTTTCAAAACTATATCAACGAACTCAAAAAAGAGATTCCAAACCTTATTATTTGCGGCGATTACAACATCTGCCATGAAGCAATAGATATTCATGATCCTGTGCGAAATAAAAATGTTTCTGGATTTCTGCCTCAAGAAAGAGCTTGGCTTGATCAGTTTATGAAATCTGGATTTGTAGATAGTTTTAGACATTTTAATAATGAGCCGCATCAATATTCGTGGTGGAGTTACCGTGCTGGAGCAAGAGGAAATAATAAAGGCTGGAGGATTGATTATAATCTTGTAAGTGAAAATTTAAAACATAAATTAAAAAGAGCTGTAATTTTAGCCGATGCTGTTCACTCAGACCATTGCCCTATTTTGGTCGAAATAGAGTAGTATTAGGAGCTTTTTTCCGCTCTTCGCTATAAATGTAATTCACTGAATTTCTATGTAAATAAAAGTTTAGTGAAGTAATTTAGTTGTTTTTAGGAGAAAACAACAATGATAATTGGGGTTGTAGGCTTGATCGTAGCCTCATTAATTTGGTGTAAACAATAATTGAATCAACATAAAAACGTAAACAAATGATAAAAAAAATTTCAATAGGATTGCTGGTGCTTGCACTATCAACTTCTTGTGTTTCTAAGAAAATATACAATGATTTAGAAAGTAAATTTACAGATCTAAAAAAAGAAAATAGAACTTTAGCTGATGAAAATGCTGCGCTATCGCAAGCTAAAAACCAACTCGAAATAGATCGTGACGCCTTAAAAGCAGATCTTGACAAATCTACAATTGCTCTGGCCAGAGCAGCAGCAGAGTTAGAAGCGAGTAAAAACCAGTATAGAATGCTCCAAGATTCTTATACTGCGCTAGAGAAAAATAGTGGAGATGCACTATTAAGCAACATGAAGAAAAATAGGGATTTGCTGGATCAGCTGGATGAGAAAGGGAAAGCCCTAGCGCAGGAACAAGAACGCTTGAGTAAGAATGCACAGCGCTTAAAAGAACTTGAAGATTTGATTGCTGCCAAGGAAGCAAGTATGAAAAAACTGAAAGAAACCTTGTCTAAAGCCTTAAATAGTTTTGAGGGAAAAGGCTTGACCGTTGAGCAAAAAAACGGGAAAGTATACGTGTCAATGGAGAATAAACTCCTCTTTAATTCTGGAAGTTGGGCAGTAGGTCCTGAAGGTAAAAAAGCAGTTGTTGAATTAGGAAAAGTATTAGGCGACAATCCAGATATTTCTGTACTTATTGAAGGTCACACAGATGATGATGCCTTTACAGCATCGGGTCCTATTGGAGATAACTGGGATTTGTCTACAAAAAGAGCTACCGCAATCGTTGGTATTTTAAGCGAAAATAAAAAAATTAACAAACAAAATCTAACTGCTGCTGGAAGAGGAGAGTTTTCACCTCTAGGAAGTAATGCCACTGCTGAGGGTAAAGCAAAAAACCGTAGGATTGAAATTATTTTAACTCCAAAATTAGATGCAATTGCAGAGATGTTGAATGAAATAAATTAAGATAGAGGCAAAGATTCAAAGAGGCAAAGGTTCAGAGTTTTTACTCGACATTTTTGCTTTTGTCACTTTGTGCCTTTGTACCTTTGTACCTTTTTATCACTGAATCTTTAAAAAATGAAATACACTACTTTACCCAATACTGATATAAAAGTTAGTAAAATTTGTTTGGGTACAATGACTTTTGGTCAACAAAATACTGAGTCTGAGGGTCACGCCCAAATGGATTATGCACTAGAAAACGGAGTTAATTTTTTCGATACTGCGGAGATGTATTCTATTCCAGCGAACAAAGAGACTTACGGAAGTACTGAGAGGATTATAGGAACCTGGCTGAAAAAATCAGGTAAAAGAGAAGAGATAATCTTAGCATCTAAAATTGCGGGTCCTAATCCTAATTTTGGGTATATGAGAGAAAAGTTAGATTTCTCACCAGCGAGCATCAAGTATGCTTTAGACGAAAGTCTAAAACGACTGCAAACCGATTATCTGGATGTGTACCAATTACACTGGCCAGAGCGCAAAACGAATTATTTTGGGCAACGCGGCTACACAGTGCAAGAGGATGCTTGGGAAGATAACATTCACGCTGTCTTGGAAACTCTAGATAGTTTTGTAAAAGTTGGAAAAATCAAGCATATTGGGTTGTCAAATGAAAACCCATGGGGAATCATGCGTTTTTTGGAAGAAAGTAAATACAACAATTTGCCAAGAGTAAAAACGATTCAAAATCCCTATTCATTGTTGAACCGTCTTTTTGAAAATGCTTCGGCGGAAGTTTGTCTGAGAGAAAATGTTGGTTTATTGGCGTATTCGCCGATGGCATTTGGTATTTTATCTGGAAAATTCCTAACGGGTGAATCACATCCAAAAGCACGCCTTACTTTATTTCCGCAATACTCTAGATACAATAGCGAGCAAAGTAGCCAAGCCACTCGTTTATATCATGAAATCGCAACTAAAAACGGATTGACCTTGACAGAACTGTCTTTGGCATTTATAGAACAGCAGCCTTTTGTAACTAGTACAATCATTGGGGCGACAACATTAGAACAGTTAAAAGAAAACATAGACACGATGCAAGTAACACTTTCGGAAGAGGTTTTAAAAGCAATTGATGCAGTACAAGCTGCAATTCCAGATCCGGCACCGTAACTCAAAAAATAGTGTTAGTTTAAGTACAACTAGTTATATTTAGTAGTGCAAACTTTGGTTTATTGCTTGTCATTCTGGGCCTTCTTATCAAAAACTCCAGTAGAAAATGAGTCTTTTCTGCTGGAGTTTTTAGTTTCTAGAGCAGATTTAGAAATCAAACTCAGACTCTTCGGCAAGTGAATCTACTTTTATCAAGGTTGAGTCTAGTACTTTGAACTTTATAAAAGAACGTGCAGGTCCTGAGATATAAATAGGTGTTGAAGTATACAAGGTGTCTTCTGGAGTAAAGAGTCCTCTTCGAAGCATTATTTTTGTCAAAAAAAGTTCTTGTTTTGTCGCAAAATCTTTTAACAATCCTTGATCGTTAAACTGATACATGAATTTCTTTGGGCTAGGAATAATTCGAGCCAAGTATAAGCATTCGTTTAGTGACAACTCTGCTGGTATTTTCTGGAAATAAAACTGACTTGCTTCGCCAATTCCGTATACATTTGGACCCCATTCGATAATGTTAAAGTACACTTCCAGCATGCGTTCTTTACTTACAATCCTATTGTTTTCAAGGATGTAAACTAATAAAATTTCTTCAAGCTTGCGCGAAAGTGTTTTTTCTCTGCTCAAAAAAGCATTTTTCACCAGTTGCATACTGATGGTGCTAGCGCCACGAGCAAACTTTTTGGTTCTAATATTTTTTACAATCGATTGTTTGAAGGCCTCACTGATAAAGCCGCGATGAGAGAAAAACGAAGGGTCCTCAGTAGTTAAAACTGATTTTTGTAAGTAAGGCGAAATTTGATCTAATGGGGTGTAGTTAGGGTTTGCGGTACCCACAAGAACAGGTCTTTGCAATACGTTATTAATCAAGGCGCGGTATACAAACTCTCCATTGAGCTTAGTCAAGTTGGCGTCGCCATATTTTGTAATTTTTAAATTTTCTTTCTTTAAAGTACTGTCAAAAACTAGACGGTTGGGTTTGTTTTGATTGAAAGCAAAATCCAATTTATAAGAGAAAGTTCCGCTCGCTTCCATGCCTTTGAAATGCGTAAACAAGCCTTCGGGTAAGGAGGTTATGAAATCCTGAGCCTTCATTTTTGGGATGTTTACCTTGAGTTTGTAGAGCGTGTCAAGAGCAGTGTCATAGGCTAGGTAGGGATGGAATTTTATCTTATTGAGTTGTACCGTTGAGGTACTGTCAATAGAAACGAAATCAGATCCTAATAAGAAACGGTAGTCAAACTTAGCATTTTGCAGCACTACATCTTTATTGGCTATTTTTGGATGATTGATTTTTAAATTGGCAATTGCCATAAAGCCATCAATGTGCAGCTCATCGCCATCTTTTTCAATGTTTTCAAGATTTAAGCGGATGGTGTTGAAACTTGTTTTCAAGTTGAAACGTTCATCAAAATAAGGGAGTTTAATCGCGCCTGTATCTTTGTTTGCAAACTGAATGTCTGCTTTTTTATTTCTTGGATCCGCAAAACCTTTTAGTTTCCACTGTTGTGAGATGGTGTTGGTTTGTACTTTTATGGATGTCTCCAATTGTTTATTCGCTAAACGTAGTTTTTGGAAATTGATGTTTGTTTTATTGCCATTATCATCTATTTTAAAAGCGAGATTGTCTAGTACCATATCTGTAGGAACTAAATTCAATATTTTGGTGATAAGGGCATAAGCAAATTTGGCGTAATCCCTCTTTTCATTGGTTTTTTCAGCTGAGGGATCCTTTTTTAAGAACGCATCAAAGTTTCTTTTTTTTCCTTTTTTTACCAGTTGAATGTAGCCATTTTGTATATCTAATGTTCCCAGTTGCACCTCGCCAGAAATTAGTTTTAAGAGGTTAACCGTTGTTTTTATTTTTTCAATTTTAACAAGTGTATCAGCATCTTGAGGGACTAGCGTAATTCCATTCATACTAAGGTCAGACAAACCATCAAATGAGGCATTTTCAACCGTAAAACTACTGTTGTATTCTACCGTCATTTCATTTGAAATTTTATCCAATGTTTGTTGTAAAACGGCATCTCTGAATACAAAAAATGCGCCTACAATAAGGCATATCACCACGAGAAGTATCTTAAAAAAAAGACCAATTTTTTGTTTGGTGGTTTTCATGTTTACTGTATTGATTTGGGGTGGCTAAAATAACAACTTTTTTGATCAATAGTAGGTTTAATTGTAAAGATTAATAAACTATTAGCGTATAGATTGTTTAGGGCTGTGTTGCTTTTCGAAAGGGTTGTGGGTAAAAGTTATTTTTTTTGAAATTCTTCTACTAAGTCTAGCAATAGTAGGTCTGCTTTTTGTTTTTGTGTACCGTATTTTATTTGCAGTGGAGAGCCTTCGCCCATTCGGGTATAATATTCCACTGCTTTATTGGCAAAAAAACGTTTGTGAAAATGAGATAGTTCGGGAACTTGCGGGTATTGTTCATGAAAAAGCATTTCATAATAGGCCTGCCATTCCCTTTCGTTTTTATCATGTATAGTGTTTTCAGGCGTTTTTTGTGCCACGTGAATCATCTCATGCAGGAGTAAGTTGAGCATTAAGGGAAGTGGATATTCAAAAGTATTCTCTGGTATCCGAATAATTTGTGGTTCACCCAAAGCACCTTCGGTTGTCATTAGGATGAATTCAGGCTTTGCTTTTTCTCTGAGTTCAAAACCTTTAAAGTTGGGGTGTGTAAGGCCGTATTCTTCCATCAAGAACTGTGCTGCAGCAATAGTTTCTCCCATTTCATGAAAGGAGTTTACAATTTGTAGTTGGTCTTGATAGGTTTTCATTGTAGGGTATTAGTGCGGTTTATTTCGGTTTTTATGGATGCCAAATGCATGGTAAATATACTTTATTTGTTTTTATTAAATAGACTGCAGTCAAAATGTAGTTGATTTTTATTTCTAGTCAAGTTATTATTTGATCTTCTCTGACTACAAATAAAAAAGCCTAACAAAGCAAAAGTTTGTTAGGCTGTCTTAGTATGTAGTTTTGTAGGTTACAGGATCGCTTTGGCTCCAAAGTCAGCTACAAGATGATCGTCTTCTACGGTGCTGCCGCTTACTCCAATAGCTCCTATTGCTTCACCATCATTGTTTTTGATAACAACACCTCCGGGAAAAGTAATCAATCCGCCATTACTGTGCTCGATGTTGTATAACGGAGCATCAGGTTTTACTAACGGCGTTAAAGTTGCAGTATCCATGGTGAACCATGCAGATGTTTTTGCTTTTTTGAATGAAATGTCAATAGATCCTATCCATGCGCCATCCATTCTAGCAAAAGCAACTAAATTTGCACCTGCGTCTACTACGCAAATGTCCATTTTAGTTCCAATTTCTTCTGATTTGTTTTTTGCTGCAGCAATTACTGCTTCTGCTTGTTGTAACGTAATGTTCATTTTTGTATTCATATTTATTTTTAAATTGGGTACGTAATTCAATTGGGGCAGCGCTTAAAGCTTCGCTACTTGTGCATTTTAGTTTTAGTGCTTCGGCTAATTCGTCTAATGGTGCTTTGGTCATGCTGCTAACTTCACCCGTTAAAGGATGGTTGATTTTGAAGATTCTAAATCCATCACCAACGGAGTCAAGTGCTACTTTGACTTCACATTTATTATCTTTTATAGTGTGCTACAATAGTTGCTTTTGCAAGGGTGTTGGCCCATAAATTGTAACCAACTAACTCTGGGTTAGCAGTAGCCTCTAGTCCTAGTTTGTCTGTTTTTAGTGCGTAAACGGTGAAAATATAGGTATGAATACCATGACCTACTGGTGGACATGGACCTCCAAAACCAGTTGCCCCAAAGCTTGTAGTACTTTGTATAGTTCCTGCTGGCATTAAATTTAAGGCTGGATTTCCTGCTTTTGAAACAATTTCATTCACATTGGTAGGGATGTTAAAGGCTACCCAATGCCACCATCCTGCTCCTGTAGGTGCATCTGGATCGTAACAAGTAATGGCAAAACTCTTAGTTCCTTCAGGAGTATTTTCCCAACTTAATTGTGGCGAGGCGTTGTTTCCGTTACAGCCAAATCCATTAAATTCATTTTGAATGGTAAAGGATCCGCCCATATCTTTACTGCTTAGTGTAAATGTTTTTTGAGCAAAAAGCGTACTTGTAAATAGAAGTACTGCTGATAAAAATAAAATTGATTTTTGCATGGTGAATGGTTTTAAATTACAATGCAAAAGTCATTAATATGGAGGCAAACTCTAAATCTAAAAAGTTCAAAAAATGTTGTTAAAAGTTCAAATGTTGATTTGTGATTGTTTGGGAGTAGTTCCGAATTTATTTTTATACGCTTGAACAAAACTCGATAAATTTTCAAAACCTATTACTTCGTAGACATCAGAGGCGCGCATTTTCTTGTTTTGCAACAAGTAAGCCGCATGCTCTAATCTTTTTTCTTGAAACCATCGGATTGGACTTGTTTGAAATTCCTTGTCAAAGTTGCGTTTAAAAGTGGAAACACTCATGTTGCATAAAAACGATAGCTCTTGGATGCTTAAATTGTTCAAAGCATTTTTGTGCATCGTGTCTACAAATGATTTTGCCGATGGATTTTGGTGATTTGTAAAATTCAATAAAAAATCGATTCCCTTCATTTGAACGAGATAAAGAAGGATTTCCTCAAATTTCAACGGCAGCATTTTGTTAATAAAGTCAATAGGTTGCGACTGAAGGTGAATTAAACTCTTAACAATATTTTGAATCACACGATCGTATTCTGTGATAATAAAAGGATCGTTATTTTGCTTGTGATTGTTCTTGTAATCGTATTTTTTTAGAAAGTCTTCAACGGCTTTGTCCGAAAAAAAAAGCAGCATACTTCGGTAATTTTGACTCATAGAAATGCTTTCGCTCATCAAGCAATTACCTGCTTTGATAATGACAAATTTATCGTTTTCTATGCGTGTTGTATGGTTTTGAGTAACAAGTTCTTTTGTTCCGTTGAGCAGAAAACTAAAAACATTTTTAGAAAGCTGCACCTTGTTTTTGATGATACTTTTCGAAATAAAATATTCATGCAGTTGTAGTTCACTATCATTGTCGGTTTCTATTTGGTCAGGTAAAAATTGAATTTCCATGTTCTAATTATATTTTTTCTACAATACATATAGTTATCCAAATAGCTCACTTGCCACATCTTCTATTTTAGCGACCATCCTAATTTGTATTCCTGTATTTTTTAAAGTGATTTTATTGTATTTGGATACAAAAATGGTCGAAAATCCTAATTTTTCCGCTTCTTGAATGCGCTGATCTACTCGGTTTACTGGACGTATTTCACCAGAAAGTCCTACTTCGCCTGCAAAACAAAAATCTTTGTTGACAGGAATGTCTTCATTTGAAGATAGAATGGCAGCAACCACGGCCAAGTCAATCGCGGGGTCGTCGACCGAAATTCCGCCTGTAATATTCAAAAATACATCTTTGGCGCCTAGCCTAAAACCAGCTCTTTTTTCGAGTACTGCCAAAATCATGTTGAGTCTCTTAGCATTGTATCCTGTAGTGCTTCGCTGCGGCGTCCCGTACACTGCGGTGCTTACGAGCGCTTGAATTTCTATCATTAAAGGTCTCATGCCTTCAAGAGTGGATGCAATTGCGGTTCCTGATAGTTCTTCGTTTTTATGCGAAATTAATATTTCAGATGGGTTGGCTACTTCGCGCAGGCCGCTACCTAGCATTTCATAAATTCCTATTTCGGCCGTAGAGCCAAAACGGTTTTTCAGAGAGCGTAAAATACGGTATACGTGATTTCGGTCTCCTTCAAACTGCAACACCGTGTCTACCATGTGTTCTAGAATTTTAGGACCAGCTATGTTTCCGTCTTTTGTAATGTGCCCAATTAAAATGACAGGAATATTGGTTTCTTTGGCAAATTTTATCAGCTCGGCGGTGGTTTCCCTGATTTGAGAAATACTTCCGGGTGTCGATTCAATATAATCCGTATGCAAAGTTTGAATGGAATCTATAATTACAATCTCTGGCTGAATGGCTTCAATTTGTTTAAAGATATTTTGTGTTTTTGTTTCAGTAAGAATGTAGCAATTATCACCGCTTGGGGTAATCCTTTCCGCACGCATTTTTATTTGTTTCTGACTTTCCTCGCCAGATACGTACAGGGTTTTGTAAGGTAGTTTTAATGAAATTTGTAGCAAAAGTGTACTTTTTCCAATGCCTGGTTCACCGCCTAATAAAATCAACGAACCTGGAACAATACCGCCACCTAAAACACGATTCAATTCGCCATCAGTAGTATCCATGCGAATCTCTTGCGCCGAATCAATTTCATCTATGCGCAGTGGTCTTGGTGCTTTACTAGTGGGAGTGGGCTCGCTTTTCCAAGCCACTTTTTCTTGTTTCTGGATAATTTCTTCGGCAATAGTGTTCCATTCTTTGCAAGAATTGCATTGTCCTTGCCATTTAGCATATTGTGCGCCACAGTTTTGGCAAAAAAAAGTAGTTTTTACTTTTGACATTATTTTTTTGGTATTTTAGTAGTCATATCCTCGTATTTCTCAAGCATCATTGTTTTAGTCAAATCACCTATTTCTTCTTGTTGAGATGCTGTTTGATAATATTTTGCAGCGCGTTTTGGCTCACCTAATCTTTCATACATTAAACCTAGCTCATAATCCGAAAGCATTGATTTTGGGTAATTAACTGTGGCAATTTCGGCAAGTTGTCCCAGTTCTGAGTAGGCTTTATTTTTTATTATTGCGGCTTCAATAGCTTTAAAATCATTGAGTCTTACTACTGTTCTTAATCCTAAATGTTCATAAAGGGTATCGTATCGAGCTACTAAGTAATCCACATATCCTGAAGGTAAACTGGCTATTTTTTCACTAAATTCAAGGGAAGAAATTGGTTTGTACGCATCAAAAAAATGGTATAAAGCATTAGGAATTGCTTGTAATACTACAGCGTAATGGGATGTGTTTTTGAAGTTGTCAAATTTATAATGGACCAGAGGATTCTTAACTTCTTGCAAATTTGTATCCAGATTTTTGATTCCGTTTTGAATCTTTCGAATATCACCTTCACCATTTGCTTGATAATAAAAAATAGATTTTTTAGTTTTTGAAAGTTCATCAGGTAATCTTTCCTGCATACCTTTTGTAAGTTCAGGTGCTAGTGAAATATAGGCTTGAAACAGCGGATTTTCTTTATACAGAAAATAGTTTAAAAAACCAGCGGTAGTATCATGTCCAGCAATAATTCGAAACGATGCTGTGGGATATTTTTTGTCTAAATAAGGAATTAATTCTCCTCCAATAAAATTAAAAAACTGACTTCCTTTGCCGGTAAGTTCATCTTCTACTTCATCGTGTGAACAATCTGCAATGCGTTCATTTTTTTGATTTTGATGTATGCCTACAATGATAGTTTCGGGTAGGTCATCCCAGTAGGCACCATATTGCAATGCCCCGTAAAAAGGATCAAATAAATATTCACCATCGAGTATAATGAGAACAGGATATTTTTTAGTTGGATTTTTCTCTAAGGAAAGAGGTATGCTTAAAGTAAGTTCTCTTGCCTCGCCGAGTATTTGAGAATCGAATGTAAAGGATGTTTTTTGAGAAAAAACGGCCACACTAAATAACAGTAATAGTAATGTTTTTTTCATTTGTAGGTTTGATTTGGGAGTACGTAATAATGGGATCATTTGCAAAGCAAGATACTATAATATTTGCTTTTATGATAGGTCTTCTCTTTTTTTATATTGAGGCCGTTATTTCGATGTAAATTGTGGGATTTTGTATTTTTTTTGAGTTTATACTATATTATATTTCAAAAAAATAGACGTAAAAAAACCATAAACTTCACCTTATTCTTGTTGGCTGTTGTTTATGGTTTTAGAAACTTTAAAATAGCTAGCTGATATTTTTATGTAAGTGAATTGTCATTTTCGTTAGGAAAAATAACCCAAGGTTTGAATGTTTTGGCTTCTTCAAAGTCCATGCCTGCATACGAAATGATAATAATGATATCATCTTTTTGTACTTTTCTAGCTGCTGGACCGTTAAGCGTTATTGTTCCGGAGTTTTTTTCTCCTTTGATGGCGTAGGTTTCAAAACGTTCGCCGTTATTGATGTTTACAATTGAAACTTTCTCACCTTCAATAATGTTAGATGCTTCTAACAGTGATTCATCAATGGTGATCGAGCCGATATAATTTAAATCTGCTCCGGTTACTTTGACGCGGTGAATTTTTGATTTTAAGACTTGGATTTGCATGCTACAAAGGTAAATTAATTTAATGAAATGGTATCAATCAATCTAATATTATTGACTATTACCGCTATAAAAGCTCTGTATTTTTTATTTTTATTTTTTCGTGTGCAGGTTAACAGCGTAGCTTCGTCTGCAATGGTAAAATATTCAAGATTGAATTGTTGGTTGTTTTTAAAAGCTTTTTCAACCCACTTTGATATTGTTAGGGTGCTATTTTTTGAAAACTGCTCTTTTGCAGAGCTTAAAACTTTGTAAATCAGAGCGGCTTGTTCTCGTTCTAGAGGTGTTAATCGTTCGTTTCTGGAACTCATTGCAAGATTGTTGGCTTCTCTGTGTATGGGACAACCTATTACATTTACGTCAAGATTGTTTTTAGAAACCATTTTTTTTACAATTTGTAATTGTTGGAAATCTTTTTCGCCAAAGTAAGCGTTAGTAGGAGTAACAATCTCAAACAAACGTTTTACAATTGTTCCTACACCATTAAAATGACCAGGTCTAAACTTGCCTTCCATTTGGTTTTCTAGCCCATCAAAATCAAATGATTGGGAAGTTGGTTTTCCATCATAAATATCTTCAACAGTTGGCGCGTACAAAATAATGCTATCGTCTAGATTTGTAAGTTTTTTAACATCTTCTTCCAGTGTTCTAGGATATTTTTCCAGGTCTTCTGGATTGTTAAACTGTGTAGGATTTACAAAAATACTAACCACTGTAGTGTCATTTTCTTGCAATGATTTTTTCATCAAAGCTAAGTGTCCTTCATGCAAAGCGCCCATTGTAGGAACAAATCCAATAGTCTTTTGACTATCTTTAATAGATTTTAAATAGTCCATCAAAGGTGCTTTTCCATTGAAAATTGGCATGGCAGTATTATTAAAATTAAATGCAAACTTACTATTTTAGTTAATAACTGCATAAAATTTTGTAATTTTGCGTGGTTTTTATTGCCAATAAATAAAGTAAATTACAATATGAAAGATAAGAGGATATTATATGTATCATCTGAAGTGGTGCCGTATCTCGCTGAAAACGAGGTCTCTTTAATGTCTTATGACGTTCCGAAAATGATTAATGATCAAGGTGGACAGATAAGAATTTTTATGCCAAGGTATGGAAATATTAACGAGAGAAGACATCAATTACACGAGGTAATTAGACTTTCGGGGATGAATTTGGTAGTAAATGATTTGGATATGCCCTTGATTATAAAGGTTGCATCTATCCCAAAAGAACGTATACAAGTTTATTTTATTGATAACGATGACTACTTTAAAAGAAAAGCAACTTTTGCTGATGAAGATGGTGTGATGTATCCTGATAACGATGAGCGCGCTATTTTCTTTGCAAAAGGTGTTGTAGAAACAGTTAAAAAACTCAATTGGGTTCCAGATATTATACATGTACATGGATGGTTAGCCGCTATGTTGCCTGTTTATATGAAGCATTTTTACAAAAACGAAGCGTTGTTTTCAGATACTAAGATTGTAACCTCTGTTTACAGTCAGTCTTTTGATGGTACTCTTGATGTGGAAATGATTAACAAAGTAAAGTTTGATGGTGTTCCAGAAGAGGCAATTGCTGATCTTGAAATTCCTAACTACGAGAATATTATTAAAACTACGATTAAACATTCTGATGCAGTGATTATCGCTTCTAATTCACTCTCGCCAAGTTTAACAAAATTTATAGAATCTTCAGGAAAACCTTTTTTACCTTTCGCACCGAAAGATGCATTCGCCGAGGCGTATACAAATTTCTATATAAACGAAATGCTTTAAATTAACCCTTTTTTATACATATGATTAATAATTCTTTATTCAAGAAAGTGTTTCTTGGTTTAACTGTTATTTTTATGGCTTCATGCGATAAAGATTTCAATGAAATTGGTGGCGATTTATTAGGAGATAATAATTTTGAACTCAATAAACAATCGTTCAGCGTAACTGGTTACAATCAAAAAACGGGAGTTGTACAGTCTAATAATTTAGATTTGAACCCGCTTGGAATTTATAACAGTAGTATTTTTGGTGAAACCACGGCTAATTATAATACACAACTTACACTAGCTGAAGCGGTAACTTCAGTTGGTGCAAACCCTTTTATTGAGAGTGTGGTGTTAACGGTTCCTTACTTTGTTGATAATAGCCAAACAAAAATTAAGAGTGGTAGTCCTAGTACATTTGTTTTAGATTCAATTTATGGTCCTGAAAAAGCTATTATGAAATTGAGTGTTTATGAGTCTGGGTTTTTTATGCGCGATATCGATCCTGTTGGTGGGTTTCAACAACTTCAACGTTATTACTCAGATCAAAATTCAGATTTTGATAATTTTAAAAAACCAAATCGTTTAAACGATAGTTCAGATAAAGCGCAAAATGATGAGTTTTTCTTTAATGCTACTGCAAAAGAGACTACTACTAAAGACACGGTTACAAAGGTTGAAACAACTACTTATGGTCCGCCTGAAATGCAGTTGAATTTGAATAAAAGTTATTTTAAAACCCGAATTATTGATGCTATAAACTCAGGAAAATTAGCTAATAATGATGTTTTTAAAAATTATTTTAGAGGATTGTATTTTAAGGTAGAGAAAGCGGGTACTAGTCCGGGGAATTTAATCATGCCTAAATTTAAAGAAGGTAAAATCACAATTAAATACAATGAAGATCTAGTAACAACAGTTGGAGGAGTTACTAAAACCACTCGTGTTAAAAAAGTAATACAACTTAATATGACGGGTAACACTGTTAGTTTATTGAGTAATAATTTTTCTGGTAGTGGTGCTGCTTATGAAAATTTGCCATTTACTGGTAATTCTGCTGCAGGTGACGATAGACTTTATTTAAAAGGAGGAGAAGGATCTTTAGCTGTGATAGAACTTTTTGATAAAACAGATTTAAAAGGGTATACTTCTAAAGGAGTTCTTACGGGGCCAAACAATATTTCGGATCAATTAGATGATCTAAGATTTCCTGCGGATGGAAAAAAGCGATTGGTCAATGAGGCTAATTTAGTATTTCATATTGATGCTGCCGCAATGGCTAGTGGTGTAGAGCCTCAAAGAATATATTTGTACGACTTTACAAACAACCGAGTAATGGTTGATTATGCTGCAGATGATACTGATAAAACTTTGGATGCCAAGAAAGGAAAAGTTATTTATGGCGGTCAATTAGTTAAAAATGCAACCACAAAAAGAGGTGTTACTTACAAGTTTAGAATTACCAATCAAATTCGGAATTTAATCAATAACAAAGACTCTACTAATGTAAAGCTTGGGCTTGTTGTTACTGAGGACATTAATAAATCAACCTCAAGTAAAGTGAAGTTGGCTAATTCGTTTATACGAGAAGTCCCTACGGGATCGGTTATGAATCCATTGGGAACCGTTTTATATGGTGGGAATAGTTCTGTTCCTGCAGATAAGAGATTAAAACTTGAAATTTATTTTACAAAACCTAATTAAGAAAAGAACATGTGTGGAATCGTTGGATATATTGGATATAGAGAAGCTTACCCTATAGTTATTAAAGGGCTAAAGAGACTTGAGTACAGAGGGTATGATAGTGCTGGTGTTATGCTTTTTGATGGAGAAAATTTAAAAGTTTCAAAAACGAAAGGTAAGGTAGTTGATTTAGAGCAAAGAGCTTCTCAAGAAATAACCACCAACGGAAGTATTGGTATTGGGCACACCCGTTGGGCTACACATGGTGTTCCTAATGATGTGAACTCACACCCTCATCTTTCAAATTCAGGGGATTTAGCCATTGTTCATAATGGAATCATTGAAAATTATGCTCCCTTAAAAGCGGAGCTTACAAAAAGAGGGTACATTTTTCATTCGGATACGGATACCGAAGTTTTGGTTAATTTGATTGAAGAAGTGCAAAAAAAAGATAGTTTAAAACTAGGTAAAGCAGTTCAAGTAGCCTTAAATCAAGTGGTAGGAGCTTATGCTATTGCAGTATTTGACAAAAAAAATCCTAATGAGATTGTTGCAGCCCGTTTGGGTAGTCCACTAGCTATTGGTGTAGGAGAAGGTGAATTTTTTGTTGCCTCTGATGCATCTCCGTTTATAGAGTTTACCTCAAATGCTGTTTATTTAGAAGATGGTGAAATGGCTAACATTAGGTTGCATAAACCAATGAAAGTGCGTAAAATAAAAGATGATTCACTTGTAAATCCTACTATTCAGGAGCTCCAAATGAATTTAGAGCAAATTGAAAAAGGTGGTTATGATCATTTCATGATGAAAGAGATCTATGAACAGCCAAGTGTAATAAAAGATACTTACCGTGGTCGCTTGCATGCTAATGAAGGGTTGATTCAAATGGCTGGTATAGAGGATAATTTAGAAAAATTTTTAAACGCAGATCGTATTATCATCGTAGCTTGCGGAACTTCATGGCATGCTGGATTGGTTGCCGAATATGTTTTTGAGGAATTTGCAAGAATACCTGTAGAAGTGGAATACGCTTCTGAATTTAGATATAGAAACCCAATCATAAACAAAAAAGATATTGTTATTGCAATTTCACAATCTGGTGAAACAGCCGATACTATGGCTGCAATAAAATTAGCCAAAGAAAATGGTGCTTTTGTTTTTGGAGTTTGTAATGTTGTTGGTTCGTCCATATCAAGAGAAAGTCATGCTGGTGCTTACACACATGCAGGGCCAGAAATTGGAGTGGCTTCTACAAAGGCTTTTACTACGCAAATTACAGTGTTGACAATGATAGCTTTGAGATTAGCAAAGGCTAAGGGTACTTTATCTCATTCAGCTTTTCACGCATATTTAGAAGAGCTTGAAATCATACCTGAAAAAGTAAAAGAAGCTCTTGAAACTAATGCAAAAGCTCAAGAAATTGCTTCTATATTTAAAGATTCCGCTAACTGTTTGTATCTTGGTCGAGGGTATAATTTCCCAGTAGCACTTGAGGGGGCTTTAAAGCTAAAAGAGATTTCATACATCCATGCTGAGGGATATCCTGCTGCTGAAATGAAACACGGACCTATAGCATTGATAGATGAATCAATGCCGGTGATTGTTATTGCGCCTAAACAGGGTCATTATGACAAAATTGTAAGTAACATACAAGAAATTAAATCTCGTAGTGGAAGAATTATAGCAGTTGTTACAAAAGGAGATACACAAGTTAGAGATCTCGCTGATTATGTAATTGAAATACCGGAAACTTCTGATGCGCTATCGCCTTTAATTACTACTATACCGCTGCAATTATTGTCGTATCATATTGCTGTAATGCGTGGTTGTAATGTGGATCAACCTAGAAACCTAGCTAAATCTGTTACTGTTGAATAAGTAGTTTTTAACTATATCTATACTAACCCTGAAATTAATTTTTCGGGGTTTTTTTTTGTTTGGATTGTCAACTATTTATAATAAAGATGGGAATTGTCCTTTAAAATCTGATTTTTTGTGGATTTTTTCACTTTTATGTAATATCTAAAAATTAATAGAATAATTATCAAATATGTATTTATTGTATGCGTGCATAATGAATATCTTTTTTTTAGGCATAAAATTTAACATAAAAAACAATTATTGTAAATATGAAATAACCGCAATTCAGTCAAATTAACTGCTGAATATGAAATTTTTTCGTTGCTTTTTTAATAATATCAAAAATATTTGTACTTTGGCTTTATAAACCAACTAATTATAGACCAATGAGAATGTATTTACTTTTTTTGACATTGTTTTTTTGCAGCCTATCGTTTGCACAAAGTACAATTTCAGGTGTTGTTACAGATAGTAACAACCAGCCAATTCCTGGAGCCAACATTAAGGTTGTTGGAGAGTCTGCAGGTACTACAAGTGATGTAACAGGTGCGTTTGCATTAAAGTCATCGAAAAGACCGCCCTTTGTGATAGAGGTCACTACTGTTGGTTTTACTTCGCAAAGAGTGTCTATTACTTCAAGTAGCCAAAAAGTTGCTGTAAAATTATTAGCGGATGAAAACAAGCTTGATGAAATTGTAATTTCTGCTTCAAGAACTCCAGAGCGTGTTCTTGAGTCTCCAGTTACTATTGAAAGAATGGGGATTGCTGAAATCAAGAAAACAGCTTCACCTTCTTTTTATGATGGTTTAGAGAATATGAAGGAGGTTCAAATGAATACATCTAGTATGTCTTTTAAGTCTATCAATACGAGAGGTTTTGCTACAGTGGCCAATACCCGTTTTATGCAATTAGTAGATGGTATGGATAATTCTTCACCATTATTAAACTTTGTGTTAGGTAATTTGATTGGTGTTTCTGAAATTGATGTGCAGTCTGTGGAGTTGTTACCGGGAGCGTCTAGTGCTTTATATGGTGCCAATGCATTTAATGGAGTTCTATTCATGACAAGTAAAAGCCCATTTACTAGTGAAGGTATTAGAGCGTATGCTAAATTTGGTCAAACTAGCCAAAAAGCAGCTGGAACAAATGATTATGTTGATTATGGAATTCGCATGTCTAAAGCTTTTAATAAGTATTTTGCAGCCAAAGCAAATTTTGCATACATGCGAGGAACTGAATGGCATGCTGTAAACTATGATGATAAAACGGTAGCTGGTAGAGATAGATCTCATTATGGTTATGATGGTATCAATGTTTATGGTGATGAAGCTGCAATAGTGATTCCTGCTCCTACTTTGCCGAGTGATAAAGTTTCAAGAACAGGTTATAACGAGGTTGATTTGACAGATAATAAGGTATCAAATACGAAAATAGACGCGTCTTTGCATGTTCGCCCTTTTGGTGACGAAAGATTAGAAGTGATTTTTCAAAGTAAATTTGGTTATGGTAATACAGTTTACCAAGGTGCAAACCGTTATTATTTGAATAACTTTTTCATGCAACAGCATAAATTAGAATTCAAAGGGAAGAATTTCTTTTTGAGAGGGTATACTACTACTGAAGATGGTGGTCAGTCCTATGATATGTTGTTTACTGGTATTAATATAAATAGAAAGTGGAAGTCAGATCAACAATGGTTTACGGAATATGGTTCTACATTTGCTAATTCTACACTTGGGGGCATGTTGCCAGCAGATGCTCACAGAGCGGCTAGAGCAAAAGCGGATCAAGGAAGATTCTTGCCTGGAACTCCTGAGTTTAAAAACGCGTTTAACCAAGTAACAAATGAAGCAAGTGTTTTGTCTGGTTCTAAGTTAGTTGACAATTCAAGAATTTATCACTCAGATGCCAACTATAATTTCAAAGATTTAATCAAATTTGCTGAAATTCAGGTTGGTGGTTCTTATAGAGAATATCAGTTGAATTCATTTGGTCGTATTTATACAGATGCTTCGGGACCTATAAATTATAATGAATATGGAGCGTACACGCAAGTGATGAAAAAGATGATGGACGATCGTTTGAAGCTAACGGCTTCTCTTCGTTATGATAAAGCCCAAAATTTTGATGGGAATTATTCTCCTAGAGTTTCTGTTGTGTATTCTGCAGGGCAAAACAAAAATCATAATTTTAGAGGATCTTTTCAAACGGGTTTTAGAAACCCTTCTACGCAAGATCAATATATCGGGTTTAATGTTGGTAGTGCAATCTTGTTGGGTTCAGCACCTGATAACTTGACTCGTTTTGTAGAGACATTGCCTATATCAGGAGCTATAGGGCAGGGGTTTGCTGGTGGAAGTACAGTTACAATTAATGGTACTAACGCTTATAATAATTCCTTTACTGCTACTTCTGCGGCTGCTTTTGCGGCTGCAAGAAATCCAGCGTTATTGCAAAAAACTAATTTTGGCTTGGTTAAACCAGAGGAGGTTAAAGCAATTGAGTTAGGGTATCGTTCATTTATCAATAAAACTTCTATAGATTTAAATGGATATTATAACGTTTACAATAATTTTATTGGAAACTTAAATGTAGTTACTCCGTTGTATGGTACAGCTATCGATGGCGGAGGACTTACAAGCGTAGCAGGTCAACAAGCTATCCATGCGCTTTCGAATGGAAATACTAGAATTTTTCAGCTGTATACAAATACGGCTTTAGAAATAAAATCACTAGGTTTCGGTATAGGATTGTCTAGAAAAGTATATAAAGATTTTGAAGTAGGTGCAAACTACAACTATGCTGAGTTTGATTTTGATCAGTCTAAAGATGCTAGTTTTGAGGCAGGTTTCAATACGCCAAAACACAGAGTTAAGGCTTCTGTTGGAAATGAGAAATTATTTAAAAATTTCGGATTTAATGTAAGCGGACGTTGGAACAGTGAATACTTATGGCAATCTTCATTTGCTGATGGTACCATTGACGCAGCGACAGTTATTGATGCGCAGTTGAACTATAACTTTCCTGCTTTGAAATCTACGTTAAAAGTTGGAGCTTCAAACATAGGAGGTAAGGAATACGGTCAAGTGTTAGGGGCTGGACTTATAGGGCAGCAATATTTTGCTTCATGGACAATTAACCCGTAAGGTTTAAATTAACAGTAAAAATCAAAGAAAAATGATAAAAAATTTCAAATGGCTATTATTTGCTTCGCTTGCATTTGTAGCATGTAATAATGAGGATGAAGTTATTGTAGGATCTAATACATCTGATGGTAAACCTTTAACAGCCGGTTCTGCAACTTTCACGAAATATGTTGCCTTGGGTGACTCGTATGCTGCAGGTTTTAGTGATAATGCTTTGTTTATTGAAGCGCAAAAAGGAGCTTACCCTAATATCATGGGACAACAATTTACATTAGCGGGTGGAGGTGAATTTAAAACTCCTTTAATGGCTGATAATGTGGGAGGATTGTTGTTTGGAGGTAATGTGATTTTGAATTCAAGATTATATTTACTTTTACGACCAGCCCCGCAAAGTCCTGTTCCAACAAATGTTACAGGCAGGCCTTCAACAGAAGTTACTACGAAGCTTACAGGGCCTTTTAGTAATTTAGGGGTTCCTGGCGCGAAAAGTTACCATTTAGTGGCTCCTGGATATGGAAATGTAGCTGGTGTTGCAACAGGTGCTGCAAATCCATACTTCGCTCGATTTGCTACATCAGCTTCGACAACGGTTGTTGCTGATGCAGTTGCTCAAGATCCTACTTTTTTCTCGTTGTGGATTGGTGGTAATGATGTGCTCGGGTATGCGACTTCTGGAGGTTCAGGAAGAAATCAAACGGGTAACATGAATCCTGCGACCTATGCTAGTAATGATATTACAGACCCAACTGTTTTTGCTAGCGTATACAACAATATTGTCACTGCATTGACTGCCAAAGGTGCTAAAGGAGTAGTGGCAAATTTGCCATATGTAACGGCTTTGCCTTTTTTTACTACTGTACCATTTAATCCTCTTACCGCATCTGTATTGGGGGGTGGAAATGTGGCGGTCGGTACTGCTACAATTCAAGGTTTAAATGCGCAATTGTACGGACCTTTGAAGCAGGCTTTAACTGCTTTTGGTGCGGGATCGCGTATAGAGTTGTTGTCTACCACAGTGGCAAATCCACTTTTAATTGTTGATGAAAGTTTGCCTAATCTTTCTGCACAATTGACTGCAGCTTTTACTCCTAGTCTGGGCGCTGAAAGAGCTGCTATTTATGGGCAAGTTTTTGGTCGTGCGAGACACGCAACTAGCGAAGATTTGGTTGTGCTGACAGCTCAGTCTGCAATAGCTGCTGCTCCAACAGCTGAGAATTCTGGACTTGGTGTAGCACCATCTGCGCCTTTAAATGCTTTTGGTGTAACGTTTCCAATGCAAGATGTTCATGTGTTAACAAAATCAGAAGTTGCAGAGGTTAAAGTTGCGACTGATGCTTATAATGCCACTATTAAATCTGTTGCCGACGCAAAAGGTTTAGCGTTTGTTGAATTAAAAGGGGTAACAGATCAATTAGCATCTCCTGCTGGAATTGTTTATAATGGATTTACTACAACTTCTACATTTGTTACAGGAGGAATGTTCTCTTTAGATGGGGTACATCCTAGTCCTAGAGGGTATGCAATTATTGCAAATTTGTTTACGAGCGCAATCAATGCTAAGTTTGGTTCAAATTTCAAAAATAAGGATGTGGGGTTGTACCGCATTCTATATCCAGCCTCGTTGTAATTGTTATATTGATTATGAAACATAAAAGACCACTTACGCTTTGTAAGTGGTCTTTCTTTTTTTTTGACAATAATGTTGTCATTTTTCTTTTTTTTAGTTGTTTAAGAGTGATCTACTAAAAATATCCATTTTTTCTAAAAAATAATTGATTTTATATTTTAAAAAATTATCTTTGCACACTGAAAAAAGCATTTAATCGATACGTTTCGATTGGAACTATTTCATAAACCTAAATAGCTATTTAATAAATACATAAGTAATGTCGAAAGTAATAGGAAAAGTTGCCCAGATCATTGGACCAGTAGTTGACGTAGTTTTCAACGGTAAGGATGTTGAACTTCCAAAAATTTATGATTCGTTAGAAATCACAAAAAAAGATGGTACTTTGTTAGTACTTGAAGTACAATCTCACATTGGTGAAAACACGGTTCGTACCATTTCGATGGACTCAACAGATGGTTTGAGTAGAGGTTATGAAGTAGTTGGAACAGGGAATCCTATCCAAATGCCAATTGGAGCAGATGTTTACGGACGTTTGTTTAACGTAATTGGTGACGCTATTGACGGTTTGCCAGAATTACCTAAAACAGGTGAAAACGGAATGTCAATTCACCGTCAGGCACCTAAATTCGAAGACTTATCAACTTCTTCTGAAGTTTTATTCACGGGTATCAAAGTTATTGATTTGATTGAGCCTTACTCAAAAGGGGGTAAAATTGGATTGTTTGGTGGTGCTGGTGTTGGTAAAACAGTATTAATTCAGGAGTTGATTAACAATATCGCAAAAGGTCACGGTGGACTTTCAGTATTCGCAGGAGTAGGAGAAAGAACACGTGAGGGGAATGACTTGCTTCGTGAGATGTTAGAGTCAGGAATTATAAAATATGGTGATGAGTTCATGCATTCTATGGAAAATGGAGGATGGGATTTATCAAAAGTAGATTTGCCAGGAATGAGAGAGTCTAAAGCTACTTTCGTTTTCGGACAAATGAATGAGCCTCCAGGAGCTCGTGCTCGTGTAGCACTTTCTGGATTATCTATTGCGGAGTATTTCCGTGATGGAGCAGGAACGGATCAAGGTAAGGATGTATTGTTCTTTGTGGATAATATCTTCCGTTTTACTCAAGCGGGTTCTGAAGTATCGGCACTTTTAGGTCGTATGCCATCTGCGGTAGGATATCAACCAACATTAGCTACAGAAATGGGAGCGATGCAAGAGCGTATCACATCTACAAACAAAGGGTCTATTACATCTGTACAAGCGGTTTACGTTCCTGCGGATGATTTAACTGATCCAGCTCCGGCTACAACTTTTGCTCACTTAGATGCAACAACAGTATTGTCTCGTAAAATTGCTGAGTTAGGTATTTATCCTGCGGTTGATCCTTTAGATTCAACTTCAAGAATCCTTACTCCTCAAATTTTAGGTGATGAGCATTATGACTGTGCACAAAGAGTGAAAGAGATTTTACAAAAATACAAGCAATTACAAGATATTATTGCGATCCTTGGTATGGAAGAGTTATCAGAAGATGATAAATTAGCCGTTTCAAGAGCGCGTCGTGTACAACGTTTCTTATCTCAACCTTTCCACGTTGCTGAGCAATTTACTGGATTAAAAGGTGTTTTAGTAGATATCAAAGATACTATCAAAGGATTTAATATGATTATTGATGGTGAATTAGATCACTTGCCAGAATCAGCATTCAACCTTAAAGGTACGATCGAGGAAGCTATAGAAGCTGGAGAGAAAATGTTAGCGGAAGCATAAATTAGTATTCGGTGTTCAGTCTCAGTATTTTGTACTGAGACTGTGAACTGAGACTGTAAACTAAAAAATATGTTATTAGAAATAGTTTCACCAGAAGCAAAATTGTTCTCGGCAGAGGTTACCTCAGTAACGTTGCCAGGAGTTGATGGTAGTTTTCAAATATTGAATAATCACGCTCCAATAGTTTCTATTTTAGAAAAAGGACTTGTAAAAATTTCAGCTTCAAATTTCAAATTTGCTAAAGAAGTTGCGGCTAAATTCACTATGATTGATGCTCAAAATTATACTTTGGAGATTAACTCGGGTACCATTGAAATGAAAGACAATAAAGTAATTGTTTTAGTTGACTAAGATGATTTCAAATAAATAGAAAACCTCGCTAATTGCGGGGTTTTTTTATGCCCATTCCCAAATCATAATATGCCAAGTAATGTCCTGTTCCTGGTATGTTTTTAAGGTTGTAAATCCCACTGCTTGATGGGCGTGTAATGATCTCGTATTGACGGATGCTACTTCGGTAATAAGACAGTCAAACTGATTGCTTAATTCGTCTTTGTAAAATAGGTATATTTTTTTAAAGATACCTAATCCTCGGTAAGCTTTGGCAATACATATTTGTCCCATTATAATATAGTTTTTATGGTGAGGCACTAGATTTTGAATTTCATCAAACATGGGTTCTAAGGATTTCATTGTGTCTTTAAAACTTGGTTTCATCACAAGTGCGTAACCTATTACGGTGTCATTTGTTTTAGCAATGCAATGTGGACATGCGTTATTCATTTGTTGTAATAATTCAAAAGTATGCTCAAGTGTTACAAAGCCCTCTTTCGTTTTCTCTTCTGCAGTTATGTTATTGGATAGATTTTGCTGTTGTAGTGTGATAATCTCTTGTAATTCTTTTGAATTTGATGCCCTTTGGAATTGAATGTTCTTCATGGTCTTGTGGTTTAGTGCTTTAGTGGTATTGCAAGTTAAAAATATTGAAGCTTTCTTTTGTTTTATCATGACTTTTTTTGATATCGTAGGATAGTGATTTTAGTACCTATTTCTAATATCTTTATTCAACAGAAAATGCTTAATTTTGTGTTCTATGAAAAAAATTCCAGAGCATTTATCTCAAAAACTTGAAATTAGAAAGGAGCAAAATGCCTTGCGCACATTACCCACGCTGCGAAGAGAAGTTGATTTTTCATCAAATGATTACTTAGGGTTTTCACAATCAGAAATAATTTTTAACGAGACGCATCAGTATTTAATTACCAACGAAATCATTCAAAACGGCGCAACGGGATCTAGATTGATTTCTGGAAATCACAAACTTTATCAAACGACCGAGGACTGCATTGCTGCATTTCATAAATCAGAAACGGCATTACTTTTCAATTCAGGTTATGATGCTAATCTTGGTTTTTTTGGATCAGTGCCGCAAAAAGGAGATTTAATTCTATACGATGAGTTGAGCCATGCTTCCATACGAGACGGGATTCAATTATCAAGAGCCAAGGCCTATAAATTCAATCATAATGATTTTGAAGATTTAGAAAAATTAATTCTACGAAATCCTAATACAGTTATTTACATTGTCACAGAATCGGTTTTTTCTATGGATGGGGATTGTCCTAATCTTGAAGAATTAATTTTGGTTGCAACCAAACACAACTGTTATTTAGTAATTGATGAAGCACATGCATTAGGTGTTTTTGGGGATAAAGGAGAAGGTTATGTGCAAATGCTTGGTTTGCAAGATTATGTTTTTGCAAGGATAATGACTTATGGTAAAGGTTTGGGTTGTCACGGTGCTGCTATTTTAGGATCGCAAAGTTTACGGGATTATTTAGTAAATTTTGCCCGAAGTTTTATTTACACTACAGGACTTTCGCCGCATGCTGTTGCTTCTATCTTAATTGCTTATGGGCATTTAAAACAGGATTCAAATTCAATTTTAAAATTGAGAAAAAATATCGTTTCATTCAATCAACAAAAGAACTTGTTAGGATTAAAACCTCTTTTTGTTCGCAGTAAATCAGCAATACAATCTGCTATTATTCCTGGTAATGAAAAAGTAAAAGCTATTGCAGGTCAATTGCAAGAAAAAGGTTTTGATGTAAAAGCGATTCTTTCCCCTACGGTGCCAGAGGGACAAGAGCGTCTTCGTTTTTGTTTACACAGTTATAATTCTACTCAAGAAATTTCGGCCGTGATGCATTGTATCTACTCACTTTTATAATTTAGTTTCGTTTTTTTTGTAACGTTTTCTGAATATAATTACTTATTTCATGTAAATAGATAAACAAAAAATAAAATGAAAAACGTAATTAGAAGATCATTATCAGCTCTTGCAATGCTTTTAATATCGCAAGTAAGCATAGCGCAAAGCAATAAAAAAGCAGCAATTCCAGAAAATGAAAACTCATTATTATGGGAGATTTCAGGTAACGGAAATGCAAAACCGTCTTATCTTTATGGTACAGTACACATGATTTGCAATGATGATTATTTTCTTACGGATAAAACAAAAAAAGCGTTAAATAATGCCGATAACTTGTTTCTTGAAATTGATTTGAATGATCCTAATGAAATGGCTTATTTGCAAAAATCGGCAATGGGTGCAGAGCCTTTAAGCAAAAAACTTACAGCTCAACAACTTGCAGACTTGGATTCTATCTTGAAAGAAAAAACAGGTATGACTGTTCAACAGGTAGATAATTTTAGTTTGTTTACTGTAATGAGTTTGATTACCATGAAATCTTTTGGGTGTACCAATTTGAAATTCTATGAGATGGAACTATCAAGTATTGCTAAAGCGGGGAATAAAAAATTAGGAGGATTAGAAACGGGTGAGGCGCAAATGCAATTCATGGGTAAAGCCTATAATGATGACCAAATGATTGCTATGTTAAAGGAATCAAAACTTGAAGATACCCAGAAAATGGTTCAGTCTTATAAAAATGAAAATTTAGTAGAGTTGTACAGCCAAATCACAAACCCTAAATTTCTAAACGAAAATTCAAAAAAATGGTTGCTTGAAGAACGCAATACCAATTGGGTTGAGAAAATGCCGAGTCTTATGAAAGAGAAAAGTTCTTTTTTTGCAGTAGGTGCAGGACATTTATTAGGTGAAAAAGGAGTGATCAACTTGCTAAAAAAAGCCGGTTATACCGTAAAGCCGATATTGAACTAAAGTTGAATTTAAATCGAATAGTAATTTTTAGATTGGTAAAACAAAAATTATGATTATCAATTTTTTGTGTTGATGTAAGAGTTGAATGCTTGGCATCAATTTATGATAGATGTTATAAGATTTAAAAGAATATTAGAAATAAGCCCATCTTTGTGATGGGTTTTCTATTTTTGTAAAAATTCATAATCTATGAAATTATTTATAACAGGAATAGGAACCGATGTAGGTAAAACTATTGCAGCAGCAATTATTACAGAGGCGCTTGAGGCAGATTATTGGAAGCCTATTCAAGCCGGAGATTTAGACCACTCAGACAGTCATAAAGTGAAATCCTTTTTGTCAAATTCTAAAACAGTATTTCACCCCAATGCTTATGCCTTAAAAACTCCAGCAAGTCCGCATTATGCCGCAGCTTGTGATGGTGTTGTCATTGATTTACAAAAAATAGTGGAACCAAAAACGGATAATCACCTTGTGGTAGAAGGTGCAGGTGGTGTATTTGTACCAATAAATGATACAGATTGTGTGATAGATTTGATTCAATCTGACTATAAAGTCATTGTAGTTTCTAGACACTATCTGGGGAGTATCAATCACACATTATTAACGATTGAGGCGCTTCAGAACAGGAAAATTGAAGTGGCGGGAATTCTTTTTTCGGGTGATGAAAATAATGCTACCGAAACCATTATCCTTTCTAAAACAGGTTTAAACTGTATTGGCAGAATTGAACAAGAACCTTATTTTGATCAAAATGTAATTAAAGAATACGCTGATATGTTCAGGGAAAAGCTATTGAGTTTGTAACATTTTTGTAAAATACGTTGCCATCTCTATGTATCTTTGCGAAATATATTATTTGACATGACATTAACTGAAAGAGACCAAAAACATCTTTGGCACCCTTACACACAACATAAAACAGCTGCAGTTCCTATTGCAATCAAAAGAGGTAAAGGAGCTTTACTTTGGGACGAAAATGATAAAGAATACATCGATGCCATTGCCTCATGGTGGGTGAATCCTTATGGGCATAGTAATACATTTATTGCCGATGCTATTTACAAGCAATTAACAACTCTAGAACATGTTCTTTTTGGAGGTTTTACGCATGAACCAGCCATTGTTTTAGGGGAGAAATTACTTGAGATTTTACCTAAAAACCAACAAAAAGTATTCTTTTCTGATAACGGCTCTACTGCTGTTGAAGTTGGTATCAAAGTGGCGTTGCAATATTTTTTTAACAAAGGAGAGCAACGTACTACGATCATTGCATTTGAAAATGCTTTTCATGGTGATACTTTTGCGGCGATGGCTGCTAGCGGAATTTCATTTTACACCCAAGCATTTGAAGGAATGTTTATTGATGTAGTGAGAATTCCCGTGCCCGTTCCCGGAAAAAAGGAAGAAAGTTACCAAGCTTTACGCGAGCAAATAAAAAACAACAAGTGTGCCGCTTTTATCTTTGAACCTTTAGTGCAAGGCGCAGCTGGAATGGTAATGTATGAGCCGGAAACACTAGATGTTTTGTTGCAAATTTGTAATGATAATCGCGTTTTGACCATCGCTGATGAAGTGATGACTGGTTTTGGAAAAACAGGTAAAAACTTCGCGATGGATTATGTGGTAACAAAACCAGATATCATGTGCTTGTCTAAGGCGCTGACTGGAGGTACTATTCCAATGGCAATAACAACTTTTACGCAAGACATCTTCGAAGTTTTTTATGATGATGATATTAATAAGGCATTGTTTCACGGACACACCTTTACAGCAAATCCTACCGGTTGTGCTGCTGCTTTAGCCAGTTTAGAGTTGTTAAATACTCCCGAGATGCAAGCTAATTTGGTTCGGGTGAATCAAAATCATTTGGATTTTCAAAGTAAAATTAAGGGGCACTCTAAGGTTACAACAACGCGAGTCTTGGGAACTATATTTGCTTTAGAAATCAAAACAGAGGGTGAAGCTAGTTACTATGGATCATTGCGAAACAAACTGTATGATTTTTTTATTGAAAATGGTGTGATTTTAAGACCTGTTGGGAATATTGTTTACATATTGCCTCCATACATCATCACTGATGATCAGTTGCAAAAAATTTATCAAGTAGTAGAAGAGGTCTTAGAAATAGTATAAGTTCTTGAAGAATTTTTTTCTTAATTATAAATGAAGTCACAAAAAGTTTCGAAATTGTTATTTAGGCCTTAACCTTAGCAAACTTTGTGTAAAACTTTGCGACCTTTGCAATCAAATCAAAAGTATCTTGTCACAAATTATATCCATTACAGCGCTTTCGTCCGTTTCCCCGTTAGGGAATAATCTTGAAATAGTATGGGAGAATTATCTAAAGGAGCAACATTGTTTTGTAAACAAAGTAATTGATAAAACACCAGCGTTTGTAGCGCCTTTGGATAGTGTTTCGGCTGCTAAAGTGGAACTTTTAAAACAGTCTGATATAAAATATAAATTCCTTGATAATTCAGTTTTGTATGCTATTGAGGCTTCTCGTAACGCAATACAGCAAGCGGGCTGGGGTGAAAATGATGTATTCGGAATCAATATTGGTTCATCACGTGGTGCAACTGATTTATTTGAAAAACACCATCAAGAATACTTAGAAACAGGAAAGGCGCAAACACTAGCATCACCAACCACTACTTTGGGTAATATTTCTTCTTGGATAGCACATGATTTGCAAAGTACAGGGCCTGAAATTTCCCACTCCATCACTTGCTCTACGGCTTTGCACGCTGTTTTAAATGGTGTAGCATGGCTGAGATCAGGAATGGTTGATAAATTTTTGGTTGGAGGTAGTGAAGCTCCATTGACTGATTTTACAATTGCGCAAATGAAAGCATTGAAGATTTATTCCAGATCTAATGAGTTGTACCCAAACCGCGCTTTAGATTTGGATAAAACACAAAACACCATGATTCTAGGTGAAGGTGCAGGAGTTTGTTGTCTGGAAATGGGTAAGAAAGAAAACGCATTAGCATACATTGAGGGAATTGGCTATGCCACTGAAATTTTAGAGCATAATATTTCCATTTCTGCTGAAGCTGTTTGCTTTCAAAAATCGATGGCAATGGCTTTAAAAGATACTGCATTATCAGATGTTGATGTAATTGTCATGCATGCACCAGGAACTATAAAAGGGGATTTGACAGAGTATAAAGCAATCCAAAAAGTCTTTGGCGAAAGCCTGCCATTAGTAACTACTAATAAATGGAAAATCGGTCATACGTTTGGTGCGTCTGGAATTCTAAGCATGGAGTTTGCCATATTAATGATGCAGCACAATACGTTTGTGGGAGTTCCTTTTGCGAAAGCGCAGAAACAAAAAAGACCCGTAAAAAAAGTTTTAGTGAATGCAGTAGGTTTTGGCGGTAATGCGGTAAGTGTTTTATTGAGCCTCTAATTCTTTTGCTTTTTCATAAATCAAGTTACTTTCAAAACCTTTTCGGAGTAAATAATCACAAAATTTCTTTCTCTTTTTTTGAAGATTGGTTTCTTTGATGCTGTCCCAGTTTCGTGTGGCTATCTTTTCAAAAGTATCTAAATACTCCTCATTTGATATTTCTTTTAGCGCGAGATTGATGTTGTATTGACCAATGTTTCGGAATTTAAGTTCGTTCACAATTCTGTTTTTTCCCCAAAATTTAATTCGATGCTTTCCTCTAGCAAAACTGCAAGCAAACCGACTCTCATTCAAGAAATTATCCTGTATAAGTTTGACAATGATGATGTCTATTTCATCAGTATCCATTTTCATGGTTCGTAGTTTTTGAACTACTTCGTCATGGCATCGTTCCTGGTAAGCGCAATAATGTTCTATTTTTTTAATAGCTTCTTTTATAGAGAATACTTCTTTCATGATTGAGGTTAATTTGTAAACAAAAATGCAACAATAGTATCTAATAACCTAGCGCATCAATTTTTGTAAAAACTAACTTTATGTGATAACCTTACATAAAAAACATGTGATTAAACTATAAATTGTTTAGAAACAGATTTTAATGTTTGCAATTTCAATCTAAATCCGATTGGTAAAATTATTCGTAAATAAGATTAAGTTTAAAACAAT
The DNA here is from genome assembly GCF_009764685.1 of Flavobacterium sp. I-STPP5a. Classification (GTDB taxonomy): domain Bacteria; phylum Bacteroidota; class Bacteroidia; order Flavobacteriales; family Flavobacteriaceae; genus Flavobacterium. The sequence continues at coordinate 60,613 of NZ_VHLM01000047.1, read as the reverse complement.
TTTGAATTCATTTTAAGAGATATCGAGGAGCATTTTTTTGTATCAAATTTTAAATTTATTATTTAGTTAACCTTAATTAAATGGCGGCTTTGATAAGGTATTGCTAATGTTGAATTTGAGCACTTCATCGTTAAAACAAGTAGTATATCGATTAATTTGTTTTTAATTTAAAACGTGATTGTATATTTCAAAAATTTAGATTTTATTAAATTCTGAGCCCTAATATAAATTAAGATTAACCTTTCAAAAAACTGTCTTATGAATAAAAAAATACTCATCATAATCTTTTTTCTATTTCTTTTACTTCCGGCTTTTGGGCAATGTGTTAGCTATACAGCTTCAATTTCAAGTACAAATTCATCTTGCAATATAATTTCTCCTGGAGCAATTAAATTGAAAGTTACAATATCGGGTGGGGTAAGTCCTTTTACAGTAGTTTATAGAAATGAAATAACAAATGTACAGACTACGGTTCTTAATTACACAAGCAATTCTGATATCGTTATCAATGATGTACTTACTCAAACAACACCATTTACATTGGTTTCGGTAACTGCAAGTAACAGTTGTCCAGCTACTTTACAAAATCCAAATACAAGTGTTTTGTTTTATAAAGTTCCAGCCGTTCCTACGGCAAACATAACTAATGCCTCTTGTCCGAATGATTCTAATGGTAGTATAGCTATTACGAATCAATTTTATCCATCATCTTTATTGTTTAATGGTGTGAAGACAACAACAGCTGCAACTCCAGCAGATCCTCACGTTGATTTGGGTGGAAGATTATTATCTAATAGAAGCCGGTTTTCAGCAGAAGGCTGGATAAAATTTGATAAAACCAAGTATAGAAACAGAATGTCATTATTTGGGCAAAACGATGTTGTTGAGTTTGGCTTTGAGGGTGATAATTTATTGTGTTATACTGCTGGAGGTGGGACTGTTACATCTCCATTAGCAAATTATCCAAGTGATAACGCTTGGCATCATATTGCAGCTGTGGGGAATGGTACATCTTTAAAGCTTTATGTTGATGGAAATGAAGTTGGATCTGTAAATAGGACAACATCAAATTACGGTAATAACACAACCTATTCAACAAAAATAGGTTGGGGAGTTTTAGATGTTGGTGGTATTGGTTTTATAGGTGAGATTTCAAATGTGGGTTTTTGGAGTAGAGCGCTATCTATTGATGAAATAAAAGGTTTGGCTTCGGGGTTTACACTATATAATTCTAAACAAGTAGGATTGTTGGCTGGATATAATTTTACTGAAGGTTCGGGAACAACTGTTGCTCCAATAAGTAGTACAACACCCGCTCCTAGTAATGGAGTTTTTAATGGAGTAACATTGCCTCTTTGGGTAGATCAAAGTACATACAATTGGACATCTAGTGTAGCAGGTTTTACTCCTTCAACAAGTAAGTCTTTAACAGGACTTAAACCTGGGGTATATAATTTAAATATTACAGTTAATCAAGGGTGTTCAAGAACAACTCCTTTTACTGTTGGTGCTACAAATAATGTTACAACTCCTTTAATTGGAGTAATAACAAAGCCAAACTGTATTACATCTACAGGAGGTGTACGATTAACTGGTTTGCCTTCGGGTTCTTGGACATTAATAAGAACTGGTTCGTCTGGCCTATCAATTAATGGTTCAGGTTCAGAAACTACTATATCCGGTTTAGCACCAGGAACCTATCAATTTGCTGTTGCAAGTGGGGGCTGTACTTCATTGCCTACAGGAAATGTGATAATTGATCCCGTAACCACCACTACTTACACCGCGTCTGGATGGTCAGTGACGCCTACTATTGATATGCTGGGTGTTATTAATTCAAATATTCCTATTACTACCAATGTGGAGCTTTGTAACTGTACAGTAAATGCTACAGATGCAGTGGTTGCATTTGGGAAAACTCTTAAGTTAAGGGACAAATTAACCGTGAATGGTAGTCTTACTTTTGAAAACACTGCCAATTTGGTTCAGGAGAATAATGTAGTAAATACAGGAAATATCAAATATCAAAGAGAGACAACACCAATAAAAAAGTTTGATTTTACCTATTGGTCATCACCGGTTTCTGGACAAAAGCTATTTGATCTTTCTCCGTTAACGAATCCTGGAAAGTATTATTCTTTTAATTCTTCAACGGGAGCGTATGCGGCAGAAAATCCGCAAAATCTTATGGGCAAAGGTATAGGTTACATAATTAGAGCGCCAGAAAATACAGCGACTCCACCCGCACCATTAAGTCCTTATTTAGCCATTTTTGAAGGAGTTCCGCACAATGGTACAATAACTTTAAGTCCAGTGCTACCTTTTAAAGCGTATTTAATAGGAAATCCGTATCCATCAGCGCTAGATGCTGATGCGTTTATTGCTGCAAATGCTAATGTGCTTTTTGGAACCTTGTATTTTTGGACACACAATACTGCTCGTGGAGTAGGTGTGAATAACCCGGGATCAGGATATTATGCGTATTCTGCAGATGATTATGCTACTTATAATACCACAGGTGGTGTAGCTGTGGCCGCGAGTGATTCTAATAAGGATATATCAAATCCTTATAGGCCTACTGGGAAAATTGCCGCAGGACAGGCCTTTTTTGCAAGTACTATAGAAAACATGATTGGTACATCAATTCTTTTTAATAATAGCATGCGTTTAGGCGTGGGTAATACTATTCTAGACAACAGTCAGTTTTTCAAAACTACTTCTTCTAAGTCTAAAACTGCTTCAAGTGTTGAAAGACATCGTTTGTGGTTGAATCTAACCAATGCACAAGGTGCTTTCAAGCAAATGCTCGTTGGTTATATTTCTGGCGCTACAAATAATTATGATACTACCTTTGATGGTACAAGTTATAATGGAAATAAGTTTTTGGATTTTTATAGTGTGAACAATAACAAAATGCTAACGATTCAAGGTAGAGCGCTCCCATTTGAAGAAAGTGATGAAGTTCAGTTAGGGTATAGTTCAACAATCCAAGGCAGTTTTTCAATAAGTATTGATAAGGTTGATGGGGTATTGGCTTCTAGAAAAATTTACCTTGAAGATAAAATTAAAAACATAACGCACGATTTAAAACAAGGTCCTTACACCTTTGAAACAGCAACGGGTACTTTTAATACTAGATTTGTTCTGCGTTACACAGATAAAACATTAGGAGTTGATGACATCGATTTGAAAAAGAAATCGGTAGTTGTTTCGGTAAAAAACAAGCTAATAAAAGTAGAATCAGGAGCTGAGTCGATAGATAAGATTTTTGTATACACTCTTTCGGGTGCTGTTGTTTACGAAAAACAAAAAGTTGATGCTGCAATATTTACAATACCTAGTTTATCTGTTGCACAACAAGTGTTAATTGTAAAAACAGTTTTACAAGACGGAAGTGTAACTACAACTAAAATTATTTATTAAATTATTCAGTTTTTGCCCAACATAAAAAAACTCCATTTTATTAAAATGGAGTTTTTTTATGTTGGGCAATATTATTATAAAATCATTTTATTTTTCTTTGCCAGAAGCTTCAAGGTTTCTTTCAATAGTGTGTCCTGGTCTTGACCATTTAGGTTTCTCGCCAAGAGGAGCATGTTGAGAATCTTCAGCCTCTACTGTTTGAGGTTGTGACACTTTTGTGAAAGGTTTTTGAGGATTTAAGCCCAGCATTTCAAACATTTTCATGTCCTCATTTACATCTGGATTAGGTGTTGTCAATAATTTGTCACCTGCAAAAATAGAATTGGCACCTGCAAAAAAGCACATGGCTTGACCTTCACGGCTCATGTTCATTCTTCCTGCTGATAATCGTACTTGAGTCTCAGGCATTATGATTCTGGTAGTCGCTACCATTCGAATCATTTCCCAAATTTCAACTGGTTTTTCTTCCTCCATCGGAGTACCTTCAACGGCAACTAGCGCATTTATGGGCACTGATTCTGGTTGTGGATTCAATGTAGAAAGCGCTACAAGCATACCAGCTCTGTCTTCAATGCTTTCTCCCATTCCTATAATTCCACCACTACATACTGTTACATTTGTTTTGCGTACATTTTCAATGGTTTGTATGCGGTCTTCAAAACCACGAGTAGATATTACTTCTTTATAGTATTCTTCACTAGTATCAAGATTGTGGTTGTATGCGTATAAACCTGCTTCTGCAAGGCGTTGTGCCTGGTTTTCGGTAATCATACCAAGCGTACAACATACTTCCATGTCTAGTTTGTTGATGGTGCGTACCATTTCAAGAACTTGGTCAAATTCTGGTCCGTCTTTTACGTTTCTCCAAGCAGCGCCCATACAAACTCTTGATGATCCACTTGATTTTGCACGTAATGCTTGTGCTTTTACTTGGCTTACAGACATTAAGTCGTTGCCTTCAATCTCTGTGTGGTAGCGGGCTGCTTGCGGGCAATAGCCGCAATCCTCTGGGCAACCACCGGTTTTTATAGATAGCAGTGTAGATACTTGAACGACATTAGGGTCATGAAGTTCTCTGTGAATTGTGGCTGCTTCATAAAGCAAATCCATTAGGGGTTTGTTGTATATTGCTATTATTTCGTCTTTTGTCCAATTGTGTCTTTTAATGCTCATAGATACCTATTTTTGATCCATCAAAAGTAGTTAAATAGTTCTAAAGTAGCAATGCTAACTTTTCGAAAAGAGTAAAGCAATGCAGTAGGGTGATTTTTTACAATACAATTAAAACGCGGTAGTTTATCTTTTAATTCAGCTCTTTGCCGGATTTAGAGGTGTCATGTGGTGTCTTGTTGTATCTAAAAAAAAGTTATTTATGATTTGGCTCCATGTTTATCACTGGAGTAGCGTGTATCCCAGTACAGCAACAGCATAAATGTTACTATTACGGCAGAGCTTATTCCTTCAAATAAAAGTGAAATGGAATAGGTCATAATGGTAGGTTCTCCACCAAATAGGAATGTTTTTGATAATGATCCAATATATGCTTCTCCGCCTTTTGCATAGCTGTATGCTATTAGTGCAACTATGCTAAGAATAACTCCTGTTAAAGCAGTTACAAAGGCAGATGCCGCATTTGAAACTAAAACTGTATTTCCTTCAGCGTAATTTTCTTTTAAAGTTCTATTGGTGCCAAAAAAAATAAAAAGCACATTAAAAACTCTCAATATAGGGTTGTCTGCTAGTCCTAGTAGTTCCATTGCTAAAAAATATAGGCCTATTCCTAAAATAATAATCAATCCGTTTAATAATTCTTTTGGAAGTTTCATATTGCAAATTTTATATTAATTTATAGTGTTGAATAACAAAGAGTAACACTCAAATTTAATAAAAAAAAAGTAATAATTATGTTAACGAATTATTTATTAAAATAATTTTTTGCAACTATTTTATCTTTTTGCAATTGTTCTTGTAGCAAATGTAAGGAACTAAACTTTTCTTCGTCTCGTATGCGATTTAAAATTGAGATTTTTAGTTCTTGATCGTATACATCATCCTCAAAGTCTAGGAGATGGATTTCTATCGATTGTTCTTGTCCTCCTACAGTAGGGTTTGTGCCTATATTCATCATGCCTTGTATTGCTTTAGAATTAATGATAGTTTGTACAAGATATACTCCGTTTTGCGGGATTAATTTGTACTTTTCTTCTATCTTTAAATTTGCAGTAGGGAATCCTATGGTGCGCCCCAGTTGTTTTCCTTTTACAACTGTTCCAGTAATGAAATAGGAATAACCTAGATAGTCGTTCGCAAGTTGTATATCGCCGTTAAGAATGGCATTCCGAATTTTTGTTGAACTTACAGAAATTTCGTTGAGTTCTTGTACAGATATTTGGGATACTTCAAAACCATATTCTTTTCCAAAATCTATTAAATTGTCAATATTCGCAGTTCTATTCCTTCCAAAACGATGATCATGGCCAATGATGATTTTTTGAATATGAAATTTTTCTACCAGAACCGTTTTTACAAATTCCTCTGCGGTTAATTGTGAAAATGCTTCGTCAAAGGGGTGAATGACTAAGTTTTCTATCCCAATTTCTTCCAGTAATTCTTGTTTTTCCTGTATGGTGTTAATTAGTTTAATATTGGAATTTTCATGTAAAACCATTCTTGGATGCGGGAAGAAAGTGAGAACAACATTTTCATATTGGTCATTTGGGGTGTTTTGTGTGAGCTTCTGCAAGATTTTTTTATGGCCTATGTGTACACCGTCAAACGTGCCAAGGGTTAGAATTGTTTTTTTGGTAATCAGGAAGTCGTTTATAGAATGAAAAATCTTCAAAGCAAGTGTTTTATGATGCCGCAAATTTACGTTATCCAATTGATATAATTAAAAAAGGATTGAAAAGTTCAATCCTTTTTTAACTCTTGAAATCTCTTTAATTATTTTTTAAGAAATGAAATTGTCTTGATCTCGATTTCATTTTTGGCGAGTTTTAAAAAGTATGTACCCGCTGGTAAGCTAGCTACATTTATCTGAAGATTATCCTCTCGCGCTATTTTTTTTGATTTTATAACTTGACCAAGTATATTTATGATCGTGTAGCTGTCTGGTCTATCTCTATTCTTCTCTACAAAAAGATTTAAAAAATCAGTTGTAGGGTTTGGATAAAGTTTTATGCTATTAAAATCAGCAACTTCAGGAGTTGACAAAGAGTTGATTCTGAAGCTTTTTGAATCTGCATTGAGAAATTGACTACCTGAAATTACTGTAGCTCCTGTAGCAGTTTCTATTTTATAGTAACCTGTTCCAAAGTCGCAGCAAATGCCATCTCCTTCTGAATCTTCTATAGTGAAAATATAGCAGTCATTGTCGGCAAGATTTAGCGTTGTTTGTATTGGAGTGGGCATCGCAGAACTTCGTGGTGTGGTGTTGTAAGGGCCGCCGTTGTACAATATTGTGCCATTAGAATTTGTTAGTTTCCAAGTAGTTTCTGCTCCAAAATAATCACATTGTAATGTGAGTGTCATTGCCGTTGGAGCAAAATTGTTTACAATGTCAAAAACTTTACTATCACTGTCATTTACATTGTTGTCATCTGTCTTGCCATTCATACTAAGTATCGTTGAATTAAAAGTGTGGCTGCCGCCAGTAGTGGTCATGGTATTCAAGGCTAGTTCCTGTGATTGGTTGGTAGCTAAATTACCAGTCCAATTTAAAATTTGAGTGCTGGTATTGTCAATTCCGTACCGTATTGATACAGCTGTCAAATTTGCAGTTCCTTTATTTGTAATATGTATCACTGGAACTAAATTATTGCTGCAAGTAGTTGTGCTTATGCTTACAACACCGGTGGCCGCATCATTTGCGAATTTAGGATTTAAAGCGTCAGATGTTTGTAATGATTTTCTTCTAATAGAATTATTGATCACTGTTATCATTCTCGCTTTTTGATCGTTTGTAAAAATGTTCATGCATTCGTCATTGGTATAATCCATATAATTTTCTACCATGTCAACTCCCGGTGAATTGGGGCAAGAGTCTACGTTTGATGGACAACCTTCATTTTCTATCGCTGCATTAGGCGTGTCTTGGCAATAATCGTCAGAAGTACAGCCGTCTTCGCCTTCCCCTGCGTCACCCCAAATATGACGTAAGCCTAGCCAGTGGCCTACTTCATGAGTTGCAGTACGACCTTTGTCGTATCCTGGTTGATAGTTTCCATTGGCAAAATAGGTTGAAGAGCCAAAATATTTGTATCCAATAACCACTCCGTCTGTAGTACGTCCTCCTTCATTGTTACTTAAGCCAGATAAACCTGATGCGCTAGGTAGTTGAGCATAACCTAATAAATTAGTTCGGGTTAAATTGACTACCCAAATATTGAAATACTTGTCAGGATTCCACTGTGTTTGTGGTTTTACTATAGCATCTATGTCGTCAGTAGACCAGCTTGCTGCGCCTAGATTTACACGGGTAATGCCGTTTGTTGCTATGCCATTGGGGTCTTTATTAGCTAATTCGAACTCAATTTCAACATCAGCACCTACAGGATTAGTGTTAAACCCTGGCGTGCCTGATTTTTTCCTAAAGTCTTCATTTAATACTCTAATTTGTGAAATTACTTGTTGATCAAGAATATTTTCATTAACGCCCTCGGCATCTCCATTGCTAATAATATGTACTACGACTGGTATGGTAATTACGCCATTTGTTTTTAAGTTTTTTGAGGTTCTGCTTTTTGCGTTTTCTTCTAATTTTGGGCGGATCCACTGCTCAAATTCATCGGTTGATAATCTGTTTGGATCTTTTAGTTTTAAGTATTCCTCGTATTCAGTAGTGGCACATCGTATTATAGTGCCTGGCTTATAAGGTTTGCTTTTACCAAAGAGCATGTTTGCATCTTGGCTTTTTACCTGTGCAAAAGTCCAGCTGCTAGTACAAAAAGCAGTTAGTAGTAGGAAAGTAATTTTTTTCATGATTATGGTTTTTTGGGGCATGGGTTGCGCATTGATGTATATACGGGCATTTTGAATAAAAAGCTTTCAGCGGTACTTAATTTATAAAATGGGATGTATTTTCAATAAAATGCGACCATATAAATTTATAAAAAAATCCTTTTCGTTTTACATTACTCTTAGTTATTTCCCGTTAAAGGAAGTCATGGTATTTTCTAATCCTGCAGTCCCAAAAGATTTTATAATCTCAGAACCCATTTCCAGTCGTTCCGGAAGTGCTGTTTTCTCAGTATCGTCCCAGTCACCAAGGACATAATCAACTTGTTTTCCTTTTTTGAATTCATCGCTTATGCCAAAACGGAATCTTGCGTAACTTTGTGTGTTTAGTACCAAGTTGATATTCTTAAGGCCATTGTGTCCGCCATCGCTTCCTTTTTGTCTTATGCGGATGGCTCCAAACGGTAGATTTAAATCATCTGTAATAACTAAAATGTTTTCAAGCGGAATGTTCTCTTTGTCCATCCAATATTGAACCGCTTTCCCGCTAAGATTCATATAGGTGTTGGGTTTTAATAGTAAAAAGGTTCTGCCTTTAAATTTGTATTCGGCTAATGTGCCTAGTTTTACGGTCTCAAATTGTATTCCTTCTTTTTTAGCTAAAAAGTCAACGATTTTAAACCCGATGTTATGTCTTGTGTTTACGTACTCAGCCCCAATGTTGCCTAGTCCGACTATTAAAAATTTCTTCATGATGGTGCTACTGTCCTCTGATTTTGTGGTTGCGAATAGGTTTGAAATCCATTTTATCATGGTACAAAAGTAAGCTTAATTCAATAAAATGACTATGCTGTAGCTAATATTTTAAGGGTTTATGCGGCTCAGGTCTGAAATGCAAAAAATAGTGTGTAATAGCCCCGATTGTAGTGAAAATCCTTTTTGTGCGCTTTTTTTGCGTGCAAAAAGATTGCAACGGAAAGCGGGACAAAATAGCTGTAGAAGAATTTTAGCTGCTTCTAAAATATCTTAAAAAACTGAAAGCAAAAAAAAGCGCCAGTTGCATAACTGACGCTTTCTTGAATTTTGACTGAAAAAAAATTATTTTTTCTTTCCTTTTGCAGGAGCTTTTGCTGCTTTTGCTGCTTCTTGAGCTGCTTTCATAGCTGCACGAGAAATCTTCACTTGACAAATAACGGTGTTGTCTGGGTGCATGATTTTGAAGTTTTCAGCTGGTACTTTAGTAACATATAATTTGTTACCCATATCAAGTGGAGTAATATCAGCTTCAACAAAATCAGGAAGATTTTTAGGAAGCGCTCTTACTTTTAATTTACGGTTGTTCATACGTAAATCACCACCTGCCATAACACCTTTAGATTTTCCAACAATTTTCACAGGAACTTCAATAGTAATTTCTTTGTCTTCAAAGATTTGAAAGAAGTCAATGTGTAAAATTTTGTCAGATACTGGGTGTACTTGAATGTCTTGAAGTACAGCATTGTAAGATTTTCCGTTTCCAAGATCGATCTCAACTGTGTGCGCGTTTGGAGTGTAAATCAAGTTTTTGAATGCCATCACTTCTGCTGAGAAATGAACTGCTTGACTTCCTCCGTATAATACGCAAGGAACCAATCCAGCATTACGTAAGGCTTTAGTAGCTACTTTGCCCACGCTTTCTCTTTCTGATCCTTTAATTGTAATCGATTTCATTTTAAATATTTATATAGTTATTAATTAAACTCTTTTTTTAAGTCCGGAGCTGTTAGTCCTAAGTTCTTAGCTATTTAACTAAGGACTAATTGCTAAGGACTAATCACTAAGGGCTAATAATTACATGATAAACTTTCCGCTAATCGAATTGTTGTGGTGTACCATGTGCATTACTTCGGCAAAAAGTGGAGCACAGCTCAACACTCTTATTTTGTTTGACTCTTTCTTTAACGGAATAGAATCGGTAACTATTAATTCGCTCAATTTAGAGTTTTCAATTTTTTCGTACGCATCGCCAGATAAAATGGCGTGTGTGCAAATAGCGCGTACGCTCAAGGCACCTTTTTCTATCATTAAATCGGCGGCTTTCGCCAATGTGCCTCCGGTATCAATCATGTCATCAACAAGAATTACGTTACGACCTTTAACTTCTCCTATTAATTCCATAGTGTCAATTACGTTGGCTGCTTTTCTTTGTTTGTAGCAAATTACTACATCTGACTCTAAAAATTTAGAGTAAGCATACGCTCTTTTTGAGCCTCCCATGTCAGGTGAGGCAATAGTCAAGTTTTCTAATCCTAAGCTTTCTACATATGGTAAAAAGATGGTTGAGGCAAACAAGTGGTCTACTGGTTTTTCAAAAAATCCTTGAATTTGATCAGCATGCAAATCCATGGTCATTACTCTTGTTGCGCCTGCAGCGTCTAATAAATTAGCTACTAATTTAGCTCCTATCGGAACTCTTGGCTTGTCCTTTCTATCTTGTCTTGCCCATCCAAAATAAGGAATCACAGCTGTTATGTGTCTAGCTGATGCACGCTTTGCTGCGTCAATCATTAACAGTAATTCCATCAAGTTATCAGCAGTAGGAAATGTAGAGCATACTATAAATACGCGTAAACCTCTTATTGATTCTTCATAAGAAGGTTGAAATTCCCCATCACTGTACTTTGATGTAGTGATTTTACCTAGTGGTATTCCGTATTCTTTTGCAATTTTTTCAGCAAGATAAACACTTTGTGAACAAGCAAAAATTTTAGCTTCTGGTTCTAGGTGTGACATTATTGTGTGTTGTTTTTTATCTTTGGTTGCTAGATATTTTTTAATTAAGCTGTTGCTTAAAGCTTATTGATCTATTTGCCTAAGATGTAGTTAGTTGTGTGTTTCGTTTTTTAACGAGGTGCAAATTTAGAAAATATATTCAACACTGAAAGGAAAAAATTAAGTATTTTTTGTTGAACATTTAATTAATTTTTTTACATTTGCACCGTGTTAAAGGAAAAGATACTTAGTTACCACTAGTTATCTCTTTATTGCGTGAAGCAACTGTTGTTGTTTCTGTCTGCTAAGCCCGGATGGCGGAATTGGTAGACGCGCTGGTCTCAAACACCTGTGGGAAACCGTGCCGGTTCGACTCCGGCTCCGGGTACAAAAACCGCTTCGTAAGAAGCGGTTTTTTTGTTTTATATCACAACGAGTTCCTCAATATCAAATCACTTTTGTTTTCTATTTGCTCTTTTTTACCTTTTAAAATCATTTGTGCTAACAGTTGCCCCATCATTTCAAAATGGGTTGAAATGGTTGTGATTCCGTTTTCTACTACTTTTTTTAGCGGGGTTTCATTATAGGAGATAATTCCGTAGTGAGTGCCCAATTGTAAATTTTGAATTTTTGCCTTTTCTATTACACTAACTAAATCCCTGTCACTCGGAATAATATACACCTCGCCAGCTGTGATATTTCTGTTTTTAAATTCGGTTATGATTTCATATTCAAAAGCGTGATCGTTGCAAAATTTTTCAAAGCCTATTTTCATTCCTAGTGGTTCACGGAATCCTGGAAAAATCATTATTAGTTTTTTGTATTTGTTCAGCTTTGATTTTCCTTTTAATAGGCCTTCATAAATATCTTTTACAAAGTTTTGGTACACTGCAGGATAGTTTAATAATTCTTGATTTGTTTGGTCAAGAATATAAACGTCCTGAACTGGTAGGGTTTTTATAATTGATGCAGCTTCTTCAAGATTGGTTGGCATGATAATGTATTTTGTATAATTACCGTTGCTGTCATGAATTAGTTTTTGAAAAACGGGAACGTTAAAATGATGAAAAAAAATATCAACCTGAGCTGTAGTTCCTATGTTTTCGAGAAAGGAATTGTATAAGTCTTCTTTAAAAATGTTTAATTCGTCAAAGAGTAAAAATATCTTTTGTTTTATGGATACTTCAACGCTTTTTACATAATAGCCTTTGCCAGGAATGGCATAAATTATCCCTCTTTTTTTTAACTCATCATAGGCAAGTAAAACGGTATCTCTAGACAAAGAGAATTCTAAACGCACTTTATTTACTGATGGAAGTCTGTCTCCTTTTTGTAATAATTCATGTTGTAGAGCTACTTCAATAGAGGTTATGATTTGTTGGTATTTAGGAATGCCTTTATTGTTTTGAATGCTGATTAGTTTCATGTAAAAAGTTTTTTTCAAGTTGCAATATACAAAAACTGGTAGGTACTGGTATGTAATACTTAACAATTATTTTACTTTTGGTTTTTCACATTTCATAATTTATTCATGAAAATAAAACACATATCACATTTTAATAGGGTTTCTGTGCTGAAATCATTTTGTTCTATGCCTAATTGTGATGAGTTCTCTATGTGTGAACTTGTCAACAGTAAGGGAATGCAAATGAAGGTGATGAGTTATGGAGCTACACTTACATCTTTAAAAGTGCCTTTAAAAAATGGTAATTTGGTTGACGTAGTTTTGGGTTTTGAAACCCTAGAGGAATATATAAAATCCTATGATTTGCCAAGTGCTCCTTATTTTGGTGCTATTGTGGGAAGGTTTGCAGGAAGGATAAGTAATGGCGAATTCAAGCTTGGTGGAAAATCTTACTTGATAAATAAAAACAACAATGGAAATTCGTTACACGGAGGTAGCATTGGCCTAAGCCAAAGAAATTGGAAAATAAAGAGTAAAAAAGAAGGTAAAAATCCATCTGTTACGTTCGCCTATTGCAGTAAGCATAACGAAGAATTTTTCCCTGGAGACGTTGTGGTTGATGTGACCTATATGCTTACCGATGAAAATGAAATGATCGTAGAGTATGTGGCACATGCATCACAAGACACTATTTTAAACCTGACACATCACAGCTATTTTAACCTAGATGGGCATCACAATTCTGTTGTTGATCAGGAGATGTGTGTTAATTCACAAAGAATATTAGAAACCACAAGTTCAGGAATTCCCACCGGTCGATTTTTGAATGTTGCTAATTGTCCTTTCGATTTTACAAATAGCAGAAATTGTCCCGCTACAATAGATACTACTTTTGTTTTAAACAAAGAAAAAGAGTACGCTGCTTCTTTGTACAGCAGCGATAAATTATTAAAAATGTCTGTTTACACCAATCAACGTGCTGTACATGTATACGTAGGCGGGAATTGTTTTGGACAGATAAATGGGAAAGATAACGCGGCATATCACCCTACTAGTGGGATTTGTTTTGAAACTCAAAATTTCCCTGATGCTCCTAATCATGATCATTTCCCGAGTGCAATTCTCAAAAAAGGGGAGTTGTATTACCATAAAACTATTTATAAATTTAAATCTTTTTGAGATGAAAAAATACTTTAAAAACTCGGCATTGCTTTCGCTTGTCATACTTGTTTTTTCTTGTTCTGATGCTGGTGACAGTAGTGCTACAGTAACTCCTGTTGCAAAACCACCTGTGGTTACTGAGGAGTTTATCAAAGCCGCCGATATTTCGTATTTGCCAGAAATAGAAGCTGCGGGAGTAGTTTTTACTAACAACGGAAAAACAGAAGACATGCTAACCACACTAAAAAGTGTTGGTTGTAATACCATCCGAATTCGTTTGTGGAAAGATCCAGTAAATGGACATTCTGGTTTAACCGAGGTAAAAGCCCTAGCACAACGAGTAAAACAAGCAGGCTTAAAAGTTTGGTTAACCGTTCACTATTCTGACTATTGGGCTGATCCTGCGGTTCAAACCACTCCAGCTGCTTGGAAAAACGTATCTTTTACTGATTTAAAAGCTGCGGTAGTCACTTACACCACAACTATTTTGACCGAAATTAACCCAGATATTATTCAAATCGGGAACGAAATCAATAGCGGATTGCTTTGGCCACAAGGTAATTTGATCAATCAAGAAGCGCAATGTATAGATTTGTTAAAAACCGCAAGTGCTACCATTCGAAGCAAAGCGCCAAGTACCAAAATTATGATTCACTATGCAGGCGTTTCGGCTACAGATACTAATTGGTTTTTTACTAAAGTAAAAAGTGTTGATTATGATTATATCGGTTTGTCGTATTATCCTCTCTGGCACGGGAAAGATATGGCTGCGGTAAAAACGACCATTGATGCCTTAGGAAAAAACTTTTCTAAGAAAGTGTTGATTGCAGAAACAGCCTATCCATTTACCTTAAGTTGGAATGACTGGACAAATAATATTATGGGTCTAGAATCACAATTGATATCTGGATTTCCTGCGACTCCCGAAGGACAAAAAAGTTTTGTTTTGGCGATTAAAGATTTAGTAAAATCCTCTACTTACGGACAAGGGTTTGCCTACTGGGGAGGCGAATGGGTTTCTTTCAAAGGCAACCAAGCTACTAATGGATCTACCTTCGAAAATCAGGCATTTTATGATTTTTCAAATAAAGCATTGCCCGTTTTACAAGCCTTTACCAATTAATCATGATTGCCACTGTTAGAATTTTTCAAAGAATAGTGCTACTGCTTCTTTTTATAAGTAGTACCACTATTGCTTTGGGACAAAAGAAAAATAAATTGGCTTTCGCCAAAGGAGCCGACGTGAGTTGGTTGCCGCAAATGGAAGCTACTGGTTATCGTTTTTATGATACGGACGGAAAGGAAAAAGATTGTTTGCAATTGCTAAAAGAACGCGGAATGAACACCATTCGTTTGCGTGTATTTGTCAATCCAAGTCAAAACAAAGCCAGTGGTCACTGCAGTGCTGCCGAAACGGTTGTTATGGCTTTGCGTGCTCAAAAAGTCAAAATGCGCATTATGATCGATTTTCATTATAGCGATACTTGGGCCGATCCCGCCAAACAGGCCAAACCTGCTGCTTGGGCCAACCTACCGTTCGATGCGTTACAAAATAAAGTCTATGAACATACATTTGATGTGTTGACTGCTTTAAAAAAAGTAGGTGTCACTCCAGAATGGGTTTAGGTGGGGAACGAAATTCCAGGCGGAATGCTTTGGCCAGATGGGAGTACGAACAATTGGGCTCAACTAGCGCAATTGTTGAATAAAGGATACGAAGCGACTAAAGCTGTGAATGCCAAAATCAAAGTAATTGTGCATGTAGATGAAGGGAACAACAACGAAAAATTCCGTTGGTTTTTTGATAAAGCCACAGAGCATCAAGTAAAGTATGACGTTATTGGTCTGTCTTACTATCCGTTTTGGATCAAAAAAGACTATTCAGAAACCGTAGCCGATTTACAAAAAAACCTAAACGACATGGCTTCTCGTTATCAGAAAGAGGTAATGGTTGTTGAAGTTGGCGGTGTTGATGAACAAGTACAAAACACCAAAGAACTTCTAGCTGCTACGATCAAAGCCGTAAGAGCTGTTCCCGATAATAAAGGCTTGGGCGTTTTGTATTGGGAGCCGCAAGGAGCCAAATCTTGGAGTGGTTATGGCTTGAGTGCTTGGCAACAAGACGGAAAACCTTCGCCTGCATTGGATGCTTTTAAAGAATAATTATAGCTATTTACAAATGAAAAAAATACCCTCTTTTTTGCTGGTTTTTATAATCTTCACTACCATGGCTTTCTCTCAAGCGCGAGTGGTTAAGGTATTAGATACCCATTGGAAATTTCAAAAAGGAAATTTTGAAGACGCTTTTAAGGCAAACTTCAACGACTCGAAATGGGAATCGGTTACTGTTCCGCATGATTGGGCAATTTATGGTCCTTTTGATAAAAATGTAGACATACAGAAAGTTGCCATTGTTCAAAATGGAGAAAATGTAGCTACCGAAAAAACAGGAAGAACCGGAGCTTTACCACATATTGGTACTGCGTGGTATCGCAATACATTTAGTTTGCCTAAAGATACCAAAGGTAAAAAAATACTATTGCTTTTTGAAGGCGCTATGAGCGAACCTCAAGTGTATTTGAATGGGAAAAAAGTAGGAGAATGGGCATATGGCTATAGTTATTTTTATTTTGATGTTTCCCAATTCATTCAAGAAGGAGACAATACATTAGCCGTAAAATTATCCAATAAAGAATTTGCCTCCCGTTGGTATCCCGGAGCTGGTTTGTATCGAAAAGTAAGTGTGATTATCAAGAACAATGAAAGCATTGACCAATGGGGTCAGTTTATAACGACACCTTTTATCAGCGATGCTGTTGCCAAAGTCAATATTAAGACCAAAGCTTCTGGTGAAAATATGCGTTTGGTGACCACTATTTTTGATGCTGAAGGAAAGAAATTAAATTCAGAGGAATCAACTACACCATTCGGGAAAGAGTTTGATCAAAATATAAAAGTAGAGAATCCAAAACTGTGGAGTCCTGAGACGCCTTATTTGTACAAAGCTGTTACTCAATTATATGTTGGTAATGAATTGAAAGACGAGCTTACCACCCAATTTGGAATCCGAGAAATAAAGTATGAAGCCAATAAAGGATTTAGCCTTAATGGGAAAGTGACCAAATTCAAAGGGGTTTGTTTGCATCACGATTTGGGACCTCTTGGTGCTGCCGTAAACAAAGCCGCTTTGCGTAGACAGTTTACCATTTTAAAAGATATGGGATGCAATGCCATTCGCAGTTCGCACAATATGCCTTCTTTCGAGCAATTGGAGTTGGCAGACGAAATGGGGTTTTTGTTTCTGGCAGAGAGTTTCGACGAATGGGTTTTACCAAAAGTAGATAACGGCTACCATCGCTTTTTTGATGAATATGCCGAAAAAGACATTGTGAATTTGGTGCAAGCCACACGTAATCATCCTTCTATTGTGATGTGGAGTTCAGGAAATGAAGTTCCAGATCAGTGGGGAGAAGCGGGTGTAAAACGAGCCAAATGGTTGCAAGAAATATTTCATAGAGAAGATCCAACTCGTCCAGTGACCGTTGGAATGGATCAGGTAAAAGCGACTATGGAATCGGGTTTTGGAGCCTTGCTAGATATTCCAGGATTGAATTATCGCGTGCATTTGTATGATGAGGCATTTAAAAAATTTCCGCAAGGATTTATTTTAGGTTCCGAAACGGCATCAACCGTGAGCTCTAGAGGGATTTATAAATTTCCTGTGGTACAAGAAAAAATGAAGCTGTATCCAGACTTTCAATCTTCATCGTATGATTTGGAAGCCTGCAGTTGGTCCAATGTTCCTGATGAAGATTTCGTACTTCAGGATGATAAATCTTGGGTAATTGGTGAATTCGTTTGGACAGGTTTTGATTATTTGGGCGAACCGACACCTTATGACGAAAGCTGGCCGTCTCGTAGTTCTTATTTTGGAATTAACGATTTAGCAGGCTTACCGAAAGACCGTTATTATTTGTACCGAAGCCGTTGGAACACCAAGGCAACTACGCTACACATCCTACCCCATTGGAATTGGGAAGGTCGTGAAGGACAAACAACTCCTGTTTTTGTGTACACCAGTTACACCAGTGCTGAACTTTTTATCAATGGCAAAAGTATGGGCGTACAGACCAAAAACAAGAACACGCCGCAAAACCGTTACCGCTTGATGTGGATGGATGTAAAATATGAACCAGGAACGGTAAAAGTCGTAGCTTATGATGACAATGGCAAAGTGGCTGAAGAAAAGGAAGTCCGAACCGCTGGTCAACCGTACCAAATTGTTTTGGATGTCGACCGAAAAACGATCACAGCCGATGGCGAGGATATTTCGTTTGTGACGGTTTCTGTAGTGGATAAAAATGGAGTTCCTTGTCCAACAGCCACGAACCAATTGAAATTTAAAGTGTCTGGAGCGGGTACGTATCGCGCCGCTTGTAATGGAGATGCGACTTCACTCGAGATGTTCCATAAAGACACGATGAAATTGTTTAGCGGAAAATTGGTAGTACTTGTACGATCGAAAACTACCGATGGAACCATCCAATTGGAAGTGAATGGAGCTGGATTAAAGGCGGGTAAATTGACTTTGGAAGCAAAGAAATAAATAGATAAACAAGAGGTATGCCTACTTATCATATTTCAAATACAAAATTATTGCAAAGACATTAAAGCGAGTTTTTGCGATGCAACACTTTAATAATTTCAAGAGTAATGAATGATTCATTAATACAAAAAACAACCGTTTTTTTTCAGGAAAAATTTGGTAAAGCACCCGAAAAAATAGTGCTTTCTCCAGGAAGAATTAATATCATTGGAGAACATGTAGATTACAACGATGGTTATGTATTGCCTGCTGCTATAGATAAGATCATTTGCTTTGCTTTCGAAAAAAGTAACGCTACAACTTCTAAAATCGTTGCTATCGATTTGAATCAAGAATTTGAAATCGATTTGTCGAAAGACATTGAACTCAGTTCAACCGTTTGGAACAATTATATTTTAGGAGTTTTGAAACAACTACAAGATAATGGTTTTGATTTTAGTGGGGTTAATTGCGTTTTTAGTAGCAATATTCCGGTAGGTTCTGGATTGTCATCTTCGGCTGCATTGGAGTGTGGTTTTCTATTTGGTTTAAACGAACTTTTTGATTTGAAAATTAAGCCTATTGATATTGCTTTAATGGGTCAAAAGGCAGAACATTGGGTGGGAATCAATTGTGGTATTATGGACCAATTTGCTAGTGTGTATGGACTTGAAAATAAGGTCATCAAATTGGATTGTAATACTTTGGAATTTGAGTGCCACAACGCTGATTTTAAAGACTATGCTTTGGTGTTATTTGATAGTAACGTGAAGCATTCCTTGTTTATATCGGCGTATAACAAAAGAAGAGAAGAATGCGAGGAAGGTTTGGCGATTATTAAAGCTAATTTTCCTGAAATCAAAAGCTTCAGAAATTGTACCGAAGCGCAATTGTTGACTTTGAAAGACAAAATGGATACTGTTGTTTTTTCACGTGTGCATTATGTAGTAAAAGAAATTGCTCGTGTGTCTAAAGCTTGTGAAGCTTTGGATGCGGGAAATATTGAGCTTTTGGGGCAATTACTTTTTGAAACACACGATGGTTTGTCTAGAGAATACGAAGTGAGCTGCCCCGAGTTGAATTACTTGGTCGAATTGGCCTTAGCCGAAGATGCCGTAATAGGTTCCCGATTGATGGGCGGAGGTTTTGGCGGTTGCACCATTACTTTGATTAAAAAAGGAAAAGAAGAAGCCGTTAAACAAAAATTCGCTCAATTGTACCAAGAAAAATGGAACATAGAATTGAAAATTTATGATGTAAAAATCGGAAACGGTATATCCTTATATGAGCCATCATAACTAATAAAAAATTTAACGCTGATTCCACAGATTTGCACAAATTTTTAAGCACAAAATTAATCTGTGATAATTAGTGAAATCTGTGTCAAAAAACATAAAATGAATAGCATGAAAAATTTTGATATCAACGAAGATCCTCATAGGCGTTTTAATCCCTTAATCAACGAATGGGTTTTGGTTTCGCCTCATCGTTCGAAAAGACCTTGGCAGGGCCAAAAAGAAACCATTTCGGTTGTTCAATTACCAGAATACGATCCCCAATGTTACTTATGTCCGGGGAATGTGCGTGCAAATGGTGAAGTGAATCCACCATACGATTCTTGTTATGTTTTTGAAAATGATTTTGCCGCCTTAAAGCAAGAAGAGATCTTTTTTGAGGAGAATGAAAAACATACTTTTTTTAAGGCAAAACCAGAACGCGGTATTTCAAAAGTGGTTTGTTTTTCTCCCAAGCATGATTTGACATTGCCTCAAATGGAAGTCGAGAATATTGAGAATATTGTAACAACTTGGCAAAAAGAATATGCTACTTTAGGCGCTTTGAATTACATTAATCATGTTCAAATTTTTGAAAACAAAGGCAGTGTAATGGGCTGCAGTAATCCGCATCCGCACGGTCAAATATGGGCACAATCATCTTTGCCTACACAAGTCGAAAAAACGCATAATAGCTTTAATCAGTATTTTGAAAAACATGATCGAACCTTATTGCAAGATTATGTTCAAGAAGAATTGAAGGTGCAAGAGCGCATCGTGATCGAGAATGAGCATTTTGTCGCTTTGGTACCTTTTTGGGCAATTTGGCCTTACGAAACTATGATTGTGAGCAAACGCAACGTGTCTAAAATTACTGATTTTAGTGCAGCTGAGGTTACAGATTTTGCTATTATTTTAAAACAATTAACAACTAAATACGATAATCTTTTCGAAACCTCATTTCCGTATTCTTCAGGGATTCATCAAGCACCGACAGATGGAGAGGAACATCCAGCATGGCATTTTCACATGCATTTTTATCCGCCTTTGTTACGCTCTGCCGTAGTAAAGAAATTTATGGTAGGTTACGAAATGATGGGCGAGTCACAGCGTGATATTACTCCAGAGAAAAGTGCTGAGGTATTAAAATGTCAATCAAATATTCATTATAAATCTGTTATCCAAAACTAAAAATTTTAACCAATGCAAACATTAGCCACCCAAGATTATATTGTCTTTTTGTGTTATTTCATCCTGATTGTAGGGTATGGAGTGTGGATTTACAAAAAGAAAAAGAAAGAAGAAACCAGTAGTAAGGATTATTTCTTAGCCGAAGGATCACTCACTTGGTGGGCTATTGGTGCATCATTAATAGCCAGTAATATTAGTGCGGAGCAATTTATTGGAATGAGCGGAAGTGGTTTCAAAATGGGATTAGCAATTGCTACGTATGAGTGGATGGCGGCTTTTACGTTGATTATTGTTGCTGTTTTCTTTATTCCAGTGTATTTGAAAAACAAAATTTTCACAATGCCTCAGTATTTGAATCAAAGGTATAATAGCAATGTGGCCATGATTATGGCCGTATTTTGGTTGCTATTGTATGTTTTAGTAAATCTTACCTCAATATTGTATTTAGGGGCTCTTGCAATTAGTAGCATTTCTGGTCTTGATATTACTTTATGTATGATTTTCTTAGCCTTTTTTGCAGTAATGATCACATTGGGCGGAATGAAGGTCATTGGATATACAGATGTGATTCAAGTTTTCTTCTTGATATTAGGAGGATTGGGAACTACTTACTTAGCCTTGAATTTGGTAGCCGAAGAGTTTGGTACAACAGGAGTTATAAATGGTTTTAACCTTATGACTACCGAGGCAAACGACCATTTTCATATGATTTTTGAAAAATCTAATCCGAATTATATGGATTTGCCTGGTCTATCTGTTTTGATTGGAGGAATGTTGATCATTAATCTTAATTATTGGGGTTGTAACCAATATATTACGCAACGTGCATTAGGAGCTGATCTTAAAACGGCTCGAAACGGAATTTTATTTGCGGCTTTTTTGAAATTGTTAATGCCAATAATTGTAGTATTGCCTGGAATAGCAGCTTTTGTGTTGTATCAAAATGGGCATTTTGGCACCGAAATGCTTCAAGATGGAACCGTAAATCCAGATCGTGCTTATCCAGTGTTGTTAAATTTATTACCAGTAGGTTTAAAAGGGCTTTCTTTTGCTGCACTTACTGCTGCAATTGTAGCTTCGTTGGCTGGAAAGGCGAATAGTATTGCAACTATTTTTACATTAGATATTTACAAAACCAAATTAAACGTTGATGCCGATGAGAAGAAACTTGTTAGCATTGGTAAAAAAGCAATTGTAGTTGCTATGCTGATTGCTGTAGTTGTGGCTCCATTTTTAGGAATTGATAAAAAAGGAGGATTTCAATACATTCAGGAATATACAGGATTTGTAAGTCCTGGAGTTTTTGCCATGTTTATTTTAGGTTTCTTCTGGAAGAAAACAACTTCAAATGCGGCTTTGTTTGCAACCATTGGTGGTTTCTTAATGTCGCTTGCTTTCAAATTTATGCCAGCTGTTGTTGATTTGTCATTTTTACATTCAACGGGATTTGCGGTTCCAAATGCAGATGGTGTTTTTGAAATTCCTTTTATTGACCGTATGGGATTTGTGTTCTTGATTTGTATCGTTGGGATGTACGCCATAAGCATGCACGAAACTGCGCGCGGAGTTAAAACTAATGGTTTAGAAATAGACCGTACCATGTTTAAAATGTCACCTGGTTTTACTGTTGGGATGTTGGTGGTATTATTTCTGATAGCGGTATTTTACACCATTTTTTGGTAAATGATAATCCTGTTCTGAATTTCAAAAGAATATTTTCAGAGCAGGCTTTCATATCTTGATGAGGTTCATTTTGATTAATAAATTAGATCTAATGAACGTCATTTGAAATTACCTTGTAATTTGGTACTGATTCTAAATCAAAAAAAAAGCTTTCGAGTACATCGAAAGCTTTTTTTAACCTTTATAAAAACGAATTAATTGTTTACTAGGGCGTCTTGTTTCCAAGTTTTAACAGATGCAATTCTACTGTTTGAATATTCTACTTCGTTTAGTTTGTTTCCATTCCAAAAAAGCCATTTTCCAATTTTTTCTCCATTTGCATAAGTAGCAACACTAAGTTTGTTTCCGTTTTCATCAAATGAAGTCCAAATTCCTTCTAGTTTTCCGTTTTTGAAAAATCCTTCTTGTTGTACTTTTCCATTTTCAAAGTAGTAAGTTGTTTTTACTAATTCTCCAATGGCTTCTAGTTTTGGATTACTTTCTTGAGCTGATGCGATTCCTGTAAACAGTAATACGGCAAAGATGATATATTTTTTCATGATGTGGGGGTTTTAAAATTCATATTAGCTTAACAAAGATAAAAAGTATTTTACAATAAAAAAACTTTATGTTAACAATTTGGTAACATTGAACTAAAGTTTAACATTTGAGCTCAAAAGGTTTAAAAATCATAGTGCTAAAAATTCTTATTTCACAATTCATTATTCATAATTAGTCCTAAATTTGCACACAAGTCTAAGGACAAAACAAACTAAAATTTTGAAGATGTATAGAAGTCATAATTGTGGCGAGTTAAATGCCTCGCATACCGGTATTAATGTAACTCTTGCGGGTTGGGTTCAAAAATCACGTGATAAAGGGTTTATGAATTGGGTTGATTTAAGAGACCGTTATGGAATAACACAATTAATTTTTGACGAAAGTCGTACTGAAAAATCTGTTTTTGAATTAGCAAAAACTCTTGGCCGTGAATTTGTAATTCAGGTTAAAGGAACTGTTATTGAGCGTGAAGCTAAGAATAAAAATATCCCTACTGGTGAAATTGAAATTCTGGTAACTGAATTAACAATTCTAAACGCAGCCTTAACCCCTCCTTTTACTATCGAAGATGAAACAGATGGTGGAGAAGACATTCGAATGAAGTACCGTTACCTTGACATCAGACGTAATCCTGTTAAAAACAGTTTGCTTTTTCGTCACAAAGTAGCTATGGAAGTACGTAAGTATCTTTCGGATTTAGATTTTTGTGAGGTGGAAACACCTTATTTAATAAAGTCTACGCCAGAAGGAGCTAGAGATTTTGTAGTACCTTCTCGTATGAACGAAGGACAGTTTTATGCTTTGCCACAATCTCCTCAAACGTTCAAGCAATTGTTAATGGTGGGTGGAATGGATAAATATTTTCAAATTGTAAAATGTTTCCGTGACGAAGATCTTCGTGCAGACAGACAGCCTGAGTTTACACAAATTGATTGTGAGATGGCATTTGTTGAGCAAGAAGACATTTTGAATGTTTTTGAAGGACTAACGCGCCATTTGTTAAAAGAAATAAAAGGTGTTGAGGTTGAAAAATTCCCAAGAATCACCTATGAATATGCCATGAAAACGTACGGTAATGACAAACCAGACATCCGTTTTAGAATGCAGTTTGGGGAGTTAAATCAATACGCTCAACATAAAGAGTTTCCAGTTTTTAATGCTGCCGAATTGGTGGTGGGAATTGCAGTGCCAGGAACAGGAAATTATACCCGTAAAGAAATTGATGCATTAATTGACTGGGTAAAACGTCCGCAAGTTGGAGCTAGTGGTATGGTTTACGTTAAATGCAATGATGATGGAACTTACAAATCATCAGTAGATAAGTTTTATGATCAAGAAGATTTGTCTCAATGGGCTAAAATTACTGATGCAAAAGCAGGAGATATGATTTTTGTGTTATCAGGTCCAGCAGATAAAACAAGAACACAATTATCAGCTTTGCGTATGGAACTTGCTACACGTCTTGGATTGCGTAAGCCAGATGAGTTTGCTCCGCTTTGGGTAGTTGATTTTCCTTTGTTAGAATTTGATGAGGAAAGCGGTCGATACCATGCTATGCACCATCCTTTTACATCACCAAAACCAGAGGACATGCACTTGCTAGAAACTAATCCAGGGAAAGTTCGTGCTAATGCCTATGATATGGTTTTGAATGGTAATGAAATTGGCGGTGGATCTATCCGTATTCACGACAAAGCTACGCAGCAGTTAATGTTTAAGTATTTAGGCTTTAGTGAGGAAGAAGCTAAGGCTCAGTTTGGTTTCTTAATGGATGCTTTTCAGTTTGGTGCACCTCCTCATGGTGGATTGGCTTTTGGTTTAGATAGACTTGTTGCCATATTAGGTGGGCAGGAAACTATTCGAGATTTCATCGCATTCCCTAAGAATAATTCAGGAAGAGATGTCATGATTGATGCGCCATCTGTTATTGATGATTCACAATTAAAAGAATTACATATAAAATTAGCATAGCTTTGTGTGATGTTAATATAGTTAGAAAACGTTGAATATCAATATTTTTACAAAATAAAAAGATAAGAACGCATTTCGTATTGTATTAAATATTACATTTGCTACATTATAAATTATTATTACAATTACAATGCGTACAGGTACAGTAAAATTTTTCAATGAATCTAAAGGTTACGGATTCATTACAGACGAAGAAACAGGAAAAGACATTTTCGTTCACGCTTCAGGAATCAACGCGGAAGAATTGCGCGAAGGTGATAGAGTTAGCTATGTAGAAGAAGAAGGAAGAAAAGGAAAAGTTGCTGCAAATGTAGCAGTGATCTAAGCATAAAAATAATTTTTTTTGCCTACGAAAGTTTAAAACGTCCCGAGTATATCGGGACGTTTTTTTTTATTAGATAATGGAGCTCATAATAAAAATTTCAACAAGTACATGGTTGATATTTGTTTTTAATTCCTCCTCAGCTTTCGTATTCATTAAAAGCAGTCTCCTTATTTATAATTAATAAAAATTGCAAATTTACAACGTTGTAGTTGGCATGTATTTTTAAAAAATTATTGTTATTTAATAATTTGAAAGTTATCTTTGTTGCTTATTCTTATACGTAAAAATCATAATATGCAATCAGATCAATTGAATTACATTCCTATCTTGATGCAGTTTCTTTTAGCTGTAGGTTTTGTTGTAGGAACTATTATAGTTTCCGGAAAATTAGGCCCTAAAAGATCCTCTGAGGTTAAAGATAAAAATTTCGAATGTGGTATAGAATCCGTTGGTAATGCTAGGATTCCGTTTTCAGTTAAATATTTCCTTGTAGCTATCCTTTTTGTTTTGTTTGATGTGGAAGTTATTTTCTTATATCCTTGGGCAATCAATTTTAAAGAATTGGGTATGGAAGGAATGGTGAAGATGATTGTATTCATGATGTTGCTTCTAGTTGGATTTTTCTACATCATTAAAAAGAAAGCCCTAGAGTGGGAATAAAGTTTAATTAGGACTTAGAAATAACGAATTGTAAAGATTTCAATTTCTAAAGTATTATAAAAGAATGTTTTTAAAATTTAAATTGTGAACTCATAATTCATAATTCATAATTCATAATTTTACAAAGATGAGTAATTCAAATGTAAGTATGGTTGCCCCTCCAGAAGGTGTTGTTGGTGAAGGGTTTTTTGCTACAAAACTTAATGATGTAGTAGGCTTAGCTAGAGCAAATTCGCTTTGGCCATTGCCATTTGCTACTTCTTGCTGTGGTATAGAGTTTATGGCAACAATGGCATCGCATTATGATTTAGCACGTTTTGGATCAGAGCGAGTGAGTTTTTCTCCACGTCAAGCGGATATGTTGCTTGTTATGGGAACAATATCAAAGAAAATGGCTCCTATATTGCGTCAAGTTTATGAACAAATGTCAGAGCCTCGTTGGGTAATTGCAGTTGGAGCTTGTGCATCATCAGGTGGAATTTTTGATACCTATTCTGTTTTACAAGGAATTGATAAAGTAATTCCTGTAGATGTTTATGTTCCTGGATGTCCTCCAAGACCAGAACAAATTGTTGATGGAGTAATGAGATTGCAAGAATTGGTAAAAACAGAATCTGTAAGAAGAAGAAGTTCTCCTGAATACCAAGAATTATTAGCTTCCTATAATATCAAATAAATAATGGCGCTAGAAACGATACAAATACAAGAAAAATTAGTCGAAACTTTTCAAGAGGCTGTTTTTGAATTCAAACAAGAAAAAGATATTTTTTCATTTGAAGTAAATGCTGAAACGATTACAGCCGTTATTTTATTTTTAAAAAACGATCCTACATTACGTTTTCATTTTTTAACTGATTTATGCGGAATCCATTATCCTGATAATGATGAAGATCATCAGTTTGCTGTTGTGTACCATTTGCACAATTGGTACGAAAATAAAAGAATCAGAATCAAAGCATATCTTAACGGAGAGAAACCAGAAATTAAAACGATTTCAAACATTTTTTTAAGTTCTAACTGGATGGAAAGAGAAACTTATGATTTTTACGGAATCAATTTCATAGGACATCCACAGTTGAAACGAATTTTGAATATGGATGAAATGATTTCATTCCCTATGCGAAAAGAGTTTCCAATGGAAGATAGCGGAAGAACAGATAAAGACGATCGTTTCTTTGGAAGAACAACCGATAATTATTAAAAAAAGCACACTTTTATAATTTTTCACATTAAATAAATGTCAGAACTATTATTACCACCAGAGCATCGTTATGCCAAAAGAATTGCGGAACAGTTAAATGAAGATGGTAGCGAACTTTCGATTCTAAATTTAGGTCCTACGCACCCTGCAACACACGGTATTTTTCAAAATATCTTGTTGATGGATGGAGAGCGCATTCTTGAAGCTGAGCCAACAATTGGATACATTCACAGAGCATTTGAAAAAATTGCTGAAAACCGACCTTTTTACCAAATTACTCCATTAACGGATAGAATGAACTACTGTTCATCTCCTATCAATAACATGGGTTGGTGGATGACTCTTGAAAAATTACTCGATATTGAAGTGCCAAAAAGAGCGCAATATTTAAGGGTTATTGTCATGGAATTGGCTAGAATTACCGATCATATTATTTGCAACTCGATCTTAGGAGTTGATACTGGGGCTTATACAGGTTTCTTATATGTTTTTCAATTTAGAGAAAAAGTATATGAAATCTACGAAGAAATTTGTGGTGCTCGTTTGACAACTAACATGGGTAGAATTGGTGGTTTTGAAAGAGACTGGCCAGAAGAAGCTTTTAGAAAACTAGATGTTTTTTTAGAAGAATTTCCTGTGGCTTGGAAAGAGTTTGAAAACTTATTTGAAAGAAATAGAATTTTTATTGATAGAACGGTTAATGTAGGAGCTATAACTGCAGAGCAAGCAATGGCTTATGGCTTTACAGGTCCTAATTTACGTGCTGCAGGAGTTGATTATGATGTGCGTGTAGCACAACCTTATTCTTCATACGAAGATTTTGATTTTATTGTACCAGTAGGAAAATCAGGTGATACATATGATCGTTTTTGTGTGCGTAATGCAGAGGTTTGGGAGAGTTTGAGCATTATTCGTCAAGCGTTGGATAAAATGCCAGCAGGTAACGAATACCATGCTGATGTACCTGATTATTACTTACCTCCAAAAGAAGATGTATATAACAACATGGAATCTTTAATTTATCACTTTAAGATTGTTATGGGTGAGGTTCCGGTACCAGTGGCCGAAATTTACCATCCTGTTGAAGGAGGAAATGGTGAAGTTGGTTTTTATTTGGTAACTGACGGAAGTAGAACTCCATATCGTTTGCATTTCCGTAGACCTTGTTTTATATATTACCAAGCGTATCCAGAAATGATTAAAGGTTCGTTATTATCTGATGCGATTGTTATTTTGTCGAGTTTAAATGTAATTGCGGGAGAGTTAGACGCTTAGTAAAATTATAAATGATGAATTTTAAATTGTAAATTATTCAAAACATTTAAAATTTATAATTCAAAATTTAAAATATTTAAAATGGAAAGAACACAATACAAACAAGAAATAAATATGACTGAAGCCTTGATGACTCGCATCAATGAGCTAATAAGTCATTATCCAGAGGGCAAACAAAAATCAGCTTTACTACCTGTTTTGCATGAAGTTCAAGATGCTCACAATGATTGGTTGAGTATTGAATTGCAAGATAAAGTAGCGGAAATTCTTTCGATAAAACCGGTTGAGGTGTATGAAGTGGTTTCTTTTTATACTATGTTCAACCGTCGACCAGTTGGTAAATACATGTTTGAATTTTGCCAAACATCACCTTGTTGTTTGAACGGAGTAGAAGATTTGATGGATTATACTTGTAACAAACTTGGTGTAAAAGTAGGGGAGCCTACACAAGATGGTCTTTTTGAAGTTAGAGGAGTGGAATGTTTAGGTGCTTGTGGATATGCCCCCATGATGCAATTGGGTGATTTTTACAAAGAACATTTGACAAAAGACAAAGTAGATCAGTTAATTGAAGATTGCAAGAACAATACAATAATGCTACACGATAAATAATATGTCACAGAAAATATTATTAGATAAAGTAAATATTCCAGGAATTAAGACCTATGAAGTATATCGTGCCAATGGAGGATATGCATCAGTTGAGAAAGCCTTGAAGAGTTTAACACCAGATGAAGTTGTAGAAGAGGTGAAAACATCTGGACTACGTGGTCGAGGTGGAGCTGGGTTTCCTGCTGGAATGAAATGGAGTTTTATCGACAAAAAATCAGGAAAGCCAAGACATTTAGTTTGCAATGCGGATGAGTCTGAACCGGGAACTTTCAAAGATCGCTATTTGATGGAATACATTCCGCATTTATTGATCGAAGGGATGATCACTTCAAGCTATGCATTGGGAGCAAATCTTTCATACATCTACATTCGTGGAGAATACATGTGGGTTTATAAAATATTAGAGCGAGCCATTGCCGAAGCTAAAGCTGCAGGCTGGTTAGGGAAAAATATTTTGGGTTCAGGCTATGATCTAGATTTATATGTACAAATAGGTGGTGGTGCATACATTTGTGGTGAAGAAACGGCACTTATTGAATCATTAGAAGGAAAAAGAGGAAATCCTCGAATCAAGCCGCCATTTCCTGCAATTTCAGGACTTTGGGCAAATCCAACGGTTGTAAATAATGTAGAAACTATTGCTGCTGTGCCTTGGATCATAAACAATTCAGGAGCAGATTATGCGAAGATAGGAATAGGAAGATCAACAGGTACCAAATTAATTTCGGCTTCGGGACATATTAAAAATCCTGGTGTTTATGAAATTGAATTGGGTTTAAGTGTTTACGAATTCATGAATTCTGATGAGTATTTAGGTGGAATGAGTTCAGACAGACCTTTGAAAGCATTTGTACCGGGAGGAAGTTCAGTTCCCGTTTTACCTGCTGATTTGATTTTTAAAACTGCCAATGGCGAGGATCGTTTAATGACCTATGAATCACTTAGCGATGGAGGTTTTGCAACAGGTTCTATGTTAGGTTCAGGTGGATTTATAGTTTACAATGATACGGCTTGTATTGTAAGAAACACTTGGAATTTCTCTCGTTTTTACCACCATGAAAGTTGTGGACAATGTTCTCCTTGTCGTGAAGGAACGGGATGGATGGAAAAGGTATTGCATAGAATAGAGAATGGTCACGGTCGTGAAGAAGATATCGAATTGCTATTGAGTATTCAAAGTAAAATAGAAGGAAATACAATATGTCCGCTAGGTGATGCGGCAGCTTGGCCAGTAGCAGCAGCAATTCGTCACTTTAGAGATGAGTTTGAATACCACATTCGTTTCCCAGAAAAAATAAAAAATAGAGATCATTTTGTTGCGGAGCCTTTTTCAAGTGTAAAACATTTAGTAGCGAAGCAAACAGTATAATTCGTTTCAGGTTGCAGTTTTAGGTTAATTAACTTGAAACATGAAACTTTAAACGTGAAACTAATATAGAAATGAAAGTAACCATAGACGGTCAAAGCATAGAAGTAGAACCAGGAACAACAATCCTGCAAGCAGCACGTATGATAGGTGGAGATGTAGTTCCGCCAGCGATGTGCTATTATTCTAAACTAAAAGGAAGCGGTGGAAAATGCCGTTGTTGTTTAGTAGAAGTTGCAAAAGGAAGTGAAGCTGATCCTAGACCAATGCCTAAATTAATGGCATCATGTGTAACTGGTTGTATGGACGGAATGGAAGTGAATAGTAAATCATCTCCACGTGTACAAGAAGCCAGAAAATCAGTAACAGAGTTTTTGTTGATTAATCACCCATTAGATTGTCCGGTTTGTGATCAAGCTGGAGAATGTGATTTGCAAAACTTAAGTTTTGAACACGGAAAGTCAGAATCAAGATTCATTGAAGAAAAAAGAACATTTGAACCAGAAGACATTGGTCCGAATATTCAATTACACATGAACCGTTGTATTCTTTGCTACCGTTGTGTGATGGTTGCTGATCAATTGACAGACGAGCGTGTACATGGAGTTATGGATAGAGGAGATCATTCTAATATATCAACATGTATATCAAAAGCGGTTGATAATGAGTTTTCTGGAAATATGATCGATGTGTGCCCAGTTGGAGCTTTAACAGATAAAACATTTAGATTCAAATCTAGAGTTTGGTTTAGTAAGCCATACAATGCACATAGAGATTGTCCTACCTGCTCTGGAAAGACTACAGTATGGATGTTTGGTGATGAAATTCAACGTGTTACAGGAAGAAAAGACGAATACCATGAGGTAGATGAATTTATTTGTAATGGATGTCGTTTTGATCACAAAGACTTAAAAGATTGGAATATTGAAGGACCAAGAGCTTTTGAAAAAGACTCGGTAATCAACCAAAATAAATATAACAGAAAGTTACAGAAAGTTGAAATTGCTACGGAGGAAACCATTTTAAAAGGTAGAGAAACGGATCGTAAAAAAATTAGTATGGCGCAAATTCCATTGACACAAGAAGATATTATGAATCAAAAAAGCTTGGGTAATAATGGATAGCGTATTTATCATAGAAAAAAGTGTTGTTATACTTGTTGTTTTTGCTTTAACAATGTTAATGGCCATGTACTCAACATGGGCAGAACGTAAAGTAGCTGCTTGGCTTCAAGACCGTGTAGGTCCCAATAGAGCTGGGCCTTTTGGTCTTTTTCAGCCACTTGCAGATGGTTTAAAATTATTTTCTAAGGAAGAATTTGAGCCTAATACTCCCAACCGATTTTTGTTTTTTGTAGGTCCAGCTATTGCTATGAGTACTGCTTTAATGACTAGTGCGGTAATTCCTTGGGGAGATAGATTGCATCTGTTTGGTAGAGATATTTTACTTCAAGCAACTGATTTGAATATTGGTTTGTTGTACTTTTTTGGAGTAGTATCAGTGGGTGTTTACGGAATCATGATTGGTGGATGGGCCTCTAACAATAAGTTCTCTTTGATGGGAGCTGTTCGGGCTGCATCACAAATGGTATCGTATGAAGTAGCCATGGGACTTTCTATGATTGCTTTATTAATGATGACAGGTACTTTAAGTTTAAGAGAGATATCTGCGCAACAAGCAGGGATGAATTGGAACGTATTTTACCAACCTTTATCATTTGTTATTTTCTTGATTTGTGCTTTTGCTGAAACAAACAGAACTCCTTTTGACTTAGCTGAATGCGAAAGTGAACTTATTGGTGGGTATCATACGGAATATTCCTCGATGAAAATGGGTTTTTATTTATTTGCAGAATATGCTAATATGTTCATTTCTTCGACTATTTTAGCGGTCTTGTTTTTTGGAGGGTACAACTATCCAGGAATGAGTTGGGTTGTGGAGAATTGTGGTGTAAATATTGGAAATATACTAGGTTTTGCTGCATTATTTGTAAAACTATGTGGTTTTATCTTTTTCTACATGTGGGTAAGATGGACTATTCCAAGATTTAGATACGATCAATTAATGAATTTAGGATGGAGAATATTAATTCCGCTATCGATCATTAATATTATGATTACCGGAATTGTAATTTTGAGAGCAGATATTGCTGCTTATTTAGGATTTTAAGCCCCTAGCCCCTAAAGGGGATTTAATAAGGAATATTTATAATTTATACCGAAAAGCCCTAGCCCTGATAGTAGTGGAAATCCTTTTTTGTTTTTTCTTTAAAAACAAAAAAGATTGAAACGAATAGCAGGATTAGCTTCAAATAAAAATAGAAAATGTCAATAGAAAGTATATCCTTATCGGGAAGAAAAAAGTTAGTCTCTAACAAAGAGATGACTTTTTGGGAAAGAATGTATCTTGTAGCGATTATCAAGGGATTGATAATTACAATCCAGCATTTATTTACTAGAAAAGTTACCATTCAGTACCCTGAGCAAGTACGAAAAATGAGTCCCGTGTATCGTGGACAGCACATGTTGAAACGAGATGAGCAAGGTAGAGAAAATTGTACAGCTTGTGGTTTGTGTGCTCTTTCTTGTCCTGCTGAGGCCATCACGATGAAAGCCGAGGAAAGAAAAGCGGATGAAAAGCACTTATACCGTGAGGAAAAATATGCTTCGATATATGAAATCAATATGTTGCGTTGCATTTTTTGCGGGTTGTGCGAAGAGGCTTGTCCGAAAGACGCAATTTACCTAACCACATCTAAGGTTCTTGTTCCGGCTAGTTATGAGAGAGAAGATTTTATCTTTGGTAAAGATAAACTAGTGATGCCGCTTGAAATGGCAATTCAAAATGCTCAACTAAAAAACGCTAACTAATGTCTACAATACTTATAATTTTTTGTGTATTGGCTGCTATCACTTTAGCAACTGCTTTTTTAACCATCTTTAGTAGAAACCCAATACATAGTGCTATCTATTTAGTGATTTGTTTCTTCTCTATTGCAGGTCATTATTTGTTATTAAACTCGCAATTCTTGGCCATTGTTCACGTTATTGTATATTCAGGAGCGATCATGATTTTGTTTTTGTTTACGATCATGTTGATGAATCTGAACGAGGAAAAAGAAGTTCACCGACCGAGAATTACACGATTGGGAGCGATAGTTTCTTTTTGTTTGATTTGTTTAGTATTGATTGCGATTTTTATCAATTCAAAACCTATTGTAGGGGAGTATGTAACTACGGGTGAAGATTATCAATCTATAAAAGTATTGGGTAAAATACTCTTGAATGAATATATGGTTCCGTTTGAATTTGCTTCTATATTACTATTGGTTGCGATGATAGGAACTGTGTTATTGTCTAAAAAAGAAAAATTGCAAAAATAAAATGAATAATATTTTAAACCATATTGGTATAGAAAACTATATTTTCCTGAGCGTAATACTTTTTTGTATTGGTGTTTTTGGAGTGTTGTACAGACGAAATGCTATCATTGTATTTATGTCAATTGAAATTATGTTGAATGCCGTTAACTTGTTATTTGTTGCTTTTTCAACGTACCATCAAGATGCGCAAGGACAGGTTTTTGTGTTTTTCTCTATGGCAGTTGCTGCAGCAGAAGTGGCAGTAGGATTGGCCATTCTAGTTTCTATTTTTAGAAATTTAGGTTCTATTACAATTGATAATTTAAAAAACTTAAAAGGATAAATGGAAATGAATACCAATATAGCTTTAGTTTTAGTTCTCGCTCCTTTTTTAGGATTTTTAATTAATGTTTTCTTTGGCAAAAGCCTAGGTAAAACAGTTTCTGGAATTGTAGGTACGCTTGCAGTTTTCATTTCTTTTATTGCTGCTAGTTTTTTCTTTGGTGCAAATGCAGCGCAGCCAAATGGTTTTCGAATTTCACTTTTTGATTGGATTCAAATCAGTAATTTTAAAGTTGATTTCGGATTTTTATTAGATCAACTTTCTATTTTATGGTTGCTTTTTGTAACAGGAATTGGTTCTTTGATTCATTTGTATTCTATCAGTTATATGCATGACGATGAAAATATGCACAAGTTTTTTGCGTATTTAAATTTGTTTGTATTTTTTATGATCACACTGGTTGTAGGAAGTAATTTATTAGTCATGTTCATCGGTTGGGAAGGCGTAGGTCTTTGTTCGTATTTGCTAATTGGTTTTTGGTATAAAAACCAAGAATACAATGATGCAGCTAAGAAAGCATTCATCATGAACCGTATTGGTGATTTAGGTTTATTGATAGGTATATTCATTGTAGGTAATTTATTTTCAACGTTAGATTATACTACTTTAAAAACGGCAATTGCTGGTGCAACCAATCTTGATTTATATTGGTTAACAGTAGCGGGTTTTGCATTGTTTATAGGTGCTTGTGGTAAATCGGCACAAATTCCTTTGTATACTTGGTTGCCTGATGCAATGGCAGGGCCAACACCAGTTTCAGCATTAATACATGCTGCTACGATGGTAACTGCTGGTATATTCATGATCACGAGATTGAATTTTGTATTTGATTTGTTGCCAGAAGTACAACATGTTATCGCTATAGTAGGTGCTACAACAGCTCTTGTTGCTGCCACTATTGGTTTAGTTCAAAATGATATTAAAAAAGTATTGGCCTACTCAACGGTATCGCAATTAGGTTTGATGTTCTTAGCATTAGGTTTAGGAGCTTATGAAGTTGCGGTTTTTCACGTAATCACGCACGCTTTTTTCAAGGCTTGTTTGTTTTTAGGTTCAGGATCAGTTATTCATGCTTTGCACGGAGAACAAGATATGCGCAATATGGGTGGCTTGAAAAAAGCAATGCCAATTACTTTTGTAACGATGTTGATTGCTTCTTTAGCAATATCTGGAGTTCCATTATTCTCTGGTTTTTTCTCGAAAGACGAAATTTTATTGGTAGCATTCCATCATAATATCCCGTTATGGGTAGTTGCTTCTATTGCTTCTATAATGACTGCATTTTATATGTTCCGTTTGATGTTTTTAACATTCTACAAAGAATTTAGAGGTACTGCTGAACAAAAGCATCATCTGCATGAAAGTCCTGCATTAATTACTGCACCCTTAGTTATTTTAGCAATATTAGCTACAATTGGTGGTGTGATTAGTTTGCCTGGAAACAGTTGGTTGAATCATTATTTGATTCCAATTTTACCAAAATTAGCTGCCGCAGAACACCATCTTGGAACTACAGAATACATTTTAATGGCAATTGCTGTTGTTGGTGGATTGGTAGGAATAGGAATCGCTTACAGTAAATATATCAAACAAAATTCGGTTCCTACTTCAGATGAAAGCATCACTGGATTTGCAAAAGTACTTTATAACAAATATTATGTTGATGAAGGATATGATTTGTTATTTGTGAAGCCAATTAATGTATTATCTCGCTTTTTTAGAGATACCGTAGAAACGGGATTATCAGCAATTGTTTTCGGTTTTGGAAAAGTAACAAATGAAATCAGTTACCAAGGTAAAAAAATTCAAAGTGGAAGTATTGGATTATATCTTTTTGTTTTTGTTTTAGGATTGTGTGCTATTGTATCCTACTTGTTTCTGGTTTAGTGTTAGATTATAAATTTCAGTAATATTAAATATCTTTTAAAAGTCATGATGAGTGGCTTTTGAAATCATTAAAAATTTTCAAATGAACGTATCTCTAATTTTAATTATACTTTTGATTGGTGCCTTTGCAACCTTATTAGTTGGAAATAAGTTAGCTTCAAAAGTAGCTTTGTTTTTTGGGTTAGTTTCAGCTGTAGCTTCTTTTGTGTTGCTCAATCAATATAATGCTGGTGTAAATATTAATTTTATAAGTCCATGGATTAGTAAGCCAGCAGTTTCTTTTGCATTAACTGCAGATGGATTGTCTTTAGTGATGTTATTATTAACTACTATTTTGACACCTATTATTATTTTTTCATCATTTGGAAATCAATATCAAAACTCGAAATCTTTTTATGCATTGGTCTTGTTTATGTCCTTTGCTATGGTGGGTACCTTTTTAGCTTCTGATGGATTGCTTTATTATATCTTTTGGGAATTAGCGTTAGTGCCTATTTATTTTATAGCTCTTATTTGGGGTAACGGTAATTCTGATGAACGTAAAAAAGCTGTTGTAAAGTTTTTCATTTATACCTTAGCAGGATCTTTGTTTATGTTAGTGGCTTTTGTGTATTTGTACCAAAAAGCTGGTAGTTTTTTAATTCAAGATCTTTATGCTTTAAATTTATCGAGATCAGAGCAATTTTGGATTTTTCTAGCCTTCTTCTTGGCGTATGCTATAAAAATTCCTTTAATACCTTTCCATACTTGGCAAGCTAATGTGTATCAAAAAGCTCCAACTGTAGGAACCATGCTTTTGTCAGGTATCATGTTAAAGATGGGTTTGTATAGTGTGATCCGTTGGCAATTACCATTAGCACCAGTTACGGCTCATGAGTACAAATACTTACTTATTGGTATAGGGCTTGTGGGAGTTGTGTATGGTTCTATCGTAGCATTAAAACAAAGAGATTTAAAAAAATTATTAGCGTATTCCTCTTTGGCACACGTTGGTTTGATCGCTTCTGGTACTTATGCTTTGAACCTTGATGGTTTTAGAGGTGCAGTTTTACAAATGATTGCTCACGGGTTTGTTGTGGTAGGTTTGTTTTTTGTTGCTGAAATCATTTCTAGAAGATATGAAACAAGAGTAATTTCAGAAATGGGAGGTATTCGTGTACAAGCACCAAAATTTACTTCTTTGTTTTTAATTTTAGTTTTAGCATCGGTGGCGTTGCCTACTACGTTTAACTTTATAGGTGAGTTCACAGTTTTATATAGTTTGTCCACAGTAAATATTTGGTTTGCAATTGTAGGTGGTACTACAATTATATTAGGGGCTTACTACATGTTAAAAATGTTTCAACACGCTATGTTGGGTGAAACTAACTCTAAAGTTTTTACAGATGTTACAGCAAGTGAGACCGTATCGTTGTTAATTATAGTTGGTGTTTTATTCTTTTTTGGGATGTATCCAAAACCAATTAATGATTTGATAACACCAGCATTAGAACAAATTCTTTTGTTAACGCAAAGGTATTAGTACGCAAGAAGCATAACATTTTAGATCAAAATAAAAAAATACAAATTAATTAGGTTTATAGATTTTAACATTAGTTGTTTTTTCATTCTATTGTGTAAATCCTAAATCAAACAATCAACAAATGAATACATTAATAGCTATAATAGGATTAGGTGTTTTATGCCTTTTGTTCGAAATTTTTAACCTTAGAAAAGCAATTGTACCAATTTCTATATTGGGTTTATTAGCAGTTTTGGGCTTAACAGTTTCTGAGTTTAATACGGCCGAAAGTTATTACAACAATATGATTGCAGTAAGTACATTCTCATCTGCGTTTTCATGTTTGTTTATTGTTTTGACAATTTTTTTAATTGCCCTAGGTCATAATTTTTATGAAAATCACCAATCTAAAATTTCCGATTTTATTGCTATTAAAATTTTCTTATTAGCTGGTGCGGTAGCTATGGTTTCTTTTGGGAATCTTGCAATGTTCTTTTTAGGGATCGAAGTTTTATCAATTGCTCTTTATATTCTTGCTGCTAGTGATCGTATGAATTTAAAAAGTAATGAAGCTGGAATGAAGTATTTCTTGATGGGATCTTTTGCTTCTGGGATTATTCTTTTTGGAATTTGTTTGATATATGGCGCAATGGGTAGTTTTGATGTTATTGAAATTTCTGAGCTTTCTCGTTCTGCGGAATTACCAGTTTGGTTTCCTATTGGTATTGTATTGGTAACAATCGGAATGTTATTTAAAGTAGCTGCAGTTCCATTTCATTTCTGG
The DNA here is from genome assembly GCF_009764685.1 of Flavobacterium sp. I-STPP5a. GTDB lineage: Bacteria > Bacteroidota > Bacteroidia > Flavobacteriales > Flavobacteriaceae > Flavobacterium. The sequence goes on along the minus strand of NZ_VHLM01000047.1, from coordinate 22,358 downwards.
GCACCGGACGTTTACGAAGGTTCTCCAGCGTTGACAACAGCATTGATGAGTACTTTGGCCAAAGTAGTTGCTATGGCGACTTTATACAAATTATTATCAGTAATGAATGCAGATGTTTCAGAGTCATTCAAAATAGTAGTAGTTATTATTTCTATGGCTTCGATGACCGTTGGTAATATTATGGCTTTAAGACAAACGAATGTAAAACGTATGTTGGCTTTTTCAGGGGTTTCTCATGCTGGTTTTATGTTGATGACTTTGTTGAGTTTGTCTACTTCTACAGGAAGTTTGTTGTATTATGCCTCAGCGTATTCTTTATCTGGAATCGCTGCTTTTAGTGTAATTTTATACGTTTGTAAAAATAGAGACAATGAAGATATTGTAAATTTCCACGGATTAGGAAAAACGAATCCATTGTTAGCAGCCATTCTTACGGCAGCTTTACTTTCGATGGCTGGTATACCAATTTTTGCCGGATTCTTTGCTAAGTTGGTTTTATTCAATCAAACGATTCAAGCGGGTTACTTAGCATTAGTAATCGTAGCGGTTGTGAACTCTATTATTAGTGTTGGTTACTACTTCAAATTAATTTTAGCGATGTACACCAAAGAGCCAAACGAAGAACGAAAAGGAACTCCGGTTATCATTTACGCAGTTGCTGTTATAGCAATTGTTTTGAATATCGCATTAGGGTTGTTCCCTTCATTTATTTTGGATTTATTGGCATAAGCCAAATCTTTATAATTATACAAAAACCATCAAGAGCAATTTTGATGGTTTTTTTGTTTAAAGGTGTTTTCTTCATTCGAATAAATATTTACTATTCCTGTATCTATAATTAAATGCTAAAACTCAAAAAGCTAAAAACTGAATTGATTAATTTTGTATTACAGAATTAATTTTCAATTTAATTAAAAAATAAAGATGGGAAATACATTAAAAATACAAATCTGGTCGGATATCATGTGTCCTTTTTGTTATATAGGGAAAAGAAGAATAGAAGATGCTTTACAAAATTTCGAACATAAAGATGCAGTTGAAATTGAATGGAAAAGTTTTCAGTTAGACGCTGGCTTTGTTGCTTCTCCTGGTGATAACTTGGTAGACCATTTAGCTGAAAAATACCGAAAAGATAACGATTGGGCACAAGAGATGCTTGTTAATATGACTCAAAATGCTAAAAATTCAGGATTAGATTTCCATTTTGAAAAAGCGGTTATGGCCAATTCCTTGAATGCACATCGCTTGTTGCATTTGGCGAAAAAATACAATTTGGCAAATGACTTAGAAGAGTTATTGTTCAAAGCCTATTTGACGGATGGCAAGAATATAAATGATTTGGATACATTGAGAGCATTAGGACTGGAAGTAGGACTGTATGCTGAATCCATCGATGAAGTATTGCATTCTAATGCTTTCGCCAATGAAGTTCAGCAAGATATTGATGAGGCGCAATTTATCGGTGTTCAAGGTGTTCCGTTCTTTGTTTTCGATAATAAATATGCGGTTTCGGGTGCGCAACATGTCGATACATTTGTGAAAACATTAGAGAAAGTATGGGGAGAAGGTAAGTTTGATTCTAAAGTTACGGTGTTGAACACTACTGATGGTGACAGCTGTGGGTTAGATGGGTGTGATTAAATGTAGAATATTACTTTTTTTTAGTGTTTTGAGACTATATTGGAAAAACCGGTCAAATTGACCACCAGTTTCGGAGCAAACTGACCACCACTTTCCAGTTCAAATTGACCACCTAATTTTGGGGTACAATTGATCATCAAAAACTACTTACTTTTTCATGTTGTTAGCACCATACATTCGTTAAAAAAAGACGGATTATGGCAAACAAAATAACAGACATGAGTAAAATTAGAAAAGCAATTAAGTTCTACTGTAACGGAAAAAGTAAGTTATTCATAAGTAAGTACTTATCTCTTTCTAGAAATACGGTAAAGAAGTATATTTCTTTATTTGAAGTGCTAGGATTAAGTTTTGAAGTAATTAGTGAAAAAACTGATGCTGAGTTAGAACTTTTGTTCTCACACACTACCGTGGAATCAATCAGTCCCAAACTGCAGCTTCTTTATGATTTTTTTCCTAAAATGGAACGCGAACTAAAAAAAGTTGGCGTTACCATACAGCACATGTGGGAGCAATATATTGTCCTAAATCCTAATGGTTACCGAAGCTCGCAATTTGGACATCATTATAAAATATGGAGCAAACGAGTCAATCCAGTGATGCACATGAATCACAAAGCGGGTGATAAAATGTATGTGGATTATGCTGGAAAAACACTCTCCATCATTGATAAAGACACGGGAGAAATTAAAGAAGTACAATTTTTTGTAGCCATATTAGGAGCCAGTCAATACACCTATGCCGAAGCTTCCATGAGCCAACAAAAGGAAGATTTTGTTACATCGGTAGAAAATGCTATGCGTTTTTTTGAAGGTACTCCTGCGGCAATTGTTCCGGATAATTTAAAATCTGCAGTGATAAAAAGCAGTCGTTTTGAACCCACCATTAATGAAACCTTGGCTGATTTAGCCGAACATTACCAAACTACAATCTTGCCTGCCAGGGCTTATAAACCCCGAGACAAATCATTGGTTGAAGGAGCTGTTAAGATCTTGTATCGAAGGATTTATGTAAATCTAAAAGAAACTAAATTCTTTTCTCTGGAAGAATTAAACCAGCAAATATGGGATTTATTGGATGCTCATAACAGTCGAAAACTCACAGGACGTCCGTACTCTCGGATAGAATTATTTTTAGAAGATGAACAACAAAAACTAAGTCCATTACCACAAGAACGTTTTGAAATCAAATACCAATCCTTTGCAACAGTAATGCAAAATGGGCATGTTCAATTAAGTCAGGACAAAAATTACTATAGCGTTCCGTATCAATATGTCAAGAAAAAAGCGAAACTATTGTATACCAAATCAACGGTAGAGATCTATCACAAATACAATCGAATAGCCATCCATCCAAGGAATTACAAACCTTATATCTATACCACAATCCCGGAACATATGGCTAGCACGCATCAATTTGTAGCTCAGTGGAGTGCTGCCCGCTTCATTGATTGGGCCAGTAGTATTGACGAGTCAGTAGCAGAATATATTATGCAAATAATTGAAAGTAGAAACCATCCTGAACAGGCTTATAAAAGTTGTTTGGGAATATTAAACTTCGAGAAAAAGGTAGGGAAAGAGCGATTAATAAATGCCTGTAAGCGGGCACTTGATTTTAAAATTTACAATTTTAAGACCATTCAAAATATTTTAGAAAACAACTTAGATCATATCGAATTTGAACAAGAACCTGAGCAGGAACTTCCAATTCACGCTAACATAAGAGGAAAACAGTATTATAATTAAATTAAAACACAGTAATCATGAATGAATCCACAGTAACAAAAATGAAACAAATGAAGCTTTACGGCATGCACAATGCTTTTAAAACAGCCATTGAAAGCGGAAAAACAGACCATTACACGCTCGATCAGTTTGTATCGATGCTTATTGATGCCGAATGGGATGAAAGGCACAATCGGCGTATTGCCCGCAGTATCACCAACGCCCGATTCCATTACAAATCAAATATTGAAAGTATCAATTTTGACCAAACCCGTAATCTGGATCGAAATACCATACTGCGTCTGGCAGAATGTGAATTTGTCGAAAAAAATGAAAACATTTTAATAACGGGAAGCACTGGTGTAGGCAAAAGTTATTTAGGCACAGCATTAGGTTATCAAGCCTGTATCCAAGGTTTTAAAGTAAGTTATTTTAATACTTCGAAGCTGTTTGCTAAATTAAAAATGGCCAAAGCAGATGGTTCTTACCTGAGAGAATTGGCCAAAATAGAACGGCAAGATGTTATTATATTAGACGATTTTGGACTCCAAGCTTTGGATAGCAGTAACCGAATTACCCTTTTAGAGATCATTGAAGACAGGCATAATAACGGTTCTATAATTGTAACATCACAAATCCCAGTGCAAGGCTGGTAGGACATCATTGGAGAAAAAACCATAGCTGATGCAATTTTGGATAGGCTGATACATCAATCTCATCGACTCGAATTACATGGAGAATCTATGAGAAAAAAAAGAGGGATAAACAAAGGATAATATTTAAGTATATTTGAACACTAATTAACAGATGAAAAACAGTAGTTTTTAATGAAAAATGGGGTGGTCATTTTGCCCCGGAATTGGGTGGTCATTTTGAATTGGAATCAGGTGCTCACTTTAAATTGGAATTGGGTGGTCAATATCACTGGAATTTGCACAATGACCTAACAGGATGTTTATTTTTTGTTCCGATGAAAAGATTTTACAAATGTTTCTACGAATTTTATTAATGAAGTTTTCTGCTGTTTTTCTTCAGTGTTTACATGCTATATCAAAGTTAATAATTTTTGAAAACACTCTCTTAGTTTTGACTTAAATCAGTCCACTTTTTTGCTGACGATTTACAGTTTATTTTTGGTAATAATTTTTTAGAAAAAAGTAAATATTTTAACGTTTTGTTTTCTATAAGATAGTTAATGTTTATTGCCATTTCACTTGCACTATCATAATCATTATTTAGTTTAAAAATATCGAATGAATTTAGAAAATGATTAACTGATTTATCATTTTGATCTAACATCAAATAGTATTTTGCTGTGGCATATTGATAATATGCATATGATAAACTTTTTGTATTTATAGGTAGAATTTCCTCTGCTTTTTTGAGGTTTTGTTTTATCCCTTCTTGGTTTTTTAAATAGTTGTTTGAAAGTGAGAGTAGAGAATATAGTAGTACTTTTTCCTGTTTATTGGCTTTATTTAATCTTTTTGTTAATTCTTCTATAATTGTATTTCTATTTTCAAATCTATTCTTAAAAATATCAATACTGCTTTGAATTTTTTGAGCACTACTATTTTGAAAGAAAAGCAAAATTAAAGTGGTTATATCCCGTTGGGTGAAATTATTTTTTACCACACTTCGATACCTCAGTGCAGGCTAGAATCATAGAATTTGTAGTTTTTTTTAAGAGAAATAAATAGACGTTTTACTATTCACATAGCTCATCTATGTGAGAAATAGTGCTATTTCTGTTTTTTTCTATGTTGATTTGCTATTAATCTATGGCTCTATGTGGTTTAGTTTTTATTTTATTAGAATTTCACCCAACGGGTTGGTTATAATAATTTTATATGACTATCCGTGACTAGTACCATTCCACAGAATAAATTAGTTGTTGAATGTTTTTCACAAATATGATCCTTTATGATCTTTGCGTCTTCGCGACTTTGCGAGCCAAATTTCACGCAAAGGCGCAGAGACGCAAAGTATATTGTCATTATTTAGACTGTTGGTATGAGTTACGGACAGTCATATAATTTTATACATTTATTGTGGAATTATTTATTTTCAAAATAAATTTCTTTCATGTATGTATGCATTCAAAAGTCAATATATAGTATTGAATTTTGACATATTCTTTTATTTTAATATTGTGTAGTATTTGAATTACAAAAAATATCAACTTTGTACTACATTTTTTTATTGGATGATTATTTAATTTTGTTTTTTATTAAATTTTGAAGTATATTAACGTTGTCAAAAATCAATCGTCTGTCTAAACTATCAATAATATAAAAATCAATAATAAGTATTTGTTATCAAAAATCAGTAGTGTCTTTGGTTGCTATATTTTTACATTTGAAATTATTAATGAATTTATGAATATCTCCAAAAGATTAATTTTTATTCTGTTGCTTATAAACTTAAGTGTATCAAAAGCGCAAAATATTTATATAGAAAAAGATCAAGGTAAGTCTACCGTAAAAAAGACAAATGAAAACTTGAAAATTGATAATCTTTTAAGTGAAGCAATTACACTTCAGGGTATTGATATTGTTAAAGCAAAAGCTAAATGTGATGAAGCATATCGGTTATTAAAAAAGTCTAATTACAGCAATGGTGTTTTGCAATATTATTTAGTAAAATCATATGAGTGTTTGCTATTAAATGAACTAAACAAAGGTGTTTATTTTGCCAGAAAAGCACAAAAAACAGCATCTTTACTTAACAATTATAAAAAGCACATTAAAGGTTGTGCATATGAAGCAGCTTGTTTAGAACCAATGAGCTCAGATTACAATAAAACAATCAAATATATAAACAGAAAATTAGATTCTATTAAAGCACTTAAGCATTATAAAGAATGTGAAGAAATTGGTGATTTATATCTTCAATTAGGAGGAACATATTCAAGAAAAGAAGAATTTGAAAAGGCAATTAATAATCTAAAAAAAGCAAATTCAATTTATGAAAAAGAAAAAGACTTAAAAGGTTTGAAAACATGTTATTTTGAATTTGCAGAATTATATCAACTAACAAATAATATAGAAAATGCTATCACATTTATTGAAAAAAATTTAGAGTTAATAAAAAAGGATTCAATAATTAATAAAAAAAAATACTCAAGATCATTAGCTAAATTAGCAGAATTCCACCATTCATTAAATGAACCTGAAAAAGCATTGGTGTTTTCAGAAAAAGCAATGGAAATTCAAAATGGTATTAAAAATTATGATTTAGATAAATCTTATGTTTTAAATATTAGTTTGGCTATATATTATACATTAGAAAGGTATAATGAAATTATTAAATTAGCTAATAATGCATTACTTAATAAAAACATTTTTACAGAACAAAAATTTGTGTTGAATTTATACATCGCAATGTCCTATGTTAAATTAGGTAATTCTCAAATAGCTAAAAATTATATAGATAGAGCTGAAAAAATTGTTAATGATAATCCCGATTTAGTATTGAACAAGCCTAGCTTGGCAAGCTTATATGATTTTGCAGCAACAATTCATTTTAATTTAAAACAATATGAAAAAGCTTATTTTTATTTAGATAAATATGTAGTGTTAAAAGAAGAAATTAATAGCGAACAAACTAAACAAAATATTATTAAACTTGAAACGGAATTTCTTACAGTACAAAAAGAAGCAGATATTAAACAATTAAAAATTCGTGAAAAATTAAACGCATTAGAAATTGAAAAAAAAGAAAACAATTTCTTTAGAGCAGTTTTTTTAAATCTAATAACTATTATTTTTATTATAATTCTTGCGTTTTTATTTAAAAAACAGAAAAATAAAAATAAAGCTATTGACAGCAAAAACACATTGTTGAATGAAAACAAGTTAATTCTTGAAAAAACATTAGCAGAAAAAAATATCCTTATAAAAGAAATTCACCATAGAGTAAAAAATAATTTGCAATTAGTAATGTGTTTATTAAATATTCAATCAAGAAAAAATAACAATGATGAAATTAATGATTTTATTGAGAAAGGGCAAACCAGAATTTCCTCTATGTCATTAATTCATCAAAACTTATATCAATCTGATAATTTAGAAAAGGTGAATTTTCATGATTATTTATTGGAGTTAATAGAATCAATAAAAAACTGTTTAAATGATAGTAAAAAAATAGAATTCAATGTTAATGTGCAAAGCATTAGTTTTGATATACAAACTGCAATACCTCTTGGTTTAATAATAAATGAATTAGTATGTAATTCTATTAAGTATGCTTTTCCAAATGAAGCTTATGGTAAAATAAATATTCAAATTACATATATTAAATCTGATGAAAAATACATTCTTTTTTATAGTGATGATGGTATAGGTATGGATATTAATGTTAATAATAAGCCTAAGTCAATAGGATTGAAATTAATAAAATTATTAACAGAACAGTTAAATGGAACTATTAAAACAAATAGTTTAAACGGATTAGAGTATGAAATAATTTTTAATAACGATAAACAATAATGGAAAAGACAATTCTTGTAGTTGAAGATGAAACAATAATAGCATTAGATATAAAGGAAGTTTTGGAAGGAGAAGGTTATGATGTTATTACAGTTAAAACAGTAGAAAAAGCAATTGAAATAATAAATGATGAAAAACCTTGTTTAGTATTGTTGGATGTTAATTTAAAACAAGACAAAGACGGTATTGATTTGGGGAATTATTTACTAAAGAATGACAAAATACCATACATATATATAACATCATATTCAGATAAATTAACAATTGATAGAATTAAAGTTACCCGACCTCACGGATGTATAGTTAAACCATTTAAAACAGTAGATATTATTGCAACCGTTGAAATTGTTTTAAATAATTTTATACACAGTAAAATTGATCCTAAAAGAAACGATGAGGAAGTTAATAATAACATTCCTTTTAAAATCAAAGAGACAATTTCATATATTAATGAACATATAGTAAAAAAAATTGAAATTTCTGAATTAGCAGAATTAACCCCATGGAAAACTCATCATTTTATTAGAGTATTTACACAGTATGTGGGTATTACACCATATCAATACATTTTGCAAAGAAAAATTAAAAGAGCTGAAGCATTATTAATAGAGACAAATTTTCCAATAAACGAAATTGCTTATGACTTGGGATTTCAGAGTTATAGTAATTTTTGTAATGCTTTTAAGAAAGTAAACAACAATCAAACTCCTGAAAATTTTAGAGCCAAAAAACAAGTTGAAAACTATTAAATAGTATAAAATTAAACAAAGTTAATAGAAGAGCATTCAAAGCAGATTTGAATGCTCTTTTGTGCTTGTATTTTATGTAATGATTAATGATAAACTTCAAAATATTAATATCAAGAATCAGTTTTATATAGCAATAATCAGTACTAAGAAACCTTTTGTTAGAAGTACTTTTGTTTGTTCATAAAGTATGTATAGAGAAAAAATTGATATTCTAGTGGATCTTGTTATAAAGTCCACAGTCAATTTTTGATGTAGATATTTTATTGAAAGTTAAATAAATGTTAAACTGAATTAATTAAATGAAAACAAATTTACTGATTTCAACAAAAATAACATTACTTGTAATGTTTTTCTTGTTACCCATAATGGAGTTTACAGGTTTTGATGCATTTGCACAAACTGTTACTGGAGTTCCTAGCAATACAGGCTGTCCAACCAGCGGTATCGTAACAGCAAGTAGTACTGGACTTGGAGCAACACCACAGTATCAGTTGCTCAAATCTGGAGTGGTAGTCGCTCCCGTTTCTGGGAATGCTACTCAATTTGCCAATACTAATGTATTTACAGATTTACTTTCGGGTAGTTATACTGTTAAAGGTAGAGCCACGAGTGGAGGTACTGTTTACACGAGTAGTGCCATAACTGTTACTGATGGCTATACGGCAATGGCAGTTACCACTCCTAGTAAAGTAGCAAGTTGTATAGGTGGCACATCAGTACTAACTAGCACCATAAGCGGAGGCAAAGCTCCTTTTATTTACAAAATTGCTACACAAGCAGCACCAAGCACCTATCTAGAAACTAGTACTAGTATTAGTAGTGCTAACTATAGTTTTGCTGCTAAAGCAGCAGGAAGTTATATAGTAAGTGTTACCGATGCTTGTGGACAAACAGTTACTGGAGCAGCCTCGATAACTGACCCAACAATTAGTATTGCAGATATTAAAATTGGTTCTTCTATTTTTATTGATAGAACTGCTGCAGGCAACTGTACAACCCCTATAATAGCTAGAAATGAATTAGGCTTCACTTATGTATCGAATAATCAATCCATTTCTGCTGCCGATGCATCATTATTTACCTATAAAATAAAATTTCAAGGGCAATTATATGGTCAGGATACTAATGCTGATGACTATTCCGATATAGGAGGGACAGGTTTTTCTCCACTTGCTCGTATTTCTAGAATGCCTTTAATAGCAACAAGAGATTTGATAAATACTGAATTTGGAAATATGTTTATTGTGCTTTCTGATGCTTGTGGAAACACAAAGGAATTTCCTATTAGAGATTACAACACGACTAATTCATTCATAACTGCTAGTAATTGTAATGGTGCAGGATATGGAAAAATTTTCCATGGCTATGGAATGTATTGTTTACCAATTAATTTAACTTTTACAAACGCTGCTAATCCTGCAGATGTTGTTACCGTAACGCAAACAAGTTCGCAACAAACATTCTCAGGGTTAACTACTGGTGCAACTTATAATTTTACATATATAGATGCAGCAGGCTATACAGCTGGTTTGTATAAAAGTAGCACTGTAGTGGTCCCAGCAGCCTCTGGTTTTGGTGTTACTCAAAGTACTTTTGGGACACAAGAAAATTTGAATTATTTAAATTATGGTAAAGCAATTTTATCTTTTGCTACTTTCCAAAATGGCGATACTTTTACGTATACGGTAACAACTTCTAGCAACCCATTAGTGACTGTTGGTTATTCTAACAACGCAACGATTAATGCTCAAGGAAATGTTGAGCTACCTCGAGTCAATCCATCAGACCCTTTAGGCTATTGGCCAAAAGGCACCTATACATTGGCAATTACAACTGCTTGTGGCACTACTAATGTAACTGTTACTGTTAAAGGCTATACTGCAAGTCTATCAGGTAATACCGTAACACCCGTTTGTGGCGGGTTTAATTATGTAATGAATGGTACTTTTGATGTACAAAGTGCTTATCAAGTAATTATAGTTTCAGGGCCAGCAAGTGTTGGCCAAACTAGAGATTTAGCAAGTACATCTGCTTCTTTACCTTTTAATAGTTTGGCTTATGGTACGTACGTTTTTGGTTTACGCATAAAAGGGGGAACAACCAATGTGCTAACCCAAACTGTTACGTATAGTGCGGCCAATACTATTGCAGTAGACACTGATAGTACTGGTGGGTATGTATGTAGTGCTGGTGCTACTAATGGCGTATTAACAATTGTTGCAACAACTAATTCACCCGCCCCAGGCAATACCTTAGAGTATGCTTTGAGCCTTGATGGTGGTGCTACTTATGGCGCCTTCCAAGGAGGCAATACTTTTTCAGGCTTAGGTAGTGGTACGTATTTCTTCAAAGTAAAAGACGGTTGTAATAATATTATAGTACGATCAACGCAAATAGGTCTAGCGGCTGCTCCAACAGCTAGTGCAGATGGCAAAACTACACCAGTTGTTTTTTGTAATTTACCTAGCGGCAGTATTCAGTTAGATGTAGATATTTTAGGTGCTGATGGTTATTTATGGGCTGGTCCGGGCATTACGGCAGCTAACCAAAATCTTAAAAATCCAGTAATAGATTATAGTGCTTTATCAGTAGGTACTAATACTATAACTTGTACTATTACACTTGGAGCACCTTGTAATACAACAACGGTTTCTAATTTAATTATTAATGTTAATCCATTGCCAAATGTTGTCATTACAAATCCGGCGGCAGTGTGTTATGATAACAAAGTTGATCTTACAGCAGCTGGGGTTACCACTGGCAGTGATGCTGGATTAACGTACACTTATTTTACTGATGCAGCAGGTACGACAACATTAGCAAATCCAACAACAGTGGGTGTAAGCGGTACTTATTATATTAAAGGAACTAAAACTACTACAGGATGTGAAAAAATAATGCCTGTAACAGTAACCGTAAATCCGTTGCCAATTGCTACAATTACGTATCCAAATGGTCCATACTGTACTAGAGGTACAGCAACAGTAACTCAAACGGGAATTACAGGAGGAACCTACACATCAGATGCTGGCGTAAGCATCAATGCAAGTACTGGAGCAATCAATTTGTTATTAAGTACTGCAGGAAGTCATACCGTTACCTATAGTTTTACTAATGGTACTTGCGCCAATACTACAACAGCTATTATAACTATAAAAGCCACAACATTACCAACTGCACTAGCAGATATAACAGCGCAATGTAGTGCAACACCAATAGCTCCAACATTAACCGACACATGCGCCGGCTTACTAACAGCCACAACTACAACTGCTTTCCCAATAACAACACAAGGAACAACAGTAGTTAAATGGACTTTTACTTATGGTGGAGGTTACACACAAAATGTAAATCAAAATGTAATTATTGATGATACAGTTGCTCCGGTTGCTCCAACTTTAACCGATGTAACAGGCAATCAATGTAGTGTAGCATCATTAACTGTGCCAACTGCTACTGATGCTTGTGTTGGTTCAATAACAGGAACAACGACTACAGTTTTTCCTATTACAACACAAGGAACAACAGAAATTACATGGTCATTTGACGACAATAACGGAAATATTTCAACAGCAACACAAAATGTGATTATTGATGATACTGTTGCTCCAGTAGTCCCAACTTTAGCAGATATTACAGGTTCGTGTAGTGTTACGCCAACAGCTCCAACTACTACAGATGTATGTGCAGGGACCATAACAGGAACAACGACTACAGTTTTTCCTATTACAGCAGTTGGTAAAACTGTTGTAACATGGGCTTTTAATGATGGCAATGGAAATAGCATTACAGCTAATCAGAATGTTATCATTACTAATACTACAAAAGTGGGTACAGAAACGACATCTTGTGCATTAGATGGTTCTGGATATACATTAACAATAGTAGTAAGTGGTCAATCTCCATTTACCGCAACAGGTACAGGAGCCCCAGGTACATGGAGCGGAACAACTTGGACTTCTAGTAAAATCACAAAAGGAACTAACTACAATGTAAGTATTCAAGATGTTAATGCGTGTAATACTTTAGTAGTTTCGGGCACTGCTCCTGTTTGTTGTGTCTTTGAGGTTACTTGCCCAACATTTCCATCAACTACAATTGCTTGTTATGCAGCAATGCCAACCGCAACTACACTAACTGAGGCTCAATTTGAAGCATTAGGAAATGCAGATGGAGTAATTGGAAATATCCCTTGCGGAGTGATAGAAATCAAGGCTTCAAATGCAACAAGTCCAGCTTGTGAAGGTTCGGTTATAAGAACCTATACAGTAACAGAATATAGTGATGCTAATAGTAATGGTATTAGAGATTTAGGTGAAAATACAGTTTTAAATACACAAAATTGTACGCAGACTTTCACGATAGACCACACCATTAAACCAGTAGTTCCAGCAGATGGCGCTAGCACAGTAGAATGTTTGGCATCGGCAACGGTACCAACAGCGCCAAGCACCGTAGTGGATGTTTGCGGAACAAGCCTCACAGGAGTATTGGCATCGACAGTAGATTCGCCAGCAACACTAACATGCGAAGGCACTAGAACTTACAACTATACCTTTACCGATTGTTCAGGCTTAGTATCGAATTGGAAATACGTTTACACGATAGACCACACCATCAAACCGGTAGTTCCGGCAGATGGAGCGAGTACAGTAGAATGTTTGGCATCGGCAACAACACCCACAGCGCCAAGCACCGTAGTGGATGTTTGCGGAACAAGCCTCACAGGAGTATTGGCATCGACAGTAGATTCGCCAGCAACACTAACATGCGAAGGCACTAGAACTTACAACTATACCTTTACCGATTGTTCAGGCTTAGTATCGAATTGGAAATACGTTTACACGATAGACCACACCATCAAACCAGTAGTTCCTGCAGATGGAGCAAGCACAGTAGAATGTTTGACATCGGCAACAGCGCCAACAGCGCCAAGCACCGTAGTGGATGTTTGCGGAACAAATATCACAGGAGTATTAGTATCGACAGTAGATTCGCCAGCAACACTAACCTGCGAAGGCACTAGAACCTACAACTACACCTTTACCGATTGTTCAGGCTTAGTATCGAATTGGAAATACGTTTACACGATAGACCATACCATCAAACCGGTAGTTCCTGCAGATGGAGCAAGCACAGTAGAATGTTTGGCATCGGCAACGGCACCAACAGCGCCAAGCACCGTAGTGGATGTATGCGGAACAAGTATCACAGGAGTATTAGCATCGACAGTAGATTCGCCGGCAACACTAACATGTGAAGGCACTAGAACCTACAACTATACCTTTACCGATTGTTCAGGTTTAGTATCGAATTGGAAATACGTTTACACGATAGACCACACCATCAAACCAGTAGTTCCAGCAAATGGAGCAAGCACGGTAGAATGTTTGGCATCGGCAACAGCGCCAACAGCGCCAAGCACCGTAGTGGATGTTTGCGGAACAAGTATCACGGGAGTATTAGTATCGACAGTAGATTCGCCAGCAACACTAACATGTGAAGGCACTAGAACCTACAACTATACCTTTACCGATTGTTCAGGTTTAGTATCGAATTGGAAATACGTTTACACGATAGACCACACCATCAAACCGGTAGTTCCAGCAAATGGAGCAAGCACGGTAGAATGTTTGGCATCGGCAACGGCACCAACAGCGCCAAGCACCGTAGTGGATGTTTGTGGAACAAGCCTCACAGGAGTATTAGTATCGACAGTAGATTCGCCGGCAGTATTGATAAATAATGGGACTAGAACCTATAATTATACTTTTACCGATTGTTCAGGATTAGTTTCTAATTGGAAATATACCTACACTATTAGTGACACAACAGCACCTGCGACTCCAACTATTGCTAATGTAACAGGACAGTGTACCGCAACAGCAACAGCTCCAACAACAACGGACAATTGTGCAGGCACTATCACAGGAACCACATCGGATGCTTTGACGTACTCGACCCAAGGAACCCATATAATTCATTGGACATTCGACGATGGAAATGGCAACAAAACATTGGTAAATCAAAATGTGATTATAAAAGATATAACAGCACCTGCGACTCCAACTATTGCTGATGTAACAGGACAGTGTACCGCAACAGCAACAGCTCCAACGACAACAGATAATTGTGCAGGCACCATCACAGGAACCACATCGGATGCTTTGACATATTCAACTCAAGGAACTCATATAATTCATTGGACATTTGACGATGGAAATGGCAACAAAACATTGGTGAATCAGAATGTGATTGTGTTGAATACTATTATTGTTCCGATAAGTGGAGGTAATCAAACACAATGTATAACGAGTCCAGCGCAAACGCTAAAAGCTACCGCAACAGCTTCGGCTGGGACCACTATAGTTTGGTATGATTCGTCAACAGGAGGAAAAGTAGTAAGTTCTCCTTGGTTAAATACTGTAGGGACAATTACTTATTATGCCGAGAGCATTGATAGTAAAACAGGTTGTTCAAGTTTGACAAGAACACCAGTAGTATTAACATTATATAATTGTTCCATTTCCATCATTAAAACGGCGGAATTCATCGACGAGAACAAAGACGGTTATGCACAAGCAGGGGAAACCATTAAATTTAGTTTTGAGGTCACCAACACAGGTGATGTAGCCTTAACCAATGTAACGGTAACAGATACTGATTTAGCAGGATTGATATTGACAGGTAGTCCAATTGCTGTTTTAGCAGCGGGAACTTCAAATGGCACAGCATATTCTGCTACTTACGCCATCACACAGGCGGACATTATAAAGGGATCAATAAGTAATCAAGCTAAGGTAACAGCTACAACTCCATTAAATACCATCGTGACAGATTTATCAGATGACTCGAATAACCTAGAAGACAAACCGACTGTTTTAGGTATTTCAGGCTGTGCGATAGAAGTGTTTAATGCAGTGTCCCCAAATGGAGACGGAAACAATGATGTCTTTTATATTCGAGGACTAGAATGTTATCCAGATAATACAGTAGAGATTTACAACCGTTGGGGGGTATTAGTATTCGAAAGAACTGGATACAATAATGCAGACAAAGCCTTTAAAGGAATTTCTGAAGGACGCGTGACTGTTAAACAATCCGAAGAATTACCAGTAGGTACTTATTACTATATTTTCAAATACAAAGACACCGATTCAAATGCACACCAAAAAGCAGGTTATTTATATTTAAATAGATAAAAAAAATAACTCCCGAGAGAACACTATCTCTCGGGATTAAAAAAATAAACATGAAAACAATAATTAAAACAGCAGTCTTTCTACTGGTATCTGTTGCGAGTTACGCCCAGCAAGATGCCCAGTTCACGCAATACATGTATAACACCATCAATATCAATCCAGCCTATGCGGGTTCGCGAGAGACAATGAGCATTTTTGCCTTGCATCGTACACAATGGGTAGGATTAGATGGCGCACCCGTGACCAATACAGCATCCATAAATACCCCTATAAATGGTAGCAATGTAGGACTTGGGGTTTCTATTGTTAATGATAAAATAGGACCATCGGATGAAAATAATATTTCGGCCGATTTTTCCTACTATATCAATACGTCAGAGGATTTTAAACTCTCCTTCGGATTGAAAGCATCAGCAAACCTTTTGAATGTCAATTTTGATAAATTGAATCAGTATGATCCAAATGATTATAGTTTTGAAAACAACATAGACAATAAGTTTTCACCAAATATAGGTGTAGGACTTTACTGGTATTCTGATAAAACCTATATAGGACTATCTGTACCTAACTTGCTCGAGACACAGCATTTTGATAGGTATGCAGGTGTAGGGTCTGGTTCTTATATTGCACGAGAGCGTATAAACTATTACTTAACTGCAGGTCACGTTTTCGATTTAGACTACAATCTAAAGTTCAAGCCAGCAATGATGACAAAACTAGTTCAAGGAGCACCTTTACAGGTAGATTTATCGGCCAATTTTTTGATCAATGACAAGTTTACAGTAGGAGCAGCTTACAGATGGAGTGCAGCCTTGAGTGCAATGGTAGGATTTCAAGTATCTGATTCATGGTTTATTGGATATGGATACGATATGGAAACAACACGTCTTGCAAATTATAATTCTGGATCTCATGAAATATTTCTTCGCTATGAAATATTCAACAAGTACAACAGAATTACATCACCTAGATTCTTTTAATTTAATATAACGTTATGAAATTAAGCGCCAAACATTTCGTATGCTGTACAGTTTTTTTAGTGTCAACATTAGTGGGATACACTCAAAAAAAAGGTGTGACAATCGCTGATAAAAAATTTGAAAACTATTCTTATGTCGATGCTATAGCTATCTACGAGAAAGTAGCAGAGAAAGGATACAAAGACGAGAAAATGTTTCGAAAATTAGGGGATTCCTATTTTTTCATAGCCGATTTGATAAAGGCAGAGAAATGGTATACTGCACTTTTTGACATGAATGCAGTACAAGAGCCGGAGTACTACTATAGGTATTCCCAGTCGTTGAAAGCAGTAGGAAATTATTCTAAGGCCGATAAAATGCTAGAGCAATTCATAGCAAAATCGGCTGGGGACCAGCGTGGGAAACTCTTCGCAAGTCAACGAGATTACCTGAAAGATATCAAGGAAAATTCGGGGCTTTACGAAATATTCGATGCAGGAATAAACTCTGCCTACTCAGATTATGGAAGTGCTTATTACAACAATACCATACTTTTTGCCTCCGCAAGAGATACGGGTGGAGTAGCTAAGAAAGTGTTTAAATGGAACAATGAATCCTTCACCAACTTGTACAGCTCTGAGATAAGTACACAAGGTAGTTTAGTCAAGCCAGAAATTTTCAATAAAAACATCAACAGTAGGTTTCATGAGTCAACCCCCGTTTTTACAAAAGACGGCCAAACCATGTATTTTACACGCAATAATTATCTAAACGGGAAAAGGCAAAACGATAGTAGACGAATCATTTTGCTAAAACTTTACAAGGCTACAAACGAAAATGGAAAATGGGTTAATGTAGAAGAACTTCCTTTTAACAGCAACGAATATAGTGTAGCACATCCAGCATTGAGTGTAGATGAAAAGACATTGTATTTTGCATCAGATATGCCGGGCACTAAAGGTATGTCAGATCTTTTTAGTGTGAGTATCAATTCAAATGGTACTTACGGTGTCCCAAAGAATTTAGGACTTCCAATAAATACAGAGTCTAGAGAAACATTTCCTTACATTGCACAGGACAACAAGTTGTATTTTGCTAGCGATGGACACCCAGGGCTAGGTGGATTAGACGTATTTGTAACAGATTTATTAGCAAACACAGGAAGTGCAACCATAGAGAACATTGGCGCCCCGATAAATAGTACCCAAGATGATTTTTCATTTGTGATTGATGCAGAGAACAGAAAAGGATTTGTAACCTCTAACCGTGAGGGAGGACTAGGTTCAGATGATATTTATAGATTCAATAAATTACCCGTTCCAGTATGTGTTCAAGTACTTCAAGGCGTAATCAAGGATCAAGACACAGGATTAGTCATGGCAAATGCCAAGGTAAGTTTGTTTGATGCTAATTTTAATCTTATCAAGGAGATCACAACTCTATTATCTGGAGCATATACATTTGAGGTTGAATGTGGGAAAGTGTATTATTTAAGAGGAGAAAAGCCAGAGTATGAAACTAAAGAGAACAAGATTGTAATAGCAAAAGTATCAGGAGAAACACAAGGACCATTAGAATTGGAGCCACGTAAAAGAGCAGTCGATGTGGGTACAGACTTAGCCAATACCTTGAATATTCCAATTCTTTATTTTGATTTAGACAAGTCATTCATACGAAAAGACGCAGCATTTGAGCTCGAAAAAGTATTGGCAGTAATGCAACAATACCCAAAGATGACAATAGATATTAGATCACATACAGATTGCAGACAAACCATTGCATACAACCAAGCACTATCTGATAGAAGAGCGAATGCAACAAAAGCATGGCTGATAAAAAATGGAATAGCTGCAAATAGATTAACCGCCAAAGGATATGGAGAGTCACAACTTGTAAACGATTGTGGATGTGAACCAACGAACAAATCAAACTGTACAGAGGAGCAACATCAAGCCAATAGAAGAAGTGAGTTTTTAATTGTTTCGATGCAATAAATATTCTCTAAACAACAAAAATCAAAAAAGGATATCCATAACGGGATAGCCTTTTTTGTTGGTTGAAGAATTATAAAAAACCATAGGATAATTGCTCCTATGGTTTTAGTTTATAAGTTCTAATTCTTTCTATTGATTACTATAGGAGCATTGTTAGATTGTTGATCTTCAATTTTATTTTTTGAATTAGTAGATCTGTAATAATAAGAATCCTCATCAGACGAGTTTTGATTGTTACTATAGTCTACAGAGTTTGAATTTTGACCATAGTAGTATGATTTTCCTCCTTTTACAGTACCTATCATGTCTATAATTTGTCCTCGGCGGTTGTAGATGATTTCTAATCCGCCCACACGCTCTAGAGCAAATCTATTGTAAGTCATGTAAACAGATCCTATTCGCTTCACTCGGTCGTTAGCATCGTAATTGATAAATACATTACCTACTTGTCTCACACGACCTAGATTGTCATGTTCAATTCTCACTCCATAATTGATAGGACGATTTTTATTAGGTGTTCCATACGTTCTATTGACTCTACTGTTTGAGTTTGCTTTGTAATACATTTCACTGCGAGTTGTTGGTCTGGTATTAAAATCCAATTGACCATCAGGAAATACATAAAAGGCAATGCCTCTTTCTATGAATTCTACAGGTTCGTCATTGTCAAAAAGAGAAGACGATTTTATAATTACAGAGAAATCTTTTTTCTCTGTTGCGTTGGCAACACTACCTCCAAATACGAAGATACTAGCAACTAAAAGGGTAATTTTTTTCATGATACTTCTATTTTGAATTTTGCCTACTCTTGAGCTTTTCGGCTTTCGCTTTAACTGTTTAGTTGAATAGGGATATTCAAGTAGTGTGCCAAAAAAAAGTACCTGAGACCTATAATTAGTATTTTAAATGCTGCTGTTGTAGTTTTTAGATTCTTTAAAACGCAGGTTATCAAGTGTGTGTAAAATTAGTTTTAGAATAAAAATATTTTAAAAAGAGTCGTTATTTTTATTTTTTTAAGCAAACAGAATCTAACTACTTATCAATAGTACGTAAAATTAACTTCTGTTAGGAACACGCTTCAACTGATATTAAGTAATTTGTAGTATGTATGCACCAGTAGATTGTAACAATTTTTATGCCTCATGCGAACGCGTTTTTCAGTCGAAATTCAACGGGAAACCTGTTGCAATCTAATAATGATTGTTGTGTCATATCATATAGTAATGAAGCGAAGGCGGTAGGAATAGGAATGAGAGCGCCCGCTTTTCAAATAAAAGAAATTGTAAAACAGCATGATGTGCAATTATGGTCGTCAAATTATTCCTTGTATGGTGATTTGAGCAATCGAGTAATGAAGATTTTAGAGCAGTTTACACCAAATTTAGAGATTTATAGTATTGATGAAGCTTTTTTAAACTTTGACGGATTGTCAATTGAGGGCTATCACCAGTATGGGATTCAAATGAAGAACCGAGTACACAAATGGGTGGGTATTCCGGTTTGCATTGGCTTTGCCGAAACCAAAGCATTATCAAAAGTAGCCAATAAAATTGTTAAAAAATTCCAAGATAGAACGAAAGGTGTTTACGTTATTGACAGAGAAGAGAAACGAGTAAAAGCGCTTAAATGGACTAAGATTGAAGATGTTTGAGGCATAGGACATCGACTGAATAAGAAAATGAAAACTAGCAATATAGCAGCCGCTCTTGACTTTACCGCACCACAACATGAGGCTTGGATAAAGAAAGAAATGGGTGTACTGGGAATGCGTTTAAAGTATGAACTAGAAGGTAAATCAGTATTAGACCTAGAGCCTATTGCTACCCAAAAAAAGAGTATTGCTACTACCGGAAGTTTTCCTAAACAAATTGCGGAGTTTGATTTATTACGAGAGCGGGTAGCTACTTTTGCGGCGCAATCTGCCGAGAAATTACGTAAGCAAAAATCATGTTGCCACACCATAATAGTCATGCTAGTTGTAGACAAACACAGCATACAAACATCTAAATATTATTTTAATTGCGCCGTAACATTGCCTTATGGGTCTAATTCTACATTGACCATTGCCAATGCTGCGATAGCCTTACTTAAAAAACTTCATGCGGGTAATGAGCACTTAAAATTTAAAAAAGCAGGTGTAATTGTTACTGAACTTATTGATGAAAATAAAAAACAGTTTGATCTTTTTGAGGAAGAAAACCCCAAACACTTGCAACTAATGAAAGTAATTGATGGGTTGAATGCTAAAATAGGCGACAAGAAAATAAAACTAGCATCGCAGAATTTAAGTTTGACCTGGAATATGAAACAAAACCATTTGTCACCTAGATACACCACCAGTTTTAAAGATATACTTGAAATAAAATGCCAGTAAACAAAACATCTAAACTTACTTTTTACTTTCCTGATTTTGAAAGTGGATTGCGCATTCCTTTTATAAACGAAGGGGTTTCAGCAGGATTTCCATCGCCAGCTGCTGATTTTATGGAAATGAGTATCGATTTGAACAAACAATTGAGTGAAAACCCGCTGGCTACTTTTTATATTAAGGTCAAAGGAAACTCTATGATTGATGCAGGTATTGATGACAAGGATGTACTTGTTGTTGACCGAAGCTTAGAGCCACAAAATAATAAAATCGAGTTACTTACTTAATGACTACGATTTGCTTCCAACCCTGATGCGGATGTGAGACTAATCGTTTGAATATATTATCAAAAATAGAATCTTTGTAAATTGACCTGTTCAGTCGATAAAAATATTCATCTAAATATTTTTGGAGATGTTCCTTTTTGACGTGTGATTGAATCGTTCTTATTGCAGTTTTTACCTGATGAATAATAGTGTGCATTTCTTTGAAGTTTTTCCCAGGAACGCTTTTTTCTTGGACGATGTTATAGCTCTTTGCTATTATTTTGTAAGCTGTCCATTGGTCTGTTTTAATATTCGCATCTTTACTTATATGCTCGTCAAATAATGGTTTTATTGACTTTGCAGAATAATCATCAATAACATTTGCATAACCTCTTTTTATCTTTCCTTCATCTGTCAGCTCAACAGCACAAGCAACTTTTGCCTTTTTGCTATCGTAACTTCTACCTTGTTTTCCTGTTTCTTTTCCGCCAACTACAAATTCATCAACTTGTACATTTCCTGTCATTGGATACTGTTTTGAGGACTTCATCGCAAGTCTTACTTTTTGCATAAACAACCAAGAAGTCTTTTGAGTTATTCCATAGCGTTTTGCCGCTTGAGTTGAGGATATTGATTTGGTTGTACAAGTCATTTCAAAGGCAATACAAAATGCTTTTTGAATTCCAAATTTAACTCTATGAAAAAGAGTTCCTGCCGTTGCACTCTCTTTATATCTACATTTGGTACACTCTCTTTTATTGTGTTTTTCAAAATAAACATACTTCGTATTCTCGCAACGTTTACATCTATAGCCGTCTTTCCACTTCTCATTGGCTATAAATTCACGGCAACTTTGGTCGTCTGGGAATGTCTTTATGAACTCTAAAATATTCTCCCCCTGAAATATACTTTCCATATCCTTGTATTTACTATAAATATAAGTGTTTTTTAAGTAAGTAACTCTA
>NZ_VHLM01000008.1 GCF_009764685.1 Flavobacterium sp. I-STPP5a | reverse complement strand
TAGAGTTACTTACTTAAAAAACACTTATATTTATAGTAAATACAAGGATATGGAAAGTATATTTCAGGGGGAGAATATTTTAGAGTTCATAAAGACATTCCCAGACGACCAAAGTTGCCGTGAATTTATAGCCAATGAGAAGTGGAAAGACGGCTATAGATGTAAACGTTGCGAGAATACGAAGTATGTTTATTTTGAAAAACACAATAAAAGAGAGTGTACCAAATGTAGATATAAAGAGAGTGCAACGGCAGGAACTCTTTTTCATAGAGTTAAATTTGGAATTCAAAAAGCATTTTGTATTGCCTTTGAAATGACTTGTACAACCAAATCAATATCCTCAACTCAAGCGGCAAAACGCTATGGAATAACTCAAAAGACTTCTTGGTTGTTTATGCAAAAAGTAAGACTTGCGATGAAGTCCTCAAAACAGTATCCAATGACAGGAAATGTACAAGTTGATGAATTTGTAGTTGGCGGAAAAGAAACAGGAAAACAAGGTAGAAGTTACGATAGCAAAAAGGCAAAAGTTGCTTGTGCTGTTGAGCTGACAGATGAAGGAAAGATAAAAAGAGGTTATGCAAATGTTATTGATGATTATTCTGCAAAGTCAATAAAACCATTATTTGACGAGCATATAAGTAAAGATGCGAATATTAAAACAGACCAATGGACAGCTTACAAAATAATAGCAAAGAGCTATAACATCGTCCAAGAAAAAAGCGTTCCTGGGAAAAACTTCAAAGAAATGCACACTATTATTCATCAGGTAAAAACTGCAATAAGAACGATTCAATCACACGTCAAAAAGGAACATCTCCAAAAATATTTAGATGAATATTTTTATCGACTGAACAGGTCAATTTACAAAGATTCTATTTTTGATAATATATTCAAACGATTAGTCTCACATCCGCATCAGGGTTGGAAGCAAATCGTAGTCATTAAGTAAGTAACTCGATTTATCTAAATATGTTATTCTTGCATTTCGGCTCATTTGCTCCTGAAGATCGAAATTACTTTCAACTCTACCAAATAATGCAACCATCGATGCAATATTAGAATCAAATTTAAAGCATTCTTTCCCATCTGTTAGGTAATCCGCCAATCCTGTGGTATTCGAAATTAACAGAGGGGTCTGGTTCATTATTGATTCCAAACCAACAGTAGGTAAGTTATCAAATTTTGATGGAATTACGGTAAAATGGCTCTCGTTTAAATAATCATCAATACAATTGTATGTCAATCCACCAAAATATTCTATACCCAAACTATTGTCAACCAATTCTTTGATTTTTGCTGCTTGACTTCCGGTTCCGGCAATTCTCAAAATAACTTTTGAATTCGTAACCTTCATCTTGTATTCTTTATATGCTTCTATTAAATCAATCACTCCCTTTGATGCATCTAGTCTGCCTAAATACGATATAATAATGATATTTTTTGGGAAGTTTTTTTTATTTTCAAATCGATCCACCATGGGATTCAAGACTACAGTACCTTTACGGATGCCATGAAACAAGGCCAAATCCTTTTTGGCCAATTCAGACGGACATATAACTACATCACAGAACAAACTGTAAAAAACTTTTTTTCTAAAAAATAGTAGTCTTTGCTTCAACGTGACTTTTTTCAAATCTGTCAAAAGTTGATCCGTCAAGGTATGATAATAATCAAAAGTTTTTGTTTTTCCGAGGGACAACACTTTTGAACCTAAAATAGTAATATTACTTCCAACAAAATGACCTATTATCACATCCGGTTTGTATTTTAAATGTATTTTACAATACCATAAAAAATCTTTTAATGAAGTTGGCCTTTTCGTAGTTGGCCAAGAACAAACAACAATTTCACCGACACCTTTTGCGATAATCTTCTTTTCTGGGAAATAGGGATGATGGGAAATAAAAACAACCTGATGTCCCAACTCGGCTAGGTAGTTTGCCAAATGATAACTCATTGCAGCAAAAGAAACCTCACTATAATTATGGGTAATGACAATTGTTTTCATTAATTAATGCCTATTATACTTTTGTTGCTTCTAAATAAATTGTAGAGCCATTGTATCTATTACATAAAGATTTAAAAAAATCTATATAAAATTTTTTGCTTTTTATGTCAAGATAAGGAAATATCTTTACCGTAGCTTTACATTCAACAAAATGATTAATTTCAAAAATAGAGCTGATATTTTCTTTGGTGAAAAAATTTAAATGAACTGGTGGTTGATCTTGAAATATGGCGTCTGCGTCTCTTTTTGGATAATTATAAATTTTATTATAATTTGGAGTAGAAAGAATAAGTTTACCGTTTTTATTTAATTTTTTATAAGCCAACTCAAGAAATAATTTTAAATCCTGCAAATGCTCTAGTACCTCCCATAGCATAATTACGTCAAAAGATTGTTCTATAGTTTCAATAGCAGTAAAATCAGCATTAATAGTATTAAGTTTTAAAAATTGAGATTTTTGATACGCTTCTTTATCGATTTCAATACCCAAATATTTAATTTTTTCATTCTTCTTGCGAATGTAAGAGCCAATTAAACCGATACCACTCCCTATTTCAAGAACAGATTTACATTTCTCATTTAAAACATGTTTTTTTAAAAGTCTTGACCGATGATAACCAACTTTAATTTCTTTATTTTCTAAAAGCATAGTGTACTCTACTACAGCATGCTTTCGGTAAATCGCATTCTCTTTATTATACAACTTATCATAAACTGCAATAAACTGATCTTGAGAGTAAATCTTTAAACAGAAGATCAGCTTGCAATTATAACATTGTGCTAGATTAAACTTTTTGTTTATAAGCTTTATTTCACCTTTACAAATTTTACATTCTTTATATTCCATAATATTATTTAAATATAAATATTTATCTCTACAATTATTTCACGATTTTTATATGATTCAATACGGCCTTTTAAACCACAAACTCCACCACCCCACTGTCCTGCCTATTGCTTCGGTCAAAGCTTCTTTTTTACTACTACTGGTTAACGTATTACTAAACCGAATACCGGTCAAAAGCAAAGTAATAGTATGCCATTTTAGTTGATGTATAAAGGTTGGCTTAGGATTTTTAGTCCTCCAAACATACCAACCATTTCGCACAACCATTTTGCCGTATTTATAGGAATTGGGTCTTCCGGATGGATGATGATAGTGATTCAGCTGTACTTTTGTATTGATGACATTTTTGCCAAACTGTAAAGCACGAATACTAAAATCCGCATCTTCATACAAGCCATACCCTTCAAAATAAGTGGAAAACCGTAAGGAATCAAAAACTCTTTTTCGAAAAGCGAATGACATACCAACTAACAAGTCTACTTCATAAATGCGCCCTGTCAGAGGAAATCCGCAGGTTTTACCATGGGAGTACTCCGGTATTCTTCCTGGACCAACATTGGAATTCAATCCCAAATAATTACGCACTACATTGCGCTGTCCTTCTTTATAAACAAATCCCTCAAACTGAAAATAACGATTTGCATCGTATTCTTTATCGGGTACTGTTATGCTCCACCGATTCTCATTAACCGCAACACCGCCAACACCCGAAATAGTTTCATCAGCAGCGAAGGTATTGATCAATTCCTCAAAATAAGTGGGAGACAATTTAGTATCATCATCCAAAAAAGCAACAATGTCACTGCTGGAAGCCACTTGATCTAATCCAAAATTCCTCTGTTTTGTTAAACCGCGATGTTGTGGTGGAACGGAGTAATAATTTAAATGATCAAATTGATTATCACTTAAAATTAACTCCGTGTTCTGATTCGTCGAGCCATCGATCACTAGAATTTCATCTGGATACTTTGTTTGCTCTTTTACAGAGTTTAATAGCAGTACTAGAGGCTCAGCACGCAGGTATGTGCAGATAATTAATGAAAATTTCATGAATCTATTTTTAATTGATTAGCCCAAAAAATACTTTGTTTCCATTGCTTATTAAAAACTACGAAATATTGAAAAGGATTTTTAATCTTTTGATGTTTGTAAAACTTAAAAAACAAAATGGTTTTGTACCCTAAAATTTGTTGTTTAGTGTTATGCATCATCAAATACAACATCACTGTAGGCGAAGGTTTTGGCTGAATGACTTCATCTTGCCACTTCAATATTGGTTTCGTTCTAAATCCCCCAACTGGCGCTTTTAAATGCAATATTGAAGGTTCGGGCAAAAATAACACATCGTTTCCTTGATTTCTCAATTGCATCCCAAAATCGCTATCTTCCCCATAACCATATTCATAACCTAGATTAAAACTGCAGTCTTTTAAAATGTCATTGGCAACAATACTACAACCAGAACCGAAACTTACCCATTGAAAAACATTATTAAAGGTGGGCTTTTCGTTTTTCTGCAAACAACAGAATGAAACTGCTTTTTCTCCAAATTTTTTAATATGCTTAAAACTTTTTTCTAAAAAATCTCCACTAATTCTGATATCATCATCCGCTAAAAAAACCCATTCACTTCTAGTTTGAGTCAAAGCCAAATTTCTGGCATTACAAGCTCCTGCCTGATGCGTAAATACATGTTGTATTTCAAATGGCCACTTGTCAGTTGCTAAATAATCCAATTCACTTTTACTAAATGGTTCTGGATTTTGTTCCACAATAATAATTCTCTGAGGTAAAAGACTTTGCTTTGAAAAATCTTTTAACACATCATACAAATAGGCTTTTCTGCCAATTGTCGGAATTATAACATCTATAGTTCCTTTATCTATAATTGCCCTTGATGATTGAACGACTATATCATCTATATTTATTTTATTATTAAATCTTCTTTTATAAAAAAATGCAGAAATAAAAGGATACAACAAAATTTTACGTTCATATAAAAGTAAATTCAACGCTAACAAAAACACCCATCTCGTTTTATAATGTTGCTTTACAAAACGAAAAAGTGTAAAACTGGGTGCTTTAACAAGTGAATCAATTATTTCTGCCGACTTCAAAAGCTGTGGTTCAGAATAGCACAACAAACCTAACGGTAGACATAATTTAGCCAGTGAATGCAGATAATAATCTAAATCGAGCTCACAAACTATTTTATCACTAATTGCATTCAAAACCGACGCATGAATAACCCCAACATAACTACTCATCTGCCAAGTAGGATAGGATACCTTTTTATTAACGTTAATAAATAAAGATTCCTCTATATATCCGATAGAATGATCAAAAAAATTATTTGATTTCGGTCTAAACGAAAGCATCATTTTATTATGATGAAAAAGTGTACTAATCTTTTCAAGAGCAAGATGCTCTTTATAATTGGAATGACACCATACTATTATTTCATCAGGAAACCCAGCTGCTAACTGAATCAAGCCCTCCGAAATTGTACCTGTACAATCAAATTTAATTTTTTGATTATCCTTGCTTACTATATCAGTAATTTTATTCCCCAAATGATATACTACAATCAAAGGTTAGTGTATTAAAGATTGATAAAAAACTAAACTCTGCTGTGCCACTTTTTGGATGCTAAATTTTTCGCTAACTTTCTTTTTTGCCGCTAATCCAAATTCTTTTTGCAAGTCACCATTTTCCATCAAATGAATAATTGTAGCGGCATAGTGCAAATGATCTTTTGGATGTACTAAAAACCCATTGACACCATCATCAATAACTTCAGGTGCCCATCCAATATTCGAGGCTATTATAGGTTGCTCCAATGCCATTGCTTCAATCCAGGAAACAGGTAAGGCTTCCGCAAAAGTAGGAAATACACAAACCGTCGCTGTGTTAATTTGATTTTTTATTTCATCATACGGCACAGCACCTAAATAAGTTACATTCAGTAATGCAGCTGGAGAAAATAGGCCTTGCATCATCTGCCAGGTAGAAGAATGACCCGAAATAATATCTGGAACATCTTTTCCTACCAAAATTAATTTCGCCTCTGGCTTTTTAGCGACCACCGCATTAAAAATAAGTGGCAGTTCCAACAATCCTTTCTTCCGAATTAAACTCCCAAAATACAGTATGGTATTATCATTGTTATGGCCACGGTCCTTATTGCTATTGTCATTGCTATTGCCATTGCTATTGGTACTCTTACTGCTATTGCCATTACTAAAGACATTCATATCAATACAATTCGGAATAATAGTAAATTTCTTCTTTAAACCAAATACCTCATTTGTGGAATCAGCGGTAAACTGACTCACAGAAAGCAACCCATCAGCATTATTCAAAGCTCTTTTTTCATGAAATCGATTTACCCATTTTACGGGACGATTATCCAAATGACAAAAATAAGTGTCTGAGCCATTTAATCGTATCACAACCGGGCATTTTTTAGGGGATATAAAGGACGTAATTCCCGTCCAATCTGGCGCTTCTATCAAATCAATTTCTTTATCCCTGTCTAAAGTATTAATAATATTCTCCAGTTTTTTTCGGGTTAAATACCACGACAAACCCTTAAATTTTACATTTCTAATTTGTTGAATACAAATACCGTTATCATAAAAAACACTCTCTTCTTTTTGGGCATATACTAAAACACGAACAGAACACCCTTCTGCCAAAAGTCCCATCGCCAGATTTTTGATACTGGTACCTATTCCTCCTGAACTTCCTGTTTTTGGATGAGGATATTCCGGCGTTAAAAAAGCTATTTTCATGGTTATTTAGAAAAAAAATCTTTGATAATTATACTGGTAAACTTTCGCGCTCCCGCATCATTAAGATGCCCGCAGGAAGAAAAATACTGATCTCCCTCTACTGCTTTTTCATAATTATGAATTTCAGGATAAAGCTGTTTCACTTTTTCAAAATAATTCAATCCTTTGGTATTACTGCACATCGGCGTCATTACTGCAATTAAATTGATCCTATTATCCCTGCAAAGTTGTTTGATTTCTTCATAATATTTATTGCGCAACGGTTTTAAATTGCTAATGTTATTTTTCATGTTCCCCTTTTCTTCACTTAATGGATAATAACCCATATTCAGTAAATGGTTTGTCTTTTTATGAATGGCATTAAAAAACATCTCCCTAAAACCAATCTTAGAATCAAAAGCAACATACCTATAAAAAGGCACATAGTACAACTCATTAAAATCTTGCTCTTTAGAAAAATGATCGCGAATAGTTTTAGAATGATGAACAAAGGGAAGAAAACGGGAAGAAACACCATCATCTCGCTTCTCATTCGACAAGTTCAAATCGGTCTCCAATATCACATTCTTTATCGTATACTTTCGTTCCACCATAAGTTTTAAGAGCAATGAAGCTTCAAATAAATGACCACCGCTCATACCGAAATTAAAGGTTTTTAACCCTTTTTCGGCAAACATAGGAGCTACAAAATGATTATTGGCTCTGGAAGAACCTAAAACAACCACATCGTAATCGTGCGCTACTGAGTTGTAAACATAATCAATTTTCCCTCTATTCGAAGACTGTAAGTAAACAGATGTATACAAAAAATCCAATACTACCAATAGTAAAAATAGTAGTACGAGAGTTTTGACCGTAAAAATTAAAAACTGCTTCATTGTTGTTTTATTCTGTTTTATAATTATAAATTTTTCAAACTATTATGCATCACTTAGCCCTAATAAAATATTTTAAATTTTCGTTCAATTTATTATTGGCGTAAAACGGAAATTAATCACTTCAACTTCTTTTCCCTGCCCCATACCTAAAGGGTGGAAAAGCAAGAGTACGTCCTATTTTTCAAGAGCGTTCTAAATTTTCGCTTCCTTTACAGTCAGGGCAAAACGAAAATCAATCACTTCCTAATAAAACCTCTTATTACATCAAGAACTTTAGGCAGCTGCACTAGTACTTCCTCATTTGTGAATCGAATTACTTTCAATCCTTGAAACTCGATATTCTTCGTTCTTTCTTCATCTAATAGCTGCTGTTCTTCAGTCAGATGATATCCTCCATCAAGCTCAATTACCAACTTTAGGGCATGACAATAAAAATCAGCAATATAAATACTTAGCGGATGCTGCCTCCTGAATTTATAGCCATCAATTTGATTATTTTTCAATGCTAACCACAACTGCTCTTCAGCTTCAGTTAAATTTGCTCTTAATTTTTTAGCGTTTGAAAAAATCTGTGGAGATGCACCTTTCCACATATTATCTGACTGAACTGATTTTTTATCCATAAAACAATAATATAGTGTCAATACAAAACAAACTTATTATTTTTAAAACTCGTCCCGTTATCTTCCTTTTTCCTGCCCCGTCCCTAAAGGGTGGAAAAAAGAAAGAGTACTTCCTATTTTTCAAGAGCGCTCTAAATATTCGTTCCGTTTAGGCTCAGGGCAAAACGGAAATTAACCACTTCAACTTCTTTTTCCTGCCCCATCCCTACAGCACGGAAGAAAGAAAGAGTAAATCCTATTTTTCAAGAGCGTTCTAGATTTTCGCTCCCTTTAGGGTCGGGGTAAAACGAAAATCAATCACTTCAACTCCTTTTTCCTGCCCCATCCCGAAAGGTTGGGAAAAAGAAAGAGTAAATCCTATTTTTCAAGAGCGTTCTAAATATTCGTTCCGTTTAGGCTCAGGGCAAAACGAAAATCAATCACTTCAACTTCCTTTTTCCTGCCCCATCCCTAAAGGGTGGGGAAAAGAAAGAGTATTTACTATTATTCAAGAGCGCTCTAAATATTCGTTCCGTTTAGGCTCAGGGCAAAACGGAAATTAACCACTTCAACTTCTTTTTCCTGCCCCATCCCTACAGCACGGAAGAAAGAAAGAGTAAATCCTATTTTTCAAGAGCGTTCTAGATTTTCGCTCCCTTTAGGGTCGGGGTAAAACGAAAATCAATCACTTCAACTCTTTTTTCCTTCCCCATCCCGAAAGGGTGGGGAAAAGAAAAAGTACATCCTATTTTTCAAGAGCGTACTAAATTTTCATTCCCTTTACGGTCAGGGTAAAACGAAAATCAATCACCTCAACTTCTTTTCCTGCCCCATCCCTAAAGGATGGTAAAAAGAAAGAGTATTTCCTACTATTCAAGAACATTCTAGATTTTCGCTCCCTTTAGGGTCGGGGTAAAACGAAAATCAATCACTTCAACTACTTTTTCCTGCCCCATCCCGAAAGGGTGGGGAAAAGAAAGAGTAAATCCTATTTTTCAAGAGCGTTCTAAATATTCGTTCCGTTTAGGCTCAGGGCAAAACGAAAATCAATCACTTCAACTTCCTTTTTCCTGCCCCATCCCTAAAAGGTGGGGAAAAGAAAGAGTACGACCTATTTTTCAAGAGCGTTCTAAATTTTCGCTCGCTTTACGGTCAGGGTAATACGAAAATCCAATCCCTAAAACTGAAAATAAATAAATTCTTTGTAATCGGAATAGGTTCCCAGTGCTACAATCGCAGCAAGGCATAACGTTAATTTCAAATAACTGTATTTCCCGGAAATAGGTTCTACTTGTGTCCGGCTGTTCCATTCCACAATAATAAAAGCCAGTATCAAACAAATGATTTCATAATTATAACGCTCGTTTTCCAAATACTGTGATTCAAAAACCTTATTGGTAAAAATACGACCAATATATTCAAAAGCTTCTGTTATCGATTTTACCCGGAAGAAAATCCAGGCCAAGCAGGTCAATGCAAAGGTACTTATCATACTAAAAAAAACTTTAACGGAGTTCAAATCCCAATACAAGGATACTGTTTCCATATTGGAACGATTCCGTTTCAAAAGCAATAACGGTAAAAAATATAAAGCGTTAATAAAACCCCAGGCAATAAAAGTCCAATTGGCGCCATGCCAAAAACCACTCACTAGAAATATGATAAACGTATTGCGAACTTTCATAGCCGTACCACCACTGCTACCTCCCAACGGAATATATAAATAATCTCGAAACCAAGACGACAAGGAAATATGCCACCGACGCCAAAACTCGGCAATATCACGAGAGAAATAGGGGTAATTAAAGTTGCGTAGCAAATCAATCCCAAAGAGTTTGGACATTCCCAAGGCCATATCTGAATAGCCGGAGAAATCTCCATAAATTTGAAAAGCAAAATAAATCGCTCCAAGAAGGAGTGACAAAGAGTTCATCGATTCATAATTGTCAAAAATCGCATTGGCATAAGTCGAACAAGTATCGGCAATGACCACTTTCTTGACCAATCCCCAGACAAACTGAAAGATTCCTTCCTTGGCTTTTTGATAGTCAAAACTGCGCTTCACTTTTACCTGTGGCAATAAATGGGTCGCCCTTTCTATGGGACCCGCAACGAGCAATGGAAAATAACTCACAAACAAAGAGTAATCGACAAAGTTGTATTCTGCCTTAATTCTTCTTAAATAAATATCGATGACGTATGATAACCCGTGAAACGTATAAAAAGAAATACCCACCGGAAGAATGACATATAGTAACAACGGACTTGTTTGCAGTCCAAAACCATTCAATAATTGAGAAAAAGAATCTGCAAAAAAATTATAGTATTTAAAAATTCCTAAGAAACCTAGATTAACACTAATACTCAACCAGAACCAAAATTTCCGTCCGACTGCTGTCTTAGCCTTTTCAATTTGAATACCAGTGTAATAATCTAAAAAAGTAGAGAAAACAAGCAAGAACAAAAAACGCCAATCCCAACAGGAATAAAAATAATAGCTTGCAATAATGAGCACTGCATTTTGAGTGCTTTTGGTTCTATGAAAGACAAACCAATACAACACAAATACAATAGGCAAAAAAATGGCAAAGGAAAATGAATTAAAAAACATAAGTATTGAAACAGATTTGACGGTGTAAAATTAAGATTTATTCGGTAATACCAATGCCAAATGATGATCAACCATTGCAGTCAGTGAAAAACATTCTTCAATAAGCGTTTTCGTATTTGTTTCAATTTTTTTATGGCCCAAATACAAGGCTTCAAGTATATCTTTTAGAGCAAAAATATCTTTTGCCTTATAAATATATCCATTTTTACCAGAAACAATTACCTCTTCATTCCCCCCAACATTAGTGGTTATTACTGGTACATTAGCTGCTAAACTTTCTAATATCGACAAACTGAAACACTCCATGTGGGTGGGTTGCAGCATATAATCATAATTCGAAAACAAGGCTTTCAGGTTAGGACTGCTACCCATAAAATTAAAACAAGAAACCACATTATACTGTTTCATCTTTTGAATTAAAATACTTTTATAGGGACCGTCCCCGTACAGATCAATTTTGACCGCCTTCTTTATTTCGGCAGGGAGCAGTGCAACAGCAGCAATTAAATCCTGAATCCCTTTGGATTCGCGTAAATGAGATGCAGTCAAAAAGGTGGGATGTACTGTATTTCTATCCATTCGTTGTAAAATATCCTCAAATACAACCCCATTATAAATCGTGAGCGTCTTCTTCTTTACAACAGAACCAAAGTCACGTATAATTTCCGATTTAGTATAATCAGAAACGCCTACAAAAACCTCAATATATCTAGAAAACAAAATCCCTTTAATTCTTTTCTCGATTCTCTTTTTTAATGGATAGCCAGAAAGTGGTCTTGGATTGTGGTCTATGGTAATTATTTTAGCGGTGCTGAACTGCTTTATTTTATAAAAAAAAGGAGTACATAATTCGATAAAGTGGGTAATGATATGCGTATATTTATTTTTTTTGGTTTTGCAGAAATTAAGAAAATAATTTTCTACCGATTCGTACCTACTGTCAAAAATAGTTAAAGCATCGTATGCTCCATGATCAGATTGATTCGGAAAAAACCAATGCACCTCAATACCATTTGCTTTACATTCGCTATCAAACTTCCAAAAGAAATAGTCCATACCGCCTACTCGTTCGGGTAAAAGTTCATAATTACAAAGCACAGCTATTCTCTTAGGTTCTATCATCCCATTTTGATAAAGTAGCGGCAATACGCTTACTGGTTCCTACTAAATCCTCACTTATTTGCAATTCAATCAAGGATTTTCTTTCTTTGGTTCTTGCATTAGGATGGGCTAAAGCCTCCCGTATTTGATCAATTAGTTCTATTTGATTTTTGGCGATGGTCACGGATTGGCTGTCGACTACTTTTTTGAAATGATCATATCCTAAAAACCGTTGGTCATCATACAACCCATTTTCAGGGTTCCCAAAAACAGTATTAATTACTGGTTTATCGAATAACATAAAATCCAAACTCATCGTAGAACACATATTAATATTCAAATCAACATATTCCAATAAAGAACGTAAATCTTTAATATCCTCTTCACTAGGAATGCGTTGCGACCAGCTTTCCGCATGATTCTCCCGCGTGAGAATCCATTTGGGGCTATTCCAGATAATCTCGGGAAAATCTTTTTTTATCATTGCAAATCGCTCCGGACCTTCTGCTGGCGAAGTACGCACTAAAAACTGACAAGGGAATCCCATTTTATTTTCACGTAGGGCATCGGCAATAGTACGAATTATAACGGGGTCATTGGCTCCAATGCTGGCATCAGCACAACTGAAACATATTATTTTTTGCTTGTCCTGTAATGCAAACTTAGTATAAAAATCCTGCTTTTCGGTTTTGTATTTTTCCATAACATAGGGTTCAAATTGAGGGGTCCCAACAACCCTTACCAGTTCCTCTTTTACATTAGGATAGAAATACAACAACTCCTTTTTCATTAAATCACTCCAAACCAAAAAATAATCAAAAGTCCCTAACATCCTTCCTTTCGAGGCTAAATTATCCCAACTGAAAATAAAACTGCTGACAGGTATTTTAGATTTAAGCGCCGCATATAAAAATGGAGCTAAATATGGTGGTCTTTGATGGGTAAAAAAAACATGAGTCGGTTGGTCTTCTTTGAGCAATTGAAGATAATTTTTGGTAATCTTATGTTTAGAAAAAGACAAAAACTGTAGCTTTTCCGCAAACAAAATACTGGCCGAAGAATGAACGGCTTGGGTAAACAAATAAATGCTTTTGACTAAAAGCGATCGGGCAGAGTTGGTTTTGGGATACCCAGAATGCAAGTTGTCTTTCATTCCATAAAAAGACTTAAATTGCTGTAAATGCGCTAGCTCTTTCCATTTTCTAAAGAACCAGGTCCATTTCCCCTCTACAAAAACATCCAATTCCTTTATAGTAACCCCCGATGGCAAAACAGCAGAATATGCACTAATAGGCAAGCCCGAATAGATAATAATAGTATCAAATTGGAGTCTGGCTTCGGTTAAGAAATCACTCATAACAAAATTCCGAAATCCAACACCATCTGTGATGACTATACCTAGTTTTTTCATTAAATTATTCTTATATATTTAATCAACAAATTTCGTTTATTAATTATTGATAACGAATTAGTGGCTCATATTTTATTCCAATTATCATTTCAAACAAACTAATACACTGCCAAATATGAAAACTGGATTTCATATTTCCTTCAAAATAGTGTTCTAGTTCTTTTTGCAATTCTTCAAGATCAAACCATTTTGAATATTTTGAATTTTCAAGAGACATAAAACATTGACTCACCCATTCTTTCAAATCTTCTGCCAGCCATTCCCGTTGTGGAGTCTGCAAAGCTCTCTTGGGAGCAAAAGCCAAATCATTCGCCAAATATTCCGCAGCTATTTCCCGCAACATAAATTTAGTCACACCGTTTTTTATTTTAAAAGACAATGGCAATGAAAAAGCAAATTCTACCAATCTATAATCTAAAAAAGGTTCTCGTAACTCTGTGGAGTACATCATCGAAATTCGATCATTAAATCTTAAAGCACGTGGGATTTTAGTATAAACTAAATCTCGGTATTGTTTATTTAAAACTGCATCTAAAAAGGGTTTGGCATAGTGCGGTTTAACAGCTTTCTCCTGTAAATAATTCGAAAGCATATCCCTTTTGAATGGCGAATCTGAAACCCCTTGAATGGTGGAATCATTTTCTTGAGTATAATAATCATAACCTGCCCATTGCTCGTCCATACCCTGTCCATCGAGCAATACTAATACATTATCTTTTCTGGCTTGCTCAAATAATTTAGCGTAAGCCAATGTTGGAATTCCGCCATAAGGCTCATCCTGTTGCCGTTCCATTTTTTGTGCAAAATCAGGAACTGTTTCTGCTTTTAGCAATACTTTCGTTAGAGGATTTTGAGTTTTGGCAATCATCATTTCCACCCATGGTAACTCGTCATACTCTGGATTGTCCGTATAAAAAGTGTAAGCACTTACATTATTATTAATATTATTAACTAGAGCCAGTAAAATAGAACTATCTAACCCCCCACTAATATTGAAACCAACTGTAACGTCTGCTCGAAATCGTAATTTAATACTATCTTTCAAAAGTATTAAATAATGATCCTTAGCCTGTTCATAGGTTAAATTTTTAGGTTGTTTGTCTATTGCTGATTCAAAAGAATACCATTTTTTCAGGGTTAATTCCTGGTTTTGAAACTCTAAAAAATGACCTCCGGGTAGTTGCTGTATCTCATCCCAAAAAGTTTCATCGGGATTACCATAAGAGCCATAAACAAAATAAGAAGCCCATACTTTCTCATTTGGAATTTTTGAAATTCCTGCAGCGTGAATTGCTTTTATTTCGGATGAAAAATAAAAAGAATCCTTTTCTTTACTGTAAAAAAAAGGTTTGACCCCAAAGCGGTCTCTGGCTGCAAATAGCTTTTTATCTTGATTATCCCAAATCGCAAAAGAAAACATACCGTTCAATTTTTGCAGACATTGCTTTCCATAGATTATAAATGCCGCTAGTAAAACTTCGGTATCGGATTCCGTTTTAAAAGCATAATGTTCTTTCAATTCAGCCTTAAGCTCTATATAATTATAGATTTCACCATTAAAAACCAGAACATACCGACCATCAGGATCCAAAAAAGGCTGATTGGATGTTGCAGACAAATCAATAATAGCCAATCGATTATGTCCTAAGGCAGCAAAATTTTTATCAATATAGTTACCTGTGGCATCAGGTCCACGATGGTGCTGACTCAACAGCATGGCATCCAACTGACGAGGTTCGAAAACTCCAATTATTCCTGCTATCCCACACATACTTTTAAAGTGCTTGTATCATTTTCTCTGCTTTTTCCCAATCTTGTAGGGTATCTATATTAATATAAAACTCAGGAGGGAATTCAATAAATGTAATTTTTTTTCCATACAAAGAATGCTCATGCAAAAGCACTTCAGTTTTAGTAATATAAATACTTCCATCTCTGTGATAAGCTATTGGAAGTTCTTGCCTGCGACCTATGATTTTTTCTTCGCCTGTGGTAATTTTTAAGTTCCCCTTTGAATTAACTTCAAAAGTCCAATGGGGATTGTATTCATGAGGTACTTTTTGAACAGAAACTAGAGAATCACAATTGCTTGCAATGAATTTTTGAATAGCATCATCTAAAAGTGCAACAGTTCTGAAAGGACTTGTCACTTGAAGTACACACACAGCATCAAAAGAGATATCTTGTTTGTCATACCATTCTAAAGCATGGATAATAACATCTATAGTCGGTGTTGTATCTTGAGCTAATTCCTCCGGCCTTATAAATGGGACTTGAATTCCCAACTGTTTAGCTACTTCTATAATTTGAAAATCATCACTCGACAAAATTACATCAGTCAAATATGTTGATTGCAGTGCAATTTCAGAAGTGTAAGCAAGTAGAGGTTTTCCGTTCAATATTTTAATATTTTTAAACGGAACTCCTTTAGAACCTCCTCGAGCAGGAATTATAGCTAAAATTCGCATCTTAGTACATGATTGTCTTATGAAACTGTAAAGGCAGTTTTTGTAATAAGTCAGCTATTTGTACTCCCGCTTTCCCATTGCCATAAATAGCGGATGAAACTGATTTGCCTTTTTCTATGGATTCTAAAATAGCCGATTCAATACATTCTTGCGAATACAAAACATCAATACTATTACCTCCCCTTTCTCTCTTATTTTGACGGGTACCAATATTAACAACAGGAACCCCTAAAAAAGCACATTCTCGAATACCTACGCTTGAATTTCCAATTAAACAAGAACTGTGCCTCAACAACTGTAAAAAATCTTTTCCTTCCATATTTTTAAAGAAATGCACATTGGGTAATTGATGCTGCTCTCTAAAAGCGCGAATTCCGCTAGAAGTGCCATCAGCTCCTGCATCTACATTCGGCCAGAACCATAAAGTAGGTTTATTCAATTTATAAACTGCTTCAAGTGTAGCTTCAATATGTTTTCGGGAATCTTGATATTCAGTAGTTACAGGATGTTGCATCACCACCAAATAACCATTCAATAAATCCGGTTGAGCACCTACACCTCCATATTTTTCATACGGATCAAAAGGAAGGACTTCACTATCCAGAACCTCATCGGCTAAATCGATAGATGGACATCCAGTGTTAAAAACTATCTCTGGATCTTCCCCTAATTTGATAACTCTTTCTTTAGCATTTTCAGATGCGACAAAATGATAATCCGCCAATTTAGTTATAGCATGACGCACCTTTTCATCAATATTACCGGTTACCTCACCTCCTTGAATGTGGGCTAAAGGTATATTCATATACGAAGCCGCAATTGCAGTGGCCATCGTTTCAAAGCGATCTGCAACTGTCACAACGATATCTGGTTTTAGATTGTCAAAAACAGTAGACAATTCCAAGATACCAATGCCGGTTGTTTTGGCAGCGGCAGTCAAATTCTCTCCTTCCAAAACATTAAATACTTTGGCTGCAATAGTAAAACCATCTTTCTCAATATAATTGACAGCTGATCCATATCGATCTAGTAAAGCTGAAGCAGCCACTATCAATTGCAATTCTAAATTAGGATGATGCTGAATAGCGGTCAAAACTGTTTTTACACGGCTGTAAGAAGGTCGCGCAGTAACTACTACGGCTATTTTTCGCTTGACACTCATAATAAATCGTCTTCATTTAAAAAATCCCACTGCTCTTTGTTAGATTTAAGCTTCTTACCAATAACACTTTGGTATGAACTGGCCGAAATCCCATAGTTTTTTGGCTTCTTAGCTTCTAAATCATCGAAAGTAAGTATATGACTTTTAGGTAGTTTTTTATTAATAGCTAATGATTTTTCAAAAATCTGTTTCAAAGTCACAAAGGCTTCATTATTATTTTTAACAATCGGATGTGCTAAAGCGATTGCTATATTTTGAATAGCTGGAACCAATTGTTTAGCTTCGCTTATGGTCAAAGAAGCTTTGGCATCAGGACCAAAAAGTTGTCGGTCAAAAACAACATGAAA
The DNA here is from genome assembly GCF_009764685.1 of Flavobacterium sp. I-STPP5a. Classification (GTDB taxonomy): domain Bacteria; phylum Bacteroidota; class Bacteroidia; order Flavobacteriales; family Flavobacteriaceae; genus Flavobacterium. The sequence goes on along the minus strand of NZ_VHLM01000008.1, from coordinate 9,057 downwards.
TTCCAAAATACTGGCACCCAACGTTGCTGCAGCAATACAAGTTTCCATTTTAGCGGAATGATCCGAAAAACCAACTGGAACATTGTACCTGTTTTTTAATTCTTGAATCACATTCAATCCATAGTATTCAGGCTTAGTAGGATAGGCAGTAGTGCATTGCAAAATAGAAAAATCTACATTTCGGCCGCTCAAAAAGGTTACCGTTTGATCTAATTCTGTATATGAACTCATCCCGGAGGATAAAATTAAAGGTTTCCCTGTCTGTGCAATTTTTTCTAAAATTAAGAAGTTATTAACCTCTCCTGAACCGATTTTATAACAATCAACTCCAATTTCTTCTAACCAATCGACCGCTAAATTACTAAAAGGAGAACAAATAAAATCAAGTCCTGCACGATCACAATATTGCTTGATGTCTTTCCATTGTTCCAACGTAAAACTGATCCTTTTCCAATAATCATATCGGGTTTTGTCTTCCAATGAGAACTGTACTCGGAAAGGTTCATGCTCACTACTTTCTGCTTCAGCAATATGCATTTGAAATTTAACAGCATCAACTCCTATTTGGGCAATTGCATCGATATAGGAATATAAAATACCCAAACTGCCATCATGCGCTTGACCAATCTCGGCTATAAGATAGGGTAAAGATTTTTTTAAAACCATATTTTAATGAAGTTTAGGATTTTAACTTCTTGAAACAAAAATAGTTTTTTTTTATGGTTTGGAGAAGCTTAATTCGTATGGTTTTTAAAAAAAATAAGACTATAAACTAATATAAACAGCACTGAAAAACACTGCGTAATAAAAGTATCGTAGTTAAAAAAAAATGGACCACTAACTGCTTAACCCAAAATCTCACTTTCTATAAACAATCAAACCAACAAAATCCCACTAACGCAACTCCACTTTAGGATTGGCTTATTACTCCTTCCAAGCTAACCCAAATAATCAAAATAAATATAAGAAGCTCAAAAACACGAAATCCTACTTCCTAACTCACCTCTGGAGAATTAGTGTGCTGATGTAAATAGGTTAAATCTTAAACTCTTCCCTATATTTCTTGACAAATTGAATCCAATTAAATCTACAAATACTAAAATTTATTTATTATCTGGTTTCCAATACAATTTTGTATCCTTTAATTTTTGATATATAGTATACTCCTTTAAAGTTAATCGATTAGCATTTTTCAAAATTTTTGGAATAGCAAAACTTAAATCTAGCAAAGCCAAACTCAAAGCATAAAATGCTTTAAAATCACCCTTAAAGACTTTTAATTTCAATTGCATCCATATACTATAACCGATTTTTCTAGGAATTATTTGCAGGGGGTAAAATAAAAAAAATAAATACCAGCCAGCCCGCAAAGCCCGACGTAAGCGTAGTGCATAATCAGTATTATTTTTTCGAGACTTTATATCTACTCTATGATTAACTAAAACTTTAGGGAAATAATGAATTTCAATATTCTTTTTAAATAATTGAAAAGAAGTAAAATCCTCTTCCCCATAGAAAATAAACCAATCAGGATAGTTTGGAATTTCATGCCAAGATCTCATTCGGAATACATGTGCACCTCCCGCAAAGCTTTTCATTCTATGAGATTGTTCTAGAGAAAATACATCTTGAGGTTGCGATATTCCCCAGAAAATCCTAAAACTCAAAACACCAACTTTAGGATTTTTATCAAAAAAAGCATAAATACTCTCTAACGGATTTTCAGTAATGAAATGTAAATCATCATCAATTGAAATGGCATAATCTGTAGTTACTAACTGCATAAGTCGATTTCTGCTATATATTAAACCTTCGCTTTTCAAGTTTTGAATAAATTTAATATGTGGATATTGAGGTTGTAAAAAAGGGATAGTACCATCTGTTGATCCATCGTCACAAATAATACAGTTCACATCCTCCCGCTGCAAAAGTGTCTGAATTTTTTGTAAAGTAAAAGCCAATTCGGCTTTCCGATTTTTAGTCGTAATAATTATAGTTGTAGTAGCAGTCATCATAATTTCTTATTAACAGCTAATTGAGATAACACTTTCTCCAAATATCCTGCAGAAAGATACTCCTCTAAATCCGGTCTGTTTAGCAATAAATGATCAGGACTTAATTTCCACAAAAGATATAGTTTCTGAATTATCAATGCAATCTTTTCGACATCATCAATCTCGGCCCAATACTCATAATCATCACCTAATAGCCTTCTAGTTTCACTATAATAAGGAGCCAAGGAAAGTATCTTTCTGTTGGCCGCTATGCAATGTGGAAACTTCGCAGGAAGAAACGGACTAATTTCTGACTTAGCTTCCAAGATAATATTAACCGAAACAGTATGCTGTAAATAATAAACCTCATCAAAAGGAACATGACCATTATAGATATAAATTTGCAAATTGTTTTGATATTCTTCAAGCATCATATTATGGTCAGATGCATTTCCCAACAAAAGTAGTCTTGCATCCATTAATGCATCCGGATTTTTATATAAAAATAATTTGTATCCTTCTATTAATCCTTTAGGGGAACGTTGAGCCATTAGATTTCCTGAATGCAACAAGTTAAACTTAGACACATCAAAATAAGAAGGGAATTTTATATTTTTAATTTTATACTTAGCATTTTGATGCGGAATTACAAACCCTGTTTTGATAAAATTAGGAAAATAAGTCTGCATCCAATCTTTCAGCAATAAACTTGGAAAAGCCGAATATTTTGCCTTTTTAGAAACTTCTAGAAAAAATTGTTCTTTTTGTTTATGACTAGTCTCAATCCAACTATATGGTTTAGGATAATAATGAATAGGATAAGGATCATGTACATAAGCAATCCATTTAGAATGCAATTCTTGCATTTTCAAAAGTGCATAATGTGGTCTAAAACTAGTCCCCTTACTTAATGTCAATACTAAATCAGGGGCAAAAGTCTGTTTTTGTAATGTCTTTACAATACTATTACAATCATTAAAAAAGGTAAATGAAAACCCAAATATTTCCTCTAAAAAAGGAGCTGGATTGACTTTGAAATTCCGACTTAAAATCCGTTGTATCCGACTTAAAAAATACAGAGGACTATATTTTATTTCAGGAATTGCAAAACAGGAAACTCCTTCCAACGAAATGAACTTTTGGGTATAATGATATACTAAAACATCAAATCCCGCTACTACCAAATTAGTGATGAGCGCCACATTAGCTTTTGAACCACTGCTGTCTTCAATATTAATGGAATCTACTATAACAAGGATTTTCATTTTAATAGTGTTTTAATAAATAATCGGCAATTTTTCGGGAAGCATCACCCGTACCGTAAGGATTAACAGAAGATCCAAATCCCGTGAATCCGTCTAAAAAAGAACAAATGGTGGTGCTGATTTTTTGCTGATTGGTACCTAGCAAAATAGAAAATCCCGCAGCAACACCCTCAGGTCTTTCTGATACCGTTCGGGTAACCAAAACAGGTTTTCCTAAGGATGGAGCTTCTTCTTGAATGCCTCCAGAATCGGTCACAATCAAAAAGGATTGTTGCATCAACCACACAAAAACAGGATAGGAAACCGGTGGAATCAAATAAATATTTTCGGTATGGGACAATTTCTCATATACAATATCTTTCACATTGGGATTCAAATGTACGGGATAAACTATCGTAACATCCTCACGTTCTGAAACTGATAAAAGTGCATCACAAAGATGCTCAAAACCAGCTCCAAAATTTTCTCTGCGATGCCCTGTAACCAGAACCATTTTTTTTTTGGTTGGAATAAGACGCTTCAATCGCTCAATTTCGGGATGCTGATAATGCTCTGTTTCAATTTTTCCAACGGTCAACAATAATGCATCAATAACGGTATTTCCGGTTTCTACGATAGCAGACGGAAGGATGCCTTCATTCAATAAATTTTGAGTTGCTGCCGCAGTAGGGGTAAAATGTATATCTGCTATTCTGCTAGTCAACTGCCGGTTCACCTCCTCCGGAAACGGCGCCTTTTTATTATAGGTCCGTAAACCCGCTTCTATATGTCCTACAGTTATTCCGTTATGAAAGGCGGATAACGCCACCATAGATGAGGTGGTAGTATCTCCGTGTACCAATACCAAATCAGGTTTTGCAACAGCAAATACCCCATCCATCTTTGATAAAATAGTGGCACTTAATCCGTTCAATTTTTGATTTTGTTGCATCAAATCTAAATCAAAATCGGGAACAATGGCAAAAAAGTCCAAAACCTGATCAAGCATTTCTCGATGTTGCGCTGTCACGCACACTTGTACATCGACATTATTTTTTTGTAGCTCATGAAAAAGGGGAGCCATTTTTATGGCTTCAGGACGGGTACCAAAACAAAGAAGAATTTTCATGAATTAGACCTTTTATTAATAATTAGCTTAATTTGATATAGTTTTAACCTAAAAGGAAACGTAGTATAGAAAAATTGCCATCTGAATTTTTCAAATTTAGACAGTCCTAATGTATTCAATAAAGCTTTAAATAAATTAAATTCTTTATAATCTATTGAAATAGAAATAAAATAACGCTTTAAATTATTCGTAAGTAATTTTTTCTCTTTTAAATTGATTACAATTAATAAAAGAGCATTAACATATGAAGCTCTCAGAACTGGATTTTTTTTATTAAACGCTCCCGTATTAGAGTTAGCATGCTTTCTGTTATAGTATAAAACATTATTTATTATAATTCCATTAAATTTTTCAGAAATTAATCTACTGTAACATTCCCATTCCTCAGCATATAAAAGATTTTCATTAAATCTTACTTTTTTAAAACATTTTTTTTTCCATAATACGGTGCACGAAGCCAATCCAATTTTTTGAGTCACAACGTTTTCAAGATCATTCAAAGTAAGATATTGCTTTACTGTGATAGGTTTACTTTCAAAAATGGTTTTTTGACCTTCATAAACTAACTTTTGATAGTGGCAGAAATCAACATTATAGTATTCTAACACCTCTAATCCTTTCTTTAAATTATCAGGATGAACAATATCGTCATCATCAAAAAAAATAATTCTTTCTCCTTTAGCTAAGTCTAACCCGTAATTCCTGCATCCTGGCAAACCTTTCTTATATTTGTTTGTTCGCTGGAAAAAATCAAACCTATTATCCTTCTCTAGAATAAAATTTATTACTTCTTTTGTATTATCTGTTCCACCATCATCGATAATCAAACATTCCCAGTCTCTGAAAGATTGTTTCATTATGGACTCTAAAACTTCTACTATCAAATGTGCTCTGTTGTAGGTTGCCATGATGATGCTTACTGTTGGTTTCATTTACAATTATGCTAACACGAATTAGCTTTTGATTTTGTTAAAATAAATAATTTATATTTTCCAAAACAATATCGACTTAATAAATAATCTTACCTCTTGTTTTGCTGTCAATCTGGCATTCCACTTATATTTAGCATTTAGATATTCAAAATACATTAAAGGAGAGTATCTCTTTTGTTTCGAAAAACATTTTCTTATAACACCTGCTTCCAAATCAATTAAATATTGCTTAAAACCAATTGGTTCAAAAAAACAAGTCATATTAGATTTAATTAATTTTTTTTGTAATTGTTTAAATATTTTTAAATCATTGAAATCTAATATTACATTTTTTTTAAAACTCTTTTTTAAAAATTCGCTCTCATAATGCTCAATTTTTATGTCTAAATGGTTTAATAATTCTAATCTTGTTTTTATTGCGCTTTTTTCCTGATCTTCAGCTCTTTTTCTCGAAACTTGAGTATTATGTATCCTATAATGCAATAAAACATCTTGCAGATTATATAATTTTCCATAAGACAACATTTTGACCCATAGATCATAATCTTCTGCAGGCTCTTTTGAAACATCATAAAGAATTGAAAACTCCTCGATTATTTTTTTTCTAATCATTACTGACGGATGTGCAATACAATTTGTTTTAAGCATAGTCAACTTAATGGCATCATCGCTTTCAGGAATAACGATCTGTTTATTGATTCCTATTATTTTATATGAAGTCCCACATAAAACAACATCAGGATTGGCTTCCATATAAGCAACTTGTTTGGCAAACCGTTCAGGCAAACTTATATCATCTCCGTCCATTCGTGCGATATATTTGCCTTTTGCGAGTTGCAGTCCGTAATTTAAACTATTTGTGTAACCTGAGTTAAATGGCTTTTCTACTAATTTAATTCGAGGGTCATTCATTTTTTTTATAATAGAAACAGTCTGATCCGTTGAAGCATCATCCAGTATCATAACTTCAAAATGCGTGAAACTTTGATTCAAGATGCTAGATACCGCTTCTTGTATATACAATTCGCAATTGTATACTGGCATCAAAACCGTAATTACTGGCGCAATATTTACAAACGTATCCATTGAGGAGGAATTAAATCATTAGTGTTTTTTTCTACTTCTGCATACCATAGCTTTGGAGCTATAACTATTTTATTTGGATTACCGTTGAGCCAAGCAGCCCACCAACTGAATGAACTATTGGCAATAATGTTATGAGTACAGGAACTCATCAAACACATGTCTTTCCAACTGTTCTCGTTTTTATTATGATCTACGAATATTTTTGGATATGGTAAATTTTCAAATTTTTCTTTGACCCAAATATTATCATCGGAAAAGAAAATTAATGTAAAATCTTTGTTTCTCGAAGTTAGTAATGATATAGCTTCTAAATAATATTCTAAACTGCAATTCCCATGAAATTGCTGCGTTAATTTATTAGTAATATAATCACCTCTTCTTATGTGTATTGCGATTGTAGTTTTAGTTTTTAAATGCAAAAGTAACTCTTTATTAGTATTGTTTAAAGTACCAATGGGAAATACAAAAGTTTCTCGAATTAAATCTTCATACCCGATTAAATATTTATAACTTTGAAAATAACCTTTAACGTAAACCGGTGCTTTAATGGACAAAGCATCTGGATGAAAATCGAAAGTGGGTTCATAAAATATTTTTGACTCATAAATACCTAGTTTTCTCCTAATCTTATTTGAAAAAGAAAGTTGAGTTAATGAACCGATATCCGATTGTGATGCTATAAGATAAGAATTATCAAAAATATCGAGTTCAAAATTCCTTGGTGTAAATCCTTGAGTTTTTTTTGTTAAATCAAAAAAATCTTTATCTATTTTAATTGAACTCTTATTTTTTTTGGCTAGGATACTTGCAAAAGCATATTGAAACATTTGGTTACCAAGACCACCTTCAAGTTTAATAACTACCATTTTTATTTATTTTTTCCAAAAACTTTCTTTTACAAATATGGTATTAATATTTGTATCTGCATATAACATATATCCTTTCGAAACTATATATTCTATTAAATCTTTATTTTTTACTCCATTTCCGCTAGTAGAAAAAGAAATTGTTTCAACGCATATTACAATTGGGAAATTCTTATCGAAATCTATTTCTTTAATAATTATTTCATCAACACCTTCAGCATCTATACTTAAAAACTGAGGGAAAACACCGTTTGAAAAATCGTTCAAAACATTTGATAATGTTCTAACATTTATTTTATCAACTCTCTCTATTGTATAATTTCCTTCGTGTGTATATTTCTCAGCTTCTTCTTTTGAAAATGTATTCAATGTTGGTGCAGACATAATATAAAAATCCAATTCACTATTGGAATCACTAACACCTATATTTAGATTCTTATCCCCTTTTCTATGTATTAAAAATTCCGAGAAAAGAGTTGGATCCGGCTCAATATTTACCCCTCTGCTACCATTTTGATAGAATAAAGCGGTATTACTAATATGATAGGGATGATGAGCCCCTATATCTATGTAAGAAGGCTTTTGAATGCCTATGTAATCAAAAATATATTTAACAATCAAATCTTCTCCGCTCTGTGAAAATGAAATTTTCTTATACTTATCATCCACAATAATATTTATTTTTGAAATTAATTTCTGTTTTATTTTACTTAATGTCATTCTCATTTTATTAATTACAATTAATAGGTTTAAAAAAAAAGGAATTTGTAGACTATGGCCTGTATCTCGAATATCCTTAACTGACTTTATTTTATATTTAGCAAATAAATTCATAAAAAAATTAATAGAGTTACTTACTTAAAAAACACTTATATTTATAGTAAATACAAGGATATGGAAAGTATATTTCAGGGGGAGAATATTTTAGAGTTCATAAAGACATTCCCAGACGACCAAAGTTGCCGTGAATTTATAGCCAATGAGAAGTGGAAAGACGGCTATAGATGTAAACGTTGCGAGAATACGAAGTATGTTTATTTTGAAAAACACAATAAAAGAGAGTGTACCAAATGTAGATATAAAGAGAGTGCAACGGCAGGAACTCTTTTTCATAGAGTTAAATTTGGAATTCAAAAAGCATTTTGTATTGCCTTTGAAATGACTTGTACAACCAAATCAATATCCTCAACTCAAGCGGCAAAACGCTATGGAATAACTCAAAAGACTTCTTGGTTGTTTATGCAAAAAGTAAGACTTGCGATGAAGTCCTCAAAACAGTATCCAATGACAGGAAATGTACAAGTTGATGAATTTGTAGTTGGCGGAAAAGAAACAGGAAAACAAGGTAGAAGTTACGATAGCAAAAAGGCAAAAGTTGCTTGTGCTGTTGAGCTGACAGATGAAGGAAAGATAAAAAGAGGTTATGCAAATGTTATTGATGATTATTCTGCAAAGTCAATAAAACCATTATTTGACGAGCATATAAGTAAAGATGCGAATATTAAAACAGACCAATGGACAGCTTACAAAATAATAGCAAAGAGCTATAACATCGTCCAAGAAAAAAGCGTTCCTGGGAAAAACTTCAAAGAAATGCACACTATTATTCATCAGGTAAAAACTGCAATAAGAACGATTCAATCACACGTCAAAAAGGAACATCTCCAAAAATATTTAGATGAATATTTTTATCGACTGAACAGGTCAATTTACAAAGATTCTATTTTTGATAATATATTCAAACGATTAGTCTCACATCCGCATCAGGGTTGGAAGCAAATCGTAGTCATTAAGTAAGTAACTCGA
>NZ_VHLM01000019.1 GCF_009764685.1 Flavobacterium sp. I-STPP5a | reverse complement strand
CAGCTGCAGTAATGATGCGCTCTTCGGTCATAGCCAAATGAGTCTTATAGCCAAAGAAGGAACTCTCGGCAGATTTATGACCTATTTTTGCATCGGTATCTTTTGATAGTGTTAAATTTTCTTGAGTGTCCTCTACGGTTTCCTTTAACAGGTTTAATTTCTCTTTCACTGCAGGAATCGAACTTATAGATGGCTCGTTTTCGATACGCTTTTCTAACTCTTTACAATAAACCAACTCCTTTTCTAAATCATTGTCGGAATTCTTTTCAGGCATACGTTCTTTGAATTGGTCGTCAAAGGTGTATACTGTTTTTCGAAGTAACTTGGAGCGTTCTCTCAATACATCGATGGCTAAAAACGGATTAGATCTTGATAAAGTATGAGTGGCATCAACGATAATAGACTTCGAACGAATTATTCCTTTTTCAATAGCAATAGTTACTGTTTTATTTATCAATAGATTTAATAAGTCGGTGTCTTTCAAGCGTAGTTTTCTGAATTTGGTCAACGAACTCGGATTGATAACATCGTCTTCTGGATTCATATCTAAAAAATATTTAAAAGACATATCATATTGAGAACGTTCCACTACATCAACATCGGAAACGGTGTAAATTGTTTTAAGAAGCAAATACTTGAACATACGAACGGGGCTTTCTGCCATACGTCCATTATTGGTGCAGTACTTATTTAATAATTCATCATAAATGAAGGAAAAATCTATTAAATCATTGATTTTTCTCAGAATGTTATTCTTTGGAATAATTAAATCATATAAAGAAGAATGTTCACTGAACTGTATTGATTGCTGTTGTACTAACATCTAAAAGCTCTTATAATTACAGCTAAATATACCAAAAAAGGAGTAGAAATACTAAGCTTTCTACTCCTTTTATTTATCAATTTATTCGAAAAAAGACTTTTTCAGTGCCCTCTAATTTTAGGAGCCTTTTTTTATTTATTTTATAAATCAAATACTGAAGTTCGTTTTGCCCTTATGAGATCTTTTAACTTCATCCAAAATGCGAGTGTAAGATACACTGCAAACCATAATCCAGCAGTGACAAAAGAGAGGTATATAAAAAAAAGACGCACACTACTTGCCCGCATTCCAAGAGTGTCTGCTAATCTAGAAGAAACATGAAATCCGTGTTTTTCGAAAAAAAATTTAAGTTTTAGCATTGCTGACATAATACTGTGGTATTGAAATACAAAAGTACAATTATTATCACATGAACTTGTACATAATTATTTGTTTTTAAGCAACTCAGTGCCTATACTACATTGTAAACACTTACTTTGATTACAATACTCATTCTTTAATTGCAGAAGTGTTTGTGAATCAAAAGCATTTTTGGAAACGATTCCAAAAGAACTAAACTTATCAATAATTGAATTTTTTTCGGGTGCAATTTCCATAAGCAAATTAATAAAATCCTCTGCTATTTCTTTACCCTGACTCTTTAAATAGGCAAATTGTATTGGAATTATGGTATTGATTACAATCAAATCAATGAATGATTTAGAGAGCGTTTTATTCTTTTTAGGACTTATTTTATCAAACTGATAATGTGTATTCCAATACAACGATGATGGAATTTGAAACAAATTATAACAACTTTGTAGAGACTTTAAAGTGCTTATTTTTGAAAATAAATTTTGATGTAAATGATACAAATTTGACAATTGAGAAAGCCTTATCGTAGGAAAATTATCAGGTCGATGTTTAAAAAAATGAACTGGCTCTATAATTTCTTTTTCAAGCTGGTATTTATGAAGTAAATAAAAATACCTAAACTTTAAATCCTTAAAGTAATTATCTTCTTTTTCTGTACCTAATAATCCAGCAGTTCCAAAAAGTAAAGCTTCTAGATTTCCAACTTCAAAACTTTCTTTTCTTATGATAGCAAATGGAATTGATTGTGCAATCTTTAAAAAAGCATCTCCGTTGGTGTTTAAGCCAAAATTTTTAGCTAAAAGACAAAATAAAACTGCTTCCCAATCTTGATTAGTTTGATTCAATAAATCAAAAATAGGTTTTGATTTACGTTCTAAACGTTCAAAAAACAATCGTTCTTGCCAATTTTTAAGAACAAAATCATCAACTTGATTGATTTGTTTCTCGCAGAAAATCCAAGATTTAGGAGCTACAAGAGATTGATACTTGTTAAGAATGGAGGGGTCAACATAATTTTTGAGTTCTAAAACTGGTATTTCGGTATTGTTTTTTCGGTGAATTTCGGTGTCATGTTCCCAAACTACATGTAAAATAACACTATCATAGGCATCGTCTTTTTCGTGATGATGTACATACCAATCAGAAGATTTTATATGAATTTCTACATTTCCAGCCCATTTTTGATCTTGAATACGGATTTGAGCATTGAAAAAATCAGGGCCCGAAAGTTCTAAATACTGCCCAACATTTATGACAGTCAAGGATTCACCTTGATGTGTTTTCAAATCTAGAATATTGAATTTTCTGAATCTCCAGATGTAATGAAGGAAATCTTCTTTCATACTTTTTATATTTCACATTGCACTAAAGTAATGAAAATATTCTACTTACACGTATAAAAATAACAGCTACAAAACCGAAATGAAAAATTTTATTTCATCAAATACAATTGCGCACAGGCCCGAGCATCAGAGAGTGCTTCATGGTGGTTGAGTTCTATGTTCATTTCTCGACAACAATCACTTAGTTTTGTAGGCTTCAATCCTTTGCTTCGGTATATTTTGACCGTACATTCCCATCGATCTGCGATATTTAAATCCGAATAATCCAAGTAATTATTCGCCATGGACTTAGCCAAAACGTTCCTATCAAAACTCTCGTTATGAGCTACAATTAAACGATTACAAAGCCTTTTGTGGATTTCAGGATATATTTCAGCAAAAGTCTTTGCGTACTCTGTATCGTATGGATGAATTCCGTGAACTTGAATTGTGTATGGGGAATAATAATTATTAGGTGGCTGTATCAGGGTAACAAATTCATCAACAATAATACCGTTTTCAACGGTTACAATACCTACAGAGCAAGGGTGATACCCAATTGCTGTTTCAAAATCTATTGCAGTAAAAGTCACTATAATTCTCTATTAAGGTTACATTTACAAAAATACATCAAAAATAAGTTGCTGATACTCTAAATCACTTTTAACATAATCATAAAACGACTTCATTAAAACAAAAAAAGCCTACATTGTAAAAACAAAGTAGGCCTCAAATTCTATTATTAGCTATCTATTTAATAGAACCTATAATATCATACTTGGTAATAATATGGTGATTGCCATTTGCTAATTCAACTAAAACAGCTTCGTTTTCTTTAGTAAATAATTTAGAAACCTCTTCTATAGGTGTTCCATGTTTCACAACGGGAAAAGGTTTTCCCATTACCTCTTTTATTGGTTTATCAGCTACATTTTTATCTGCAACATAACTTTGAAACAAATCACTTTCGTCAACAGAGCCTACAAAACCAGTAATGTCTATTACAGGAATTTGAGAAATCTTGTACTTACGCATGCGCTCAATAGCATGTGAAACCAACTCTTCGGTACGAACAACAATCAATGGCTTATCAATATGATCTTTTATAACATCCTCTGCTTTAGTCACTTCTTCTTCTAAAAATCCACGTTCACGCATCCATTCATCATTATACATTTTCCCTACGTAACGGCTTCCTGAATCATGAAAAAGCACCACTACCACATCCTCTGGCTTAAAATGCTCTTTCAATTGCAACAATCCTTTGATAGCAGCACCTGCCGAGTTCCCAACAAATATCCCTTCCTCAAGTGCAATTTTTCGAGTGTAAACTGCCGCATCTTTATCCGTTACTTTTGTAAATCCATCAATAAGAGAAAAATCGACGTTTTTAGGTAGAATATCTTCCCCTATACCTTCAGTGATATAAGAATAAATTTCGTTTTCATCAAAAATTCCCGTTTCATGATACTTTTTAAATACAGAACCATAAGTGTCAATTCCCCAAATTTTGATGTTTGGATTTTGTTCTTTTAGATACTTAGCAGTTCCAGATATCGTTCCGCCGGTACCTACACCAACTACAAAATGAGTTATTTTACCATTCGTTTGTTCCCAAATTTCAGGACCAGTTTGCTCATAATGTGCAATTGCATTAGATGGATTATCGTATTGATTTACGTACCACGAATTAGGTGTTTCCTCAGCTAGTCGTTTTGAAACCGAGTAATATGATCTTGGATCAGTTGGTTCCACATCAGTAGGACATACAACAACTTTTGCTCCTACGGCACGTAGAATATCCATTTTTTCTTTTGATTGTTTATCAGAGATAACACAAATCAATTTGTATCCTTTAATGATAGCAACTAGTGCAAGTCCCATTCCTGTATTCCCTGAAGTACCTTCAATGATGGTACCTCCGGGTTGTAATCTACCATCAGCCTCAGCATCTTCAACCATTTTAACCGCCATTCTATCTTTTACAGAATTCCCTGGATTAAAAGTTTCTACTTTTGCTAGAACGAGTGCCTCCACCTCGGCAGTAACTTTATTTAGTTTAACTAACGGGGTATTACCAATGGTACCTAATATATTTTCTGCGTAATGCATAAAAAAGTGTATTTAAATTTAAGATTTGTTACAAAAACGAATGCAAAGATAGTGTTTTGTTAGAAATTATTCTTCTTCAAGACAGATTGCGTTAGTGATAGAAGCGGTATCCTTTTCTTGCTTTCTTTAAGCAAGAAAAGATATAGCGGATAGCACGGCAAAACGCCCTAAAGAAAATTGAAATTAATTGAAAAAATTCCAAATTAAACCAAAACGAATTGTAAAATCTCGAGATGGATTATTAGGTGAAGCATAAAAATTATTGCCAGTAAGGCTTGAATTAAAATGTTCTGCTTTTAAGTATATTCTAGTTCTTTGAATTTTTGCATTAATGAAAAAATCTAAATTAGGGTGATTCCCAATTTGTTTCTCATTTTGAACAAAAAACTCGCCTATTAGAGGATTGTATTCGTTTGCAAAATAATTAGTAAAATAATTTAAAGAAACTCCTGTTTGCAAAAACAATGCGTTTTTGAAGAAATAATTAGAATAATAAATGGTGTTTCGGGTCACCAATTCCGGCACGTTTAAAACAAGTTCATCTTGTGTTGTTTTTTGAAACAAAACAGTATTATCTAAAGCAAAATTTCCAAAACTAATTTCTTTACTTAACTTTAAAGATGCATAATTTATAGTTTCATTATACTGTGCTGGAGTCACAATTTGAGTTTGAACACTCTTTTGCTGAGCTGTTGCTATGTTCGTAAAGTATAAATAATCATTGAGTATGGTATATTGAAAATCAATATCTACCCAAGGTGAAACTAGATTAGCATTTAATATATTAATTTTTTCATTTTTAAAATCATTAGACCAGTTGTACTGTATATAGCTACTTTGATATAAGTTATAATTATTATTTGGTAATTTATTCAAATTTTGATATTGCAAAGCCAGTTGGAAATCTTCATTGAAATTAAATCTAAAATTTGCATCAAGATTTGAAAGAGATTGCGGTGTTATAGAGCGCTGATAGGAGAAATCACCAGAGAATTTTGCACGAATAAAAGTATATTTACCTAAAATAGTGTTAATATCTTGGCCTAAGACACTAGGGATATTTGCACCATTATTAAAAATTAATATTCTATTGTAAACAGTATTGGATCTAAAATCATCGATAAAAAAATAAAAGTTACCCAATAAACTACTTTCTAAAGTCAAACCAACTTTATTATACAATTTATTATAATTCGTTTGATCGTTTATATTGGAATTAAGAAACGAATCACCAAAACGACCAACACTCGCTGACCCTACCGTTGACGACACTGTACTTTGATTGAACTCGAATAATTTATTCTCGTAATTTATCTGGTGCGAAACATACAAATTTGTATTTCCTTTTTCCGGATTTATTCTAAAATTATGATCCAAAAAAAATCTTTTGCCCTTTAGGAGAGATTTGGCATCTGTAAAATACACTTCAAAACGCTGTCTATTATTAAAGCTTGCATTTTCACTTTCAAAATCTTCAATAGTAGTGATGCCACCATTCTCTTCATTTAAAATATCTTGAAAAGTATAATGCGCCTTTGCAAAATAACGCTTGTTCTTTGTATTATAACTGGTAGTAAACCTAAAATTACCCGTACTAGATAATTGGTTTAGATATTCTCCTTCTGACCGAAGTCCTTTGTATGCAATAGAAAAATTAAGATTTTCTGCTGTGTTTAAAGTAATAAAAGCATCTACAGATTGACCTCTATTTATTGTAGTTTTAAAATACAATTCAGTAACAGGCGTAGCAACCGAATAGTAACGTAAGTGTTGTGCTTCTAGAAAATTAAAATGCTTGGCTTTGAAACCAAACTCAGGTAATGGATTATAATCCCGCAGACTGTACTGCAAGGTATTATAAGTTTGTCCATCATTTGCAAAAGGAAGTAAACCAAAAATATCTTTTCGTAAGTAATTATGACTGTATTCTTTTTGAATAGTCAATGAAGTATCTATATATGTGGTATCGTTATCAAGTGTGATTACTTTGTAAAGATCAATTGATGCCAATTTTTTGTTTCTAATTGAATCTGGGATTCTAATTGATTTAGGTTTTTGTTCGATAGATTCATTTTTTACTTGCGCAAAAAATAAGATCGGGACCAATATTATGATGTAAAGAAATAAAAGACGTTGTTGCATGGATGAGAGAATAAATTAAAACCTATCATGCTACAAATGTAGATTATAAAAAAGAAAGAAAGAAAAAAGAAAAGTAATGAAATTAAAAAAAAGCCGCACCCTAAAGAAATAAAACAAAAAAGAGGCTGAATAAAATTCAGCCTCTTGTATTAAATAATATAAACTATTGCCATCCTGGGTTTTGCTGAGCGCGCAATACTGGATTTTGAGAAGGTTTCTATTATTAATGTCCTGGATTTTGAACACAAAGCTTATTGTAAAGCAATTCATTTAAAGGAATTGGCCATAAATACTGCGTATCTGTTGACAATGCTGCAGGAGCAGAACCTTTCGCAGGAAAGTTTTGACCAAGTCTCATAATATCTGGAGAGCTAAATCCTTCACCTAAAAGTTCAATACGTCTTTCTATTGCAATTTGATCTAATAGCGCTTGTACTGTAGTAAAAGATGCAGCTGTGAATACGGTAGTCGCGTCAGATCTCCCTCTAACAGCGTTCAATAACTGAATAGCACGTGCATCAATAGAATTACTGCTTCTCACAATTGCTTCAGATAAATTTAACAAAATTTCTGAGTAACGTATAACCGGAACAAAATCTGGATCTGCTTGTGGACTAGTCCACTTGTAAAGCCATTGTTTACCACCAGTTACAACATTAAAAGTTCTTCTTGCGTCAGTAGCCTTCCAACCCGTATTAGCAATAATACCTTGTGGTGATAATGAATACTCACTACCGCCATTTGTACTTGAGTTGTAATAAAAAACTAAGCTGTTTTGAGTACCTGGAGTATCGTTAGAACTAAAAGCAAAAGAAAACACATTTTCTGCTGTAGTTGCTCGAGCATAAACAGTACTGATTGATGGCGCTAAAGCATTTGCAACACCTGTTGAAGCCATAAAGGGAGCTGAAGCAGAAACTATTTTATTACCTTCAGTAACAACATCAGCATAACGTCCCATACTTAATAGCACTCTTGTTTTTAAAGCAATAGCTGTATTTCTGTGCGCTCTTGTTGTATTATTAATTGGCAAGGTATTAGTTAAAGGCAAATTTGTCTCTGCAAAATTTAAATCGTCTAATATTTGCTTGTAAATATCAGCCACAGATGATCTTGCTAAATCTCCTGTACCTGAACCAGTTTGAGGTGTTAACCTTAATGGTAAACCAGGCGACGCTCCATTATCAGCGGTGAACGGTTTAGCATATAAAGTTACAAGTGAATAATAAGATAATGCTCTTAAAAAACGCATTTCAGCTGTATACCTTGTTTTCAAAGCTGCCGAAAGCGTTCCTGTTTCTACACCATTTATAACAATATTTGAACTATTGATTGCGGTATATGCTGCTGACCATAAATTTTGAACTTCATTTGTAGAAGATTGGATACCGAAATTCCAAACAAATAAGTTTGTAACTCCATTATTCCTTTCATTTATAAATTCAGGACCTCTAACATCTTGATAGTTAAAAAATCGTCCCCCATAAAAGTTACCTACTTTTACACGACCGTAAACCCCTAATACTAATTGTTCAACTCTTTCAGGAGTAGCAAATGCGTTAGAGTCACTAATTCTTGTTTGATTCACTGGGTTAAGCGCATCATCGTCTGTACACGATGTGATGAACATAACAGCCATCAGTGATAAAAATAAATTTTTCATACTTTTTATATTTTTAAAAATTATAAACCTAAGTTAAAACCAAAAGAAAACGTTCTTGCCATAGGTGCAGAATTTCTATCAACACTTGGAGAACCATTAGAATTACCATTACTAGATATTTCAGGGTCAAATCCAGAATAATTTGTAAATGTAAAGGCGTTTTGCGCACTCACATAAAATCTAAAACTTGATAACTTAAGAGGATCTAAGATACTTTTAGGTAAATTATAACCTAAAGCAATATTTCTAACTTTAACAAAATCACCTTTTTCTAAATTATCAGAGATAGGCAAAGAAGATCCATTTGATACGTTGTCACCAAAAACTATTCTAGGAATCTCAGTTATATCTCCAGGATTTTGCCAACGCGTTAAAACTTCGGCAGAATTGTTCCAAACACGCTGATCACGTAGACCTGCTTGAGTTCCATTGTAAACATAATTACCACCAGAAAAATACAAAGCAACATTTAAATCAAAACCTTTGTAAGAAAAAGTATTATTTAACCCTCCAAAAAATGTTGGCAAAGCCGGACCATATACCTTTGCATCTAATGCCTGGTTTGGAGCACGTGCTATTGCACCATCACTTACTCTTGTCCATCTACTTGGTAAAGGTGCCGAATGATCGTATTGAACTGCAGTTCCGTCACCATGATAGAAAATTCTTCTACCGTTAGCAGGATTAACACCATCTGTTCTTACTAAATAAAAATTACCAATTGACTGTCCCACTCTAATTATGTTCGCATTTTCTAATTGAGTTGCTACAATAATATCAGAGTTGTTTGCATCAAGTGCTGTAACAAGGTTTTTTTGAGTTGTAATATTGAAACTTGCATTCCATTTAAAACTTCCTTTATCAAAAATCCTAGCGTTTAAAGTCAATTCATAACCTGTATTTTTCATACTACCCACATTAGCTAAAATAGCGTTTCCAGGAATTCCTAAAGAAGCAGCTTGTGGAACACTTAAAATCAATCCATCAATTAAGTTTTTATAATAACCAAATTCACCAGAAATACGGTCATTAAACAAACCAAAATTCATTCCGAAATCTGTTTTACTACTAGTCTCCCATTTTAAGTTTTCGTTACCAGCACGGTTATAAAACAATGTAGTATTAGCTCCATTTACTCCAGCGTCAAAAAAACTGCTAGCTGCAAAATCGTTTAAACCTTGATTGTTACCTACTACACCATAACTAGCTCTAAACTTCAATTGATTAACAATCTCTGGACCAATACTGTTTTTAAAGAAATCCTCGTCAGCTAAAGACCAACCTAGAGATCCTCCCCAAAAATTACCCCACTTGTTAACTGGAGAAAAAGCAGAGAACCCGTCACGTCTTGCATTTGCTGAAATGAAATACTTTTTACTAAAATCATAACTTACACGTCCAAAATAAGACTCTAAATAATTCTCAGTAAGTAAATTACCCGAAACAACTATGGTATTAAAGCCACCTTGATATTCGTTAAAAAATGGATCAGAAACCCCTCTTCTAGAAGCACCCCAAGCATCCACTTTTGAATACTGACGTTCTGAACCTACCAAAACACTTAAATCTTGATTATCAGAAAATCTAACATTATAATCTAATACATTTTGGATAGATTTTCTTGAATATCTATTCATTGTATTAGTAGCAGCTCCTGCAAATTGTTGACCGTTTCCATTTAAAGGGCCTAAGAAATCTTTATTCCCTACCAATAAGTTGTCAATTCCATACAAAGATTTAAAATTTAAACCTTTTGCAAGTTTAAGTCCAATATAAAAATTAGAAATAATATGATCGTTTTGATTCGAAATGCTATTATTATCTAAAATATATTTAACATTTGGCCATTGCAAAGCTGTAAGGTTATTCCCTTGACCAATTTGCGTAGGCGCTAAATTATATGTACCGTTATTATTAAAAGGACCTACGTTAGGAGCCTGAGCAAAAGCTAACCTAGCTGCACCAGACGAATCAAAATTAGAACCTGCAACAGAACCTGTACTAATACCGTTATTTCTTGAGTTAGTATAATTAAACGTACCCCCTAAAGTTAACCAATCAGTTACTTTTTGATCCAAAGTAAAACGACCTGTTTGTCTTCTAAAATCATTGTTTATAAAAATACCTTCTTGTTCTAACTGACCAGCAGATAAAAAGTATTTGGTATTTTCATTACCACCTGAAATACTCACACTATGATTAACAGCAACACCAGTTCTATATATTAAATCATACCAATTTGTATCAACTAATTTCCCATTAGCATCATTCATAGTATAAAACCCTCTAGTAGTTCCATTTGCAGGTGTACCGGCGTTTCTTAAACCTTCATTTTTGATATCTGTAAATTGCTGCGCATTTAACACATCAATCAAATTAAAAGGACTTGTAAAACTAATAGATGAGTCAAGATTTACTGAAAACTTACCTGCTTTACCTTTTTTAGTTGTAATTAAAATTACACCAGCAGCAGCACGAGAACCATATATAGCCGCAGATGAGGCATCTTTTAATACTTCAACACTTTCAATATCTGCTTGGTTAATATTTGCTAAAGGGTTGTTCGCAGCTTGATTTTGATTTAAGTTATCCCCATTCCAAGATGGAACACCATCAACAACTATTAATGGATAAGAACTTAATGTAATCGAGTTCACACCTCTAATTCTAATAACAGCTTGATTACCCAAAACTCCATTAGGTTGCGATACGTTTACACCGGAAGCAGCACCAGAAAGAGCCTGATCAAAACTTTGAACCGGAATATTTTTAATTTTATCCCCTCCAATTTTTGAAATTGCACCATTCACATTTCTCTTTTTCTGAGTTCCATATCCCACAACAACAACTTCTTCTAATGCATTGTTTGCGTCTAGCAATTTTACATTAACTGTAGATGCTCCTGTAACATTAACCGTAGATTCTTTCATTCCGATAAATGAAAAAACTAAAGATTGTCCAATAGACGCCTTAATTGAGTATTTTCCTGATAAATCAGTCTGAACACCAACTTTAGTTCCTTTTACAAGAACATTAGCTCCAGGGATTGGTCCAGAAGCATCAGATACTATACCTGAGATAGTTCTTTCTTGGGCAAAAGAAAACTGCATAGAGAACGCTAGTAAAAGCGTAAAAATCCATTTAAATTTTGATCTCATATTAAATATGTTTTGATTTAGTTATGTTACAAAAATCATAATAAAATATCAAAGAAACAAATTTTTAGAAAATTTAACACAAATCAAATTACACTATTAATGTTAATAGTACTAATTACGCACGTTTTAAACTTAAAAAAAACAAACTCATTAATTTTAATCCTAATTTTACAAAAAAAATATATGTTGCTATCTCACCATTTGAGTACATCCCTAGAAGCAGGAGCTGACGAAGCCGGAAGAGGCTGTTTAGCTGGACCTGTTACAGCAGCCGCAGTAATACTTCCTGAAAACCGTAGTATTCCTTTGTTGAACGATAGTAAAAAATTATCTGCTAAAAACAGAAATGACTTAAGACCTATTATTCAAGAAACTGCGGTCACTTTCGCAATAACACATCTAGAACCTATAATTATTGATGACATAAATATTTTGAACGCATCAATAAAAGCCATGCAGGAGTGTATTTTACAATTAAATCCAAAGCCTTTATCAATAATTATAGATGGCAACTCTCCTTTTTTACCTAAAACTGGAATTAAAAATCGCGGCGGTTTACTTTTTACTGCAGATGAAATAGTCTTCTTAACTAACACGCCAAGTGCATGTATAATAAAAGGTGATGCTAAGTACCAAAGTATAGCTGCAGCTTCAATACTAGCCAAAACATATAGGGATGAATACATGAACCGTATTCATGAAGAATTCCCTATGTATAACTGGAATAAAAATAAAGGATACCCCACTAAAGACCATAGAGAGGCTATAAAAAAATATGGTATCACAAAATACCATCGTTTGAGTTTTAGACTTCTACCTGAACAATTAAAGCTTAATTTATAGAATAACCAATCAAATTACTAGAATTATACTTTTTTAAAACTTTCAATGAAGCCTATATGAAGTTATATATTTCATGAAAAATTCTACCTATACATATAATCAAAAAAAAAGTTTCATTTAAGACAAAAAAGTTGATAATTGAAAAATAAACTTGAGTTCATCTATACCTTTTTATAAATTAGAAAATAAGTCTATGAACTTTTTAAAGTTTATTCTTTAACCAAAGTACACTCAAAAAGATTTTTAAAATGATGCAGGATTTTTTCTTTTACTTCACTTTCATTCACTTCTTTTACTCCTAGCTCCACATTTAGTGAAGTCACAGCTTTTCCTTTTATACCACAAGGAATAATATTATCAAAATAACCTAAGTCTACATTTACATTCAATGCAAACCCATGCATGGTAACCCATCGCGATGCTCGAACTCCCATGGCACATATTTTTCTAGCAAATGGTGTTCCTACACCAAGCCAAACACCTGTCTCCCCTTCGCTACGCCCACAGGCAAGACCGTATTCTTGTAGCGTAAGAATAATTGACTCTTCTAATAAACGAAGGTACTTGTGAATGTCTGTGAAAAAATTTTCTAAATCGATAATTGGGTAGCCTACTATTTGTCCTGGGCCGTGGTAGGTAATATCACCGCCTCTATTAATTTTATAAAAAGTAGCACCTTTGGCTTCCAATTGCTTTTCAGATAAAAGCAAGTTAGTCAAGTCACCGCTTTTACCAAGTGTATATACATGCGGATGCTCTACAAAAAGAAAATAATTAGGCGTAGTCAATTCAAGTTCCTCTCGACGATTCCGAATTTTTAAATCTACAATACCCTTAAATAATTCTTCTTGGTATTCCCAAGTAGCCTTGTAATCATTATTTCCTAGATCTTGAAGTTGGATTTCTTTGTTCATTTTATTTAATTTTCAAACAGCACTTTAAATCCTAGTTGATCACTATTCTCTTTTAAGTTTTCTATAGGTATCTCAACAACAAAGCTTTTTTTATCTTCTGAAATCTTAGCATCCTTTAATGAGATGCTTTTTATCTTTTTTGGGAAATGATATTCTAAAGAATATTTACATTCCTTAAACATATCCTGCATTTTTTTTGAGAATTCATCATCAGCTTCTTTTTTAGCACTCTTTTTTTTATTTCTAGAAGTAGACACTGCATTTTTTATTTCTTTATTATTCTTATCTAATACTTTCTTTTCAAAACTAGTACCATCATAAACAAACGAAGTTCTATAATCATTCTCGTCCTCTGATTTTTTAGAAACCTTACCTCCTAACCTTTTATCTGATAATGACAAAACCTCAGCACTTTTTAGAGGAGACACCATATTTTTCAAGCTATCTAAAGACGCAAAATCAAATGTCATATTGTATTCAAACAGCTGTTTTTCTTCATTTACTTTTAAATTGATTTTAAAATCCTCAAGTAATTTTAACTGTTCTTTTTCTACGATAGAGAGTTTACCAATGCTATCACTCATTTTTGCAAACATTTCCTTGAATGTAAAAACGGTATCTACATTTTTAGAAACTTTTGTAGAATCACTTTTTGGCCCTCCCATTTTTAATAAAGCAGCCATATCAAAACCATACGAAAATGTTCCTGAACCATTTTCATTTATTACCATTTTCTCTTTTATGGTACAACTCACTATTGAAATGAGAACCAAAAGAAATACTGCTATTTTTTTCATATTATTTTTTTGTTCAAATATACAAACTCTTTACAAAAGAATCCGAACTCATTATTACTCCAAAACCACCTCCAGATTAGTACTGTCTGGATTGTACAGACAATCTGTGATTTTAAAATCTAATTGCAATGATTTTTGATCAGAACTAATTTTAGCATTTGGGTTTGAAACCGATTTTATTTTTAATGGAAACTGGTATTTGAGCACAAAATTTTCTACTAGTTTTAATGAAGCGTAATATTTTTTGTTAGCCTCTACTCTTGCTTGCTCCGTTTTAAGTCTTTCTGGATCTGTGATTTTAACAATCCGTTTGAAAATATTACCATCATAGCTATATTGTACACTAAAATAATGTTCCTCGGCAGCCAATGCATAATTATGAATAATATCGCTTACATAATTTTCAGTTTTTAAAAGGTCGGCCACTTCTTCAACCCCCTTAAATTCTTGCGTAAAAGTAGTTTTGAAATGTTTTTCGATTGAACTCTTTTTTATATGAACCGTTACTGGATTGAATTTTCCGAAAACCTCTTTTTCAAATTTTGTCAGTCTCGAAAAAGTTTCTTGGTTTTTAGCGATGACATCCTTAAAAACATAGGTAGTATCTTGGTATTCTTCTTCTTTAGAATATTCCTCTCCCACTAACAATTGATAGCTTTGCTCATCCCTTAAAACTTCTTGAGTTATTTTACCCGATCCATCACTGTTTATGGTAAGTGTTTCGGTAATTTGACAACTTGTCAATAAAATGAGGCCTATTAAACCTAAGTATTTTTTCATAAGAGTTAGGGTGATATATTAAAGACAAATATACATGAATTATACTACTTTTAGACTCCTGAAAAAATAAATTTTCTAGTATTGCCCTGATAGCAGCGGCATCCTTTTTTTCTTGTAAAAACAAGAAAAAAAGATAGAGCGAATAGCAGGAATAGACGCCAATTGAAAGATGATTGTGTGCATCAAAAAAGAAAAAAAAGGGGCCTTGATAAACTTTAATTTTTAAAACTTAAATAGTATCTTTGCAGACTTAAAAACAGCATATAATGGCATTATCTGAACAAGAAATATTACGTAGAGAGGCTCTCACAGAATTGCGAAACCTAGGCATTGAGCCTTATCCTGCAGCAGAATTTGTTACAACAGTTTACTCAAGCGAAATACTTGCTGACTTTGAAAAATTCGAAGGCAAAGAGGTAGTTTTAGCAGGTAGATTGATGGGAAAACGCATTATGGGGAAAGCTTCATTTGCTGAATTGAAAGATGCCGAAGGACGTATACAAGTATATATTTCTCGTGATGATATTTCAAATGATGAGGAGAAAACGATGTACAATGTTGTTTTCAAAAAATTATTGGATATTGGTGATTTCATAGGTGTGCGAGGTACGGTTTTTAAGACACAAGTAGGTGAAATATCAGTGCATGTTCATGAACTTAGTGTTCTATCTAAAGCACTAAAACCATTGCCTGTTGTAAAAACAGATGCTGACGGAAAAACTTACGATGCCTTTGCAGATCCTGAACAAAGATACCGCCGTCGTTATGTAGATTTGACTGTAAATGATCATGTAAAAGCTACTTTTATTAAGAGAACTAAATTGTTTAACGCTATGCGTTCTTTTTTTAATGATAAAGGATATCTTGAAGTTGAAACTCCTGTTTTACAGCCTATTCCTGGTGGTGCTGCGGCTAGACCGTTTATTACACACCACAACTCACTTGACATTCCGCTTTACATGCGTATTGCAAATGAATTGTATTTAAAAAGATTGATTGTAGGTGGATTTGATGGGGTTTATGAATTCTCTAAAAACTTTCGTAATGAAGGAATGGACAGAACGCATAATCCAGAATTTACTGCCATGGAAATATATGTAGCCTACAAAGACTACAACTGGATGATGAAATTTACCGAAAACCTGCTAGAACACTGCGCAATAGCGGTTAACGGAACTAGCGAAGCTATTTTTGGCGAACATACGGTAAATTTTAAAGCACCGTATGCACGTGTTACCATGACGGATTCTATTAAGCATTTTACCGGTTTTGATATTTCTGGAAAAACAGAAGCAGAATTGTTTGAAGCTGCTAGAGGCATGGGTATTGATGTGGACAAAACCATGGGTAAAGGAAAATTAATTGATGAAATTTTTGGCGCTAAATGCGAAGGAAACTACATTCAACCTACGTTTATTACTGATTATCCAAAAGAAATGTCTCCGCTTTGTAAACAACACCGTGATAATCCAGAACTTACAGAACGTTTTGAATTAATGGTTTGTGGTAAAGAAGTTGCCAATGCCTACTCAGAACTTAATGATCCTATTGATCAAAGAGAGCGTTTTGAGGACCAAATGCGCTTAGCAGAAAAAGGTGATGACGAAGCGAACGGTACTATTGATGAAGATTTCTTGAGAGCATTAGAATATGGAATGCCACCTACGTCTGGATTAGGAATTGGAATGGATCGTTTGATGATGTTTTTAACTAATAATTCTTCTATTCAAGAAGTATTGTTGTTTCCACAAATGCGTCCTGAGAAAAAACAAGTAAAAATTGAGCTTGAAGAAGACGAAAAATTAATTGTAACGCTTTTACAAGTAAATAACAATCAAATGGAATTTGGTTTATTGAAAATCCAATCGCAATTGAGTGGTAAAAAATGGGACAAAGCTATGAAAAACCTTTCTTCTTTAGGAATGACCGAAGTTGTAGTTGATGGTGATGTAAAATCTTGTAGATTAAAAGAATAAGTTGATTAAAAAAATAAAATTAAAAAGGAACTTCATTTTGGAGTTCCTTTTTTTTGAATCAATTTTAATTAAAAATCACATTAAGAAACATTCACAGGTGCAACTACAACTACAAAAATAGCTGAACTTCATACAGTTGCTACGCCACTTTTTTCGTTACTAACACACAAACGGCTTGACTAACACAAACCGTACAATTGCCGCGTTACTAGTCTATAATTAATACTGACAATATTTCCTGAGTTGAGCAATACAACGATTGCAACACTACAAGTTGAAACAGATAGATTACCTGCGTTGCTGGTAATAAAAGTGTTATTACTTGACAAATCTGTAAACTTTACATTTAGAGCAACTGTTGCCACCATCATATTGTTTAGATCATCCTTATTAAGTGAAATGGCTTTCTAAGACAAAACACTACGCTTGGTAAGGAAGCAAAACTTAAATTAAGTCGGTTTTTTATTTTCAAATAGGTTAGACTTTTGAAAGTGACTTCATTTCACAATTAAAAAAATATTACAAAAAAAGATCCTAAGGTATTTTTAGCATCCCTAACACAGAACTACTTCCCTTTATCACACTAAAAATTTTCTTTACTTAAGAGAATTTTAAAAAATAAAGTCTTATGTAAATTTTAAATACACTTGTTTTGACCATTCGTCATTACATTATACCATATACTTCACATTTTTCATTTGTACATTCATAATACACAAAATCACTATTGCTGTATCAATTAAACCACAGCATATAACTCGCTCTAAAAGACTTACAACTCATTAATTTTCAACACTTAAAAATAATAAATTTTTGTTAAGTATTAAACTTTTTTGTTTTGCATTTGTCCTATAGCAATAAACTTTAAAACTAAAAAAAATGAAAAAATTATTGATTGTAATGGTTTTGGCTTTTGGAATAACAAGTCAAGCGCAAGAAAGAAAAACAAGAACTGAGGGTGCTAAAATGGAACGTATGAGTACCGATCAAAAAAGAGCCTTACAGGTCAAGAAAATGACTCTGGAACTAGATCTTAATGCATCTCAGCAAAAAGAAATTAGTTCACTTCTTGTTGAACAAAGCACTAAACGTGAAGCGCTGCTTGCTGATAGAAAAGCAAACAAAACGGCAGAAAAAAAACAACTAACATCTAATGAGCGTTTTGAGCTTAAAAACCAAATACTAGACAATCAAATTGTGATGAAAGAACGAATGAAAAAAATTCTTTCAAACGAGCAGTTTAAAAAATGGGATGCTTCAAGAACAGAAAGACACCAGCGAGCTGCTAAAAGGCTAGCGTATCAGCATGGTAAAAAAGCAAATAGATTAGAGTCTCACAGAAAATAAAAACTTATTTTATAAAAAATGCCCCAAATAGTATAAACTTTTTTGGGGCATTTTTATGTAAATATTATTTACGTCAAACCTTTTTTTAAAAAGTTTTAGACACTTTATCAATGGCTTGAATGGTAAAATCTAGATCCTCATACGTAAGCGCATCGGTAATAAACCAAGTCTCATACGCTGAAGGTGCTATGTAAATTCCTTCTTGGAGTAAGCCATGAAAGAATTTCTTGAATGTTTCATTATCTCCTTTTGCAGCTGTTTGAAAATCTACCACTGCGTTTTCATCAAAATGTACTGAAATCATAGATCCAATGGTATTTATTGTAAAGACCACGTTGTTATTGCGCAAAACTCTATCTATTCCTGCTGCTAAGTAAGTTGTTTTGTCTTTTAATCGATTAAACACGTCTCTATCTGCATCTAAGGCTTGTAACATGGCTAATCCTGCGGCCATTGCCAATGGATTTCCAGACAAAGTTCCTGCTTGGTAAACAGGACCTAATGGCGCAAGATAATTCATAATTTCTGCACGTGCTGCAAATGCTCCTACGGGTAAACCTCCGCCAATAACTTTTCCAAAACAAACAATATCTGAAGTAACTCCAACAAGTTCTTGAACTCCGCCTGCTGCAAGTCTAAAACCGGTCATTACTTCATCAAAAATAAGTAGGATTCCATTATCTGTACACAATTGGCGTAAGCCCTCTAAAAAACCATCTTTAGGTGGAATACAACCCATATTACCCGCCACAGGTTCAACAATTATAGCTGCAATTTCATTTGGATTTGCAGCAATTAATTCAGCTACATTGGATAGATCATTGTATCGTGCTAGCAAAGTATCCTTAGCCGTTCCAGCGGTTACCCCTGGACTATTAGGAGAACCAAATGTAATAGCGCCACTTCCTGCTTGGATCAAAAAAGAATCCGAATGGCCATGGTAACAACCTGCAAATTTGATGATTTTATCTCTTTTTGTATACCCTCGCGCTAAACGAATTGCACTCATACAGGCTTCTGTTCCTGAATTCACAAAACGAATTTTATCAATATTAGGTACCATTTTTATGGCCAAAGCAGCTATTTGGGTTTCAAGCTCAGTTGGCATTCCAAAAGAGGTTCCTAATTTTGCTCTTTCAATTACAGCTTCAACGACAGGCTCGTACGCATGGCCTAAAACCATTGGTCCCCATGAATTGATGTAATCTATTAGTTTATTTCCATCTTCATCAAACAGGTAGGCACCTTTGGCACTTTTTACAAAAATAGGCATACCACCTACTGCTTTAAAGGCACGAACAGGAGAATTGACACCTCCAGGAATTACTTTTTCTGCTTCAGCAAAAAGCTGACTACTTCTTTTATATAACATCTAATGAGTACTAATTATGTGTTTATACTTATTTTACAATTAACCGCTGACCAATAGCGAGTGCGTTTTCAGTGAGATTATTTTTTTGTTTTAAATCCTCTACTTGTAAGGCAAATTTCTTTGCAATAGAATATAAAGTATCTCCTTTTTGAACTTCATAACTTTCAGAATTCCAAGAAACCGAGTCGTCTTTTACAACATTCAATTCATCTGTGATTTCCTTAATTTTAGCATTTGAATTAATCCCTAAAACCAAATCATCGTATTGATGCAATTGATACCTTTCTATATATGAAATTAATTTATCAGGATATTTAGGATCTGTGGCGTATCCTGCTTCCCGTAAACCTCTGGCCCATGCTTTGTAATCGCCTTTTTGGTTTTCAAATAATTTAGAATACCTACTTCTACTGGTTAAAAAGAGTGCATGATCTCTAAAAGATTCTGAAGGATTATCGTATTTTCTAAAACATTCCTGAGAGGCATCATCATCGTGATTTACGGTTTCTCCTGTCCAACCTACATGGCATTTAATCCCAAAGTGATTGTTAGCACTCAAGGCCAAATCACCATTTCCGGCACCAGATTCAAGAACACCCTGAGCAAGAATGATACTCGCTGGAATACCATAATTTTTCATGTTCCCCATAGCTATGTCCTTGTATTTTGACACGTATAACACAATTACATCACTGGTAACTATAGTTTTTGAAGTAGAAACAATTACCTCTTTTGGTGTGTTATTTACAGTCTCTTTTGTTTTTTTTGTTGTGGTAGCTTTAGGTTTTGTTGGTGCTATAATAACTGTTTTTTTTACTGGTATATTGGTTTCCGGTTTTGTTTTTATCGTAGTTTTTAGAACTGGCTTTGCATTTGCCTTTTTTGTAATTATCACTGGCTTAGCTGTATTGCAACTTACAAGAGCAAGCAATAAAAGTATTATTATATTTTTTTTAAACATGTATATCAATAGTTGGTAATTGTTTGTTTTTTAATTTGATATTCATTCCCTGAATGCCTTGCAATCCTCCTGTATGGATCATTAAAATTTTTGAATTTTCGGGAAAATAATTTTTCTCCATCAAATCAAGAACACCATAAACCATTTTTCCTGTATAAATAGGGTCTAGAGGTATTTTAAAATCAATGTAAAACTGATTGATAAATTGTATTAAAGTATCATTTACCTTGCCATACCCCCCAAAATGATAGTCTGTTTGTAATTCCCAATTTTTATTCGATACAAAATTACAAATTTCCTCTTTCAAAAAATCACCTTTTAATGCCGGAAAACCTAAAACTTTTTGATGTGGAAAAATACTGTTTATAAGGCCTGAAACTGTCCCACCTGTTCCAACGGAGCAACAGATATAATCAAAACAACAATCCTCCTCGTTTAGTATTTCCTGACACCCTTGTATGGCTAGTGAATTTGTTCCGCCTTCTGGAATCAAATAAAAAGCACCCCATTTTTTGGTCCATTTCGCTAGATTTTCTGGTTCATTCTTGTGCTGATACTCTGCTCTTGAAACAAACTCAAATTCCATTCCGTATTGCTTTGCAAAAGCTAATGTGGGATTTAAAACCGTTTGGTCCTTTAATTCATCTCCTCGAATAATACCAATAGTTTTAAAACCACTTTCATAACCAGCATACGCTACTGCGGCAATATGGTTTGAAAATGCGCCTCCAAAAGTGAGCAACCGCTTTTCTTGAAACTCTTTGGCCGCTAGGATATTGTATTTGAGCTTTCTAAATTTATTTCCAGAAACAAATGGATGCAACAAATCTTCTCTTTTGATATACAATTCGATGGAATTAGAGAACTTCTTAACTACCTTTTGATTCAAAATATTAGATTTTAATACAAAGGTAAAACTAAATTGTATAAAAAAATGCAACCTTACTCAGATTGCATTTAGAATTTTAACACATCAAATCTAATTTTTGACAATTATCTTTTTTCCGAAATTTTTACTGTCTTTTGTTGTCAACTTAACAATATAAACACCATCTCCATAACCGGCTGTAGAAAATGTAAAAGTTTCCTGATCTCCCAAATCATCTTGAGCAAAAATCAATTTCCCTGCAACATCGTAGATTCCGCAAGTAGCTAATTCTATCGAGTTTGGGTTGCTAACTGTTAAGCTTTTTGAAGGATTATTTTGAAACACAAAGAAATCCTCTTTTGCAACTGCATCAACCCCTAATGTTTTATTATCTTTAAATGTAATTTCAAACTGTGTATTATTTATTCCAGTAGGTAGTTCCATTTCATGAAAACTATTTTTGATGTCGTGATAAGTATCTTTTATTTTGTCATGCAAAAAAACAGCATTGACATCGGGAAAATTGATGATTTCCTTAACAGTAATTTTAAAAATAGTTTTTTTTGTATTTCTAAAACCAATTGGAATTTTTTTATTGACGTCAAAATTAGTGACATTAATAACGTATTCTAAATTCTCAATTAGAAAATAAACATCCGCTGACGAACTATCACGACTAGACATAGCATCCATAGCACGATCTGCACCATCTGTAGCCGCTGGAACAAAGGCTAGCGCCAATTGTCTAACACCCTGATTATTCATTAAAGCATTCAAGCGAATTTGAGGAGTTTGAGCAATACTAACTGTCTTATAATCAAAACCTGAAGTTGATTTAATCATAGACAAATACTCCTGTTCACTATTGATCCTTGGTTCGTTTATTGATTTTTCAAACTCGGAATTATTTGCTAAACCTTCTTTTACATAAATTCGATAACTATTTTTCATTTCAACGCTTCCATTTACAACTCCACCTATCAAAAACCCCTGTCCAATTGGAGAAAATCGTCTTTCAAAAGCCCCACCTAATCCTGTTGATGATCCAGGATTGCCAGATCCATCATAGGAATAAAAAGTAGCTGGAACATAAACACCAGTTCCACCCCTAGCCACAGGAGAATAAGCGCCATAACCACCTTTGTAATCAGCAATATAGTGTGAGTTTACTGACTTGTCTTGTTCCCAAAAGTAAGCTACTCCAGTGCAATTTGTTTGTTCTATTAAAAAAGCAGCAAGATCTATTGCTGATGGGTAAGGATTACCCGTCAATGTAAATTGCGAGGCTCCTACAGGTATTGTTATGGTACCGTCATTTGGTTTTCCTCTAAAATCATAACGCTGTTTACTCCCTGGATTGTTTTGAACTCCATTTACAGTTATTGCATTTGTCCCCGAAGTCCCTTTCATTGTAAATCCTTCACCTGCATTTATAGTTGCTGCCGCACCTACTGCCAACCAACTCGCATAAGTCGATGAACCTAATAATTTATTGATCCAAAAAGGGGCAATTCCAAGCGGGCTTGCAGTGCCATTATAATTATTTGTGGCTAAAATAACTGGATTGTTAAATCCTATCAAACTCGTAACATCCTTAAGTTGGGTGATAGAAAAAGCTGAATTCCCAGCGGTCGCAAGACTTGATCCTACTGGTGAACACCAATAATTATAATGAAAATTATTAGTAGATCCTTCTTGAAAAACTGACAAACTCCCCAATCCGCTATTACCACTACTAGTTGTAGATCCTTGCAAAAGTTGTGCACTATCCCTTAAATAGAAATTACTAGTAGCTGCATTGAGCTCTACTTGCTCTTTTACATAAACCACCTCATTTGTAGCAAATACATAACTATTTGGACTCACATAAAGTTGTGCCCTACTTTCATTTTGAAAAAAAATGAGAAGAAAAAAGAAAGCTCCTTTTTGAAGTATTGATGTGTTCATAAGCTTTTAAATTAAGAGATATTAAATTTCTTTTTTTTATAAAAACAGCTCAGCTAATTTGTTTCGAAATCTTAGAAGAAAATATATGAAGCAATAGCATGAAACAGAATTTTATTTTATAAAGTTACAAAAAAAATAAAATACAAACCGATAAAAAAGCCGATAAAAAGTACAAATAATCGACTAAATGCATTTTTTCGGTTTAAATACTGATTTTTCTCTCAATAAAATAAACGAGCCTAAACAACAAAAACACCTGTAATTCACCTCTGTTTTTGAAAGAAAAAATGAAAGTGCGCATAAAAAAGTACACTATCTAAAAATAAATTTTAAAAAATTAAAGAAAGTACGTTTTTTTAAGAAGTTTAAATCCTGTTCATGCCTATAGCATTCCCGCTCAAAAGAAATATTTTTGTAAGCGAGATAGCTATTTTTGTAATACAGCAATCGAATGCAATACTCTAAAAGATACCAAATAAAAAAAGGCAAAACAAGTAACTCGAGTTGTTGCCTGATATGTAAGCGTTCATGATTAAGTAAAATTGGATTTTCTTTATCTTCCTTGAATTTAACTATCACAAAAGGAAAAATCGTTAATCCACGATATCCTTTTGGAATTAAATATTTAGACACAATCAAAAACATTCGTACTAAAATTTATAAATTTGTAAACAAACAAAATACTCAAGAAATACTACTTTGAGAACTTGTAAAATTATATTCTCCTAAATAGCATCTAAAAAAAGGAATGAGCCAAAGTAATGAAAATAAATTGATAGAAGGGGAAGATTTTTATTATACCCCAGAAGGATATAAATGTTTTACCGAAAAACACCACCTTAAACGAGGCTATTGTTGTAAAAATAACTGCAGACATTGTCCTTACGGATTTGATAAAAAAACAGGAGTCAATAAAAAGTAATCGCATTTTAGAATCTAAACCACAAACACACTAAAGTGTCTGTTAAAAAAATACATAAACAAAATGGATATTTGTTCACAGAAATATAGAATCAAAATTCACAAATCCTACCACAGGTCGGATATTCGCTACCCTTAGTTGTTTCATTTTTATATAAAAGGTTAATGCGTCTTTAACAAATCAGCACATAAAAATTAACGAAACAACATTAAAAATGACTTTTCAAGAACAAATAATACAAGGAATTCCTTCGGTTTTACCAA
The DNA here is from genome assembly GCF_009764685.1 of Flavobacterium sp. I-STPP5a. GTDB lineage: Bacteria > Bacteroidota > Bacteroidia > Flavobacteriales > Flavobacteriaceae > Flavobacterium. Next base: position 197,324 of record NZ_VHLM01000019.1, on the reverse strand, counting down.
ATCCAAAACCGTATGACAACGAAATAAATCATGCTCCAAAGCGAAAAGAAATCCTTTCGGATGATGAAAAAAAATTAGCACTAAAAAATGCTTTGCGCTATTTTGAACCTCAACATCATGCTGAATTACTTCCTGAATTTAAAGCTGAGCTCGAAACTTACGGTAGAATCTACATGTACCGTTTTCGTCCTGATTATAAAATCTATGCACGGCCAATTCAGGACTATCCTGGAAAATGCGAACAAGCAAAAGCCATCATGTTGATGATTCAAAATAATTTAGATTATGCCGTAGCGCAGCATCCACATGAATTAATTACGTATGGCGGTAACGGAGCAGTTTTTTCAAATTGGGCGCAGTATTTATTGACCATGAAATATTTGGCAGAAATGACCGAAGAGCAAACATTATCCATGTATTCTGGTCACCCAATGGGTTTGTTTCCATCGCATAAAGAAGCACCAAGAGTTGTAGTTACAAACGGAATGGTTATTCCAAATTATTCTAAACCTGACGACTGGGAAAAAATGAATGCTTTGGGCGTTTCTCAATACGGACAAATGACAGCCGGAAGTTACATGTATATCGGTCCACAAGGAATTGTTCATGGAACTACCATCACGGTTTTAAACGGTTTTAGAAAAATAAAAAAATCTCCAAAAGGAGGTTTATTCGTTACTTCTGGACTTGGCGGAATGTCTGGCGCACAACCAAAAGCCGGAAATATAGCAGGATGCGTAACGGTTTGCGCCGAAGTAAACCCAAAAATCACCCACATTCGTCACAGTCAAGGTTGGATAAATGAAGTGATTGAAAACATTGACGAATTAGTACCAAGAGTAAAAAAAGCCTTAGCAAATCAAGAAGTGGTTTCCATTGCTTACCTTGGAAATGTAGTTGATGTTTGGGAACATTTCGATATAGAAAATTTGCATATCGATTTAGGTTCCGATCAAACTTCACTCCACAATCCTTGGGCTGGTGGTTATTATCCAATTGGATATACCTTCGACGAGTCGAATGATCTAATGGCAAACAATCCTGATAAATTCAAAGAAGAAGTTCAAAAAACGTTGCGCCGTCATGCTGATGCAATCAATAAACATACTGCCAAAGGAACGTATTTCTTCGATTATGGAAATGCCTTTTTACTAGAAGCTTCTCGTGCTGGAGCTGATGTATTAAAAACAAAAAACCTTGCTTCTCCTTCTCCTTCGGGGAAGGGCAGGATGGGGCTCGATTTCAAATACAACAGCTACGTTCAAGATATAATGGGCCCCATGTGTTTCGATTACGGGTTTGGACCATTCCGATGGGTTTGTGCCTCAGGAAATCCTGAAGATTTAGCAAAAACTGATAAAATTGCCTGCGATGTTCTAGAAGAAATGATGAAAAATTCTCCTGAAGAAATCAAACAACAAATGGCGGATAACATTCAATGGATTAAAGGCGCACAAGAAAACCAATTGGTTGTTGGTTCACAAGCCAGAATTCTTTATGCTGATGCCGAAGGACGAATTAAAATCGCCGAAGCTTTCAATCAAGCTATTGCTCGCGGAGAAATTGGCTATATTATTCTAGGTCGTGACCACCATGATGTTTCAGGAACCGATTCACCTTATAGAGAAACTTCGAATATTTATGATGGTTCTAGATTTACCGCTGATATGGCCATTCATAATGTGATTGGGGATAGTTTCCGTGGCGCTACTTGGGTGTCTATTCACAACGGCGGCGGTGTGGGCTGGGGCGAGGTTATTAATGGTGGCTTTGGTATGGTTCTTGATGGTTCCAAAGAAGCTTCTAAACGTTTGGCATCTATGTTGTTCTGGGATGTCAACAACGGAATTTCTCGTAGAAGCTGGGCACGTAACGAAGGAGCAATTTTTGCTATCAAACGCGCTATGGAAGTAGAACCTTTACTAAAAGTGACCCTTCCGAATGCTGTTGAAGATTATTTGCTATAACACAAGATTTCCTTAGAAATCTTGGTAACAAATCCGTTTTTTGAAAGGTACTGGTGGTTTTAAACTAAACATTTTGATAGTTATAATCGAATGTTAAAAAAACTATCTTGAACTGAAAATAGATTATTTTGCAGCATAAAGCGAGAATCATAATAGATAATAGATAATAACTTAAACAATATCCATATGAAACCTATATCATTATTTGCCTTAGTGCTAGTTGTTTTTTTTAGTTCTTGTAGTTCCGTTAGAGTATATTCGGATTACGACAAAAATGTAGATTTTTCTCCTTACAAAACCTATGCGTATTATAAAGCGGGTATTGATAAAGTAGACATTTCTGATTTAGACAAAAAACGTATTTTGAGAGCCATTGACCAACAAATGGCAGCCAAAGGATTTACTAAAAGCGAAACGCCTGATTTGTTAATTAATATTTTTACTAAATCGAGAGAACAAGTCAATGTGAACCAGTTCAACGCTGGCTGGGGTTACGGCTGGGGCTGGAATCCTTGGATGATGGGTGGTAACCAGACCACCGTTTCTACCTCTACCGAAGGCACCTTGTTTATCGACCTCATCGATGCCAAAAAGAAAGAAATGATTTGGCAAGGTGAAGGTATTGGAACCTTAACTAAAAACACGGATAAAAAAGACGAAGTAGTAGCTGAATTTGTTGGAAAAATTTTAGCACAATATCCTCCTGTAAAAAAATAAGAACAATGCCTACTAAATAGTAGGCATCGTTTTTTTTATAATTATCTAGAATTTTGAACCACTATTAGAAATTTGTTTTTACGATCAAACTATTTCTATCAGCCACGGCAAAATCCATGATTATAACTCCAAACCTTCCTTTGGTATTTGTTTGGAAGAATGAAGTCAATTTTGGATTTATTGCGTTAGCCACTGTATTGATATTAGGGATACCAAAAAGTCCTGCTTTGTATCCACTACAGTAGTTTAAGTAAAGTTTATTATTATTGCTAGCTGCGTTTTTGGCTTCTTCTGCCAACCCTTTAATCAAATTAAATTTAGTATCATTATTAGGTACTTTGTATTGATCCTGCACTTTAATTGGCTGAACACCAGAGATATCAAAAACAGTATTATCTCCCCAAGAAGATGCATCTATGCCTTTAGTATTATTTGTTGAAAAACGTCTTAGCAAAACAATTTTACCTTTTGCTTGACTCAAAGTAGGTATAGTTGAACCTAAATACCAAATGTTTGCATTTTGGTTTACATACGAGTCAAAAGTTGCTTCGAAAGAGCGATTATTCCCAGAAGGATCATATTCTTCTTTCACAGACATAATAATAGTTTCCGAGGGATTTTGAGCCAAAAAGGCAGAACAGCTTTGCAATACATTGGTAAAATTCAAATTTTGATAGACCGATCCGTGATGTATTGTGAAATTGTTCTCAAAATGACGGCAGCGTATATCTAAATACCTAACACCTGATGCAAGTTGTTCATCAAGAGTTAAATTTTGACATTTCGCAGTTCCTGAAAAGGTTTCAAATCTAGCACCAGAATCATGAGTTCCGGGCATTGATATTGCTGTTAATTTCAAATTTTGATCTAGTGCACTCATCCAATTCGACGTCGTGTAAGTTGCCGTTTTGGAAGTTAATTGCTTTACATCGTTTTTACTAGTACTTTTTACCGCTTCATTTGCCTGAAGGTCATCGGCTAGATTTGAATCACATGATACAAACAGGAATCCAAACGCAAATAATAAAATCGTTACTCTTTGAACATAATTTTTCATAAATTATTTATTAAGGTTAAACACTACTATTATGTCTTCAAAACAAGGTTTTAGTCAGTATCTAAGTCATTAATTAATAGTTAAATAATTGTTTGAAAAATTATTTTTTAAACAAAACTTCAAGTATTTTAGAATAAATACTGGTGTTTTGATAAACTCCTGCAAAAGTATCTGCACCGGCTCCATAAGCAAATACAGGTACAGCAATAGCAGTATGATCATTGGTACTAAAACTACCCAGCACATAACCTGTTTTTAAATTTCCATCGAGTAATGACAGACCTCCTGTTTCATGATCAGCAGTTACAATAAGTAATGTTTCTTGGTTTTTATCAACAAATTCCATTGCCTTTCCTACTAATTGATCAAAATCCAAAAGTTCGTGAACTACATACTCTAAGTCATTTTGATGTCCACCGTAATCAATTTGAGCACCTTCCTCCATTATAAAAAAGGGATTTGATGTTTTTGAAAATACTGCACAAGTTTTTTCAAAAGATTTCACCAAAAAATCACCTCTACCTGCTTTTTTAGAGAGACCAGCAACCTGGTCTATGAGTACAATTTTGTTGTTTTTAATGGTATCAATACTATTTAAATTTGTTGAAAATGTGTACCCTTTTTCAATTAAGTTGGTCCCCAAATTCTGACCATCTTTTCTTTTGATAAACTCATCAACACCAGCGCCCATTAAAATATCGGATGGATTAGATAAAAAATCACTTGCTATTGGTTCATTGAAACTTCTTTCAGGTTGATGTGCGTAAAATGCAGCAGGAGTTGCATCGGTTATGTTGCCTGATGAAATTATTGCGGTTTTGAAATTTCTCTTTGCTAATTTCTGAGTAATTGACTCAATAGGTTTACCTTCGGGATCAACACTTACAAAACGGTTTTTAGTTTTAAAACCTGTAGCCATTGCTGTTCCCCCCGCCGCAGAATCAGTTATATAACTATCAGAAGCATAGGTGATCGAAAACCCTTGTGTTGGAATGTTAAACATATTTAATTGGCCTTTATTTGCAGTGTAACCTGCATAAATTTGAGCGAGTCCCATGCCATCACCAATCAATAAAATAATATTTTTAGGCCTTTTGTTATGTTGTTTAACCTTCGGGATATAAGCCGTATGAAAATTGGTGTTTTGAAAAGAATATTTTTTATAATCATTTATAAATTTGGAAAGTTCAGTTGTTTTATCGGTGCCAATATAATCTACCTTGAGTCCCATAAGGGTAATCCATGTATTTACATTATCTTGGGTACTCCAAAAACGAATTTTTTTATTTTTTTGGTGTACTGAATTAATTACACCTTGAATTTTATCTAAATCGGCTTGAACAAGAACCCCTTTACCATTCCAAACTGTATAATTTTTAAGACTTTCACTAATCATGGTTATACGTTCCAATTGCGCTAGAGTATACTCTTCATTTATTCTTCCATCAAAAAAAATATAATTTGGATAGCTAGACCATTGAGTTGGATTTGGTCTATTGCCAGATATTACTATTCTAATAAACTGTCCATTTGTTATTTCTGGATATTTTTTTAATTGCTCTATCAAAACAGCTAAAGTACTTATGGCCTCTGTTTTAATATCAATCATAAGATCAAGCTTATTTTCAACAGAGTGAGGAGGCATTTTCTGAAGTTTAATTTTTTCAGAGATTGGATCAAGATAGGCTTTTTTAAGCGTAAAACTAGGGGTTATTTCTTTTAAAGAATGTGCTAAAAACAATTCATTGTCTACTAAAAAGACATCAGCTTCTATGACACCAACTTTATTATTAAAGGCTTCAATGAACGGTACCTTGTTTTCGTAGTCATTGTGGGCATGTATATTAAAAGTCTTATAGTCTTGAGCATGCAACTGCACAAGAAAAAAAAGAAAAAAAAAGAATTTAATTGATTTCATTTTGAATTTGATTTATATAAAATAATTTACATGGGTAAAACAAATAGCCAGTTACTGTAAACAATAAATGGCTATTTTTAAATCATAGTAAAACCTCACAAGTTACATTGTATTGCAACTTGGAGATTTTAAAAAATAAACAAACAACAAGTAATCTTACCAACCAGCATTTTGGGGTAAACTTCCTTTACTTACAGCAATTTCATCAGGAGGTATTGGCCAAACGTGGTGTACTTTTGGATTAAAATTTCGTGAGGGATAAATAACCTTACCGTCATAATGATGTAAAGGAAGTGCATATACCGCTTGTGCATCACCCCAACGAACGAGATCAAAATGACGATCCGTCCATTCACCTGCTAATTCGCAACGTCTTTCTCTCTTTAAATCTATCATTGTAGCACCAGTTATATTAGGCAATCCAGCACGGTTACGAATCATATTGATTTCAACATCGGCATTTTGCCCTTTCATTAACTTTGATTCGGCTAGCATCAATATAACATCTGCATAACGCAATAAGGGTAAATTCAAAGCAGTTGAAGGCTTGTCTCCATTTGCATTAACATAACGAATATCTACACTATTGGTGGCTGTTTTTGGATAGGTAAATGGTTCCATATATTTCTTAAATTGGTACCCTGTTCTATTACTAGATCCTGCTACATATTTGCCCTCGTTGAATATTGCTTCTTGACCAAAATAAATGAATTTATCGCCTTTTTGAAGTATAGTAGCACTTCTTCTTTTATCTCCAGATTGGTAAGAGTCAAATAATTCTTTTGTAGGATAGAAATTACCCCAACCATTATAGGCTCCCCAGCCTTTATCTTCCAAACAAACTCCTGGAAAAATAGAGCCCAAACTAGTATTTGAAGCGCTGGATGTTACTGACCAAATATACTCTGAAGACCAGTTATTTGCAATTTTGAACACATCCTCAAAGTTGTCTAACAGTTTATGTTTCCCACTGCTTATAATCAAATTTGCATATTTAATTGCATTGTCCCAATCTTTTGCATACAGATATGTTCTTACTAGATATCCCCAAGCAGCAGTTTTGTGAGCATGACCATAATTATCGGGTGTTAGTTCATTAAAATAAGGTAAAAGTTCAGCTGCCTTTATTAAATCATTTGCGATATAGGTGTAGTTTTCTGCTACATTTTTAGCACGAGGCACGTAAATATTCGTGGGGTTTTCTCTATCTTGAATAGGAATTCCAGCATGTTCATCACCGTAACGGTAAGCCAGTTCTAAATGCATTACAGCATGATTAAAATAAGCTTCTCCAACCATTTTTGATTTTACTTTTTCATCCATTGCGATTTTAGGAGCATTTCGCAATAGATCATTACAACGTTTCATAACTTCATAATGCAATGCCCAAATATTTTTAGTATCCGATTCTGAACCGTCTACTGTAAAATTTTTAATCCTTTCGGCATTCGCTCTAGTTTTTGTCCCAATATCATCACTTGCGTTATTGAGCCAAAAAAAACCTCTACCATACATATTATCATCACTGTACAAACCATATATTGCATTCAAACCTGCTTTAGCATCAGCTGGAGTTTTCCAAAAACTAGCACTAGAAGGAGCTCCTTGCGGTTCTAAATCAAGCTCATTTTCACATCCCATAAATAAGAAAAACACGAGGGAACCAAAAAATAAGAGAATTGTTTTTTTCATTTTTTCTTTATTTTATAATTAAAAAGTTAAATTGATACCTGTTATAAAAATTCTTGAAAGAGGATATCTTCCTAAATCTGTTCCAAAATTATTTATGCCTACTTCAGGATCCATACCTGAATATTTTGTAATTGTAAATAAGTTTTGTGCTGAAACAAAAATTCTAGCCTTCAATTTATGCTGTACCCAATTTTCATTCAAAGTATAACCAAAAGACACATTTCGTAATCTTAAAAAAGAAGCATCTTCAATGTAAAAATCTGAAATACGTCCGAAATTATTATTATTATCTTTTGCTGAAAGAATCGGAATATTGGTATTAGTGTTTTGTGGAGACCATGCATTTTTTGTTTCAGCTAACAAGTTATACCCAGGAAAAGAACCATTTAAACCTGTATATTTAACGGCATTAAATACACTAACATCAGCAACACCTTGGAAGAAAACATTGAAATCAAATCTCTTATAATTCATGTTTAAATTTAGACTGTATGTCGTTGAAGGGAAAGAATTCCCTAAAATAGTTCGATCATTATTATTTATTGCTCCGTCTCCATTAAGATCTTTAAAGCGTATATCACCCGCTTTTGCATTGGGTTGATAAGCAACTCCATTACTATTCACATATGCTTTAGCTTCAGCATCTGATTGAAACAAACCTTGTGTAGAAAAACCATAAAAAGCACCAATTGAACTACCTACTTGATATATATTTGCTAATGGTAAGTTTCTTACCCTAGGGGCATTTAAGGGTTCAAGATTTGTCAAACCATCCTTAATAGAAACGATTTCATTTTTTAAAAATGCTGCATTTGCGGTTATATCAAATTTGAAGGCTCCATTCGTTTTTTTGTATCCTAAACTCAATTCCAATCCTCTATTTTGAACATCACCAGAATTAACAATTCTTCCAGAAGGTGTTCCCGCTACACCCGGTAATTGATCTCGAACCAACATATCTTTATTGGTCTTTTCAAATACATCAATAGAACCGGTAAAACTATTCTTGAAGAATCCAAAATCTAAACCGATATTTTTTTGCTCTGAACTTTCCCATTTCAATTCAGGATTTGATAATTCTTTTTCCGAAAAGCCAAAATTCAATGTTGGTGACGCTCCAAATAATGAAGTAGTTTGTGTTAATGGCACACTAAATTGATAAGGACCTAAACTCCCCAAGTTCCCTAATTGTCCCCAACTAGCTCTTAGCTTCAAATTCGAAACAATAGTTTTTGAACTTTCCATGAAGTTCTCCTTAGTCAAAACCCATCCTAAAGAAACTGATGGATACACTTCCCAACGATTCGCCTTAGTAAGTTTAGAAGTTCCATCCCTTCTAATAATACCAGTAAACAAATATTTATCATTGTAAGAATAATTCAATCTCCCTAAATAAGAAAGCACCATCACTTTATCATTACCCGCACCCTTTTGTTCAATAGTTTTTGCATTAAGCAAATAACGCTGAGATGGCGCTTCACTATCAAATCCCGTACCTTCTACCCTAAAATATTCTTGTTCTGAAGATTGATACGTATACCCTAACAAAGCCGAGAAATTATGCTTGTTCATGCTCTTATTGAAAGTAAGTGTTTGCTCGCTTAATAAATCCGTAAATGTAGTTGAGGATTGTGTCAATCTATTAAAATCGAATATCTTACCTGGTTCCGTAATTTTAGTTTCAAAAATCTTACTATCGTTTTGAATTCGAGTTATCCCCCAGTTAGATTTAAAACTAAGTCCTTTTATTATTTCCCAATTTAAAAATGGATTGATCAACATATTTGATACTGGATTTCTATTATCTAATCTTTTCAAATAAGCTACTGGATTGATTACATCACCATACGAACCGACATATTTAGTAGGGACTCCACCAAATTCTCCGGAACCATCTTGTTTATAAATTGTTGCATTAGGGGGATAAAATATGGCAGATAAGATAGCTCCTGTATATCCACTATCAGTATTGGCTGATTGTCCATTGGTTAGTGAATAATTAAAATTTTCTCCAATGGTCACTTTTGGAGTGATTTTAAATGCGGCGTTTATCCTTGCTGTATATCTTTCAGAGAAAGTATTTAATAAGATTCCTTCATTTTTTCGATAACCACCTGATACAAAAAAATTCATTTTTTCAGACCCACCATCAATTGAAGCAGTCAAATCACTAACTTGTCCTACCCGAAAAATTTCATCCATCCATACTGTATTAGTGGTACGAGCTGAAGGTTCATTTGCAATGTTAAATGCAGGTATTCTCGGCAATCCAGCGTTGTCTGTAGCTGTATTCATTGCGTCTGAATATTCTGCAGCATTCAAAGCAACTAGTTTTTTAGCTACACTTTGGATACCCGATTGAAAATTCACATTAATATTCAATCGTTCAGCATTTCCCTTTTTGGTAGTAATCAATATAACACCTCCAGAGGCACGAGCTCCATAAATTGCAGCAGACGCTGCATCTTTTAAAACACTAATAGACTCAATATCATTAGGGTTAATAGTGTTTATTGATCCGCTGTAAATAATTCCATCTAAAATTAGAAGAGGACTCTCAGCATTGAGCGAACCAATACCTCTAATATTTATGGTAGGTGGTGCAGTAGGATCTCCACCATTATTTATTACCGTTACACCAGCAGCTGTACCTTGCAAAAGTTCTGCAGTAGAATTGTAAGTTCTACTGGATATTTCTTTTAAAGAAACAGAAGAGACAGCCCCAACAACTTGTGATTTTTTGACACTACCATAACCCATTACAACCACTTCTTGTAATTGTTTTGCATCTTGAATTAATATCACATTCAAGTTAGCAACAGAGGAATTAATTTCAATTTCTTGAGTAATGTATCCTAAATAGTTAAAAATTAACACTCCATTATCATTACTAGTTGCAATTGTGAAACTACCATCAAAACTAGTGGTAGTAGCAAGATTAGTTCCTTTTAGTTTAACTATTACTCCAGGAATAGGCAGACCGTCTTCTTTACTTACTACTTTTCCAGAAATTGTTAAGTTATTTTTAGTTCCTTTTTTTTGAACAGAAGCTTTTGTTACAATTATGTTTTTATCTATAATTTCAAATTTCAAGTTTAATGGCGTACAGATCTTATCTAATATGTTGGGTAAACTTTCATTATTAGCCACAAAACTTATTTTTTGCAAACTATTTACTTGTGAAGTTTCATAGAAAAAATGAACATCAAGTTGCTTCTCTATTTTTTTAAATACTAAATTTAATGACTCGTTTTCTACCTTCATGGTTAGTTTTGAAGGGCTAAAGTCTTTAGAAGATGAAGAATAAACAGTGGTACTCCACAGCGCTACTATTAAAACTAACATGGATTGTGCGATACAATTCCTTTTTAATTCATTCCATTTCGAATAGAACTTTCTTTTTAAATTCATGATTTTTACTGGTTTTTTAATTTCAATTTAAAGTGTGTTTTTATGGTACTTCGATTCTATAATATTTCGCTTTGACTTACAATTTGATTACATATCTATTTTGTTCTTTAGTAAAGGAACCGTTAATGGTTTTGGAAAGAATATTTATAATTTGGTCAGGGTCTAATGCAACAAAACGAGCACTTATTTGAATGTTTTTTGATGAATTGTTATTGAACTCAACTTCAATCCCATAGTTGATTTCGATATTTTCTATTAATTCATTTATAGGAGTATCTTCAAAAACCAAGATATTATTTCGCCATGCCCCAATGGCTATTTTATTAATATCGTTATGCGTTTTTAGTGTATTATCTTGATTGGATACCGTTATTTTTTGCCCTGGCAAAAGCGCTATTTTTTTATTATTATCAATTGAACTGACTGAAACTTTTCCTGTCAAAACCGAAACTTCTTGTATTCTATGATTTGGATACGCACGAATATTAAAACTGGTACCTACAACTTTGGTATCCATTTTTGAAGTATGAATAATAAAAGGATGTTTTTTATCTTTGGCAACTTCAAAAAAAGCTTCACCCTCTAGATATACTTCTCGAGTTGCTCCACTAAAGTTTTTTGGATATTTCAAAACACTTCCTGAATTCAAGTGGATTACTGATCCATCACTTAGGGTTACTATTTCTTTTTGACCAAATCTTGTTTCAGTTTTTTTACAAAAAAAAGAAGACAAAAAAGCATTCGATTGATTTGTACTTATCCACCAAGTACCAATAGATAGGAAGACTAACAATGTTGCTGCTATTTGTAATTGGATTGTGTTGATAGAAAATAAATAATTATTTTTTCGTCTTTTAATAAATTTAATCTCCTTTTGTAAATCTGTTGGAGAGGTTATTACAAGGTCATTTTGATCATTAGAATTTGAGTTTTGAAACCAAGAATTCAAAATTTTTTCTCCTTCTTCAGAAAAATTACCTTCTAAAAATGTTTTTACTGCTTTATGTAAATTATCTGTCATTTAAAAAAAACTTATGTCTATAATGATGTCTATGAATTATACTTTTGAGTTGGTAGAGAAATATTAACTTTATGTTAAGTCTTAAATAAAGAGCTGCATGCTGTTACTTACCAAAATTTAATTTTAACTCCATTTCTACGTTTACAAGAAACTTTTTGATGTAGTTAAAAATTAGCATCGAAAAAAAAGCAGAGCAATAAGAAAGTAAAATTCCTTCAAATTTGTTCGCATTAATTTCAAAGCATAATTAATATGGTATTTCACAGTTTCTATAGAAATTTTCAACTCCTCAGATATCTCTTTATTGGTATAATTTTTATATCGACTTAACACAAATACCTCCTGTGCCTTAGTAGGCAAGAGCAGTGTTGCATTATTTAAAGCTTCTTGTAATTCTTCAAAAAAAATATATTCTTCAATAGAATTTGTTTTCGGAGATTCCTCATATGAATTAACTACTTCATCAATAAAGTCATCTTTTATAGTATTAGATTTAAAATAATCTAAGGTTGCGTATCGCACTGAGGTATACATGTAAGAAGCAAATTTCTTTTGAATAACTAATACTTTTCTGCGCTCCCAAATAGTAATAAATACCTCTTGTACAATTTCTTCGGCAATAGAAACTGATTTAACACGCCTATAAACATAGTTCACTAACAAATCTCTATATCGAATATATAACTCATCAAAAGCTTTTGTACGTCCCTCTTGTAGCATAACTACAAGCTCTTCATCAGAAAAATTAGTAAACATTGTAAAATGTATTTATGGATTTCAAAAATTTTACCCTAAAATGAAACAAAAGCATTGGATCGAAGTATTTTCTAATTACATCCCTATTTTGCAAAAACATAGTTTAAACTTTAAGTGGTTACTTGTAAGTCTTACAATGGGAAACAATAGGTAGGTTGAAAAAGTTACGCTTGTATTAACATTTATTTTAACAAATAACAATTTAGTAAAGCAAGCATGCGTTTATTTGTAAAAAAGAGCCAAAGGGATCATCATCATTGTGCTTTTTTTTGGTTACTTCAAATAAAAATTTAGGTTTAAGCTTTTAGGTAGCAATAAATTATCTTTGTCAAATAACAGAGCGCAATATTTTTAGAGGAGTGTATTCAATAAAGTTCAACTAGAGATTTAAAGACGATAAGGATCGTTTAGAATTTTTATCTGAGATAAATGGTGTAATGGCTATAATTGTAAACGCTGTAATGATGATAAATTTGGGAACGTAAAAACAGCTATAACCGACTTTGTACCAAGTCTCGATATAACGAAAGTCCAACAGCAGTAACTATGTTTGAAAAACTTAAATTTTCAATTCTAATAGCCTTTCCTATTATTTCTAAACATTGTTGTCTGATCTAAAAGAAGCAAAATTAATGGCTTCTTAAAAACATCGTAATTTAGAGTTACAAAATTCAAATAACGATGGGTAAAAAAAGTATTTTCAACTAAATCTCTTTTCAGACAGTTGTTTTTTTTACTAGATGATTCTATGATTTCAACAGCGGTTCAGAAACATAACTCGGACAGGTATCTAAAACATTTTAAAAAGCCAAACAGGTATTGTTCACGTGATGAGTTTGTGATTGCAGGTCCCGAAGAAATTAAAAAGGAAGAAGTAAAGGATTGAAAAAATTAATTAGCTTGGCTATTGAAATTTTAGAAAATGGTGTCAATTTGGTCTCGTTTTTATAGTAGTTTATAAACTCTACTTTTTGAAAACAATTTTCTAACTCTAGGTTTTGTTTTCTGAGATAAAATTAATCATTGAAAATGAGGTTAATAAAAAAGATGTCATGAATGGAAGACTCTCTGTTGTGAATAGCAAGAAAAAGAGGTGTGACTGAAAATTACGAATCAGTATAAAATAAAAAACCTTCCCGTGGGGAAGATTTTTAAGTAGTTTGAGAGAATAAAAGGCTATTTCAAATAGTAAACCTTTATATGATTTTAACATCTTCAGGAATTTCATAGCTACTCATATGGTTTTTCAGATTTCGTCTCGTTTTTATAGTAGTTTATTAATTATACTTTTTTATCTTTTATTAACCTTATTTCTAGTTCTATCTTATGCTATTTGAGACAAAACTGGAGCATGAAAACAAGGTTAATGAAAGAGTAATGTTTTGTGAGCTGGTAATTAGCCCTTAAATGTTACTTTAAATTCATCTGAATCATCCGATGAAAAGTAATATTTACCTATGTATCCATCTTTGTATGGGTGTTTGGATGATGCATTTTCTGAAGCTATATGCCAGTTGTTGTAATCGCCTGAACTACCTTGACCAATGCAAACGTTGAATTTATCTCCGTTTATTGTTAATAAACCTTTAATTGCAAAATTTAATTCTTTAGGCACATTGTCACCCCCTCTTGTATGAAACATTTTTTCATTAACAGAACTAACTACGTCATTGAACCATTTGGCATTTTCTGGATTATCTTTTCTTCCAGCTCCTATGTCAATTTTAAGTGTAGATCCATTATGAGAACTGGTTGTCTCTACTTCACCCCATGGTTGTCCTGGAGTAATCGTATAAAGATCTCCATAGACAAAGGAGATTGACTTTATGGTTTTGTCACCAGCAAAAATGATATTGTTATTATGCGTTTTTGTTTCCGGTATTGTTAGTTTACCTTTGCCTTTTATTGCAGCCTCACCGACTCCTTCTGAAATACCGGTGAATACTCCAACGGGCAAATCATTCTGAAATATCGTTAATTCAATCCCTCCTTCTTCAAAGTCAACGTTTACCAATTCAAACGTACACTTTCCTACCAAATCAGCTACAGGTTTGGAGAAGGAGCCTTCTATTTCTGATGTGCTAATATCAAAATCATCCCCAATTCCATCTGAATGAAATCGTAAAACTGGATTTTTAGGGTCTGCTACCAAAAATACGCATCCGATTTCATAGAATAAAAATCCTCCCATACCTAAAAGCCCAGTGGCTTCATAAATTCCTTCAAAATTTTCTTTACTATTTTCCATAGTTTCTAATTGTTTATTTTTTTATTCCTACTCATGAGGCTTTTCAGATTTCGCCTCGTTTTTATAGTAGTCTCTGAACTCTACTTTTTGATCTTGAAAACTACTCTCTAGCGCTAGGTTTTGTTTTCTGAGATAAAATTAATGATTGAAAATAGGGCAAATGAAAAAGATGTTGCGAATGGAAAACTTTCTGCTGTGAATGGAAAGAAAAAGAGGTGTGAATGAAATTTACGAATCAGTATAAAATAAAAAATCTTCCCGTTGGAGAAGATTTTTAATAGTTCGATGAAACATAAAACTGTAACTCCTAATATTGTATTGATATCATACTGCAGCCTTTTTTACATCATAAAATAACAGTAAAAATCTTACCATAAATCAAACAATTGAAATCTTATCAGTAAAACTTATATTACTGCAATGGTACTCTATTTTAAAAAGGAAAAAAGCACCTCCTTAAAAAAGAGATGCTTTTGTAATTAAAAATTAACTTTCTTATACTTTTGCCAATCTTACAGGCTCACCTTTTTTAAGTGTTTTACTTACTTCGTCTTCAGACATCCCAACAACGAGCATTACATCATTTTCAATTTTTATTTGTATTTGTAGAGGCTTAGTTGCTTCACACGCGCTATTCCAAAAATCAGAAACACTTTGAATATCACTTATAACAGCAATAAATTTCTCATCTGACAAATCATTATTAGCATCCTCACAACTTTCTAATGCCTTAATAATCAAATTCTCGACATCACGCCATGCCTCAATAATACCTTGAAGTTGTTCAGAAGAAACTACGGCATTATTAGATAATGTTTCAAACTGATTTGCTGTTTGAATTAATGTAACAACATCTTTACTTACATTATTCAATTCAGAATATTTTCTCTCAATTACATCTTTAGTAGTTACAAGTTCAATGGAATCTAAAACTATATAATAAGTTGCAACTGCCGCACCAATTGCTGTAAACGGAGCTACTGCCCAACCAAATGGCCCACTAGCTATTGCTAGTGCAGTAATGGTAATAAGTGCTGCATCAGCAACTGCTAACCCAGCTATACTCCATGAAAGCGCTATAACTCTATCTTTTAGTTTTTCAATTTCTTCGTTAAGTTCTTTTACTTTTTTTTCATTAACATCTTTTGCGTATAATGTTTTATTAGCCAATCCCATTAAAGTCTTCGATTGACTTGACATGTCAGTTTTGTAATTAGTTAAGCTTGTTATCAAATTAGATACTGATGCATCAGAAACTTTAATAAGTCCTTGAATCAACTTCAAATAAATTTTAAGCGTACCTGCAATCGATTTTTTAACATCAGGGCTTAAATCTGGATTTGTCAAAAGAACAGCAAGATTTAAAGCGTCTTTTAAATTTTCCTGTATATTTGTATTTGTATCAGCAATCTGCTTTGGCACATTAAGCAATTTATCAAGGATATTTGACTGCCATTGTCCCGTGCTACCTTTAAGGTCTATAAAAGTTTTTTCAAAACTCCCCCAATCAGGAAAATTATTAGGATAATATAATACTGGCAAATTTGTCGAACTTACAGCTAACGCATAGGCAGAAACATTAATTAGTTTTTCTTGGTAAATCTTTGAGTCAATAAATAGTTTTTTGTGAGATTCCTGAACGTTAGTTTTCATAATTTCTATTATTTAATTTCATCAGCTTAAAATACTTTCTATTTCTATACTTACTTTAACTAAACTGAGGAGTAGTTCGTTTATTTAAGTGGGTTCTGCTCCACTGTTCTAATCTTTTGAATATTCTTAAAAACAGTTTTTACTCCTTATTACATCATGTATAATCAGTTATGCACCTGTGGGTTGTATGTAATTTGGATTTCTATTTTTAGAACTTATGAAAACTACTTTCTAGCGCTAGGTTTTGTTTTCTGAGATAAAATTAGTTTTTGAGTAAGAGGCAAATAAAAAAGATGTTGTGAATGGAAGACTTTCTGTTGTGAATGGAAAGAAAAAGAGGTGTGAATGTAATTTACAAAACAGTATAAAATAAAAAAATCTTCCCGTTGGAGAAGATTTTAAATGGTTGGAGCTAGCAATAACCTATTTCAAAATAGTGAAACTTTTAATTGTTTCTTTATATGTTCCGCTAAACGTGACTTGGTGATTTCCCTCTAAAATCAATAAATTATCTTCAAGAATAATTTTTTCGATAGTATTGGTATTTACAATGTATTTTCGATGGGTTTGTACAAAGGTTTTACTGCATAATAACTCTTTGATTTTTCCTAGGGAGATTTGAATGACAAATTTCTCTTGTTTTGTGATGATATTACAATAGCGATCTTCTACATCAATGTAAATGATATCGCTTATTTTTACTTTGTTTAAGGCATTTTTCTTTTTTATGAAAAGATAGCACTCACTTATTATAGTATCTTGATGATCGTTGATAAAAACATTCGATTGATCATAAAATTTTTCTAAAGCCATTTCTATGGCATATAAAGTTTCTAACTCATTGAAAGGCTTTAGTAAAAAACTAAAAGGCTTGGTTAGTTTGGCTCTTTCAAAAATTTGTCTGTCTATTGAACTGGTTAAAAAAACAAAAGGTTTTAAAGCATTAGGTATAGTCGAAATAGTTTCAGCAAAAGTAATACCATCTGGATTCCCGTCTAAAAAAACATCAATGATAACTAGATCTATAGGTAATTTGTAGAATAAGGATAAAGCTTCTTGATAAGTACTGGCAATTCCAACTACATTATAATTATTTTCTTCTAATACTGCTTGTAGTGCAGTAGCTTCTTCAGGAGTATCTTCAATAATGAGAATGTTTATTTTATCCATTAGATTTGTATTTAGGAAGTCCGATGATCATTTTTGTACCACTATTTTCAGTACTTTCAATAGTAAAGATACCATTGTTTTTTTGAATCATCGATTTACAAAGTTGTAAACCTAAGCCAGTACCAATTCCTTTTTGATTTTTCTTTTTGTTGAGCAAATTTCCTTCTTTGAGTAAATTTGTCCTTGTTTCCTCATCCATTCCTATTCCTGTATCTTCAATGATGAGGTAATGAAAAGCATCATTTTTATCATCAATATAGACAGAGATTATTCCATTTTCATTTGAAAATTTAATTGCATTATCGAGCAGGTTACGAAGAATTATTTTCAAAGAATTTAAATCTGCCAGTACCTGAGTTGCTTTTGGAATAGTATTCGTAAAAACAAGGTTTTTATTTTCAAACAGCGGTTTATAATTGTACTCTATTTGTTGGATAACAGAATATAGGTGAACAGATTCGATATGAAAATACAATTGTTGTGTTTGTAGCGTTGCCCAATGCAGCAGGTTTTCTAATAGATTAAAAGTACTGTTGGTAATCGCCGCATTTTTATGTACAATTTTGTCTAATGCATCATAATCCCGATTTGCAATATCTTTTAACAACTTTGTATTGGTACCTTTCAGCATATTGACAGAGGAACGCAAATCGTGACTAACAATGGAGAAAAGTTTGTCTTTGGTAGCGTTTAAAGCATCTAAATCTTCTTTTTGGGCCTCTATGATTTTATTTGTTTTACTTTTTTGATTATAAAAGTAAAAAGCTGTCCCAAAAAGTAATAAGAATAAAATTGAAGAAGCAACAAAACCATTTCGTTGCGAAACCTTTACTTTATTTTCAGACTCTAGTAGTTGTATTTCTTTTTGTTTCTGGCTTATAGCGTATTTTTTTTCTGTTTCTGCTACAGCCCATATTTTGTTTTGATTATTTACGGAGTCTTTCCAAGTATCATATTCTTTTCGATACAGCATAGCTTTTGTAAGATCTTTTCTGTTTTCTTCCACAACCGCCATATTCAAAGCTGCGTTTTGTTTTATCTCAAAATTTTTTATTTTTTTGGACAAGGCATAGGCTTTTTGAAAATAAGGAATAGCTTGATTGTCTTTATATTGTTCGTAATAAAGATTGGCTATATCCATATAGCAAGCTATTAACAAAGATGTATTCTTTTCCTGTTTTAACAGTTCTGTACTTTTTAACAAATAAGATTCTGCATTTTCAAATTCTTTTAAATGAAAATAGCAGAGGCCTATGTTGTGTAATAGAACACTTTCTTTAGGTTTAAAAGAAAGCATATTATATTTTTTTATCAAAGGAATAAAAATTTTTAATGCCTTTTTATATTCTATTTGATTTAAATATATTTCTCCAATTGAACATTGAACATAAGAATAGAAAGAAAATTTTGAGGATATTAAATTATATTCTTTTAAAGATTCATTGAATATTTTTTTCTTTCTAAAGCTATGCCCTCTAAAATAATGAGCTAAATTATTTAGCTTTTCATTTTTAGTCGTTTTTAATAGTTTATCAGAATAAATTAATAAAGAATCCCATTCATTTTTTTTGTAATACTCATAAATGATTTCTAAATACTCTATGTCTTTATTTGAATTAATTATCTGTTTTACCTCTAGATCAAAATTATCTTTTTCTTGTGCAAAAAAGTTTGTGGTTAATAGAATTAAAAAAATGAATAATAATCGCATTTAGCTATTTTTATTATAATCTCTGATTTAATTAGGAGCTCCATCTAGTACAGTCGTCACAGTTCCTCTAGAAGTCTTAGGATCTATATTCCAAAGGAAAGTTTGCACTAATTCGATATCTTTCATTTCAGTTTTACAAGGAATATAAAGCTCTTTTTGTGCTTCTGTAAGTTCATCAACATGAGGTCCTTCAGGGAACCCTGTCGTTACATGAGTCGTGAATTCAACTTTAAATGCTTGGTAAGTGTTATCAGTAGTTAAATGTTCTTTAATTAATGTAAGTTGATCTACATCACAGTAAATAAAAAATTGGAGCTGCTTTTCACCATAATTACCAACTACAAAAAGTTGGTTTATTTTAACATTTAGACTCTTCAGTGTTGTATCGACTAAGACAACAGCTGTAATTTCCAAACCCTCACCAACCCTAACAGCTTGATTTAAAGTCGGCAAAGGCTGTTTAAAAGTCTCACCAAAATTAATACTTCCAATTTTAGATACCACTACTGTTGTCTCTAATAGTGTTCCTGGTGGATTAGTAAGTCCGTCTTTTTCAGAATCTGTAATTATTCCCATAGTATTATTTGTTTATTTAGTTATTTGTTAGCTAGTTCATTTTTGAAATGTAGTGTAAATCTAATAAAAAAATGCTAGCTTTCATTTTATTTTCTACATCAACGGTAAAACAGCAGTCAAGTCCAAAATAAATAAATGTCTTAGAACAGCTATTCCAATACATCAGGTGGACTTAAAATTATTTCTTACCAATTTCTCTATCCTAAATCATCATCATAATCCTCGATATCTTCTTCAAAACAAGTAATTGGCCTTTGTTGAAGTTGCATCAGCCGTAATAAATTTAAACGAAAGTATAACTTGAAGAGGAAAGCATTTTGGATTTTACCTTACTCACATGAGCCGAATTACCAAAATGAACCTATACTCTTATTTTTGAGACGAAATGGAAGAAGGAAAATTTAAATATCTTTCAAACACAAACATTTTTTTGAAGAATAAAACGGAATTACCTCATGAACAATCATTTGTTATACGAAACAAATTTTGTCTGGAAGATTCTTTGCTATTTTGTTTTTGAAAAGGCACTTCAAGTGATTTATTTCACATAGAAATCAGGTTGCGAAACGCTTCTCTGAAAAATAAATATAAAAAACCAGCCCGAGATAATGTATAATTATTTGGGACTGTTTATAAATAAAATAAAACACTTCTAGTATAAAAACAACTATAATTCGTGCCTATATGATCTCGAAAAGTTTAGGGGATTAACTTAATATTTATCTAGTTAATTATACACCTCTTGTAATTTCAGCCGCTTCAGTGACAACTGGAATTGATACAATATTTAAGTCTTTAAGAAATGGTAATTGTGCTACTTCGGCAATCATTGCAGAGTTCATGAAATCATCCATAGCTTCCTTTGTTTCCCAAAGATAAAAACTTGAATATAAATCTTCGTGATTTGACTTCCAAACTTTTGAGATAAGTCCCTTTACTTTTGCAATTGGTTCCGCATATGGTTTTACCCATTTTTCAATGTATTCTTCCTTTGAATTTAATTCAAGACGATAAGAGAAAATTTGTCCGTACTTCATTTTTGTAACATATTTTAAGATTAATGCAAAATTGCAGTACAAATATCCGACAGACAAAAAGGTGAAAAAATGAAGTTTCGCACTTTTATTCTGTGTGATTTGTCACATTTTTAGCCATTCTGCTCAACTTTTACACAATCACTGGAACTCCAATTCTCGGGAGCCAAATACCGTTGCCTCCATTTTACGACACTATAAAATCACCGCTACCATTGTTGCTATTTTTGCACCACCATTTGCTGTTGCTGTAATTATTGCAGTACCTGTAGCTATTGCTATCACTAATCCTGTTGCATTAACAGGAAGCACTTTGTTTATCGACCTCATCGATGCGAAAATGAAAGAAATGATTAGGCAAGGAGAAGGTATTGGAACCTTAACTAAAAACACGGACAAAAAAGACGAAGAAGTTGCTGAATTTGTGGGGAAAATGTTAGCACAATATCCTGCTGTGAAAAAATAAATCGTGGTGAATACCTTATTTGTTTATATTTGCAGTATCACATTTTTTATATGAAAAACAATAACACAATTATTAGCAGCATTTCAATTATCATTCGATGAGAATGTGAGGCGCTGTATAGTATTAACAATAACAATATAGAACCTCCCAATTGGGAGGTTTTTTTTTAGATATGACACTAAACACTATTATCATTAACATCATTATTATTCGTCTAAGTTGACGAGTCAGGATGTTATGCGTAACTATGAAACCTTTCTCGTCACTTGAGAAAGGTTTTTTTTTGATTAAAAATGAACCACAATTACAATGAAAGAAAAAATCACCCTAACGCTTTTTTGCGAAAAAGAAGAAACCCTAATCAGTAAAATTGTCCTTGTATTCACTCGGAAAAAGCTAAAAATCGACCATTTTTGGGTAGATTTTTGTGAGCACACTTCAGTATACAAAATCAGCATTGCTTATTGGGATGACGAAACGAATAGCAAAACCATAGTGGCTATTTTGGAACGAATTATCGAGGTTTTTTGCTGTTACACCCAAAATCAAAAGGAACTGGAAACCCATCAAATCCTACTTTTTAAAATCCCGATTATTCACAATGATCAAATTACACAGTTTCCTATCTCTTATCTATTTCAAGAAAAAGAGCATTGGATTTGTGGCGGCAAAATAACCAACGAGCACTTTTACGCATTACAAAACACCCTTACGCAAGCAAAATTAGAATTCAATTAAAAACAAAAATGAACTTATTTCAATCCATACAACAAGCCCAACAAGAATTAGTTAATGTAGTTCCCGTTACTCCTTTAACAGAAAACTTTAATGTTTCAGAAGAATTTGGGGCTACTATTTTACTTAAAAGAGAAGACCTACAAGTGGTACGTTCCTATAAAATCAGAGGTGCTTATAATAAAATAAAATCTTTAACAGAAAGCGAAAAAACAAACGGCATTGTTTGCGCCAGCGCGGGTAATCACGCACAAGGTGTGGCGTACTCTTGTCATCTTTTACAAATACAAGGCAAAATCTATATGCCCAAAACCACGCCCAATCAAAAAGTAAAGCAAGTACAGCTCTTTGGTAAAAAGTGGATCGAAATTGTTTTAACAGGCGATACCTTCGATGATGCCTATGCCAAAGCAGTTGCCGATGCCAAGAACAACCAAAAAGCGTTCATCCATCCTTTTGATGATGAAAAAGTCATTGCGGGACAAGGTACCGTAGGACTCGAAATTCTCGAACAATACCAACAACCTATCGATTATGTTTTTGTTCCCATTGGCGGTGGCGGTTTAGCTTCTGGCCTATCCACCGTTTTTAAACACCTTAGCCCAAATACCAAAATCATTGGCGTTGAACCACAAGGTGCGCCTTCAATGAAAACATCGATTGCTAATCAAGCCAATACCCCCTTAGAAACCATAGACAAGTTTGTAGACGGAGCAGCAGTAAAACAAGTAGGCAACCAAACGTTTGCCATTTGCCAAAAAAATCTAGACGATATCATTCTAGTTCCCGAAGGAAAAGTTTGTACTACCATTTTACGTTTGTATAACGAAGAAGCGATGGTCGTAGAACCCGCAGGCGCTTTGACCATTGCAGCATTGGATTTTTACAAAGAAGAGATAAAAGGGAAAACCGTGGTTTGCGTGGTAAGCGGTAGCAACAACGATATTGAACGCACCGCCGAAATCAAGGAACGCTCTTTACTTTATGAAGGATTAATACATTATTTTATGATACAATTTCCGCAACGCCCAGGAGCATTAAAAGAATTTGTCAATGCCATTTTAGGACCAGACGATGATATCACCTACTTCCAATTTGCCAAAAAAAATAGCCGAGAAGTAGGCTCCGTTGTAGTAGGTTTAGAAGTGAAAAATCCAAACGATGTCCTAGCTATCAAAGACAATATGAATAAAATGGGTTTCGAATACCAATACCTCAACGAAAAACAAGATTTATTCACCCAACTCATAGGTTAAAAAAAGGCGGCCATGCATGTGGCGGCCTTAAAAACCTTTTTTTACAAAATCGAAGTTGTTATTTTAGAATTCCCATAGAAAAAATGTCAATTACATCATTTATTTCAACAACATACATGCCTTTTGGCAAGGAGAAGGTGTTGGGAATTTAACTCAAAACCGCAGAGACAAAGAAGAACGAATCAACGAATTTGTTGCCAAAATTCTAGAACAATTTCCGCCAAAAGAAAAATAGACATTACTACAATCAAACATAAAGCCTACCTTTGCATAGGCTTTTTTTATAGAAATTATGATACCACAAACCGATATTGCTTCCTTAGACGATATTAAACTCTTAGTCAATACTTTTTATGCTCAAGTGCAAAAAGACGAAATAATAGGACCTATTTTTAACGAAAAAATAGGCAACCGTTGGCCGGAACATTTAGAAAAAATGTATGGATTTTGGGAAACTATTTTGCTAGAAGTTCATTCGTATTCTGGAAGTCCCTTTCCGCCTCACAAGCAGCTCCCTATTGGTAAAGATCATTTTAACCGTTGGATGGAACTATTTACACAAACTACCGATCAATTATTCCAAGGGCCACTGGCAGATGAAGCCAAATACAGAGCGAAAGCTATGGCAGATATGTTTCATTACAAGATTGACTATTTTCGTAACGCCGAAAAAAATCAGATTAATCCATCGTAACCGTATTAGTTGCAGCTACCTTATTTTTATTCAACACACTATTAATGTCTATGCGTAAATTACTTTTTTTAGTTGTTTTTCCTGTTTTTCTTTTTTCTTGTGCCAATGTAAAACAAAGCGCTGAACACAGTCACGTCCCAAAATTAAAGCTCTTAAACACTATTGAGGTTCCGTTTGATGCGCAATTTCAAAATACAAAAATTGGTGGCTTATCTGGTATTGATTATGATCCAAAAAAAGAGTTGTATTACATCATTTCCGATGATCGATCGGTGTTTAATGAGGCTCGCTATTACACTGCCACCATAGCTTTGGAAAATGACCTACTAAAAAATGTTACATTTCAAAGCATGAGTACTTTAAAAAATGAAACCGGAAAAGTATATGGAAACTGGAATACTACACCAAACACCTCAACAGATCCAGAAGACATCCGATTTAATCCAAAAACAAACACTTTGGTATGGAGCAGCGAAGGAGCTCGAGTGATAACCGCAGATAAGGAAGTTTTGCAAAACCCTGCCTTGAACTTCATGACTTTAAAAGGTGATTTTCTAGGAAATGTAACACTCCCAGAAAATCTAAAAATGCAAAAACTAGAAAAAGGGCCAAGAAACAATGGCACTTTAGAAGGCATTACT
This sequence comes from Flavobacterium sp. I-STPP5a, assembly GCF_009764685.1. Taxonomy (GTDB): domain Bacteria; phylum Bacteroidota; class Bacteroidia; order Flavobacteriales; family Flavobacteriaceae; genus Flavobacterium. The sequence continues at coordinate 172,601 of NZ_VHLM01000019.1, read as the reverse complement.
TTTGATAAAAAATTTAAAAATATTTACACCAATATTGAAGAACCGCTATTTGAGGATGGTAACCAAGCCACAACTAGCAAAGGAGGTTTAATACGTTTGTACCAGTTTAATGCAAAAACCAGAAAAAATACGGCTCAATACGGCTATCTTTTAGAACCTATTGCCCGCGAACCCAATCCGAGTGGTGCTTTTGCTGTCAATGGAATTTCGGCAATTCAGTATTACAGTAAAAATAAACTACTTGTCGTGGAACGCTCCTACTCCACGGGAACCCAAGAATGCTCCGTAAAAGTTTTTGTGTGTGATCTAAAAAAAGCAACTAACGTTAAAAATAACACCTCCTTACTGAACCAAAACATACAATTGGGATCTAAAAAACTGGTTCTAAACATGGATGATTTAGGTATATTTATTGATAATATTGAAGGAATTACGTTTGGTCCAAAGTTGGCTAATGGCAATCGATCTTTAATCTTGGTTTCAGACAACAATTTTGCGGAGAAACAGAAAACACAGTTCTTTCTGTTTGAGGTGATGGAGTAGGAAATCAAAAAACATCTTATCATTCGCAACTCCCCTAGCCCCGATTGCAATGGAAAGCTTTTTGAAAAAGCCGTTTTGGTTTTTCTTGTTTATAAAAAGCGACCGCAGGAAGCTCTTTTATAAACTTTAGAAAAACAAACGGGTTTGCAAAAACTTGCAATGAAAAGCGGGAATTAGCTCCTGAATTTCGTATTTTTGCATAAAAACTACAACGTTTTCGACATGAACACAACTATAGAAAGTAATCCGTTATTAGACCGATTGCCAAAACACTTACAACAATTTATTAAACCTCAGGACTATAGCGATTACACACCTATAAATCAGGCGGTTTGGCGTTATGTGATGCGCAAAAACGTGGATTATTTATCCAAAGTGGCGCATAATTCCTACCTAGAAGGGTTGAAAAAAACAGGTATTGAGATAGACAATATCCCGAGTATGTATGGCATGAACCGCATTTTGACCGAAATAGGCTGGGCTGCCGTTGCAGTTGATGGTTTTATTCCGCCCAATGCTTTTATGGAATTTCAGGCCTATAATGTGCTTGTAATTGCATCGGATATTCGTCAACTCGAGCATATTGAATACACTCCTGCACCTGATATTATTCACGAAGGTGCTGGTCACGCACCAATTATTGCCAATCCAGAATATGCGGAATACCTTCGTCGTTTTGGAGAAATAGGTTGCAAAGCAATTTCTTCGCACAAGGATTACGAAATGTATGAAGCTATCCGACTGCTTTCAATCGTAAAAGAAGCCGAAGGTACGCCACAAGCTACGATTGATGCTGCTGAAAAAGCAGTTGAAGATTTGCAAAATAATATGGGCGAACTCTCAGAAATGGCACAAATACGCAACTTACACTGGTGGACTGTAGAGTACGGATTGATTGGTACGGTTGAAAATCCTAAGATTTATGGTGCTGGTTTGCTTTCCTCTATAGGCGAGAGTGCGCATTGTATGACTCAGGAAGTGAAGAAAATACCTTATGATATTTCTGCAGCCAACCAGAGTTTTGACATTACTAAACTGCAACCACAATTGTATGTTACCCCTACATTCGCCTATTTGAATTTAGTTTTAGAGGAGTTTGCTAATAAAATGGCGTTGCGTACTGGTGGATTATCTGGTATTAACAAGTTAATTGATTCGAATGCCTTAGGAACTATCGAATTGAGTACTGGATTGCAAATTTCAGGTGTTTTCAGCTCGGTTATCGAACATGAAGGCAGACCCATTTACATTCAAACTACTGGAAAAACGGCGCTTGCATACAGAGAAAAAGAATTAGTAGGTCATGGAACCTTGACACACGCTGAAGGCTTTGGTAGCCCAATAGGCAAACTACAAGGCATTAACCTTGCTATTGAAGATATGAGTCCAAAAGACTTGAACGCTTATGACATACTCGAATCAAAAACGGTTACACTAGAGTTTGAGGGAGGTATAACGGTTAAAGGTGAAATTATTACAGGCTCCAGAAACTTACAAGGCGAAATTACTTTGATTCGTTTTAAAAATTGCACGGTAACCCATGGTGAAACGGTTTTATTCCAGCCAGAATGGGGCGTTTATGATATGGCGGTGGGCAAGAAAGTAACTTCGGCTTTTTCTGGCCCTGCTGATGTAAATAGCTTTGATTTGATTTCGCATCTTCCATCGAGTACTACCATAAAAGCAAAACATACCGCTGAGCGTGATGATTTAGAAATTTTATATCAAACAGTTCGAAATATCAGAGAAACAAAAGATAAAGAAACGTCTTTGAGACCCATTTTTGAAAAAATACAGCGCAATCATCCTAACGATTGGTTGTTAGCTGTAGAACTTACAGAACTGCTAAAAGATAGAGATGAACCTCAATTATTACAAGAAGTGTTGGTATTTTTAGATCAAATGAAACTGAAAAGACCCGAAGTATCTCATTTAGTTACAGGAGGTTTGGACTTGATTTTTGATAAAGAGAAAGTGTAATATACTAAAAATAATTATTTTGTAGTCCGATAAAAAAATAACCGCAAATTTCTGAGCAAATTTGCGGTTATTCTATTTTAAGAAAGTTCTACTGGATTTCAGACCCGAATGTTTTTTTTTACAATTTTATTTTTTGTCCAAATTCTTTTTCGGTTGTGATCACCTGTCCCTCGTATTTTAAAGTCCAACCTAATTGACTTGTTGTGATTAATAGTTTAGACAACTCGCTGATCAATCGGTTTTGAGCATTTGTTTTTAAACTTGATTTCTCAATTTTCTTAGCCAGATTTGCTTTAACAGATTTGTTTATTTTATTGTAATCATCGCCCGTAAACGGATTCAACTTACTTTGTTCTACATCATAAAACTGAATATCTGGACTGATTTTGATTTCTTCTTTGGGAATACTCACAATGGTAATTGTTTTGTTGACAGAATCGATGTCGTACTTCATAAGATGCAAATCATAAGCCACAGTAACGTCAGCATTCACAACAACTAAGGCTTTTTTCTCAAAAGAAAGCATGTCCATTAAATATTTCTGTTGGTTTTTATAGGTGATCACTTCAGAGAAATGCCCTTCAGTAACGACCAACTTACCCACATTAAGAATTTGCTGCTGAATGAGATTGGTATTATAGGTAATATCTTGATCCTCATTTTTCTTAAAATCGCAATATTTAAATAATAAAAAGACAGCAATAATAATTCCGATTCCGATAAGTATTCTTTTGAGCATAATTAAAATTTCATAAATGAATATTGTTGTTCCAAGATAGTTATTTTTTCCTTAAGTCTTGTCTCAAATTTAATATGACTTTCAGATTTGGGGTTGAATGGCTTGTGAGCCAGGCTTTTTTGGATTGCTTCTACCTCATTCATCAGAGCGTGAGCCGTTTCAGAAATCGTAGTTTCTTTAAAGCGTTGCCAGATATAATCGATAGCTAAAGCATTAGGATGCAGCATATCATCAGCATAAAACCTATAATCTCGAAGTTCGTCCATCATGATCTCATACGAAGGAAAATAAGCCCCCTCCGCCCCCGAAGGGGGAACTTGCAAAACAGTATGTAAAGCAGAAATTAAATTGGCTTTGCTCCTTTGGTTTTCAACAAAACCGTCTTTGATGTGTCGTACTGGAGAAATTGTAAAAATAAGCTTGCATTCAGGGTTTAGAGAATGTATCAAACCTACTGTTTTGGTTATACTTTCTTGTATCGTTGTAACAGAAAGTAATTCTTTCTGAAACTGTTTTTGTGGTACTTTATGACAATTTGCTACAATGGCTTGACTTTCTATATTGCGATACACCCATGAGGTTCCATAGGTGATAATGACATGCGTTGATTCGATTATTTGTCGCTTTGTTACTGTAACAATCGCATTCAAGTTATCGAGTAATTCGTGTTTACCAGCATTACTCCAATCTGAATGTACATCAAAACAATGCCAACGTTCGTTATAAAAAAACACATCTTCTTCTGTAAATTTCTTTTCGGAAACAGCAAAATAAAGGAGTTTTTCAAATGCCAATGGATGAAACAAAATCCCAAACGGATTGCAGCTGTTTTGAAATTTAAAACTATCCATTTTTTGAGCCATGTTCACCGCAAAACAAGAACCTATTGACATGATTTTAGAATTGTAATCAATAGGATATTTACTGGTAGGAATGGGAATTGCGGTGGTAAAATTCATTTTCATTAATTAATAGCTCAAAAATACAAAATTATTTTTCGTTAGGCTCTTCCATCTATTTTTATAAAAAAATACATATATTTTTACAAATCAGGTATTTATACTTGCTTTGAGTTTTCTCAATTGTATTAGTTTTGAAAAGAATAAAATTTATTCTTTTCAAAACTTAAATTATAAAGAATTCGAAACATTGTTTTTGAAGTAGCCCCAATGAAACAATAAAAACCAAAAGCTGACTTAAACGCAGCCATAAATGGAATTTAACAACTAAACTTAACTCTAAATTAATACTATGAAACAATCAAATTCTAGTTTACTTAATTATGTAAACTTACTATTATCAAACGATGAAGCATTGAACACTTTTTTGGTTGACCCGATAACGGAACCAGAAAATGTTCATGGAATAACTAAAGCGGAACGCGCGGTACTACGAAGAACAATTGCTCATTTAAGCAATAAATCAGCTAATGGTTATACAGTAGCGAGACACCTTCAATCTTACAGACGCTCTTTAAGACTTTTACAGAACGTACTTCATAACGTAGGTTCGAAAATGGTACAAGATGCAATACCAGTAAACGAAGACGCTAACAGTGCTGCTTTGTATACTTTTTCTATTGTTTACAATTTACCTAAGGTAACAAGTGGTCCGGTAGATTTTACGTGCCAAACAAATGAATTTGTCGAGCAGCCGCAGTATGGAGGACCTTACGCCATTTCTACTCCAGCGTACACTGTTCAACTTAGCAATCCTAATCCGAGTATCAAAGATGTTATGGATGCAGTAAACCAACGCTATTTTGGCTACATGCCCTACACAACAGTAACCATCGGCGGACAGTTGTATGTTAAATCATTAATACCTTTGTCAACTTATGAAATCACAGCAGATCTTAGCAGCAGTTGTTATGATTTAAACAATCCAAATGCAGATTATGTATTTTGGTTTTATTCCATCAATGGTAAAGCAAATCCTTATAATTCTGGCGAAATTGGAACATCTTTTGCAACGCACATACTGCAACCAAACCAAACCGTATTTTGGCAACTAATTGCTCCAGATTACGAATATGGATTCCAAAAATGTTCTCCTACCGAAGGAAACCAATACACCATGACTAAATAAAACATCTTTCATTACAGAAAATGCGGCTATTACATTTTAGGATGTTAGCCGCATTTTTAGTAGTAAAAATAGAGTCCTAATTCCAACAACTATTTGAATATAGTTTTAAAAATGATTAAAATTTGTATTTAACAATCATTCCTAATTTAAGAATCCAAAGGTGCACATTTATTTGATATTTTTGCATGGGCAAAAGCCCACCCAACTACTCTTGAATTACTATGAAACTATTATATTCTTATCTCAAAAAACATAAAGCCTTACTATTTATTGCCTTACTTATGGCAACAATAAACATTTGCTTTAGCTTATCTGACTCAATTATTACTGGAAAATTAATTCAGGATTGCGGTGTTGGAATTTCAAAATACAAAGGCAATGAAATAGGTTTTTTAAAATCGGTTTCATTTTGGCTAGGATTATCCCTTGGCGCAGCAATGATTTCCAGAATTACGAAAAACTTTCAAGACTATTTTACCAATATTGTCATTCAGCGCACTGGTGCAGCTATGTACACAGAGGGCATCAAAAAATCGCTCGATTTGCCCTATGAACAATTTGAAGACCAGCGAAGTGGCGAAACTTTAAGTAAATTAACTAAGGTTCGTCAGGATTCCGAAAAATTAATTACACTCTCTATTTCGTTAATATTCCAGACCGTTATTGGGTTTGTTTTTGTAGTGGTGTATGTTTCGCAAATTGATTACCGAATTTCACTCATTTTCTTAATTACAGCCCCAATTATTGCATTGGTAAGTTCTTATTTAGGCAAAAAAATAAAGGTAGTTTCAAGAAAAATTGTAACCCAAACAAACACCTTAGCAGGATCAACTACAGAAAGTTTACGCAATATTGAACTTGTGAAAAGCTTGGGATTAACGTATCAAGAAGAAAAACGTCTCAATTTAAACACCCTTAAAATTTTACATCTCGAATTACAAAAAATTCGTTTTATTAGAAGTTTAAGTTTTATTCAAGGAACAACGGTTCATTTTCTTAGAACATGTGTTGTTTTTACCTTGTACTATTTCTTGTTTGGAGGCAAAATTATTGTTGGTGATTTATTGACAATGGTCTTTTTTACCTTCTTTATTTTTGGACCGTTACAAGAGTTAGGAACATTCATAATCGCGCTGAATGAAACCAAAGTTTCAATGGAAAACTTCAAAGAATTATTAAATGCACCCACAGAATTTCGTCCAAAAAATGCTAGAAATGTTGGTGCAATACAATCTTTAGCCTTTTCCAATGTGAGTTTCAAGCACAAATCAGCAAAACACAATGCTGTTGAAAACATAAATTTTGAGATCAAACAAGGAGAAACAATTGCCTTTGTTGGCCCGTCAGGTGCAGGAAAAACAACCTTGGTTAAACTTCTTGTTGGATTGTACCCTCCCGAAAAGGGAAATGTGCGTTACAACGAAATGGATTCTAAAGAAATTGATTTGCTAGATTTGAGAAAACAACTCGGATTTGTAACACAAGATGCACAATTATTTAGCGGTACAATTCGCGAAAATTTATTGTTTGTAAAACCATCTGCAACCGATGAAGAAGTGCTAGAAGTGCTACACAAAGCAAGTTGTCAAACATTATTGGCGCGTGCCGAAGACGGCTTGAATTCCACTATCGGTGAAGGCGGTATTAAAGTTTCTGGTGGCGAAAAACAACGTTTATCTATTGCTAGAGCCATTTTGAGAAATCCAAATTTATTGATTTTTGATGAGGCAACCTCTGCTCTTGATTCTATTACCGAAGAAGAAATTAATACTACAATTAGAAATATATCCGACCAAAACCGAATTACTGTTTTAATTGCACACCGATTGTCAACCGTTATGCATGCTGATAAAATCTTTGTTTTGGAACAAGGACAAATTATTGAACAAGGCCAACACGAAGCATTATTAGAAGAAAAAGGTTTGTATTACGCCATGTGGCGTCAGCAGATTGGGGAACGAAAATAAATTTTAAGATTCTAAGTTACTAAGACTTTAAGTCGCTACCGTAAAAAAACAATTAAACGTACTATTTGTCATTTCGACGAAGGAGAAATGACAAAAAATGAGAAGGAAGAATCAATACGACAAACAAAAACCCGACAGCTTTAAAACTTGTCGGGTTTGATTTTATAAAAACTTTGCAGTTCTGCGTCTTGCGAGATTAAAGTAATTACTACTTCAGAAATTCAACTGCCTTAGCCAAAGCCTCAGCAATCCCGTTTACATTCTTTCCTTTTCCAGAAGCGAAAAACGGCTGTCCGCCACCATTTCCTTCGATTAATTTCCCTAATTCTCTAATTACAGTTCCTGCATTTAATGCTTTTTCTGCAACCAATTCTTTAGAAATATAGCAATGAATATTTGGTGTATTATCTTCAATTGAAGCTAAAAATACAAATGAATTTGGTTTAGCTGTTCCAATGGCTTGCGCCAAATCTTTAGTGGAACTCATTGATAAATCTACTTGCTTTGCCAAAAAGTTAATACCGTTTACCTCTTGAAAATCAGCGACTAAAACATTCTTTAATCCGTCGATTTTCTCTTTTAATAATTGCTCAATCTGTTTTTTTAACTTTGTGTTATCGTCTTGTAATGAAGTTACTGATTTTAAAACATCTTGTGGATTTTTCAAGGTTTCTTTGATTTCCGCCAAAGTATTTTCTTGATTTTGATAGAAATTTTTCACTGCATCACCCGTAATGGCTTCAACTCTACGAATTCCTGCTGCAACTGCACCTTCAGAAATGATTTTGAAATGCCAGATTTCAGCTGTGTTTTTTACGTGAATTCCGCCACAAAGTTCTTTACTTTCGCCAAATTCTATCATTCGAACTGAATCTCCGTATTTTTCTCCAAACAGAGCCATTGCACCTTTGCCCAATGCTTCTTTAATTGGAATATTGCGGTGTTCTACCAATTGCAACTGCGCTTCAATTTGAGCATTCACACTTGCCTCCACTTGACGCAATTCCTCATCTGAAACTTTAGAAAAATGCGAAAAGTCAAAACGCAAATAGTTTGGATTTACTAAGGATCCTTTTTGCTCTACGTGCGTTCCTAAAATACTTCTCAAAGCCAAATGCATCAAGTGCGTAGCCGAGTGATTCTTAGAAGTTGACGTTCTTAAATCCGTATTTACTTTTGCTGTGAAACCAGCCTCAATATTTTCTGGAAGCTGTTTTGCAAAATGTAATATTAAGTTATTTTCTTTTTTTGTATCAATGATATCAATCGTTTCATTAGCAGAAACTAGTGTTCCTTTATCACCCACTTGTCCTCCACCTTCTGGATAAAATGGTGTATTGTCTAAAACAATCTGATATAAAATTCCGTCTTTTTTAGAATCCACTTTACGAATACGAGTAATTTTTACTTCGTTTTGTGTTTGATCGTAACCCACAAAAGTTTCTACATTTCCAGGAATTAAAACCGACCAATCTTCGGTTGAAACTTCAGATGCGGCACGCGAACGCGCTTTTTGCTTTTGCAGTTCAACTTCAAAATCTGTTTCGTTGTAGGTGTATCCTTTTTCTTTTAAAATCAAAGCAGTCAAATCTTTTGGAAAACCAAATGTATCGTACAATTCAAAAACTTTTGCTCCTGATACTTCATTTCCTGAGGTTTCCGCAACCACTTTGTCTAACAATTGCAATCCTTGGTCTAAAGTTCGTAAAAACGAAGCTTCTTCCTCGCGAATTACATTGGTAACCAATTGTTGTTGTGCTTTAATCTCTGGGAAAAACTCTCCCATTTGATTTGCCAAAACCGCTACCAGTTTATTGATAAAAGGTTCTTTGGTGTCCAAAAATGTAAATCCGTAACGAATAGCACGACGCAAAATTCTACGAATTACATAACCAGCTCCTGTGTTTGACGGCAATTGTCCGTCAGCAATTGCAAACGCTACGGCGCGCACGTGATCTACAATAACACGAATGGCAATATTGGTTTTATTTTGTTCCTCTGAAATGTTTTTCACTTCATCAGATGTGTATTTAAAACCTGTAATTTGTTCTACTTTCTCAATAAGTGGCGTGAAAACATCCGTGTCATAATTAGATGTTTTGCCTTGCAAAGCCATACACAAACGCTCAAATCCCATTCCGGTATCTACGTGCTGTGCCGGAAGTTTTTCAAGAGATCCATCGGCTTTACGGTTGAACTCCATGAATACATTATTCCAGATTTCAACTACTTGTGGGTGGTCATTGTTTACAAGACTTTTTCCTGAAACCAAAGACTTCTCAGCATCGGTACGCAAATCAACGTGTATTTCAGAGCATGGTCCACACGGTCCTTGATCTCCCATTTCCCAAAAGTTGTCTTTCTTGTTTCCAAGAATGATTCGGTCTTCATCAATCAATTCTTTCCAAATATCCCAAGCTTCTTGATCAAAAGGAACATTATCTTCTTTACTTCCTTCAAAAACAGAAACGTATAAGTTTTCTTTTGGGATTTTGTACACTTCGGTCAAAAGTTGCCAAGCCCAATTGATGGCTTCTTTTTTGAAATAATCACCAAAAGACCAGTTTCCTAACATTTCAAACATGGTGTGGTGGTACGTATCAAAACCTACATCTTCGAGATCATTGTGTTTTCCTGATACACGCAAGCATTTCTGAGTATCGGCTATTCGATTATTTTTTGGAGTTCCGTTTCCTAAAAAAAACTCTTTGAATTGAGCCATTCCAGAATTATTAAACATCAAGGTGGGATCATCCTTTAGGACAATAGGTGCTGATGGAACAATTAAATGCCCATTTGAGGCGAAAAATTCTAGAAATTGCTTGCGTACGTCTTGTGATGTCATTGATTTGATTTAAATATTTTAAAGATTGCTAAGAATTGAATTTTTCAATCTTTTAATCTTTCACTCTTTTTTGCCCCAGATAGCAGTGTAAAGCTTTGCATTTTTGCCTACTATTTTTTCTGGAGCTGGCAGAGCGACCGTAGGAAGCTCCTGCTGGATCCAAAGAAAAAAAGAGGGCAAAAAGGTAAACTTGCAACGAATAGCTGGAACAGGCACCTAATTTATTTATTCTTAAAAAAAGACGGTAACAAATGAAACATTTCTTAAATTTGTTCGTCTAACCCATTATAGTGTGCAAAAATAGGGTATTTTAAAATATGTCGAAAGTAAAATATTATTACGATTCTGAAAATCTAGCCTACAGGAAAATAAAAACACAAAAAAGGAGAAAATTTGGTGTTGTTATTCTATTTATACTAGCTGCCGCGTTGTTTGGTTTTTTGAGTTTTATCATTTTGTTGAACACCCCATTTTTTGAAACACCAAAAGACCGCTTGCAAGCCCGAGAGATTGAAAATTTAAAATTAAATTATGCCATTCTCAATAAAAAAATGGATCAGGTGAACGGTGCGCTTGACGCAATAGAAGAACGTGACAACAATGTTTATAGGGTGTATTTTAACAAAACTGCAATCCCAGACTCTATTAGGAAAGCTGGTTTTCAGGGTAAAAATAGATATGAATTGCTGGAAGGTTATAATAATTCACAATTAGTCATCAATACCACCAAAAGGATTGATGTTATGAGTAAACAATTAGCCATTCAATCAAAGTCACTAGACGAAATTTTAAAATTAGCAGCAGCTAAAAGTGAATTTTTGTCAGCTATTCCTGCCATTCAACCGGTACGAAATGAGAACTTAAAACACATGGCATCTGGTTTTGGATACCGAACAGATCCTTTTACGAAAGCTCGTAAAATGCATGAAGGCATGGATTTTACAGCCAAAAGTGGAACACCAATTTATGCTACTGGTGATGGTGTTGTGGCAAAAGCGGACAATACAGCATCAGGCTACGGAAATCATATTGTAATTCGGCACGGATTTGGATATGAAACTTTATACGCACACTTGAGCAAGTACAATACAAGAGCAGGACAGCGTGTAAAAAGAGGTGACATTATAGGTTACGTAGGAAGTACTGGCCGATCAGAAGCTCCGCATTTACATTATGAAGTGTTGAAAGATAAAAAGGTAGTAAACCCACTTAATTTTTATTACGGAAACATATCGGCGGTTGAATATGTAGCTATTTCACAATTAGCGAATCAAGAAAACCAGTCGCTGGATTAGGATAGTGAGATGTGAAATGTGAGTTGTGAAAAGTGAGTTGTGAAAGATGAAATTTCATTGGATAACAAAATTAGAATTACAAAAAATTAGAAAATAGATAAAAATGCACATTGAGCTTTCAAAAGACAAACGATACTACAGCATAGGCGAAGTAGCCAAAGCTTTTGATGTAAATGCATCACTCATTCGGTTTTGGGATAGTGAGTTTGATATTTTGAAACCAAAGAAGAATGCAAAAGGCAATAGAATGTTTACGCCTGAGGATATTACTAATTTGCAATTGATTTATCACCTTGTCAAAGAAAGAGGATTTACACTAGAAGGTGCTAAGACCCATTTGAAAGAAGGCCAAAAGAAAACTTTGGATAAATTTGAAATTATTAGAAAACTAGAATCAATACGAATGCAATTAACCAACATAAAAAACGAACTTTAAAACAAACCTCACCCGCGTGAGAAAAACTAAATAACTAAATTTTAAACACTAAATTAAACAAACATGAGAAGATTTTTGCCTTGGATTATAGTAGGAGGATTAGTTGTAGTAGCTATAATGTACTACATCAATGTAACTAACGGAGCTGTTGTAGTAGATCAATCAGTTAAAAAAGAATGGGGTAATGTAGAAACTTCGTACCAAAGAAGAAATGATTTAATTGGCAACCTAGTAAACACTGTAAAAGGAGCAGCTGATTTTGAAAAAGAAACCTTAACAGCTGTTATAGAAGCACGTGCTAAAGCTACCTCTGTAACAATTGACCCAGCAAACGTGAGCCCAGAACAATTAGCAGCGTTCAACTCAGCTCAAAGCGGGGTGAGTAGCTCTTTGTCTAAATTATTAGTTTCTGTAGAACGCTATCCTGAATTGAAAGCAAATTCAAATTTCATGAAATTGCAAGACGAATTAGCGAGCACAGAGAATCAAATTTTAACAGCAAGAACACGTTTTAACGAGTCGGTTGAAGTATACAACAATTATGTTTTGAAAAATCCTAGAAAATTGTTTTTATCAGACTACAAAGAAAAAGCAGCCTTTAAAGCTGTTGCAGGAGCTGAAAAACCTGTTGAAGTAAAATTCTAAACCTTATTTTTTATTTTGAATAACGATTTTTGATTACTACTAGCAAACTAGTGGGATTGAAAATCGTTATTTTTCACTCAAAACTATTTCCGATGTCAAAAGTAGAAGATTTTTTAACCAAAGAAGAGGAACAAGAAATTGTAACAGCTATTTGTAATGCTGAAAAAAACACTTCGGGCGAGATTAGAGTTCACATCGAAAAAACCACCACTATGGATCATTTTGATCGTGCTATGGAAGTTTTTAACGAACTTAAAATGGATGCAACTGAACTCCAAAATGGTGTTTTGATCTATCTAGCGGTTGAAGATCGTAATTTTGTCATTTGCGGTGATAAAGGAATCAACGATGCTGTAAAAAGTGATTTTTGGGACAGTACTCGTGATGTAATGGTAGCGCACTTCAAACAAGGTAATTTTAAACAAGGACTTATTGATGGCATTACAAGTGCTGGGCAACAATTGCAACACTATTTTCCTTGGCAAGAAGGTGATACAAATGAATTATCAAACGAAATATCTAGAGGATAATGGTAGTACAAAAAAAGAATGCCTTGTTGTATCTAAAACTATTTGTCACTTTATTTTTCGCACAAATAAGCTTTGCACAATTTACAATTCCGGAAAAACCTACTTTTCAAACTTCAGTATATGATTACGCTAAGGTTTTAAGCGAAAGCGAAAAAGCACAGCTTGAGGAAAAATTAGTCAAATATGCAGACTCAACCACTACTCAAATTGTTGTTATTACCATTGAAAGCCTTAAGGGCGAAGACATAGGGATTCTTACTCCTAAATGGGGGCAAACTTGGGGAATTGGAGGCACTGCACAAAATGATAATGGTGTTCTTATTTTATTAGCAAAAGCGGAACGAAAAATATGGATTTCAGCAGGATATGGTCTTGAAGATCGATTGACGGCCGGAATTGGCGGTGAAATAACTCGAAACATTATTATTCCCGAATTTAAAGCCGGAAGTTATTACAATGGACTTGATAAAGGAACTGATGCACTTTTTGATGTTTTTAAAGGGAAATATAAAGGGAAACGCGTAGACAAATCAAAAGAAAAAAAATTCCCCATTGTTCCCATTATTGTGATTATAGTAGTTATCATCGTACTAGCTTCTCGAAACAAAGGCGGTGGCAACTCTGGAAATCGCGGCGGTGGCTTTGGCCCTAGCCTTATGGATGTCATCATACTTAGCAGTCTTGGCCGTGGTGGCGGAGGCGGAGGTTTTGGTGGTGGTTCTTCTGGAGGAGGATTTGGCGGAGGCGGATTCGGTGGTGGATTTGGCGGAGGCGGTTTTTCTGGAGGAGGATCTGGAGGCGACTGGTAAAACACATACAATTAATTAAAAGCTGCAACTGCAGCTTTTTTTGTTTCTAAACAGCACTTTACGATAGTTTATTACTGTTTAAAAGGCAACACCTCGATAGAAAAATTAAACTTCTTTTTAATTTATTTAGTAGTAATAATTTTATCTTTGAATAAAAAACTAAATTTTAAATAATGAAAAAATTAAAATTATCGCATGGTATTGCAATCCTAATGTTGTGCATTGGATTTCAAGGTTACTCCCAATTTAGCGGTTGGAAAGAAAAAGTATTACAAGCAGGCGCTGCATTAGGAGCCAAAAAAATGGGACTTGATCAAGTACTAAAAAAACCAGAATCTATTACGACCTCATTTGAAGATGTAGATCAAACAGGATCAAAATTACCTGATTTACTGGTGGTCAAAAATGTACAGCCTTTATATTTATTACCAAAAGCTACTGAAGGCGGTTTTGTATTGTGCGATGGCTTTTATGAAATGAGTGCCAAAAGTTATTGTTTAAAAGCAGGTACCTTTGCCCCTTCTCAAGGCGATGGGTACATGTACGCACCCACTCTAGGACCTAAGCAAGAAATTATAACTACAATTTTAAAAAATGCCGAAAAACATCCTGAAATAAAGCAGCAGAACATTCAAGAATTATTATGGGCTATAATTGCTAAATCCCGTTTTGCCGATTTCAGTGGACAACTAAAACTAACAGCTATCGCTCTTTTGAGTACAGCTGAATTAACGCACCTTGAAGGTGGTATGTTAGGCCTATTGCCTGCTAGCCTTATGAATCAAGCAAAATCAAAACTTCCTGAAGCGGTTCAAAATGTTTTTGAAGCCGAAAATAACATTCGACAAATGGTTGCTAATGGAAATTACACCTACGCCGAAATGGAAAAATACGCCATTATTGCGGGTATGGCACCTGTACGCACTGATATTCCAAGTGGGATTTGGACTTTACATCCTGATGGATACTACATTCGGTATTACCCGTCCGGTTACGCTATAACCAAAGTGCAAATTTATGTTCCAAAAACAATATTGGCTGCTGGAAAACGAATCGTTTATGATGCGACTAATGACATTGCCTGTCCGGCAAATGTAGGTTCACAACGACTAGCACAAACAAACGAACCGTTAAATCCAAATTACGCTATTAAGTTGAAAAGCAGCTGCAAATAAATTTATGAAGTACTTGTAACTCAAAAAAGGATAAAGCTGCTACAGGCTTCTTTATCCTTTTTTAATTTAACGGTAAGCAATCTCATTAATAACAAAAATCCTGAAGGTCTATAAACTTCATCGTTTAAGTTGATTCGTTTAAAAAAACAAGTATCTTTAACCTCGTTTTTAAACACTAAAAAAAGCGTAATACGAATACCAAATGCTTTCACAAAAAACCAAATATGCCCTTAAAGCACTGCTCTATCTAGCCGAGCAGGACGCAGAGCATATCTCTAAAACAATTGAAATTGCTGAGGCAGCTTCTATTCCAAAAAAGTTTTTGGAACAGATTTTATTGGATCTAAAACGGGGTCATTTTGTGGGTAGCAAGCAAGGGAAATTTGGAGGTTATTATCTTCTAAAATCAGGAAATGACATCACTCTAGCTGATATTCATCGGCTTTTTGATGGTGCAATCGCTTTACTGCCTTGCGCCTCTTTAAATTTTTATGAGCCTTGTTCAGATTGTAAAACAGAGTCTGAATGCAGCCTGCGCCATGGTTTAATGCTTATTCGAGATGAGACCTTAAAGGCCATGCAAGGCATTACTATTGCTTCGTTAATACATCGTTAAAAAAATATTTTTTAAACTCGACTAATTTTATAGAATTTATATATATTTGCATTTTTAATAGCTATTCCAATTACTCCAGCAACATGAGAATTGGTCCTGTATTTCCTCACTTGTTATCTTTATTTTTTTGATGATTGACTTTAAAAAATTATTCCTGCTACTCCTTATTTGCTCTGCTACGTCAAATGCACAAACCGTAAAAAAAGTAGACCACCAAAGTATTGTTTGGACGCGCTATTACAATCAATTGCTGTTGAGTGAAAAATGGTCTTTGCATTCTGAAATTGACAATAGAGTTTTTACAAAACCCATTCAGCAAAATGTCTATGTGTTGCGCCTGCAAGGACGCTACAGAATAAACAGCCATCTGGAAACAGGTGCTGGTTTAGCTCATTTTTCGGTTACTACACAAATACCTGAAATCAATCCCGACTTTAGAATTCCTGAATATCGCGGGCAACAAGACTTGACTTGGAGAATCAGCGGCAAAAAACTAGTACTCAATCAGCGTTTTCAGGTGGAGGAACGTTTTATTCACAATGCTAATTCCTCAGGATTACTACCAGGAAATACTTTTTCATGGCGTTTTAGATACCGCCTGCAAGGAGATTATACGTTTTGGAAAAAAGAAGACCAAGCAGTAAAAGCCATTCTCTCTGATGAAATCATGTTCAATGCTGGGAAATCAACCCATAAAAACACCTTTGACCAAAACAGAATTTACGCAGCGATACATTTTCAAGCTAGCAACCATTTTTCGTATGAGTTAGGCTACCTCAACAGCTATCAAAGACGCCCTAGCGGTGTTTACTTTTTTGATCGTGATATTATCCGATTGAGTGTTTTTCATCGTTTGAATTGGAAAAATAAATCCTAAAAAAAATCCCGAATTTGTTCGGGATTATGGTTTTCGTGCTAGAGCAGGTTTATGACTAAATTAAGCCCATTATATAGATTTGCCATATCCTCCAAAGACAAAACTAATTTCAAATTAAGCCTAAAACCCAAATTACTTGACGCGTGTGTTAGCTAATAGCTTTTTTGTTAACTTCAATTATTTTTTCAAATTCAGAGTATCTTTTCATAGCAGTTTCTTTATTCAAATGACCAGGAAAACTATGTAATATTTTTTCATAGTCTATTTTCCCTAAAACTTTACAAATATAAGCTTCGTGAACAAAATTTAAATAATAAATAATACTACTTAAAGATTCGTGAAATGTTTTGAAATCTATATCTGCATTTATAAAAGTTTCAACATCGTGATAATTTGCCTTTATTCTCAATCGATACATTATGTTCAAAATTGTCGTTTCGGGAATTGTTTGATAGATTAAATTCCAATGATTTTTTGAAAATGATTTTCTGAATTCACCTTTTGCATTAAGAAACTTTTTGTCTTTATTGTTTTTTAATTTCTCTCTTTTATTTTCGGCTATTTTTTTTCGTGTAGATTTGAGAAACAATGCAATTTGTAATTGAGCTTCATCTAATGATTGAATTCTCGTTAAACCACAATAATCTTTTGGAAAACCGTTAAATGTTTCAATTCCGACATATTCATATTGTTCGTGTAACCCTTTACTAAAGAAACTTATCGCTTCTGGATAATGTCCGTCTTTTATAGAGTTTCCAAATATTTTTATTGATTTTTCGTGTTGTTCATTTGCTAATCCTTGAGTTTCGTGAAATGCAGTTAATGAAAGATAAATTGAATAATAAGCTTGTGGAAAGTTCCAATGCAAAGCAAACTTATAAAATTCTTCATTATTCGCCAAAGTTGTTAATGTAAAGGCATATTCTGTGCTCCACGAATTCCACAATAATTTTCTAATTGAATCCAAATCAAAATTTTCATTTCTCAATTTTAAACCATTAAAAAAAGCATTTTTTTTCAAATCAAAACGTTCTGTATTGCATTCAATATGATATGATACAGCAAAAAAATGATTAAAAAAAACTTGAGAAGGAATAGCTTTTTTTCTTTTTTCTTGTGCTTCTTTAAGTTTTTCGAATACGGTCATTTTATAAATTTCGGTTTTGATTTCTCTTCAGTTTGTTAAGCTATCACCTAATAAATACTTACCATAAAACAAATCCAGTCTATCCAAATATAGATAGCTTCATACCATTATAATAGCTCTTATTTCTACGAAAATAATCATAATAATTTTCTTAACAGTAGAAATCTTCAAATAACTCACAAATCTGTTAGTAAGTAATAAATACTACAAAAAAAAGCCCAAGAATAAAATCTTAGGCTTTTGGCATCTGTGATAACAAAAAAACCACTTCGTTACAAAGTGGTTTTCTAATTTTATTTCTCTCTAATATAAATATCGATTGGCACTCCTGAAAAATCCCAATTTTCTCTAATTTTATTTTCAAGGTAACGTTTGTACGGTTCCTTAACATATTGTGGCATGTTGGCAAAAAATACAAACTGAGGCGTTTGTGTAGGCAACTGCATGCAATATTTAATTTTTACATATTTCCCTTTGGTAGCTGGTGGCGGATAGGCCTCAATTACCTTAAGCATGAATTCGTTAAATTTAGATGTCGCAATACGCTGCTGTCTGTTTTCGTATACTTTTACCGTAGCTTCTAATGCTTTTAGCAAACGCTGCTTGGTCAAAGCCGAAACAAAAAGAATTGGCACATCCGTAAACGGCATTAATTCCTTCTTGATTTTCTCCTCGTAATCGCGGGTTGACATGGTATCTTTTTCAACCAAATCCCATTTGTTTACTAAGATTACAACTCCTTTGCGGTTTTTTTCGGCCAACCAAAAAATACTTTGGTCTTGCCCTTCAAATCCACGTGTGGCGTCAATTACAAGGATACAAATATCAGCGTGTTCAATAGCACGCACAGAACGCATTACCGAATAGAATTCTAAATCTTCCTTAACCTTAGCCTTACGACGAATTCCCGCAGTATCTACTAAGTTAAATTCAAACCCAAAACGGTCAAACTTCGTATCAATAGCATCACGCGTAGTACCCGCAATGTCCGTAACCATAAAACGTTCTTTACCAATCAAGGCATTGATAAAACTTGATTTACCAGCATTTGGTCGCCCAACCACTGCAAAACGAGGCAATACCACTTCCTCTTGAACAGGTTCTGGTTTTACCGGGAAAGCATCAATTAAAGCATCCAATAAATCTCCTGTTCCACTACCTGATATACTGGCAAACGTATAGTATTCACCTAAACCTAAATTGTAAAACTCTAAGGCATCTTTCTCACGCATGGCGTTGTCTACCTTGTTTACCGCTAGCAAAACTGGCTTAGTCACTTTACGCAACAAGCGCGCCACAACATCATCCATAGGCGTAATGCCTTCCTCAACATCAACCACAAAAATGATTACATCGGCCTCATCAATAGCCAGTTCTACTTGCTTGCGGATCTCGCCCTCAAACACGTCATCAGAACCTTTTATGTATCCTCCAGTATCAATTACAGAAAACTCTTTTCCGTTCCACTCGCTTTTACCATAGTTTCTATCGCGGGTCACCCCAGATACTGAATCTACAATAGCTTCTCTTCTTTGTATCAGCCTATTAAAAAGGGTCGATTTCCCTACATTAGGTCTTCCTACTATCGCAACAATGTTATTCATAATATAATTTGAAAATTCGTTTTTCCGAAACCTTATTTTTCCGTTTCGGGTGGCAAAGGTAGTGTTTAAAAGCGTGATTATCAATTTTTTTCGAATATTAGCCACATTAGCAAAACCTAACCACCTCATCTTCAAAACAAAACTCACAACCGTACCACTACCCTTTGTATTTATTCGTTCTTCGAATATTCTAAAATATCGCCTGGCTGGCAATCTAAGGCTTTACAAATAGCTTCCAAAGTGCTAAACCGAACCGCCTTAGCCTTTCCTGTTTTTAATATGGATAAATTAGACAAGGTCAAATCTACCTTCTCCGAGAGCTCGTTCAATGACATCTTGCGCTTGGCCATCATCACATCTAGGTTTACAATTATTGCCATAACTTAAATGGTTAGTTCGTTTTCTTGCTGCATTTCGATTCCCTTTTTTATAATTTGCCCAATTACCAATAAAATGACACTGGTAAACCACCACACATCACCACCTCCAAAACTTAAATCGGCAATGTTAGGCATTTGTAGTCCGCCCTCAATCAAATTCTTTGTAAAGCCTGCTCCCCACAAAGAAAAAAG
Organism: Flavobacterium sp. I-STPP5a; assembly: GCF_009764685.1. Classification (GTDB taxonomy): domain Bacteria; phylum Bacteroidota; class Bacteroidia; order Flavobacteriales; family Flavobacteriaceae; genus Flavobacterium. The sequence goes on along the minus strand of NZ_VHLM01000019.1, from coordinate 152,733 downwards.
CCCAATTCCGAAAGAAATAGTAGCCACCAAATCAATAAATTTTTTCAAAGAATTATTAAAAGGCTGTGCTAAATCAATTTTCTTACTGTGAAAAACAAGTACAATAGTATAAAACAAGACCGCTTTCAAGACCGCAACAATACACATTAAAACAGTCAAAGTCACATAATGCGACTTGTTGAAGTGATACAAAGCTGCCAAATCAATTGCTGTCCAAAACTTACTTGCCCCAGCAGGATTGAGCAGTAACGTAAAAACAGTGTTAAAAATAAAGCCACCCGCCTGGATACAAAGCCCCACAAAAATAATCCAAGATACCACTTGCACTACTTTAAAAACAAAATTGGTTTTTCTAGACATGATACAAAGTATTTAAAATTAAAACACAAATATAACGTTATTTATTGACAAGCAATAAAAATACATCCTTTATCAAAATATTTTTATCGCTTTTAAAATCTTTAGGAGCTTTTCCAGCGCTACAATACAACTCCTCGCGCCTCAAGGAGCTGTTGCAAAGCCCGTGCAGGAGCTTCCTTTGGTCGCTCTACACGCGCAGCAACAGCATCCTTTTTTCGCTCCGGGGTTTCCTTTTCGCTCTGGGCTAAAAAAAAAAAATCAGTACAAGAGACTAACTCCAGTACTGATTTTAAATATTGCATTTAAATGAAAACTAAAAGATTACAATCAATTCACTCCTCACCTCTCACTCCTCACTTTTCAATTCTCACTTTTCACTTCTCACTCCTCACTCCTCACTATTCACTCCTCACTATTCACTCCTCACTACTGATTATACCCAAAACGCTTCAACATATTCGCGTTGCTTCTCCAGTTTTTGTTCACTTTTACGTAAAGCTCAATGTGAATTTGTTTTCCAAAGAATTTCTCTAAATCTTCACGCGCCTCAGTTCCTACCTTTTTTAAAGCGGCACCTTTATGACCAATCACAATTCCTTTTTGAGTTTCGCGTTCCACCATAATCAAAGAACGAATGCGAATGATATTATCGTCTTCAAAAAATTCTTCGGTAACAATTTCAACTGCGTACGGAATCTCTTTGCTGTAATTCAACAAGATTTTTTCACGAATGGTTTCATTCACAAAAAAACGTTCTGGCTTATCCGTCAACTGATCTTTTGGATAATACGCTGGCGACTCTGGCAAAAGTGTAATGATTCTTTGAAAAACCTCAGGAACATTAAAATTTTGCAATGCTGATATTGGATATATTTCAGCATTCGGCACTTTCTCTGTCCAAAAAGCTACTTGTTGCTCTAATTGTTCTTGGTTCGAATTGTCAATTTTATTAAGCAATAGCAAAACTGGAATTTTCGAGTGGATGATTTTATTAAAAAACGCTTCATCCTTAAGTTCCTGCTCCCCTATTTCGACCATGTAAATCAACACATCAGCATCTTCAAAAGCCGATTTCACGAAGTTCATCATCGATTCCTGCATTTCGTACGCTGGCTTAATGATTCCTGGCGTATCCGATAAGATCATTTGAAAATCCTCACCGTTTACAATACCTAGAATTCTATGACGAGTTGTTTGTGCTTTTGAAGTAATAATTGATAATCGCTCTCCAACAAAGGCATTCATTAATGTTGATTTACCAACATTTGGATTCCCTATGATATTTACAAAACCTGCTTTATGTGACATTTGTAGTAAAATTTATGTCACAAAGGTAGTCATATCAAGTGAATAGACGAAATAAAACATTTTTTTAAAATAATGTTGTGAAATGCAGAAATTGATTGTATCTTTGCACCCGAAACAACGCGGGATAGAGCAGTAATGCTTTCGTAGGGTTTCATATCCGCCACGGCGGACACAGGTTCTGAAACATTGATTAAAAATATATCGCGGGATAGAGCAGTAGGCAGCTCGTCGGGCTCATAACCCGAAGGTCACAGGTTCGAGTCCTGTTCCCGCTACTAAGTAGCCTTATTGAGATTACAAAACGCACATCGCGGGATAGAGCAGTAGGCAGCTCGTCGGGCTCATATCCGCCACGGCGGACACAAGTTCAAAAAAAGTAATCTTATTGAAAGTACAAACGCACATCGCGGGATAGAGCAGTAGGCAGCTCGTCGGGCTCATAACCCGAAGGTCACAGGTTCGAGTCCTGTTCCCGCTACTAGAAAGCTTCAGAGAAATCTGGAGCTTTTTTTGTTCATCTTAGCTTTAATGAAGCTTGATTCAGATTGTAGAAACGAATTTGGAGGGCACATATCCGCCGCGGCGGACACAGGTTCGAGTCTCTTCCACGGCGGACTACTAGAAAGCTTCAGAGAGATCTGAAGCTTTTTTTGTTTATCTTAGCTTTGATGAAGCCTTATTCAGATTGTAGACACGAATTAGGAGGGCTCATATCCGCCACGGCGGACACAGATTCGACTCTCCACCAGTGCGAGACTACTATAAAAGCTTCAGAAAAAGCTGGCTTTTTTTTGTTTTTAAAAACTTTCCATCATGGATGAATTTGTGGTTTACATTTTATATTCTGAAAAATTCAATAAAAACTATACAGGATTTACATCTAACCTCATAGAACGTTTCAAATCACATAACGTTTTAGGCACCAAAGGACACACCTTGAAATTTAGACCTTGGACTGTAATTCATGTTGAATTTTTCTCTTCTAAAGCTGAAGCCATGAAAAGAGAAAAATATTTAAAGTCAGGAATTGGAAGGGAGTTTATTAAAAACTTAATTCTAAAATAAAAACTCGTCGGGCTCATATCCGCCAAGGCGGACTACTATAAAAGCTTCAGAGAAATCTGGAGCTTTTTTTGTTTATCTTAGCTTTGATGAAGCCTTATTCAGATTGTAGACACGAATTAGGAGGGCTCATATCCGCCACGGCGGACACAGATTCGACTCTCCACCAGTGCGAGACTACTATAAAAGCTTCAGAAAAAGCTGGCTTTTTTTTGTTTTTAAAAACTTTCTATCATGGATGAATTTGTGGTTTACATTTTATATTCTGAAAAATTCAATAAAAACTATACAGGATTTACATCTAACCTCATAGAACGTTTCAAATCACATAACGTTTTAGGCACTAAAGGATATACCTTGAAATTTAGACCTTGGACTGTAATTCATGTTGAATTTTTCTCTTCTAAAGCTGCAGCCATGAGAAGAGAAAAATATCTAAAGTCAGGAACAGGAAGAGAGTTTATTAAAAATTTAATTCTAAAATTATAACTCGTCGGGCTCTTATCCGCCGCGGCGGACACAGGTTCGAGTCTCCGCCACGGCGGACTACTAGAAAGCTTCAGAGAAATCTGAAGCTTTTTTTGTTTATCTTAGCTTTAATGAAGCTTGATTCAGATTGTAGAAACGAATTTGGAGGGCACATATCCGCCGCGGCGGACACAGGTTCGACTCTCCACCAGTGCGAGACTACTATAAAAGCTTCAGAAAAAGCTGGCTTTTTTTTGTTTTTAAAAACTTTCTACTATGGATGAATTTGTGGTTTACATTTTATATTCTGAAAAATTCAATAAAAACTATACAGGATTTACAACCCGATCGCTCGGATATGTAATTAAGTCTCTAATATACGATAGCGCGGATTTGCAATCCGTGCCCACAAAGCGAATCTGCGGTTATCTTTGATTTTTTAAAGTTTAACTCAGTTTCCGCATGCGAAGTCGGAGACATTCGCACAGCTTTTAAGAAGATACTCTTCGGAGAGCGGGGTTTTTTCAGTTGAAGGTTTTTCTTTTAAATTATTTCATTTTTTCTTTTTTAATCTTCCTCAAAATCGGAAGACTCTGATGAGCCTTTACTCACTAACACTTCATTAAAAACACATCCTTTTATTCCGTTAGACTCTAATGATTTTTTCGTGAAGTCAGAAACAAAAAGCATACTTGGTTTTTCAGCAATTCTAAATATTGAGGGAAAGCCATGAATAGGCTCTTTTAAAACTAATTTATTAATAATACCAATTTTTTCAGGGTTACTTCTCAAGGGTTTAAAAATAGAACTATCATAATCAAACGCCTTTATGTATTCTAAAACCTGTACAAATTGATAATCATTATTCTTTTTAATATTACTGTTTAGATTTCCTTCCTTGTCAAATATAACCCCCAAAAAAGTATCGTCTATAATTGTTGTATCTACTTTGTTCATTTCAAATTGATTATGATGTTCAATCAATAACACCATTTTTTTGCTCATCAATGGTACTGCAATATCAACAATCGGATAATCCGTATTTTTGGGTATTACATTAAAATTACCCTGTAAAATAATTTCATTTTTTAGAGTAAAAACATCAAGACCACTTATTTGAAATCTAAAATCATCAAGCCCTTCAAAAGGAATAACAGAACAATCCTCATCCATATCTAGTAGATGATCAAACTCCCAATTTAATTCGTATACTTTCATTAATTTAATTTTGAAGGTTTCCAATTTTCTAAAACATTTAAAGACATATCTTCAATATCATCAATCATATTAATTAATTGTTGATTTGTAAGATTCGATAAGTTGCTAGTCGAAGTTAAGTTATTCGCTCTGAGTACATCATCAATTTGATTTCTAATTTGAATATCATAATCCCGATCGCTCGGATATGCAATTAAGTCTCTAATGTACGATAGCGCGGATTTGCAATCCGTGCCTACAAAGCAAATCTACATGAAAATAAATTAAAACGTTGTGATTGTTTTATTTGTAGTCTTTGTTGTATTTCAAGTAAAAAATATCTAAAAAATAGAAAGTAATTTATCTTATATTAAAGACGTACTGTAGGCTTGGTTTCCACCCTAGCGAGGCTATTTTAGAATTAAGAAAGCTTATCCATATTACGGGTGCGAAGTCGGAGACATTCGCACAGATTTTGTAACGATATTCTTCGGATAGCGAGGGAGCGGAGGATTTAGTAAAGCTTGATTCAGTAAACAAAACATTCTTAAAAACCACATTTTGCTGCGCGAATGTCTCTGACTTCGCGTGAATTTATACTGTGTTGCACCGCAGATTCGCAGATTATGGCATTATTTAATCAGCGAATCTGCGGTTCTATTAAATTTCATAAAGATTATTAAGATTGAGGGTGCGAAGTCAGAGACATTCGCACAGCTTTTGATATGACACTTTTCTGAGAGAGCGGGAACTATTAAGAAAACACCACTTGAAAAAGCTGGTGTTTTTGCTTTTTAAAAACCTACAACAACTCTAATTCACTGGACTTTAAACCCAAAATTTGATTCTCGAAAAAAAAATTTAAAAAAAATTGCTTTTTTGAGGTAACAATTAATCTAGTTCTGTATCAAAAGGTAAACTTTAAAAAAATATATCTTATGAAAACGAAATCTATTTTAATTATTGCATTTTTCCTTTTGATCTCAAAATCTGTTTTTGCTCAAACCGCCTTCAAAGTAGAGGTAAAAGGAAAAGAAACTCCTGTAATGTTGTTTCCTGGTTTTGGTTGTACCGGTGAAGTTTGGAATGAAACAGTAGCCGAACTTTCTAAAACTAACGAATGTCATATTTTTACTTTTGCTGGATTTGGGAATGTCCCGCCAATTGAAACTCCTTGGTTGGCTACCATCAAAGATCAAGTCATATCTTATGTAAAAACAAAAAAACTTAAGAATGCTACATTAATTGGTCATAGTTTAGGAGGAACTTTAAGCTTGTGGTTAGCCTCTCAGGAAACTAATTTGTTCAAAAAATTAATTATCGTTGATGCTTTGCCTGCAACTGCCGCTTTGATGATTCCTAACTACAAGGGAGAAATTATACCGTATGACAATCCGCAAAGTAAAATGATGCTCAACATGGATCAAAAAGCGTTTGACGGAATGAATTCGCAGTCAACTTCTTTTATGTGCATGAACAAAGAAAAACAAAAAACTATTAATGAATGGATGCATCTTGTGGATCGAAAAACTTACGTTCACGGTTATATCGACATGCTAAATTTAGACCTGCGAAAAGAAATTTCTAAAATTAAAATTCCTGTTGTAATTTTAGCTGCTTCAAATCCAGATCTTACCACAGTACAAAACACCTATAAAGCCCAGTATGAAAATCTGCCTTCTGTTAAAATTGAGTATGCAGCAAACTCCGCTCATTTTGTTATGTACGATCAACCGGAATGGTTTATGAATAAAGTTAAACTTGAATTAAAATAAGGTGGCTAAAAAAGAACTATTCGACGAGATTTATTACAAGCATTACAATAAAGTATTTCGTTTGTGCAAAGGATATTTTTGTGGCGATACCGCATTGGCCTCTGATGCAACTCAGGAAATCTTCATCAAAGTCTGGGAGAAGTTAGACACTTTTAGAAATGAATCGAGTATCAGCACTTGGATTTACAGAATTACAGTAAACACTTGCCTTCTTTATTTGAGAAAATCATCTATAAAGAAAGAAATCAGGACCGATATCCTGCCTCAGGTTGTTGCAGAATCCTATTCGAATGAAAAAGATGAGCAGCTTAGACAAATGTATCAATGCATACAAAAATTGGAAGAAACGAACAAAATGATTATCCTAATGACTTTAGACGGTTTAGAATATCAGGAAATATCAGAAGTAATCGGGATAACCGAAGAAACTCTTCGCGTTAGAATTCATAGAATCAAAAAAAGTTTAACTCAATGTGTACAAAATGAAAACATTTGAAGAATTACAAAATATCTGGGATCAGCAGACAACATCTAAATCACAACCAACTCCCACCGAAATTATAAAAAAAGCGGAGTCACATACTAAAAAAATTAAACGCAGTCATTTATGGACCAGAATAATTTTAAGCTTGACCTCAATAATATTAATCTCTTATTATATTTGGGCTGGTGCTTATAGAAACATACAGTTTAGTATTGGCTTGTGCATTATGATTGTAATGCTTGTGAGCCGTGTAGCCTTAGAATGGATCAGTATAAAAAAGCTAGCCAATTTAAATACTGATCTCACATTAATAGAATACAGTAAACTAGCACATCAGTTTTATACTTGGAGAAAAAAAATACATTACATCCTTACACCTATCATTTACCTCACGTATACTGCTGGATTTACATTGCTTTTACCAGTTTTTAAAACCATTTTCTCAAGAGGCTTTTATCTTTACATTCTATTAAGCGGATATATTTTTTTATTTCTATTTGCATTTATCATGATACGATTCATCCAAAAGGAAATAAAACTTTTGCACTTCTTGAAAAACATTTCGTAAAAAACAATTGGTAGCTATTGTACCGTTTACCATTACTAGAAAAGCTTCGGAAAAATCTGGAGCTTTTCTAGTTTATATCTTTATTTTTGAATATCCGCTTATTTTGGTGTTTAGATTGCAGGTGCGAAGTTAGAGACATTGGCACAGCTTCTGGCAAAACACTCTTTGGAGAGCGGGAAAATCTGCTAAAATAATGATCTAAATAAACATTTAAATTCAGTGCTTCAAACATAACAGAAATATAGAAACCAAACGAGCCAACCTGTCTTAAAACCTCTTCATAAAAAAACCTGCAATTTCTTGCAGGTTTAATTCAACTACGTTTATTAAATTTAATCTAAAACCAACTATTACGTAAAACTATTTAATCTTCGGATACAATAGCAGAATTTCGGTCTGAATTTACTTTTAATGCTACTGCCAAGCCTTTTTCATTTAACATCGTCATATTCATAATATCTAATAAAGCTAAATCTTTAGATACAAATCCATTAAATTTATTATAGGACAAATTCATTTCTTTAAGATGATTAAGTTTTCTTAATTCTACAGGAATTTGACCATTCATATTGTTATCAAACAAGCTTAAGTTTTCTAAAAAAACCATGTTTTGAACATCCTTGCTAAGACTCCCTACCAATTTATTACTGTTCAACATCAAGGTTTTCAAACCTTTTAATTCGTATAATGATATAGGAATTTCACCTGTAAGTTCATTACTAAACAACGATAACGTTTCTAATTTTTGTAATTGTCCTAATCGTGCTGGAAGATTTCCAGACAAGGCATTCATGTATAATTCTAGAGTATTTAAACTTTCTAACTGACATAAAGAAGTTGGTATAGATCCAAATAATTGATTGAAAGAAAGATTTAAAACGCGCAATAATTTCAATTTTCCTAATGATTGTGGAATATCTCCAGTAAGTTGATTTTTGTGTAAATTTAAAAGCTGTAAATTTACTAAATTCGAAATTTCACTAGGAATCTTACCCGTTAAATTATTATCTGATAAGTCTAAAGCAACCACTTTATCATCCTGAATTTTAACACCATACCAAGCTGTAACGGTTGCGTTTAAATCCCACTTCACTTTCCATTGCTGACCACCAGTAGCATGATACAATTTAATCAGAGCCTCTTTTTCTTTTGGTGAAATTGCAGCAAAGATTACATTACTGCTTAATAAAATCAAAAATAATAGTAAAGCTTTTTTCATGTCCTAAAAATTATATTACTTATTAACATAAAATTAGTTTTTTTACAGCTGTATAGCAAATAAAATCGACGAAATACATCTTTTTTACTTATTAATAACATAATTTCTTACGCATTTATGCTTTTGATTTAAGAATTTAGATTTTATAACTCTTAACTCGAAAAATCAAACAAAGGAAACTTCAGTACCAATTGCTACCAAAACACAAAACACTAGCAGTCAATATCCTAAGATTATTCCCTGGTATTAAATTACACAATTGCATTTATAGCCGTTGCAAGTTCAATGTCTTTAATTGTTACTCCACCTGCATCATGCGTACTGAGTTTAAGGTGCACCTTATTATAGGAATTTGACCAATCTGGATGGTGATTAACAGACGAAGCAATAATACCTACTTGAACGATAAACCCCATGGCTTGATTAAAATTCTTAAAAACATATTTTTTCTCTAAAGCATTTTCGATAAAATTCCAATCTTGCAATGCAACTAATTCTTTTTGAATAGTCGTTTCGGTATATGTTTTCATAATCGTTCTTTGAATTAAATCTCTAAATGTATATTGATAAAGGTACAACTATTATAAACCAATAAAGGATTATTGTTAAAACATGTTTTACGAATACCTTTTAAAACTATACAAATTAACTTAGATTCCCTGCTTTGAAATTCAATCTAAACACACACCTGCTTTTAGAATAATACTTCCATACATTTATGTGCATCATTAAACTTTAATGCCTAATTTTGTATAAATAGTAGTACTCAATTTGGATTCATCATATTCGTTCAAAATTTTCGACAATACCACATCTTTACCTGCAAATTGGGACACCCTTGCTAATACGACTGTTTTTTTATCCAAAAAATACCTTCAAGTACTTGAAAATGCTTGCCCAACAAATATGCAATGCCATTTCATTGGTATATTTAACCAAGATCACTTAATTGGGATTGCTATTTCTCAATTTATTGATTTAAATGCACTTGATAGCTTTGGGGAACGTGATAACAGCATCAAGAATAGGATACGGAATTTTGTTTTTAAAAAAATAGCTTCGCATGTATTGATTGTTGGCAACAATATGCTCACAGGCCAAAATTCATTTGCGTTAAGCTCAAATGCTAATCCTACAAGAGCAATTCAAACGTTACATGAATCGGTTCAAGAATTAAAAAATAAATTTGCACAAAAAGGTATAAAAATACACATTACGTCTTTTAAAGATTACAATTCCAAAGAATTCGAACTGTTTAGAATCCCCGCTTTTAGAAAAGACTTCAAGTTTTCTACTCAGCCCAATATGATTTTTACAATTGATGAAAATTGGCACCAAGAAACTGATTATATCAATTCGTTATCAAAAAAATACAGAGATCAATATAAAAGAGGTCGTAAAAGGGCTATTGGAATTGAAAAAAGAAAATTGCCTCTAGAGGAAATCCTAGCCCTTGAAGACACTATCTACGAATTGTATCTGTATGTGGCTAAAAACGCTCCTTTTAATACTTTTTTTCTACCCAAAAATCATTTTAGTGTTTTTAAAGAGCAGTTTAAGGATAAATTTCTTTTTTATGGATATTTCTTGAACGGAAAACTCATTGGTTTCAACACATTAATAAAAAACGGATCTATTATGGATACCTATTTTTTAGGTTATGATGAAACCATTCAACGAGAAAAAATGCTTTATTTGAATATGCTTTATGATATGATAGCCTATTCCATAAATAAAAAATTTAAATCAATTGTATTTGCCAGAACAGCATTAGAAATAAAAAGTTCAGTAGGTGCTAAACCGGAAAAAGTATTTGGTTTGATGCGCCATGAATCTTATTTTTTTAATATTTTACTACCAAAAGTATTCAGGTACTTAGAACCCGAAACCATTTGGCAAGAGCGCAATCCATTTAAATAATTGAGAGATCTGTATAAGGAATAGCTACTTTCATTTGCCCTTTAAGTATTTCAATATTTAATTTGGTTTCTTTACCACAATACTCACCATCTATTTGAAAATCTGCTGGCACATTGAGTGAAATTTGAGCTTTATTGGTTGATATAATAGTGACATCCTCATCATCAAGAGGCATATTTCCCGTTATTATTTTACCCAATAAGAGTAAATCCATATTTTTCAATATTACCAATTCAAATTTCCCATCGTTCATTACTCCATGGGGATTTATAGTAACACCAGTACCATATTTTTGAGAATTAGCTATAACCACCATTCTAGCTTCGCTCACAATAGTTGGAAAATCTCCAGTGATAGTTGCAATAAAAGGATCATCAAGCTCCATTAACGTTGACACGGTTTGCAAGGCATATCCCCACATTCCTCTTACACTACTGCTTTCATAATTTTTTACCAATGCTGCATTAAGACCAATATCACTTAAATGAATACTTTTTTTTCCGTTGATTGAAATCATGTCAATAGCTAGGTAATCATTCAAGAATGCAATTGAAAGATTCTCCTCTACAGTTGTGGGTAAATTGAGATCAACAGCCAAACCATTGGCAGAGCCTGCTGGCAATATTCCTAATATCACATCCTCTTTTTCCATGGCTTCGGCAACCATTTTAATGGTACCATCACCACCTGCAACGATAATTCTTTCAGGCTTGTAGTTAGTATAAAAGTCTTTTATATTTTGAATATCGTTTTCACCAGTAGTAGTAAAAACTCTGATATTCAAATTTTCTTTTGCAGCAAATTGAGATACAGATTCTATCAAGGCTGATTTATCGATATCTCCAGAAATAGGATTTACAACAATTAAGATATTCTTTTTCAAATTTCTTTTCTTTTTTTCGATTAAAACCTCTACTTTAACTTTTTTCAAAAATACAAAATTTATGAAGCCTATTTTAAAATTATACCGTGGTTATGCAAATGATCAAGAACTAATTGTCATGGGGCATGTGTTTAAACCCACAACTAGAGAAGAGTATAATTTTCAAAAGAAAAACCTCAAAAATGCTACATCGGTCATCAAAATGTTTCAGATGAAAACACAAGCCAATGCCGATGTTTACTTAGAACTAAATGGCACTAAGATTCACACTAAAACGCTTGATGATGGCTATTTTAAGTTTTGTATTCCTCTAGATCCCAACAGCGATTATGGATGGATTGACTATGAAGTAAGCATGACTTATGAAAAAGAAACCATCATAAAAAAAGAAAGCTATATCAGGCCGCACAAGGGAAATTTAGGGATCATATCAGATATTGATGATACCTTTCTGGTTTCCTATACTTTCAATCCTTTATTGAAGTTGTATGTCCTTCTTTTTAAAAATATTAACAAACGTAAAATCTACGATGATGTAGTAACGCATTACCAAGCGTTGAGCACTGCGGGAAGAAATAACAAGGCCGAATTCAATGCTTTTTTTTATGTTTCTAGCAGTGAATGGAATTTATACCGTTTTATTATCAATTTTACGGCAATTCACAAACTCCCAAAAGCGGTGTTATTATTAAAAGATATTAAAAGCAGTTTAACTGATTTTTTTATGACTGGCAGAGGTGGTCACAATCATAAATTCGAAAAAATTAAACACATTCTTGAATTTTATCCCAATCTAGAATATGTACTGCTTGGTGATGACTCGCAGCACGATCCCTACTTATACCAATCCATTTGTAAAATATTTCCAGTAACCGTAAAAGCGGTCTACATCAGGCAAACCGGAAGTTCAAAAAAAGAAAAAGTCTGTTCAGTTTTAAACAACTTAACTACACTTAACGTTGCTGTGTGCTATTTTAAGGAAAGTAGCGAGGCGATTTCTCATTCTAAATCTATTGGAGTTATTACCTAAAAAAAGAGCCCCAAAAGGAGCTCTAAGTAACATTATAAATTATCAATTTCTTCTTGTATTATTTCCCAGTCTAATAATAATTGATCTAGATCTGATTTCTTTTTATTGTAAGCTGTAAAAAACTTAGCGTCTTCAATATGTTTGTCATAATTAGAAGTCAGCATTTTATCATCCTGCTGAATGTCGCGTTCTAACTGTTTAATTTGACTTTCAATTTTACTCAATTTATTTTGAAGTGCTTTACCCTTTTTTTGATCTTCATAAGAGGTTTTATTGCTTTCCTTTGGTGCAGCAGCCTTTTCGATATCTTTTTTCTCTACTTCGCGCATGTTCTCCAAATTGCGCTGTTCCAAGAAATAATTGATATCTCCTAAATACTCCTTAATTTTTTGATCTTTAAATTCATACACAATATTAGACATTCCTTGTAAAAAATCACGATCGTGAGATACCAATAATAATGTTCCTCCAAATTTTTGCAAGGCAGCTTTCAAAACATTTTTAGACTTAATATCTAAGTGATTCGTTGGCTCATCCATCAACAATACATTGATAGGCTGTAACAATAATTTACACAACGCAAGACGGTTTCTTTCACCTCCTGAAAGTACCTTTACTTTTTTCTCCACATCGTCTCCTCTAAACAAAAAAGAACCCAACATATCCCTCACCTTCATACGGTTGGTATCTGCAGCGGCATCTTCCATAGTCTGTAACAATGTAATTTCACCATCAAGATATTCTGCCTGATTTTGAGCAAAATAACCCAATTGCACATTGTGTCCTAGTTTAATAGTCCCTTGATACTCAAATTCGTTTACGATTGCTTTAATGAATGTAGATTTACCTTGACCATTTTGACCAACAAAAGCAATTTTACTACCGCGTTCTACTAATAAACTAATGTCTTTTAAAATAGTAGTGTCACCATAACTTTTGGTTACATCTTCGGCTTCAATAACAACTCTACCTGGTTCTTTAGAAACAGGAAAGGAAATATTCATTACCGAATTATCATCTTCATCAACCTCAATACGTTCAACTTTATCTAATTTTTTGATTAAAGACTGAGCCATCGATGCCTTTGATGCCTTGGCACGAAATTTTTCGATCAATTTTTCGGTCTCTTCAATTTTTTTGGCCTGGTTTTTTTGAGTAGCCAATTGCTTTTCTCGAATTTCATGACGAAGTTCAAGATATTGTGAATACGGTTTGTTGAAATCATATGCCTTCCCTAGAGAAATCTCAATAGTTCTATTCGTAACATTATCAAGAAACATTTTATCGTGAGAAACAATCACTACAACACCTGGATAATTTCTTAAAAAACTTTCTAACCAAATAATACTCTCGATATCCAAGTGGTTCGTTGGCTCATCCAGTAACAATACATCATTCGCCTGAAGCAATAATTTGGCTAGTTCAATACGCATTCTCCATCCTCCAGAAAAAGTTTCAGTTTGATTGTCAAAAACTTCTCTTTTAAAACCCAATCCCAACAAGATTTTTTCGGTGTCTCCCACATAATTATACCCTCCTAAAAGTTCAAAGCGATGGGTGTAATCTGATAAATCTTCAATGATTTGACTGTAGGCATCACTTTCGTAGTCTGTTCTAGTAACAAGTAGATGGTTTATTTCTTCAAGCTTTTTTTCAACAATTTTAATTTCAGTAAAAGCTTCGTACGCTTCTTCAAGAACAGTTCTTCCTTGCTCAAAATCAATATCCTGACGCAAGAAACCCATTCTAATGTCTTTCTCTTGTGAAATCACACCAGAATCAGGTGCAAAATCTCTAGCCAACATTTTAAGCATGGTAGACTTCCCCGCTCCATTTTTTCCAACTAGGCCTACTCTGTCTCCAGCACCTAGACGAAAAGTAACTTCTTCAAACAAATAAGTACCACCAAAAGAAACAGATAAATTGTGTATATTAAGCATGTATTATGATTTATTTCCTTAATGAATGTGTAAATTTGTAACAACAAACACTGCTTTTCAAAAAGAAAAAATTAATTTTTTGCAAATGTTAAAAAAAGGATCCAAATTATATAGCATTTTAACAGGAACTTGTCCTAAATGCCAGAATGAGAGCATGTATTTGGAAAAAAATCCATTTCAATTGACAAAAATTCTAAAAATGAAAGAAAATTGTAGTCATTGTGGATTGCGCTATCAAATAGAACCTTCATTTTTTTATGGAGCCATGTATGTTAGTTACGGACTTAATGTTGCTTTAGGAGTAGCTGCATTTATTGTCTCTTTTATTTTTTTTAAAACGAATTTAAAAATAGCTTTCGCTGCCATTATAGCTACCCTCATTGTAACTTTTCCATTTGTCCTTAGATGGTCCAGAAATATATACATCAACATGTTTATATCTTACGATCCAAAAGCAACTACTAACAAGAATTAAGAATAGTATTTAGCTTCATACCTTTTAATATCAATAACAGGATCTAATTTTATTTGGTGTTCAATATGGTTATATAATTCTTGAGCCATTGTAGGCCCAAGCATTACTCCCCGCGTTCCAAGACCATTCAAAACATGAAAACGATAGTAATTAGGATGTGTACCAATGAGAGGTCTCCTATCCTTAACCGTTGGCCTAACTCCTGCAAAATGCGCCTCTATAGTAAAATCACAGGATAATATCTCTTTAATACGATCAATGAGTTCTATTTTACCATCTTCTGTGGGAAAATCATCTTTCTCTCGCCAATTGTAAGTAGCTCCCACTTTGAATAAATTATCTCCTAAAGGCAAAATAAAAACACTAGTATTAATAATTACGTCTAGATCTAGATCACTTGCTTTTATAATAAATAGTTCACCCTTAGTCCCATCTAAAGGTAAATAATTAAAATAAGGATTAGCATCTAACCCAAAGCCTTCCGCAAAAATAATATGTCTTGCTTTTAAACCTTTATAAGAAACTCCCTCTTCATCTTGAATTAATTCATTGTAATCAAAACTTTCTGAGATAAATACGTCTAGTTTTTTTAAATAGGAATGGAAAGATTCTAAAAAAGAAGCAGTGTCTACATAACCCGTTTGTAAAACTTCTCCATAGCCAAATGGGGCATCTATTCCACTTACATTTTTATAAATCAAATTAGTAGAAAGAAAAGGTTCTAAACCTTTTTTATCTGCCGCTAAAAACCAATTATTTTGTTCTTCAACAGAATAAAACTTCCTTAAAATAGGAGTTTTAAAATCAAATTGTTTGTCGAGTGTTTTTTCTAAAATGGTATAAAATTCATTCATCACATCCAATTGTTGTTGCGCATTCCAGACTTCACTGAATCGCTTTAAAATAACAGGATTGTATAAGCCTCCTGCAATTTTAGATGAGTTTTGAGAACTATTGTCATAAACCATAATAGATTTATGATTGCGCAAGGCATATTCAGCAAATGACAAACCAGCCAAACCAGAACCAACTATAATATAATCTAACATTTAAATAAAATAAATTTTAAGGAAAAGGGATTCAAACAAAAAACTCCTACCACAAGGTAAGAGTTTTTTAAGTTTATTGAAAACTACTAGTAGTTCCACATATCTGATTCAAAGTTTCGAATTTTATCCTTAACTCTTTCAGATTCTAATAATTGATTTTGAGCATTGTCTTTCATATACTCATCAATTCTTCTATCTCCGTATACATTTTCCTCCTTATAAATAAAGGCATTAAAACGTCTAGAGTTTAAAATTTGATCAAATGAAATTGGCAATGCCGAGTTTTTATCATTAAAAGATTTAGCATCATGCAACACCTCTCTAGCAGCAGGGAAAAAGATCCAAAACAATTCAATGTAATCTTTCTCGTCACTATTCATAGTATAAACATCAGGAGTAACAGGACAAATACCTAACAAACGATATTTTAATTCACTTTGTCGTTTGTCAAAGTACCAATACCCTTTTATTTTATATTGCGTTACATCTTGAGCAGCAAGATCTTGTCTTGTGATATACTCTTCAGAAACCTTAGTACCTGAATTTATTTGTTCTCTACCAGCATCAGTAGTATCAATTCTTGTTAGCGACGCCTGAATATCTTGAAGTGATTTTTTAGTATTAAAATAACTATCAGTATATACTTCAGTAATTTTTCCACTTTTAATTGCCTTAGATAGTACATCATAAAGCGATCTTCTGTCATTACCTATATTGGCGGTATCAATAGGGAAGTATAAAGAAAAATTAATCTTTTCACTAAGATCTATAATTTCCCACGTTGTTTTACCCATCAACACGTCTCTATCATGAACATAACCATAAGCAAGAGGCTTATCATTATCAGAGTCAAGTTGCGCAGCTGTTTTTAATCCAATTTGATCTGGAGTTTTCGCATTCAACAAATTGGATTGTGCACTAGACACAAAACAACCCGTTACAGCGAAGATTGCGATAAATAAATTTCTAATATTCATAGTGGTATTCTTATTGATATTGAAAAGGATTTAAAAACCCAATTTATTATTGTATTTCAAAAATAACCGGAGAAGTCCTTGGTAATAAATAACTACCAGCACCGTCAAGTTTTGTCTTTATTTCAGAAATGGTAACTTGATCGCCTCTACCTGCTTTAGATAATACAGATTTACACTGAGCATTTAATTTATTTCCTTGTACAACAACTGTTGGCTGACCTGTAACCTTAAGATTAAAACCAATTACACTTAATCCTACCTCAAAATCAAAGTCTACTAGTTTAGCTCCAACTGTAGATATTTCTAAGTTAGATTTAGGTCCTTTAACAACACCCATTTCACCTCTTATTGTACCAGTTGGACCAGGAATACCTTTAATTCTGAATACTTTTTTATCAGATGCTACTTTACCATCTGCCATTTTTCCAGAAACATTAATGATAACTTCATTTCCAGCTCCAGGAGACATAACATATTTACCATTACCCACTTTTGACAATCCAGGTGCTGATGCATTTACTTGATTATCTGGAATACCTGCAAACGAAATCGTGATAGGGTTTTGAACACCTCTATAAACCACATTCATTTTATCAGCAGAGATAGTAGCCGAATTAGGTCTAGGAACTACCACATACTTACCAGCGAACTTTAATGGAATGTTTTTGCCATCCTCAAGAAATGTAAATTGTCCGTTGATTGTCTGCTCACCAACATTCCCAGCAGTCATAGCAATTACAGCCTGACCGTTAACAATTTTACCAGGTCCTGAAAATGAAGTTGGTTTAGTGTTTTCATCATATCTTCCTAAAACTACTTTACCTGTAACTTGCTCTCCTTGAAAGTAAGCACTTTTGTCAAGAACTACAATTGCCTGATAATTGCTATAAGATGCAGCAGCAACAGCCGCTTTACCTAATAACGTATTGTAAACATCAGTCTCCATTTTCTTAACATCATTCTGCCAAGCAGATAACTTTGCAAGTGAAGCAACAGCCGGAAAACCTTTAAAGTTATAATCTAAATACGGGATCGAAATTCCGTCTTTATTTTTAACAGGTTGTAAAGAGAATTTAGACTCAACTTCTGAAACAATAGCTGAAAGTTTTTTGTTACTTCCTAAAGCAGCTTTCATGTCTGCCTTATATTGTTCAACCGTTTTCACCACTTCATTCCCTTTTGCAGAATAACCTGCAGGGCTAAACCAAGATTGATCTAAATTATCACCCTTGTCCATAGACTCATAAGGCAATTTACCAGTTTCTGCATCAATTTCAGTTCCTTTTAAAACATCCGTTTTTATATTAGCGATATAATCATAAAATTTCTTTGTAATCGCTTCTACTTTATGAGCAGTTCCAGATGCAGCAGCAAATTCTCCGCCGGCTTCAGCAGCCTTAGCGTCTAAGCTCATCAACATTTGTGCGTTTGATTGCTCAGCAGCACTATTAGAACCTTCAAATTTTTCATTCATTATTCCAAAAGCAGACAATACTTCTTTGGACATATTTAATGCTAACATTGAGATGAAAACCAGGTACATCAGGTTTATCATCTTCTGTCTAGGGGTTAGTTTTCCTCCTGCCATATTTTCTAATAATTAGTTTAAATTAATAATAGTTCGAAACTAATTATCCTTTGTTATTCATTGCAGAAAGCATTCCTCCATAAACTGAATTCAAAGAAGATAAATTTGAAGTCAAAGATTGCATTTGCTCTTTAAGCTTCATATTATTTTGTGCTACTTCATCATTTATTTGAGCATTTCTAGAAGCGCTTTCTAATTGTACCTTATATAAACTGTTTAAAGATTCCATTTGAGATGCTGCAAGAGTTAACTCTTCACTGTACTTTTTTGTAGAAGCAATAGAATCTACTGTAGGAGCAATTCCTTTAGCAGCTGATTCAAAATTCTTTATACTACTACCTAAACTTGCCATCAATTCACCATCAATTTTAGCATCCTTAAGCATTGCATCTAACTTTTGAGATAATAATCCTTGAGTATCAGCAACAGGTTCGGCTTTTTTAGTGGCAGGTTTAGCTTGACCGTTAGCCAATTCAGGATATACTAAGGTCCAATCTAATTCATCATCGACCGGTTCAAAAGCAGATAATGCAAAGATCAAAGCTTCAACAACAAGACCGATAGTAAGCATCAAATTCCCTGTTATAACACCGAATTCAATGTGAGTAATTTTAAATAATGCTCCAAGGATTACAACTGCAGCCCCCATACCGTAAGCGAAATTCATTGCTTTTTTTCCTAATAATGCCATAATAATAAATTTTAAATTTTAATAGATTGGGTTTTTGTTTAATTTATTTCTTTTTTTTACCGTTACCTGTAGTTTGAAGTCCCATATAATCTTGCACGGTTCTGAAGCCTATATAACTTCTTGCAGAATCAGCATACTCATAGTCTCTAGTACTAACTTGTAGGAAGTAAGCAACGTCTTTCCATGAACCACCTCGCAACACTTTACGTTTGTTAGAAGCATCTAAAACATTTGGATTCATTGATGAAACATACTCATAAGCATTTGCATCATAAGATGAGTCCGTCCATTCAGATACATTACCAGCCATGTTATATAAATTATAACCATTAGGCTCATATGATTTAGCTTCTAATGTATACAAAGCCTCATCAGCAGCATAATCCCCTCTATTAGGTTTAAAGTTAGCTAAAAAACAACCTCTATCATTTTTGGTGTAAGGACCACCCCAAGGATATGTGGCCGATTCTAAACCACCTCTAGCGGAGTATTCCCACTCAGCCTCTGTAGGCAATCTAAATTGATTAATTAAATCTTGTCCTTTTGTTTTTGATTTTATATAGCCATTTTTATTTAATGTTCTCCACGCACAAAAAGCTTTTGCTTGTGTCCATTTTACTCCTACCACTGGGTAATCACCATATGCTTTGTGCCAAAAATAATCGTTATGCATAGGCTCATTGTAAGAATAAGCAAAATCTTTAATCCACACCGTGGTATCAGGATAAACATTAACTTCTTCTGTTTTGATAAAATCTTTTCTACGACCCACTTTAGCTTTTGCAGCTGCTTGTATGTCCATCCAAGAGTAGCGAAATTTCAATTTATTTACATCAATTGTTCTTAAGCCGTTATAAGATTCTTCGCTTGGTAAATACATAGAATCCATAACTTCAGTGTATGCTGCATCTGGATATTCTTTTGGTCCCTTAGCCAATTTCACTTTTCTATTTAATTTTCTACCAGCATACTGATCGTCTTCAGTACCTATGCTATAATAATTATCGTACATATATTTATCATATGCTGTCATCTTGGTAGTATCGGAGTCACTAAAAGCATAGTCAGCAATACTTCCTGATTTCTTACCTTTATTTGACCCAGCAGCGGCGGGCTGACCACTTAAATCAGCCATTATTGCTAATTTAACTCTTATAGTTGAATCTTTAACCCATTCTACAAACTGACGGTACTCACTATTTGTAATTTCAGTTTCGTCCATATAAAAAGAACGCACCGTAACTGTTTTTGTAGGAGCATCCTCAATACTTGCTAAATCCGCGTCAGATTTACCCATAATAAATGAGCCTCCAGGGACTAAAGTCATTCCGTATGGTTTCTCAGGGTGCCACTTTCCACCATTAACACCAACTAATTCCCCTTTATCACTTGATTTAGCACAGCTAATCAATAGGGTTAAAATCGTCGTAAAAGCTATGAACTTATTCATATAATTTCGGTTATCTATTCATTAAATTTGAGGGTGTAAACCTATTTATTATTTTTAACAAAAACAATTTTTTTATACTAAACAAATCGCTTTTTATAAAAAAATCATATATCTATGTTAAATATCTCTAAACAAGGTTTTTTCTTTGGGCTTTCCACCACCTTTCTGGCAATTCGTTGTTGCATGCAAGCAAGTACTCATCGTAAGAACATGGTAATAACGTATTTCTTTTTAATTTATTATTAACATTTGAAATAAATGGTATTTCTATCCACCATCTTTCTGTTTTATCGCTTTTATAAAAAATTAATTCTTCTTCCTCTAGTGGTACGATATACTTTAAGTATGATTCTTTACTCCCGAAAGGATATTCATTTGATCTATATTGAACTCCTTCTATAAAATACCAAATAATTTGTGCAACGAGGTGAGATTCTTGTTCCGTATCATTAAAATTAAAGACTCCAAAAGAACTTACTTTATCACTAATTCCTGAATAACGCGCTAAAGTGCATATTTCTTTCCCATTAAAACCATTTGGCTGAAACGAAATAAAATTACCAGAATCCGAAGATTTAACGGCACTTACATCAATACTTACAAGATCTGCGTCTCTAAAAACAGGTTCTGAGATAACTATATTGTTCGAAACTTCCCCAAGTCGATATGCGTCAAAAAATAATTTTTCAATTAAATCAATTTCTTCTTGCGAGTTAAAGTACGTTTGGTACCCCAAGTTACAAAAATTAAATAAATTATTAGGCTCATCTACAATTATTTTTGTCAAATAAGAAGTTGCAGATAATTCTTCCTCATCTTTTCCAAAATCAAACCTACTATCAATTGCAACAATATTTACCATTTGCTCCAGCACATCATACGCCCTATACATGCCATACGTAATGTCCTGAGAACCGCCCAAAACAACAGGGATCACACCTGTTTTTAATAACTCCGAAGTGATTTTTTTAACAGCAAAATGCGTATCAGATACCGAATTTCCAGCTTGTATATTTCCTAAATCAGCAATTGATGTTTCCCAATTACCTGGAAATAAACCGTAAAGTTCTTTTCTTAAAGCTATTAAACTTACATTTTTAGTTTCAATAGATCGCCCTCTATTATCTAAAACACCTATAATTGCTAATTTGATTTTGTTGATATCCGGAAATTGCTCCTGAGTATGCATCACAACTTTACTACCAAGTTGTTGTGAAGTCAATCCAAAACAATATTCAAGAACCTCATCATCAACGGGGTTTAAAAAATCAAATTCCATTTATTCCTTTTTCATCTTCACTACGATATTTACTTAAAATTGTGTAGCGAACAAATTAAATTATTAATTATTTCTTTTTTACGACAGGTTTTTTAACGGCTGCTTTCTTTGCAGATGTCTTTGCTGCAGGTGCTTTTTTAGCAGCTACTTTTTTAGCAGGTGTTTTTTTGGCAATCATTTCTTGAACTTCTTCAAGTGTTAGTTTTGACGCGTCTACATCTTTACTTAACTCAATTTTAATTTTGCCTTTTGTAATCACAGATCGACCCCAGCGTGCTTTTTCTACAAGAATCCCTTCCTCTTCCCAATTGTGTAATACTTTATCGATATTTTTTTGAAGCTTATCTTCAATCAAAGCTTCAATATCTGATTGAGATAAATTATCAAAATCGTATTTTTTACTCACATTGATGAACAATCCGCTCCATTTGATGAAAGCCCCAAAACGACCAACACCTTTCTGAACTCCTTCACCTTTATAAACCGCTATAGGCGCATCTGCTAAAGCTTTTTCATCAATTAATTCTTGAGCTCTTTTATAATCAACATCTAATGGGTTCTCGCCTTTTGGCAAAGATACAAATGCAGCACCATGACGAATATAAGGACCATAACGACCATTACTCACCTCAACTTCTTCACCTTTATACTCTCCTAAATTCTTAGGCAATAAAAATAAATTTAAAGTTTCTTCAAGCGTAATATTACCAATATTTTGATCGTTCATCAAACTGGCGAACTTTTTATCTTCATCATCAGGAGCGCCAATTTGAGCCATCGGTCCAAATTTCCCCAAACGAACCGAAACTGGTTTTCCTGTTTTAGGGTCAGTCCCTAGAATTCTTTCGCCACTTTCTCGCTCAGCATTTGCCTCCACATCTTTTACAGTAGGATGAAATTGATCGTAAAACTCCTTCATCATTTTTGTCCAAACAATATTTCCTTCGGCAATTTCATCAAAGTCTTGCTCTACTTTTGCCGTAAAATTATAATCTAGAATATTTCCAAAATTCTTAACAAGGAAGTCCGTTACAATAGTTCCGATATCAGTAGGTACTAATTTCCCTTTATCTGATCCAGTATTTTCTTTAAGTGCCTTCTCATCTACCTTACCAGATTGCAAAATCAACTGCGTATAATTACGCTCTTGACCGTCTAGATTTCCTTTCTCAACGTAATTCCTATTAATTATCGTTGAAATTGTAGGCGCATAAGTAGATGGACGACCTATTCCTAGTTCTTCTAGTTTTTTTACCAAAGAAGCTTCGGTAAAACGAGCTGGAGCTCTTGAGTATCTCTCGGTTGCTGTAATGTAATTATTTTGTAATTTTTCGTTCACTTTCATTGCAGGCAACATTCCCTCCTGCTCTTCCTCATCATCATCATGACCTTCAAGATACACTTTTAAGAAACCTTCAAAAAGCAATACCTCTCCAGATGCAGTGAATATTTCATTGTGGTTGCTCGCTTCAATTTTCACATTGGTACGTTCCAATTGCGCGTCACTCATTTGCGAGGCCA
Source organism: Flavobacterium sp. I-STPP5a (assembly GCF_009764685.1). Taxonomy (GTDB): domain Bacteria; phylum Bacteroidota; class Bacteroidia; order Flavobacteriales; family Flavobacteriaceae; genus Flavobacterium. Next base: position 129,489 of record NZ_VHLM01000019.1, on the reverse strand, counting down.
ATGTTCTTTTCCAAATTAAATCATACAAACGTGCTTGATCTCGGTCAATGTCTACCGTATGACGTGACATATCAGTGGGACGAATTGCCTCGTGGGCCTCTTGTGCTCCTTTACTTTTATTAACAAAGGTTCTTGGCTTAGAAAACTCTTTTCCGTAAGATTTGATGATTTCAGCTTGAGCAGCTTCCATTGCATCTTTGGATAAATTAACACTATCCGTTCTCATGTAGGTAATCAATCCCGCCTCATACAAACGCTGCGCAAGTTGCATGGTTATACCCACTGGCAAATACAATTTACGAGCTGCTTCTTGTTGTAATGTAGAAGTAGTAAAAGGACCTGTTGGAGATTTTTTGGTAGGTTTTGTTTCTAAATCTGATACCTTATATGTAGAACCAATATTTTTGTTTAAAAAATCTTGAGCTTCTTGTTTTGTATTAAAATTTTTAGGCAATTTAGCCTTGAATATTTTTCCAGACTCGTTTGTAAACTCGGCTACCACCGAGTACGTCGCAACCGCTTTGAAATTTTGAATTTCTCGTTCGCGTTCTACAATTAAACGTACAGATACTGACTGAACACGACCCGCAGATAAACCACCCTTAATTTTTCTCCACAATACAGGAGATAATTCATAACCAACCAAACGATCTAAAACACGTCGCGCTTGTTGTGCATTAACTAAATTGTAGTCTATCTCTCTAGGATTATCAATAGCTTTAAGAATAGCTGTTTTTGTAATTTCGTGAAAAACAATTCTTTTTGTTTTGTTTTTATCTAAATTAAGCTCTTCGGCAAGGTGCCAAGAAATAGCTTCACCCTCACGATCCTCATCACTTGCTAGCCAAACCATATCGGCTTTCTTAGCTAACCCTTTCAGCTTGGTGACCAAGGCTTTTTTATCTGCAGAAACCTCATACTTAGGCTTAAAATCATGCTCTACATCTACTCCTATTTCCTTTGAAGGTAAATCAGCAATATGTCCATAACTAGACTCTACTTGATAATCTGTACCTAGGAATTTTTCGATTGTTTTTGCCTTTGCTGGGGACTCTACTATAACTAAATTCTTTGCCATTGATCTATTTTTCTGGGACAAAAGTATCTATTTTTTTTTAAAATTTAAGCTTTTGCGGTAAGATTTGAATACTTTAAACCTTAACACCAGTGACTTTGTCATCTGCAATGATCCCTTTTTACTCTGACCAAAGTAAAAATCAGAAAGCAAAACACATTTGTCCCCAGCGTAACATAGCAAACTAAGAAAGCTATTTTTTTAGTTTAAAAAATTTTTATTTATGGACGAGCCTAACAGAAGATGTTCAATTAAAAGATAATAACAGCCTTAAAAATCAAACACAAAATACTGTTAATTCTTAATCTGACAAGTTGTCATATTTATTTGTTTTAGCTTATCTTTGTGCTTTGAAAAAATAGCATGGAAAAGATTATTGAAGAAAGCAAACAAGGAGAAAGTCTTGTTTTAGAGAATAAACCTGAGAACACAAAGAAACTTTTTATAGAAAGCTATGGCTGTGCGATGAATTTTTCGGATAGCGAAATTGTAGCTTCCATTTTATCTGGAAATGGATATAATACCACACAAGTTCTGGAGGATGCCGACTTAGTGCTGGTAAATACCTGTTCTATACGCGATAAAGCAGAGCAAACCATTAGAAAACGTTTAGAAAAATACAATGCCGTAAAACGCATTAACCCTAAAATGAAAGTTGGCGTTTTGGGCTGTATGGCTGAACGTTTGAAAAGTCAATTTCTTGAGGAAGAAAAAATTGTAGATCTTGTTGTAGGTCCTGATGCTTACAAAGATTTACCCAATTTATTACAAGAAGTTGAGGAAGGTAGAGATGCTATAAATGTTATTTTATCAAAAGACGAAACCTATGGCGATATTTCTCCGGTTAGATTGATGAGCAACGGGATTACGGCTTTGGTTTCTATCACTCGTGGTTGCGATAATATGTGTACTTTTTGTGTAGTGCCTTTTACCCGTGGCCGAGAACGTAGTCGTGAACCCCAAAGTATCATGGCAGAAGTTCAAGATTTATGGGACAAAGGATTTAAAGAAATTACCTTACTCGGACAAAACGTAGACAGCTACCTCTGGTACGGTGGTGGACTGAAAAAGGATTTTGAAAATGCTAGCGAAATGCAAAAAGCTACTGCTGTTGATTTTGATCAATTGCTTGAGATGGTTGCTTTAAGTTTCCCAAAAATGAGAATTCGGTTTTCAACTTCTAATCCACAAGACATGCATGAAAGTGTATTGCATGTTATTGCTAAGCATCCTAATATTTGCAAACACATTCATTTACCGGTTCAGTCTGGAAGCAACCGAATTTTAAAGGAAATGAACCGTTTGCACACTCGTGAAGAATACATGACTTTGATTGATAAAATTAGGACTATAATCCCGAATTGCTCTATTTCTCAGGATATGATTGCGGGTTTCCCAACAGAGACTGAAGAAGATCATCAAGACACAATGAGTTTAATGGAGTACGTAAAGTATAATTTTGGTTATATGTATTCGTATTCTGAACGTCCTGGGACATTGGCTGGAAGAAAAATGGAAGATGATGTTAACGATGAAACTAAAGCCCGTAGATTACAAGAAATTGTAGATTTACAACAAAAACACGCTTGGTTTCGTAGTGAAGAATTCATTGGTCAAACCGTAGAAGTTTTAGTAGAGAAAGTTTCAAAGAAATCAACAGAAGAATTCTCAGGTAGAAATTCACAAAGCATAACTGTAGTTTTCCCAAAAGAAAATTATAAAATTGGAGATTTTGTAAATGTCAAAATTACTTCTTGCACAAGCGGAACTTTAAAAGGGACAGCAATTAGTTTAAGTGAGATGAATTGATTTACTTACCACAAATTACGCAAATTTTCACAAATTCATTTAATATAAGCATCAAACATGAGTGAGTCTAATGAGTATTATTATAAAAAAGATGAAAATTACGAAATAGTTGGACTTTGTATGGAAGTACATAGATTACTTGGGCCTGGTTTACTAGAAATCGTTTATAAAGATGCATTAGAAATAGAATTCAAAAACCATAATATTCCGTATGAAAGAGAAAAAGAGTATACTGTGGAATATAAAGGAATAATTTTACCTCATAAATTTTATGCCGACTTTGTGGTTTACAACGATATTATTCTAGAAGTAAAATCAATAAAAGAAATCAGTAATGATCATATTGCGCAAACATTAAACTATATGAAATTAGCCGATACTCCCATTGGAATAATAGCAAATTTCCAAAATAAATCATTAGTTCACAAAAGATTAATAAACACCTAAAAATATAAATTTGCGATAATTTGTGTAATTTGTGGTTGAGAAAAAAAATTTATGGAATCAGTACAATCAATAAAACAGCGCTTCGAGATTATTGGGAATGACCCAAAACTCAATCGTGCCATTGAAAAAGCCATACAAGTTGCCCCAACTGATATTACCGTGCTGGTAACCGGTGAAAGTGGCGTTGGAAAAGAAAATATACCTAGAATCATACACTCACTTTCGCATAGAAAACACGGAAAATATATTGCTGTGAATTGTGGTGCAATTCCAGAGGGAACTATAGATAGTGAACTCTTTGGTCATGAGAAAGGAGCTTTTACAGGCGCTACAAGTACCAGAGAAGGCTACTTTGAAGTGGCTGATGGAGGCACCATTTTCCTTGATGAAGTGGGAGAATTACCCCTTACCACACAAGTACGCTTGTTGCGTGTTCTTGAAAATGGTGAGTTTATTAAGGTAGGTTCCTCTCAGGTACAGAAAACTGATGTTCGAATTGTGGCCGCAACCAATGTTAATTTATTTGAAGCCATAGAAAAAGGAAAATTCAGAGAAGATTTATACTATAGATTGAGTACCGTTGATATCTCCTTGCCTCCTTTAAGAGATAGAAAAGACGATATTCACCTATTATTTAGAAAATTCGTTGCTGATTTTGCACACAAATACAAAATGCCACCTCTTAAACTTGAGGAAAATGCCATACAAGTATTGCAAAAATTTCGCTGGAGCGGTAACATTCGTCAGTTGCGAAATGTGGCCGAGCAAATTTCAGTTTTAGAAACAAGCAGAGATATTACATCTACCACTTTACAATCTTACTTACCAGAACAAGGCAGTAACTTACCCTCTGTTATTAAGGATAAAAAAAGTGAAAACGATTTCAGTACTGAACGAGAGATTTTATACAAAGTCCTTTTTGACATGAAAAGTGATTTGAATGATTTGAAAAAGCTGACTCTGGAACTGATTCAGAACGGAAGTTCAAAAGTGCAAGAGACCAATCAAAGTTTGATCAAAAAAATATACGGTTCTAAGGAAAATGATAATGAAATAGACTTTGAAGAATCTCCTAGAAATAACCAAATTACAACTTTAAATAACGAAAGTTTGTATCAAGAACCAGAAGAAAACTATTTATTTGCCGAAACAATCGAGGAAGAAGAAACCCTAAGACTAGAGCAGAAAGAAATAGAAATGATCAAAAAATCATTAGAAAAAAACAAAGGAAAACGCAAAGCCGCTGCTGATGAGTTAGGAATATCGGAGCGCACTTTATATAGAAAAATCAAACAATTTGACTTGTAAAAACCTTTAAATATAAAAGTCAAACAAATCGAAATTAACTTTTACTCATTATATGAAATATTTAAAATTCGTACTTGTATTATTATTTGCTGCTTCTTTCCAAGGATGCTCCGTGTATAACTTCACCGGAACCGGTAAAATAGACGCCGAAACGTTTCAGGTAGGTTTTTTTCAAAACAATGCTGAACTTATTGAGCCTGGAATTGACCTAACTTTTACACGTGAACTTCAAGATTTAATTCAAAATCAAACCAATTTAAATTTGGTAAAAAACAGTGCCGATTTGACTTATGAAGGGGAAATAGTAGAATACCGTATTAGTCCCATGACCGCTACTGCTGATCAACGTGCTGCGCAAAACCGACTAACACTAAGAGTAAATGTACGTTTTACAAACAAGAAGAAAGAAACAGATAATTTTGAAAAACCATTCTCCTTCTTTTTTGATTACCCAGCTGATCAACAACTTACTGGAACAACATTAAACAATGCTTTAAAAGAAATTTTTGAAAGAATTACACAAGAAATTTTTAATGAGTCATTAGCTAAATGGTAAATTCAAAAGTAAGTTCAAAAATACTTTTGCGAGCTAATAAAAATAATCACAGAAAAGAAATTACGGAACATTGAACAATTAAAAAATGAATGTAACTGACTTTATCCACATCATAAATAAACCGGATACTATTCATGTGCAACAAACACAGGATTTAGAAAAGGTAATAGATGAATTTCCGTATTTTCAAAGTGCACGAGCGTTACAGCTTAAAGGCCTTTACAATGAAAATAGCTACAAGTATAACTACGCCTTAAAACGAACTGCAGCTTATACCACAGATAGATCTGTACTGTTTGACTTTATAACATCTGATACTTTTATCTCTATACACACTAGTTTGTATGAAAAGAAAGCTCAAGAAATATTAGACAATCAAGTAATTGACGATGAAAAAAATGTTTCGGAAAAAGAAATAGATCCTAAAATTAATACTCTTGAAAAATCGATTTTAACCTCAATTTCTAAATCTAGCACAGTAGAGCCCGAACAACAAATCCATAAAATTGAGGAAAAACTAGCCATAGGAACACCATTAGATTTTTCAAAACGAGAACAACATTCGTTCCAGGAATGGCTTCAATTATCTCGTAGCGAACCTATAGAACGTGACCAAACAGTACTTGAACAAGAAACTTTAATGGATGAAGAAAAAAGAAAAAAATTAGAACTAATTGACAAGTTTATTGAAACCAGTCCCAAAATCACACCCGGAAAACATGGAACAATAATACCAATTACCATTGATATCAATACAACTGATAATTCATCATTAATGACCGAAACGCTTGCACGAGTGTATTTGGAACAAAAAAAATATCAAAAAGCAATTCAAGCTTATGAAATATTAATTTTGAAATATCCAGAAAAAAGTAGTTTCTTTGCGAAACGCATTTCGGATATAAAGATTTTACAACATAATAATAATTAAACAATGAGCACATTTTCAATTTTTTTAGTTTTAATAACTATAGTATGTTTTTTATTAATCGTCGTTATCATGGTTCAAAACCCTAAAGGTGGCGGATTATCTTCAAACATTGGAGGTTCACAAATGTTAGGCGGAGTTCAAAAAACTACTGATTTTTTAGACAAAAGTACATGGACCTTAGCAACAGTTCTTATATTATTGATTTTGTTTTCAAGTTTAAGTTTTACAGGAACGCTTAGCGATACTGATTCTAAGATAATTGAAAATACAAGTACAACTGCGCCAACTACTCCTGCTGCACCAGTACAAAACGCTCCAGCTACTCCAGCTCCAGCAAAATAAATAAAAACCCATATAGATAAAATGCCAGCCTGTCAAAGCTGGCATTTTTTTTAGGAAAATATGTCAGTTCAAGCAAGATGGCACAATTTCTGAAAAACGATAATCACAACTTTTTAATTTTATATAAAAACATACGACCATGAATTTAAACATTAAACCACTTTCGGATAGAGTTCTAATTGAACCTATGGCTGCTGAAACAAAAACTGCTTCTGGTATCTATATTCCTGATACAGCAAAGGAAAAACCTCAAAAAGGAACCGTTGTTGCAGTAGGAAATGGAACAAAAGAGCATACTATGACAGTAAAAATTGGAGATACCGTACTTTATGGCAAATATGCTGGTACAGAATTGAAATTAGAAGGTGTTGACTACTTAATTATGCGTGAAGACGATATTCTAGCAATAGTATAGTCTAGAGAATCCCATAAAGGGAATAAAAAAATTGAAACTTTCAATACTTAAAACAATTAAACAATTTTTGAAAAAATGGCAAAAGATATAAAATTTGATATAGAAGCACGTGACGGATTAAAACGTGGTGTTGATGCATTAGCAAATGCTGTAAAAGTAACATTAGGACCAAAAGGACGCAATGTAATCATTGGAAAGGCATTTGGTGGACCAAATGTAACCAAAGATGGTGTTACTGTAGCCAAAGAAATTGAATTGAAAGACCCATTAGAAAACATGGGAGCTCAAATGGTAAAAGAAGTAGCCTCTAAAACAAATGATTTAGCAGGAGACGGAACTACAACTGCAACTGTTTTAGCACAAGCAATCGTAAAAGAAGGCTTGAAAAACGTAGCTGCAGGAGCAAATCCAATGGACTTAAAGAGAGGAATTGATAAAGCGGTTGAAGCTATCGTTGCCGACTTAGCACAGCAAGCAAAAGTAGTAGGAAGTGATTCTGAGAAAATCAAACAAATTGCTTCTATCTCTGCTAACAATGATGAAGTAATTGGTGAATTAATCGCTACTGCTTTCGCAAAAGTTGGAAAAGAAGGAGTGATTACCGTTGAAGAAGCAAAAGGAACTGATACGTATGTTGATGTAGTAGAAGGAATGCAATTTGACAGAGGATACCTTTCTCCTTATTTTGTAACTAATTCTGAAAAAATGGAAGTAGAATTAGAAAATCCATACATACTTTTATATGACAAAAAGGTTTCTTCACTGAAAGAATTATTACCAGTTCTTGAGCCAGTTGCTCAATCTGGAAAACCATTATTGATTATCGCTGAAGATGTAGACGGAGAAGCTTTATCAACATTGGTAGTAAATAAATTACGTGGAGCCTTGAAAATCGCTGCTGTAAAAGCACCTGGTTTTGGTGACAGAAGAAAAGCAATGTTAGAAGACATCGCTATCTTAACTGGTGGAACTGTAATTTCTGAAGAAAGAGGATACACTCTTGAAAACACTACTATTGAAATGTTAGGTACTTCTAAAAAAGTAACTATCGATAAAGACAATACAACTATTGTAAGTGGTGCTGGAGATGCAGACATGATTAAAAACCGTGTAAACCAAATCAAGGGTCAGATGGAAGTAACAACATCTGATTACGATAAAGAAAAATTACAAGAGCGTTTGGCTAAATTAGCGGGTGGTGTTGCTGTACTTTATGTAGGAGCTGCATCTGAAGTTGAAATGAAAGAAAAGAAAGACAGAGTTGATGATGCATTACACGCTACTCGTGCTGCTGTAGAAGAAGGTATTGTTGCTGGTGGTGGTGTTGCACTATTAAGAGCTAAAAATGTTCTAAGCACCATAATTGCAGATAATGCTGACGAAGCAACAGGAATTCAAATTGTATCCCGCGCTGTAGAAGCTCCGTTAAGAACTATTGTAGAAAATGCTGGTCTTGAAGGTTCAGTAGTAGTAGCAAAAGTTGCTGAGGGTTCAGGAGATTTTGGCTACAATGCTAAAACTGACGAATATGTAGATATGCTTGCTGCTGGGATTATTGATCCCAAAAAAGTAACTCGTGTAGCCTTAGAAAATGCTGCATCAGTAGCTGGGATGATCTTAACTACAGAGTGTGCTCTAATTGACATTAAAGAAGAAAACGCTGGCGGCGGAATGCCAATGGGTGGTGGTATGCCAGGGATGATGTAGTCTTAATTTAAGAATTGTCTTTTAAAAATAACCAAACCGAAGCAAGTTGCTTCGGTTTTTTTTTACACATCTAGAAATAGAATTATATTATATCCGCGCTTAGGACACTAGAATTTCAGATTATTTTTATCTGCGGAAATTCTAAAGACTTTTTCTTGAAAATATAAAACTCTTAAACTCATAAAATTTCAACATAAAAAAAGGATGTAGTTCTCTATAAACTACATCCTTTTTTATGCTAAACAATTGTTGTTAAAGTACCAATTAAATTACTCTTGAACCTTTGATTTTTTACTAAACTTATAAATCACTGGTAGAACTGTAATTCCCACTAAAGCTAATACAATTAATTCTATATGCTCTTTTAGATCAATTTGATAATTCTCCAATAAGAAACCATATAAATAATGTCCTGCGAAAATTAATGTGAATGACCATATAAAAGAACTCAGAATGTTATAAAACATAAACTTGTTCTTATCCATTGATACAATTCCTGCAACTATAGGCGCAAATGTTCTAAAAATTGGCAAAAAACGAGCAAAAATAATTGCCTTACCACCATACTTTTCGAAAAAATCTTTAGACTGAACCAAATATTTACGTTTGAACCAAAAGCTATCTTCTTTGTTATACAAATAATAGCCACTTTTAGAACCAAACCAGTAGCCTACGACATTACCCAAAATCCCTGAAAACGCTACCAATGTAGATAACAAAACTACATTCAGAAAATCATTGTCAATTATAAATATATTTTCAATTAATTCTCGGCTGTAGATCCCAGCCAAAAACAACAAACTATCACCTGGCAGAAAGAAACCTGCAAAAAGACCGGTTTCAGCAAAAACAATAAATAAAACTATATAAATTCCCAACTTAATTCCGTTTATGTCAAAATGGATGTAAAAAAGCGGGTCAATTAAATTTTTCCAATCAAATTCGTTCATTCTAAAAAATATTTTAAACCTAAATTTATAGTGCGTGAAAGTAAGCATAATAAGTTTCTAGAGCAAAATAATGCCTTATTTTAAAGTTTTATTAACTATTTAAATTATCTAAATTTACTTTCTTGCACACGCAATTAAATTTTGGTTTTGCATTTCGAGATTGCAGTCACTTAAAAATATCCTTTTTAAGTGACTACAACCCTAATTTATTCACACAATATATATGGGCATTAAAAAAGCCAAAGTTTTCACTTTGGCTTTCTCTAAAATTATTTTCGTTCGTATTGGCAACAGGTATGAAGCTTTTCATAATCCTCTTGTAAAGCCTTGACCTCATTTGTATCATGACCCACTTTTGCAATTGCTTTTTGAATCGTAAGAAGATCAGTTTTCTGTTCGTTCACTATCAAGTATAACGTACCGCAATCCATATGCCAATCCGCAGATTTCACCCCTGAAACACTCAAAGCTACTTTCTCGATTCTCTTTTTACACATGTCACAATTCCCACTAACATGAAATTCAACCTTGGCATTTTTATTTTTTATCTCTTGTGCTTGAACTGTAAGCCCAGCAAACACCAGTAAGAGCACTACTATTATATTTCTCATCCTTTAACTTTTTTTAAGATTATTTAATTTTATAACGCAAACCCATGTAATACATTTGTCCAAAAACTGGACCATAGACTATTGATGCGTCAAAAGTAGGTCCAAATGGGTTTTCACTACCCAAAATAACATTTTCTTGTTTGTAATTTCCAATATTTTCTCCGCCAACGTACATTTCAAAAGTAGAAGAAAAAGTTCTAGTAACTTGAATATTCATCACAGAAAATGACGGCGAAAAATCAGGCAGCCTATCCACTTCTGGATTAGTTGAAGTATTGGGTAATTGTTGTTTCCCGAGCCAATTAAAAGTATAATCAAACTTCCATTGTTTGCCCTTATCTAGAACATGAGTTTCGTATCCTAAATTCCCAAAAAAACGATGTTTTGCCTGCAATGGTCTTTGATAAACTCCTGATAAATAGCCTGTTTGAATGTCATAGAATTTGTAGGCTGTTCTCAAATTAAAATGCTTTTTCAGTTCATAATTAAACTCTACTTGCAAACTATTCGCATACGAATTCCCTTTTAAGTTATAAAACAAAACCTGTTGCGGACTTTGCAATACATCAACAACAGCTTGATTTTGAAAATCGGTTCGGTAGAAATCAAAACCAACATCAGCACTTTTACCAAAAAGCAAAAAACCCTGCATAAAACTAACTCCGTAATTCCATGCAATTTCAGGATTCAAACCGTATATTTTCCCATTCGTATCTAAAAAATTAAAGGTTCTTGAACTTGCCAAAAGCTGCTGATTTTCGGCAAAAACATTAGCGCTTCGCTTTCCTCTTCCTGCTGAAAATCGAAGAACTCCTTTCTCCCAAGGATTGTATCGCACATGCAATCTTGGCGTAGCAAAAGCCCCCAAACGATTGTGATTGTCTATTCTAACACCAAGAACTACGCTAAAATTATCCGTGTTATCATACGTATATTCGAAAAAAGCACCCACCGAATTATCAATTCTGCTGTAATCATTTACATTGACAAACTCACCGTATTTATCATACGTGAAGTTCAAACCTGTTGAGAATTTATGTTTCGTATTATTGATAATCGAATTAAAAATCAGATTTGAGTAATAACTTTTTTGTTTAATATTATATTGGTTTAAGCCAAAATAAGACTTTTGATCATGGCTATTAAAAGCATTTTGAAAACCAATACTCTGATAAGGCATGTCCGGAAAAACATATCCTAATTTAGTGGAAACATCAAAACGTTCTGTATTAATTTCAGAACCCCAATAATTAGTTGTGCCCTTGTCCCTATCAGGATCAAAATTTAATTCTCCCGTTTGTTTTTGATCATTCATATACCGGAAATTGATGAAACTCACCCACCCTTTTGCAGCGTTGGTGTATTGCCAACGATTCAAAACATTAATTTGTTTAGCTAATGGATTGTCCAGAAAACCATCCTCATTCATATCGTTTTTTGAAACTCTCGTGTTTCCATGAACAAACAAACTACTACTCCACTTGTCAGAGATTTTCTTGTTGAAATGAGTATTTAATTCAAAACGGGAATCTGTTGAACCATAAAAATTCAGAAAAAATGGTATATCATTGATGGGCTTTATCAATTCGGTATTAATTTGCCCTGAAATACTTTCGAAGCCATTGACAACACTTCCGGCGCCTTTGGTAATTTGGATGCTTTCTACCCAAGTTCCAGGCGTAAATGACAATCCGTAGGCTTGAGAAGCTCCACGAACCGAAGGAATATTCTCCTCCGTGATCATTAAATAAGGACTTGTCAATCCTAGCATTTTTATTTGTTTCGTTCCCGTCAAAGCATCCGAAAAATTGACATCGATTGAAGGATTTGTTTCGAAACTTTCTGCCAAATTACAACATGCAGCTTTGAGTAATTCTTTGCTTGTCATTGTTGTAGTATTAGCCGTAAGACTGTATGATTTTTTTAAACTTTTACGTTCATTCTGCACTTTAATCTCTTGCAAAGTATCTTGCGAAAACGAATTATACCCAGAAAATAAGAACAATAAAAGTATTGAAATTTGTTTTTTCATTATTGATTTTTAATGTTATAAAAAATACAACACCACAAAAAATGTGATTTAACTTTTGTAAAAACATCAAAACTAAGCGTAGAAAATATATTGGTGGTATAATTTAAAAAAAGGAGGTGCATTTGCATCACAATAATACGAAGTAAATGCGTTTTTTTTAAAATTTGAAACAAATGAAAACACACAAGGATTCCATTCATTTGATTGCAAAATAAAAACCGGATGAAAAGAAACTGTTTTTTGAATTAAATCATCTGTTTTCTTTTCAAATTTAACCTCTTTGTCTTTGCAACAATGTGATTCTTTTTCCACAACGCCACAACAATCCTTCTCTAATTTCTCATCCTGAGTAGACGTTTTAAGAGTAACCGAAGTAATGTCATTACCACAATAGCGAACATTAAATGCGAATCCAATATTGGAAACCAATAGGAAAAAAGCAAGAAGTAAACTTATATGTCTGTTAAATTTCACTTTGCAAAATTAATCATTTTATCAAATCCGAAAATCAAATTATTGTAAAAAAAACGAATCTTATTTTCTTTTTTGATAGTAAAAACCCGCAACAAACAACAACAAAAAAATGGGCTGTATGATAAATCTCCGAATGTAAAACAAATGCCATTTTTGGTTCTCGTATGAAATGTTGGCAACAGTAAAAAAACCAATGGTCAAAACCACAAAAAACAACACATATAAAACCAGAGATAATGTTACCAATTCAAATTCATTAAACACAAAATAAATAATACCTAATGACAGTACTGTATTTACGGCATATCGAAAAAACAACCCTAAAAAATAAGCATAATTTGAAACATCAGGCAGACTCGAACTAGAAAAATCTTTTTTAAAAAACTCCAATAAAGGATCATTAAACAATTGATTTTCGAAGGCTCTAACAAGTATTATTGCAAAAAGTAACGCTACAAGCGCTAAGATTCTTAATGTTTTATTTTGTTTTTTTTGATGCATACTTTGAATGTTTTTGAACCCAATAAATCCATAAAATAAAAACCACACCATAAATATACAGCGGAAAAATTACCCCATGCAATAAAGGTTCTTGTTTAGGATAATGAAAAATCAACGAACTTAACAATGCTATTCGTATCACATTGAGTACATAAATCAACAAACTACCCAAAGCAACATATAAAACCGTTGGTTTAAACCTTCCTGAAAAAGAAATTACAAACGAGGCAAATAAAATAATAACACTCATAGCATTGCATCCCTCCACAATTTTAGCTACATATTTCCCACTATAAATCAATTTGATATAATCTTGAGATGCATCTTTAACCACATAAGATCCCTCTGTAAAAACTTGAAGTAATTGGGCAGTATTTATACTTACAACTCTAGTAAAACCATCAACTTCATTATTTCTATAAGTCCCAAGATAATATTGATAACAAAGCATAAAAAACAAATAACTCATAAAAAACAATCCTAAGAATTGTAAAAAGGGTTTGTAGCGTTCTAAATATTTTTTCAAAATAAAATTTTTAACAAATTTATGTAAAATAAAGAAATCTCTTTAAATACTTTTGTACTAACTAAAATTTAAGAAAAATGACATTTCAAGATTTAAAACCAAAAGTAACCGAAATCATAGCACGTTCTGAACAAACAAGAGACGAAAAATTATTAGAAGTTTGTCAATTATTAAGCAGCTCTATTTCCTACTATAATTGGGTAGGATTTTACTTTGCTAATCATGAAGCCAAAACTTTACATTTAGGTCCTTATGTAGGCGCAGAAACAGACCATACCGTTATCCCTTTTGGAAAAGGAATTTGCGGACAAGTGGCTGAATCAAATGCTAATTTTGTAGTACCTGATGTAAGTGCCCAAGATAATTATATTGCTTGCAGTTTTACCGTAAAATCAGAAATTGTTGTACCCCTTTTTGTAAACGGACAAAACATAGGTCAAATTGATATTGATAGCCATGTTATAGATCCTTTTACTGAAGAAGATGAGCGTTTCTTGGAATTTGTAAATCAAGAGGTAGCAACATTATTTTAGGATGAAAAATAAAAAGCAAGCCTACAATTACACAAAACTTATCCTATGGTGTTTGACTTTAGTACCTGTATTGGGCTTTGGTCAAGATGCAGTTGGTAAAAAAATATATCTTGACTCACTTGGTGTAGAAACAAACTACAACAATCACTTGTACTATCGTGTGATTGAATCTTTCGATACGAAAACTAATATGTATAGTTTTAAAGAGTATTATAAATCTGGAGCCATATCAATGTCAGGTCAAGCACTCACGGACAATGCTCAAAATCGATCAGGAGAGTTCATTAATTATTACGAAAACGGAAATAAAAAGAGCGTTACTAACTACCTCAAAGGTAGAATTATTGGAAACGAAGAGCTTTGGTACGAAAATGGAACAAAGGAATCTGAATCAGAATATCTAGAAACGGACGACCAATTTTCTACAGTACAAAAAATGAAAAATTTTTGGAAATCCGATGGTACTCAAACAGTAGTAAATGGCAATGGTACTTATGAAAAGACTTTTAAGTTCGGAACTGAAAAAGGAATGTATAAAAATGGACTGCGAGAAGGTTCTTGGAAAGGAACCTTTATCACTAATTATGGCTATACTGAAGAATATAGAAACGGCAAGTTAGTTTCAGGAGTGAGCACTGATAAGGACAATAATGAGTATTCTTACACCCAATTAGAGGTTAAACCAGAACCATTAACCGGCATTAAAGATTTTTACCAACATATCGGGAGAAATTTCCAAATTCCAAGAGCTTATGACAGAGTAAAAGGAAAAATATTCCTCTCGTTTGTAGTAGAAAAAACAGGTGAACTAGACGAAGTGAAAATCCTCAAATCTTTAAACGATGTTTTAGACCAAGAAGGAATTAGAGTCGTTAAGAGTTACGGCAAATGGAAACCAGGTATGCAAAGAGGTCAAAATGTTAGAGTCCTGTACGCACTCCCTATTTCACTACAAGGCTCAAGATAATTTGCAATAACCTCAAAAAATAAATAGCCATTATTGTTTCCTTATTCATAATTATTTTATACTTTTGCACCCGTCTACCAATAGATGGCAGACATACATAAGAATCATTAAATAATATTGGAATGTATTTAACTAAAGAGATTAAAGAAGAAATCTTCGCACAACACGGAGAAAAAACGAATACTGGAAAAGCTGAAGCGCAAATCGCTTTGTTTACTTACAGAATTAGTCACTTAACGGAGCACTTGAAAAAAAATCGTCATGATTACAACACAGAGCGCTCATTAGTATTACTAGTAGGTAAAAGAAGATCGTTGTTAGATTACTTGAAAAAGAAAGAAATCAACAGATACCGTGAAATTATCAAAGTATTGAATATCAGAAAATAATCAATAGGAAAGAGGTGCGAAAGTGCCTCTTTTTTTATTTTACATATTATTGTCTTAAATCACTACAGAAGTCCTGACACAAAAGGGATTAGAGTTAAGACAAAATTAAAAAATCAATTCAATTGGATTGATTATTAAAAAAAGTTTGGTTTTTCATTGGGTTTTAGGCATTAACTACGCAAAACAACAACTACAACACAACTAGAACCCATGTTTAACTAAAAAATTAAATTTATGATTCCACAATTATTTGTAGAAAGTATCGATTTAGGTGATGGCAGAAGCATCACAATCGAGACAGGTCGTTTAGCCAAACAAGCTGATGGATCTGTAGTAGTAAGAATTGGAAAAACTGTTATTTTAGGTACAGTTGTTTCCGCAAGAAAAGCAAGTCCAGGTATTGATTTTTTACCATTAACGGTAGATTATCGTGAAAAATTTGCTGCAGCAGGTCGTTTCCCAGGTGGTTTCTTCAAAAGAGAAGCACGCCCTAGTGACAACGAAGTATTAACAATGAGATTGGTAGATCGTGTATTGCGCCCACTTTTCCCAGATGATTACCATGCTGAAGTTCAAGTTATGATTCAATTGATGTCTCATGACGAGGATGTAATGCCAGATGCATTAGCAGGATTAGCAGCTTCGGCAGCGCTTGCATTGTCTGACATTCCATTTGAAACTTTAATTTCTGAAGCTAGAGTTGGTCGTATTGATGGTAAATTCATCATCAACCCTTCTCGTGCACAATTAGCATTGTCAGACATTGACATGATGATTGGAGCTTCAACCGATTCTATCGCGATGGTAGAAGGGGAAATGAAAGAGATTTCAGAAGCAGAAATGTTAGAAGCAATTAAATTTGCTCACGAGCACATTAAAGTACAAATTGCTGCACAAGAAAGATTAGCTGCCGCTTTTGGAAAAAAAGAAGTGCGCACTTACGAAACTGAAAAATCTGATGAAGCTATTTACGCTAAAGTAAAAGCTGCGTCTTACGATAAAATATATGCTATTGCAAGCAAAGGTTCTTCTAAACAAGAACGTACTGCTGCATTTGCAGAAGTAAAAGAAGAAGTAAAAGCTTTATTTACTGAAGAAGAATTGGCTGAAAACGGAGATTTAGTTTCTAAATACTTCTACAAAACAAATAAAGAAGCTGTTCGTAACGTAACCCTAGATTTAGGAACTCGTCTTGACGGAAGAAAAACTACAGAAATCAGACCAATCTGGTGTGAGGTAGATTATTTACCATCAGTACACGGATCTGCATTGTTTACACGTGGAGAAACACAAGCTTTGGCAACAGCTACTTTAGGAACTTCTAGAGAGGCAAACCAAATTGACTCTCCATCTGAACAAGGTGAAGAAAAATTCTACTTGCATTACAACTTCCCTCCTTTCTCAACTGGTGAAGCTCGTCCTTTAAGAGGAACTTCAAGAAGAGAAGTTGGTCACGGAAACTTGGCACAACGTGCCTTGAAAAATATGATTCCTGCTGATTGTCCTTATACAATTCGTGTAGTTTCTGAAGTATTAGAATCAAATGGTTCATCTTCTATGGCTACCGTTTGTGCTGGTACATTATCATTAATGGATGCTGGTATCCAAATGATTCGTCCAGTTTCTGGTATTGCTATGGGATTAATTACTGACGGAGAACGTTTTGCTGTATTGTCTGACATTCTTGGTGATGAAG
This sequence comes from Flavobacterium sp. I-STPP5a, assembly GCF_009764685.1. Classification (GTDB taxonomy): domain Bacteria; phylum Bacteroidota; class Bacteroidia; order Flavobacteriales; family Flavobacteriaceae; genus Flavobacterium. The sequence goes on along the minus strand of NZ_VHLM01000019.1, from coordinate 112,220 downwards.
ATCATTTAGGAGACATGGACTTTAAAGTAACTGGAACTTCTGAAGGAATCACCGCTTGCCAAATGGACATCAAAATTGACGGTTTGAAATACGAGATTATGGAAGCTGCATTGGCTCAAGCTCGTGACGGTCGTTTGCATATTCTTGGAAAATTAATTGAAACACTTGCTGCTCCAAAAGAAGATGTGAAACCATACGCTCCAAAAATTATCACCAGAACTATTCCTGGTAACTTTATTGGTGCTTTAATTGGACCTGGTGGAAAAGTGATTCAAGAATTACAAAAAGCTACAGGAACAACTATCGTAATCAATGAGGTAGACGAGCAAGGTGTAATTGAAATTTTAGGTACTGATCCTGCTGGAATTGAAGCAGTATTGGCTAAAATTCAATCTATTACCTTCAAACCACAAATTGGTGAAGCTTACGAAGTGAAAGTAATAAAAATGCTTGATTTTGGTGCGGTTGTAGAATATACAGCAGCTCCAGGAAACGAAGTATTATTACACGTATCTGAACTAGCTTGGGAAAGAACTGAAAACGTTACTGATGTTGTAAACATGGGCGATGTATTTCAAGTGAAATACCTAGGACTTGATCCAAAAACTAGAAAAGAAAAAGTGTCTCGTAAAGCACTTATCGCTAGACCTCCACGCGAGGAGAAAAAAGAGTAATCAGATCTTAGTTTACTAAAGGTTTATTTATAGAAAATCCCGTTTCAATTATTTGAAACGGGATTTTTGGTTTAGACATGAAAGTAATATATTTGAGCACTAAAACATTAAAAATATGTTCTCTAAAGAATTCAAAAAAGCAATAGAAGAGTTACCAAGTGCCGAAAAAGACAAGTTGATATTCCGATTGCTAAAAAAAGATTTGAATTTAGCAAACCGCCTGCATTTTGAACTAGTTGCTACAGAAACGGTGGACGAAAAGAGAAATGCATTTGAAATTGCAATGCTTAAAAAAATCAGTTATATAAGTGGTAGCTTTTATTCTGTTGGTTTTTTATTGCAAGACATTCGCTATGTAAGCGGGGACATCAACGAACATGTAAGAATAACTAAAGACAAGTTTGGAGAAATAAGTCTTAATCTTAAAATGTTAATTCAACTCATAACAATCAACAGTGAAAGAATAGAAGCTGTACCCTACTCAAAAGCATACACTTTATGCATTTATGTAATTGCACGTACTTTTAAAATTTTGCTCTTAATAAAGGCGATAGATGAGGACTATTTTATGGATTTTAAAGAAGACCTTGCCACATTAGGAAAACTAATTTATCACACTTCTTTTTTAATGCATACCGCTATTAATAATGAATTAGATGTTAACTGGTTAATTTCTGGAGAAATCCCAGAAGATATTGCCAGAATTCACAAAGAGATTAGAGCTAATGGATTTTTGAGGTAGATAATTAATCTATGTCTACCAATGACTAAAGGACGAAGATTTAATTTTTTGAACAAAAGCGCCAAATCAGCTTGTCTAAAATATTATCCTTACTACCAAGTGCATTAGGGATAGCAGTGGAAATCCTTTTTATGCGCCGCGGCGCATAAAAAGATTGTAAAGAATAGCCCGATTCGCCGCGGCGAAAATGCCCAAAAAATCTTTTTAAAATAAAAATTAAAAATAAATGTAACTTTTTAGCAACTCCTCACGTATAACTATATGTACACTTTAAAATTGAGGAGACAACACCATGAGACAACTTAAAATTACCAAGCAGGTAACGAATCGTGAAACTGCATCATTAGACAAATACTTACAAGAAATTGGAAAAGTTGATCTTATCACGGCTGATGAAGAGGTAGAGTTAGCACAAAAGATTAAAGCTGGTGACCAGCGCGCCTTAGAGAAATTAACAAAAGCCAACTTACGTTTCGTAGTATCGGTGGCAAAACAATATCAAAACCAAGGTTTAACTCTTCCCGATTTAATTAACGAAGGAAATCTTGGACTTATAAAAGCAGCACAACGTTTTGATGAAACTCGTGGTTTCAAATTCATTTCATATGCTGTATGGTGGATTCGTCAATCGATTTTGCAAGCTTTGGCTGAGCAGTCTCGTATTGTACGTTTACCATTGAACAAAATTGGTTCTATCAACAAAATCAACAAGATGTATGCGTTATTAGAGCAATCTAACGAGCGTCCGCCATCTGCTGAGGAAATTGCAAAAGAACTTGACATGACCGTAAATGATGTAAAAGAGTCTATGAAAAACTCTGGTCGTCACTTATCAATGGATGCGCCACTTGTAGAAGGTGAAGATTCTAACCTTTACGATGTATTGCGTTCTGGCGAATCTCCAAACCCTGATAGAGAGTTAATTCACGAGTCATTGCGTACCGAAATTGAGCGTTCTCTTGAAACTCTTACACCTCGTGAGGCTGATGTGGTTCGTTTGTACTTTGGTCTTGGTGACCAACACCCAATGACTTTAGAAGAAATTGGAGAAACTTTCGACCTAACTCGTGAGCGTGTGCGTCAAATCAAGGAAAAAGCAATCCGTAGATTAAAACATACTTCTAGAAGTAAAATTTTAAAAACCTATTTAGGATAACTATATTTGTTTCAAGTTTAAAGTTTCAGGTTGCTCAAAACATCTTGAAACCTTAAACTTGAAACTTTTTTAAAGCAAACAACAGTCTGATTAACTGTTCGTTTTTTGATTGATGATTGAAACCTCGGCTGATTACCGAGGTTTTATTTTTTTCAATAAAACCTCAGTCTATTCTCCGCCGCAGCGGATCGAGTGTACGAGGTTTTATTTTTTTTTAGTAAAACCTCAGTCTGTTCTCCGCCGCGGCGGATCGAGTGTACGAGGTTTTATTTTTTTTTAGTAAAACCTCAGTCTGTTCTCCGCCGCGGCGGATCGAGTGTACGAGGTTTTATTTTTTTTCAGCAAAACCTCAGTCTGTTCTCCGCCGAGGCGGATCGAGTGTACGAGGTTGTGTTTTTTTTCAGCAAAACCTCAGTCTGTTCTCCGCCGAGGCGGATCGAGTGTACGAGGTTTTATTTTTTTTCAGCAAAACCTCAGTCTGTTCTCCGCCGAGGCGGATCGAGTGTACGAGGTTGTGTTTTTTTTCAGCAAAACCTCAGCCTGTTCGAGCATAGCTCTCGGGTATGAACTCTCTACAAATATTTAAGTTATTAATATTAAATTCATGTTAGGTGCAATTCAATAACTTTATTGTAAAAATTAAATGACACTTTCGTAAAGAAGGAGATGCTTAATTAAATTTATTTTTGCAAAAAAAAAAATCTAATTAAACATAACTATGAAAAAACTAATTTTACTACTATTTCTCGGGCTTAGTTTAGGCATGAACGCTCAGAATTCGGGGATTATCACCGGAAAAGTAACAGAGTCCGAAAGTAATTTCTCACTACCAGGAGCTACGATTAAAATTATTGGAAATAACAAATACGCCGTAACAAATCAAATAGGTGAATTTGAGTTCTTAGATATTAAACCCGGTACATATGAAATTGACGTAATTTACATTGGATATCAAAAACAAAAACAAAGCGTAAATGTAGTAGCCAGTAAAAATAGCACTATCAACTTTTCAATAGCACCAGGTACTGAACAACTTGATGCTGTTGTGGTTATTGGCGATAGACTTAGAGGACAGGCAAAAGCAATTAATAAACAAAAAAGTAATCACAACATTACTAATGTAATTTCCTCTGACCAAGTAGGTCGTTTTCCTGATGCAAATATTGGTGACGCTCTAAAACGAGTACCTGGGATTACTATGCAAAATGATCAAGGAGAAGCAAGAAATATTATAATTCGTGGTTTAGCTCCTAGCCTGAACTCTGTTACTATAAATGGTGACCGTATTCCATCGGCAGAGGGAGATAATAGAAATGTACAAATGGACTTGATTCCTGCAGATATGATTTCAACAATAGAAGTAAATAAAACACTTACACCTGATATGGATGCTGATGCTATAGGTGGATCTGTAAATCTTATCACAAGAGCTTCCCCAAATGGAGAACGTGTTTCAGCAACACTAGCTGGAGGTTACGGCCCCATACGAGATAAAGGGAACTACACTGCGGGTTTTGTATATGGAAATAGATTTTTAGATAAAAAACTAGGTTTAGTATTAAGTACTTCTTATCACAATAACACTTTTGGATCTGATAATGTAGAGGGTGTATGGGTAGAAGGTAAAAAACAACAAGCTTATCTAGAGGAATACGATGTTAGAAAATATGATGTACAACGCGTTAGAAACTCATTTGCTCTAGCAACTGATTATAAATTTAATGGCAACAATTCTATTTATTTTAATGCGATGTATAATTTTAGAGATGATATAGAAAACAGATACAGAGCACGATATAGAGGGATTGATCCTATTTACAATGCCACAGATAACATAATAGGATTTACAGGTGATGTTAGAAGACAAACCAAAGGGGGCATTGACAATAATCGAAATAAAAACGGACGTTTAGAAAGACAAACTGTACAGAATTATTCTATTGGGGGCGAACATCTATTAAGTTCGAAACTAGATATGGATTGGTCAGTAAATTATGCTCAAGCTAGTGAATTTAGACCAAATGAACGCTATATTGAATATCAAAATAGAGATCTTGATTTTAATATGGATTTATCAAACACTAGATTTCCTTTAATTAACTCTTTAGGAGCTAATGCAACTGAAGATTTTGAATTTAGAGAACTGTCAGAAAATAATGATTATACCGAAGAAAGTGAATTAGGTGCTAAATTAAATTTCAGAATTCCATTTTCTGTGCTTAATGATCAAAAAGGAAGGTTACGTTTTGGAGCTAGATTAAGAATAAAGGATAAGTCAAGAGCTAACAGCTGGACAGAATACAGCCCAGTAAATGATTTAGGAAACCTAAACACGATTCCAAACTCTTTTTACGGCGGTCAAGATTGGCAGGCAGGTTCTCAATATATTCCCGGTACATTTGTTAGTAATTCATTCTTGGGGAATTTAAATTTATCCAATATTGATTTGTATGAAGCAGAGGATGTCCCTGCTGAATATTTAGGCTTAAATTATACTGCAAAAGAAAAAATCTACGCAGGTTATATTCGTTGGGATCAAAATTTTAATGAAAATTTATCGATGATCACAGGAGTTAGAATTGAAAATACTTATCTTAATTACGCTGCAAATTACATTTTAGATGAAGAGGAATTAATTGGCAAAATCAATAATACTAATTCCTACACTAATGTACTTCCTAGCGTTGCATTAAAGTATAATGGTAAAAATGACTGGGTGTATAGAGCTGCAGCAACTACATCACTTGCAAGACCAGATTATTTTGCACTTACCCCTTTTATTAGCGTTCTAGCTGATGACGATTCAGCCATCGAAGCAGGAAATCCTAACTTAAAAGCAACGTATGCATATAATTTAGATCTGATGGTAGAAAAATATTTCAAATCTGTTGGTGTAGTATCTGGAGGTGTTTTTTATAAAACCTTAAATGATTTTATTTTCACGTACAGAGATAATCAATATACTAATAAAAAGTTTACTACAGATTTTCCTTCTCAGCCTAACCCCATTCCTGTTAGCAATCCAGGAAATTGGACATTAACACAACAACGTAATGGAGAAAGTGTTGACATGTATGGCTTTGAGATTGCTTTACAAAAACAATTAGACTTTTTACCCGGTAAATTTTTACAAGGTTTTGGAGTATATTTAAATTATACTTATACAAAATCAAAAGCCGAGGGAATAACAAATTCTGACGGTAATAAAAGAACATCCGTTTCTTTACCCGGTACCGCACCTCACATGTTTAACAGTTCATTATCATGGGAGAATAAAAAGTTTTCTGCAAGAATTTCACTAAATTACACCGCCGATTATCTTGATGAATTAGGTGGAAATAACTTTGATGATCGCTATTATGACAAACAATTATTTTTAGACGCTAATGCATCATACAAAATAACAAATAAATTGAGAATCTTTGCAGAAGCTAATAATTTAACTAATCAACCATTACGCTACTATCAGGGTATTGCATCAAGAACCATGCAAATGGAATATTACCAAGCAAGATTTAATGTAGGTATGAAGTTTGACCTTTAGCATTATTTACTATTTAATTAAGGTGTTGTAAAACAGTTGTTTCTGTTATGCAATACCTTTTTAACAAACTATAGAATGAAGAATATACTGTTATTTATAGTTCTTTTGATAAGCATCAATAGCACAGCCCAAACTAAAAACGCAGCATTTATAAAAGAAAAAAAAAGTGGTTATTTAGGAAATAACATCCCTAAAATGACTCTTCTAGAAAATAGTTTAAATTTTCTTGTACTTGGTGATTTTGGTCGAGTAGGTAATTATTTTCAAAAAGATGTAGCCCGAGAAATGGGTCATGCAACTACCATTACAGATGCAAAATTTATTATTTCAGTAGGCGATAATTTTTATCCAGATGGAGTTGAAAGTACGCAAGACTACCAATGGATTTCGTCATTTGAATCTATTTACTCCGATCCTTCCTTATACAGAACTTGGTATGCTTCATTAGGTAATCATGACTACCATGGGAATGTTCAAGCTCAACTTGACTACTCAAAAGTTAGCAAAAGATGGAAAATGCCCAACCGATATTATAGCAAAACATTTGCATTACATAACGGTGACAAAATATTGATGGTTGTAATGGACACCAATCCTTTTATTGATAGTTATCACAAAAACCCTGAAAAATATGCAGGTATTAAAGAACAAGACACATTAGCTCAAAAAAAATGGCTCAAAGAAACTTTGTCTACCCAAGATAAGTCTATTAAATGGAAAATTGTAGTTGGCCATCATCCTCTATACAGTGGAGGATATAGAAAGGAAAATAAGGACATCAAGCTTTTTGAATCTAAATTTGCCAATCTCTTTGATGAATATCGTGTGGACGCCTACTTGTGTGGACATGAGCATGATTTACAAATAATTCGACCAAAGGGAAGATATACCACTCAATTTTTATCTGGAGCTGGTAGTGAAGTAAGACCATCAGGAATTAGAGAAGGTAGTATTTTCTCAGCCTCAAAACCTGGGTTTATGACTTTTTCAATTACAAACAATCAACTACTTGTGCAAGTAATAAACGCTGATAAAAAAAAGGCTACTGTTTTATATAAATTTGAATTAAATAAATAGAAATAAAAATTTGAACCCCCATGAAAATAAAAATCTTACTACTCACATTTGGACTACTCTTTATTTCTTGTAAAGATACTCTTGCTCCCGTTGCAACAAATGCATTAAAGCCTTCAATAACAACCGAAAAAACTCTTCATGATACAGATGACCCTGCAATTTGGATTCATCCAACTGACCCTTCAAAAAGTTTAATTATTGGGACCGATAAAGAAATTGGCGGCGGTCTATATGTCTATGATTTAAAGGGAAAGATAGTAAATAGCTACATTAATATGGATCGCCCCAACAATGTAGATATTGCTTATGGCATGCTGGTAAACGGACAAAAAACCGATATCGTAGTAACAACAGAACGCAAAAAAAATAGAATTAGAATTTTTTCTTTGCCGAACTTGATTCCAATTGATAATGGTGGAATTGCAGTATTTGAAAATGAAAAGGAACGTGATCCAATGGGCATTGCACTCTATACTAGAGCTCAAGACAATGCTATATTTGCAGTTGTTGGAAGAAAATCGGGACCAACTGGATCGTATCTTTGGCAATATGAACTTATAGATTCTGGAGATGGTTCTATCAGTGCAAAAGTAGTCCGTAAATTTGGCTCTTTTAGTGAAAAAAAAGAAATTGAAGCTATTGCCGTAGATAATGAACTTGGATTTATTTATTATTCAGATGAGCAATCAGGAATTAAAAAATATTATGCCGATCCTGCAAAAAATAACAATACGGAAATTGCTTTTTTTGGTAAAAATGATTTTAAATCAGATAACGAAGGGATCGCTATTTACAAAAAAACAGAGAAAACGGGCTATATTTTAGTTTCTAATCAGCAAGCTAATACTTTTGTTATTTATGAAAGAGAGGGAGAAAAAAACAATCCTAACCAACATAAAAAGATTGCTGAAATCCCAACCTCTACCATAGAATGTGATGGTGCTGATGTTACATCCGTAAATCTAGGAGCATCATTCCCTAACGGATTATTTGTAGCAATGAGTAACGGAATGACTTTTCATTTCTATAACTGGAATGTTATTCAAAAAGAAATCGATTCCCAAAAAAAAAGTCTTTAAATAAATAAGTAAAAAAATAGAAAGATAAATTAAGGTCAGCGTATTATGAAGCAATAGGCCTACTGTTATAAAACTTAGTTTTAGTTTCTTGGATACATCCAAAAGAAAGATTTTGAATCAACTTTAAATAAAACTAATTTTGTTTCATAACAACACATCATTAAAAAATGAAAAATACACTTATTGCTCCATCAGTATTAGCGGCTGATTTTGGAAACCTACAGCGGGACATTGAAATGATCAACAACAGTGAAGCCGATTGGTTTCATATAGACATCATGGACGGCGTTTTTGTACCTAATATTTCATACGGAATGCCAGTACTTGAAGCCATTGCGAAACACGCTACCAAAACAATTGATGTACACTTAATGATTGTCGATCCTGATCGTTACATCAAAACATTTGCTGGACTTGGAGCCAATATCCTTAGCGTACATTATGAAGCGTGCACACATTTGCACAGAACACTACAAGCCATAAAAGCAGAGGGAATGAAAGCTGGAGTTGCCATCAATCCGCATACTTCAATTGACCTCCTAGAAGATGTTATTAATGACATTGATTTAGTTTGTATCATGAGTGTGAATCCTGGTTTTGGTGGTCAATCATTTATTGAAAACACCTATTCTAAAGTTGAAAAACTAAAAGTCTTAATTACAAGAAAAGGAGCAGACACCCTTATTGAAGTTGATGGAGGTGTAACTAGTGCTAATGCAAAACAACTTGTTGAAGCTGGAGCCGATGTTCTTGTTGCAGGAAGTTTTGTTTTTAAAGCAACAGACCCTGTACAAACAATTCAAGATCTAAAAAAGCTTACTACTTTTTAATACAAAATGGCGCCTAGTGCGCCATTTTTATTGATTTTCTTTGTAATTAATCATGGTAACAACATGCTCATACAAATCTGGATGCACGGTTTTAAATTGAGCTGGCGTTTCAAAGAAATGTTCTAAAACTACTGCTAAAAATTCAAATTGATTTTCATACGCATACGGTCTAAAATATTGAGTATCGATTAATAAAGAGCTTAGAACTGGATCAGAAAAATACTTGACTACTTCATTAAAGGCATCAAAAAAGATGATAGAACTGGGATCGTTATTTTTCATACAATGAAAATGCAGTACATGCGTAAATTCATGTAATCCTAGATTCAAATTATCAGTTGAACTTAAATGACCTAACATAAAATCCTCCCAAGAAAAAACAACTGCTTTCATCATAGGGTTAAACTCGCCTTTGTGAAAAACTTCATTTTCGGTTGAGTAGTATGCCGTAGGATAAATTACAATCCGTTTAAACAACGGAACAAGATATTTACGCATCCCAAAGGTAAGCATGACATAAGTAGCTGCTATTAGCAGTCGCATTTGCTCTGTAACTACAATCTCTTTACCTATAAATTGATATTGTTTAGTGAACATAAGTATTCTATGTTCAAAATACTCTTTTCTTTTATCCGATAGGGTACTGTAATAAGGAAAATTGTCTGATAAAATTTTTCGCTGATGTGGCTTCAGCCGTTTAGAGAAAGGATACCAATGTATGAACAATGGCTTATTAAAGAACATGATATAAGATGGCTCAATAACTTTAAAGAGTATAAACAAAAGAAAAAAGAGACCAATAAAAACTGTTAAAACTACTTGAACAACCATAATTAAAGTAATTCATTAAAAAAAATGCCTCAAAAAAATCAAGATAACTTGTGATTTTTTGAGGCATTTAAAAGTTAAAAAGTGGCCGCGACAGGGTTCGAACCTGCAACCCTCAGAGTCGAAATCTGATATTCTATCCAGTTGAACTACGCAGCCATTTTTGATACAGAATTGAGCAACTAATGAAATATTACGCGTGGTTCAATCGTTTTTTATGTAAGTAGTTTTTTAACTATTGTAGAAATCGTTTTACCCTCAGCAGTCCCTCCAAGTTTTGCTGCTGCTAATCCCATAACTTTCCCCATTGATGCAATACCTGATGCTCCGGTTTCGGCAATAATTGCTGCAATAACTGTTTCTACTTCTGCCTCACTCAATTGAGCTGGTAAAAATTTCTCAATAACTGCTATTTGTGCTAATTCTGGTTCAGCAAGATCTAAACGGTTTTGTTCTGTAAAAATTCTTGCGCTTTCTTTACGTGTTTTTACAAGTTTTTGTAACAACTTAACTTCATCGTCTTCTGAAATTTCTTCTTTAGATCCTGAAGCGGTCTGAGCAAGTAATATTTCTGATTTAATTGCTCTTAAAGCTTCAAGTGCAACGGTATCTTTGGCTCTCATGGCGGTTTTCATTTCCTCCATGATTAATGTTGATAAACTCATATCTTATGTCTTTGTTTTTTCAATTGTGATGAAACAGTAGTTACAATGCACTCTTGTTTACTGCCCCAGATGGTCGTGAAAAGCCTTTTTAGGGCAAAAAGCATTTTTTTCTCGGGCTTAAAAAGCGACTGAAAGAAGCTCTTTTAAGAACTTAGAAAAAAGCGTTTTGCACAAAAAGCTTGTAACAACAGCTGGATTTAGGCCCAACAAAATTACAGTATTTTAACGGGAATAGCAACTGCTATCTGGTGGATTGTAGTAAAAAAGAAACCCGAAAATCATATTAATTTTCGGGTTCCCTAGAATTAATTAGCAATTTAATCTACGTTATCGTGTAAATACGAATTATTAGAACGCAATTGTAAATCATTGTTACTATCTGTACCAACAGATATCCTAGAATTTACTGTATTCATTTGATTGTTTGAAATGTCAATTCCTAATCTTTTGTAAGCAGGTTCTTTCTCATATTCATCAATTTTAGAAACATTGTTATGAAACTTGTAATTGAACTCTTTTAATTTCTTTCTGCGCTCATCAGCTTTCATTCGTAAAGATTCTTCAATCGTCATTTCTGTAGGAGCAATGTCTTCAAAATCTATATGTGCGGCAGCTGGTATGTTAACTTGCTTCAAAGTAATATTCAACTCTGCAGGTGTAGCTACTTCAGGTGTTTTTACTACAGCTTTTCGCAAAAAATCTGATTCTTCATCCATGTACTCTTCAAGAGAATATTTTATGATTCCATTATCTGAAAGTTCTGTCACAGGTACAAATTGAACCGCTTCATTCACTTTAATTTCTTTTGTTTCATTAGTCAGTTCAAAAATCACATTGTTATCTTGTTTTTGCTCTAGAACTTCTGATTTAAAAAGAGGTAAGTCAAATGAAAATGTTGTTTGTTCTTGTCTTTCTATTGTTTTATTTTGAACTAATTGCGGCTCTACTACTGGTGACGAAACTATAAAATCAATATCAGTTATAGGCGAAACTATTTCGAATGTTACATCTAGATTATTTATAAAATCAGACATTTCAACCAAGTCCTCATTATTGATCGTTGGTGCGCTCACTACTGGGGTTTTGACAACTACTTCATCCTCCATCAAATCAAATACAATTCTATCATTTGCAGAAGGCGCTTTTGGAGTCTCCATATTCAAGTCAAATGCAGTAACAGAATTGTTTATTAAGTTGTAAACATTTTTTTGTTCATCTCCTAAAGTATGGATTATTTTTTTTGGCTCCGTGTTTACAATTTCATTTTGCTGCTCTATATCAAATCCAGTTGCAATAATAGTTACTGCAATGGCGTCCCCAAGCGACTCATCTTCACCAACACCCATGATAATATTGGCATTATGTCCTGCTTCGTTTTGAATGTGGTCATTGATTTCTCCAATTTCATCGATAGTAATTTCATTAGTACCAGAAACGATAAGCAACAATACGTTTTTGGCACCACTAATTTTGTTATCATTTAATAATGGCGAATCTAGAGCTGCAATAATAGCCTCTTTTGCTCTGTTCTCACCGGATGAAACTGATGAACCCATAATTGCGGTTCCACTATTATACAAAACCGTTTTAGCATCTCTTAAATCGATGTTTTGAGTATAGTGATGCGTAATTACTTCAGCAATACCGCGTGAAGCAGTTGCCAAGACTTCATCCGCTTTTGAAAATCCTGCTTTAAAACCAAGGTTTCCATAAACTTCTCTAAGTTTGTTATTGTTAATAACTATTAAGGAGTCAACTTGCTTACGTAATTTTTCTATTCCAATTAAAGCTTGTTCTTGACGCACTTTCCCTTCAAAAAGAAACGGTAGCGTAACAATACCTACTGTTAAAATATCTCTTTCCTTAGCTAATTGGGCAATTACTGGTGCTGCACCGGTTCCAGTTCCTCCACCCATTCCTGCAGTGATAAAAACCATCTTGGTATTTTGATCCAACATTTTTTCGATCTCAGAAATACTCTCTATAGCGGACTGCTGTCCTACATCAGGATTAGCACCTGCGCCTAATCCCTCGGTAAGGTGAACTCCCAACTGTATTTTATTTGGCACTGAACTGCTGTGTAACGCTTGAGAATCTGTATTACACACTATAAAATCCACGCCTTTTATTCCTTGCTTAAACATGTGGTTGATAGCGTTACTTCCGCCTCCACCGACCCCTATAACTTTTATTACATTTGATTGGTTTTTAGGTAAATCAAATGAAATACTTCCAAATTCTGTGTTGCTTGGCATAATTTTGGGTTTTTTGAAAATTGTTATTAATTCTTAGCTTCTTTTTTGAGTTTTATTCTGCATTATCAAGAAATTCTTTGATCCTATCCACATAACGATCAAAGAAGTTTTTTTGAATTCTAGTTGCGGTAGAATCCGGTTGTTTCTCTTTAATATGGTATTCTTCCTCTATTGCAATCTCAGATACTTCATTTACAGGAGCTGGTGCCACAGCCTCAGGCGCTCTATAAACTGGTTGCTCTTTTACTGGAGCAACAAGATCCAATCGTACTGCACTTTGAGTTTTGTTTTCTATACTTTTCATTACTAGCCCCACAGCTGTTGCATATAAAGGACTTGATATTTCCTCATCTGAACTTCCTGCTAGATGCTCATTTGGATATCCTATTCTGGTATCCATTCCTGTAATATATTCTACCAACTGCTTGATATGTTTTAACTGAGCTCCACCTCCAGTTAACACAATACCTGCAATTAATTTTTTTCTCGGATCTTCATGACCGTAGGCTTTCACTTCAGTAAAAACTTGTTCAATTATTTCAACTACACGTGCGTTAATAATTTTAGAAAGATTTTTCAATGAGATTTCTTTTGGCTCTCTTCCTCTTAATCCTGGTATAGAAACAATTTCATTGTCACGGTTTTCTCCAGGCCAAGCAGATCCAAATTTCACTTTCAAAAGCTCAGCTTGTTTTTCGATAATAGAACATCCTTCCTTAATATCTTCTGTAATGACATTACCCCCAAAAGGAATAACAGCTGTATGCCGAATGATTCCATCCTTAAAAATGGCCAAATCAGTAGTTCCACCACCAATATCAATTAAGGCAACTCCTGCCTCTTTTTCTTCTTGACTTAAAACCGCATCAGCAGACGCTAATGGCTCCAGTGTAAGTCCAGAAAGCTCAATACCAGAACTTTGAATGCAACGCCCAACATTTCTTATTGATGCTGCTTGCCCTACAACTACGTGAAAACTAGCTTCAAGTCTTCCACCATACATTCCTATCGGTTCTTTAATCTCTGATTGACCATCAATCTTGAACTCCTGAGGCAAAACATGTATAATTTCTTCGCCAGGCAACATAGCCAGCTTATTGACTTGATCTATAAGCAATTGTATATCATTCTCTCCTATAACCTCTTCTGGATTGTGTCTGCTTATGTAATCTGTATGTTGAATACTACGTATGTGCTGACCAGCAATACCTACTACTACATCTTTAATTTTAAAACCTGAATTATTTTCGGCATCTTGGATTGCTTGTTGTATAGACTGTATGGTTTGTGTAATATTATTAACAACGCCTCTAGCCACACCAAGACTTTTAGATTTACCTAAACCTAAAATTTCCAGTTTACCATATTCATTTTTTTTGCCTATCATGGCAACTATCTTAGTTGTCCCAATATCTAGTCCTACTGCAATCTTCTCTTTTTCCATTATCAATTATTTAGTGCAAACTACTTGATCCGTAAATCGGAGGTCAATTTTTTTATATTTATACAAAGAACCATCCAAAACAGCCTTTTGAAAAAAAGCTTTATAATTCCTAAATTTTAACACAGCAAAATTTAGACTACCAAAATCTATTTGATAATCAAAATTTCTATTGAGCATAATTAGGCTACCGTTTGGCATTATTTGTATTCCAATGATGTTTTTTTTCAAAAATTCATCATCGTATATAACTTGAAATAATTTTGTTAATTCTTCACTATTTTTTTTATTCATCGCTCCTGAAACAAGCGGTACTCTGGCTGTAAAGTTACTTGACAAAGGCATTCTACCTCCTTGGTAATCAATATAAAAAGAGTTGTCTTTATTAAACACTCTAGCAATTGGTGTCTTTTGTTCTACCACTGCTTTTAAGACACCATCAATGGTCACATATACTTCTGATTTTTTAATCATAGCATGTGAATCAATGGTGGTTTCTAGTTTATTCAAATCTAAATCAACTTTTTGAATGCTTCCTACATTGTCACTATTTTCTATCAACAATTTATTAACTATTTCTTGTTTAACAAATGGCGAATTAACTCCCACAAATATTACTGAAGATTGTTTCAGTTTTCTATTTTCATTTCGTTTTGATGTGAATGAAAATAAAAAAATCACCAGTACAAACATGAGCACTAATCGTATATTTGTCCAATTAAAGAGTTTCATTTAATGCTATTTTAATTGTTGACACCCATTCTCCTATATCTCCTGCCCCTATTGTAACAATAATTGCTGCATCACTACTTACAATCTTTTTAACTAAATCCTTCTTTTCAACTAATTCTTTATGCTCATTAGTCATTTTTTGCAACAACCATTCTGATGTTATTCCCGGCATAGGCAATTCTCTTGCAGGATAAATATCCAAAAGCAAAATCTCATCAAAAGCCGATAAACTTTTGGCAAAATCATCCCCAAAATCATGAGTTCTACTAAATAAGTGTGGCTGAAAAATCGCCAACACTTTTTGGTTAGGATACAACTCTCTTACAGCTTGATGCACCGCGTTAATCTCAGTAGGATGGTGAGCATAATCATCTATATAAACTTTATTATCTGTTTTTATTTGATATGAAAATCTCCTTTTTATACCCTTAAATGATGCAATAGCTTTTGCAATAGCATCTTGAGGAGTTCCATATAAATTTGCCATACCAATTGCCATCAAGGCATTCATAAGATTATGTTTTCCAGGAAGCCCAAAATGCAAATCCTGCATCACACCAGATGGTGTTTGAACATCAAAAACATAACTTCCGTTTCCTACACGCACATTAAATGCTTTATAAACAGCATCCTCATTTACGGCGCAGGTAATACCCTCTAATGGTAAATCCCTTGTTATGAAAAGATTACTCTTGTCTTCTATTTTAGAGGCAAACTCTACAAACGACTCTTCAATTGCTGCACTTGTCCCATAGATATCAAGATGATCCGCATCCATAGATGTGATGCAAGCAATATTGGGGTGCAAATGTAAAAAAGAACGATCAAATTCATCTGCTTCTACCACAGTAATTGTTTTACCGTTGCCTATTAAATTTGAATTGTAATTCTCAACAATTCCACCTATGAAAGCAGTCACATCAGCACCGCTTTCATTTAAAATATGTCCTAAAATCCCAGATGTCGTTGTCTTGCCATGTGTTCCTGCTACTGCAAAACAAAACGTATTTTCGGTTATCAAACCTAAAACCTCTGCTCTCTTTTTTATTTCATATCCTTTTTCTAAGAAAAAATTCCACTCTAAATGCGTTTTTGGCACAGCCGGAGTAACTACAACAAGTGTATTACTGTTCAAGAAATCTTTTGGAATCAATTGAACATCATCTTCAAAATGAATTGAAATTCCAGACGCTATTAATTCATTTGTAAGACTTGAAGGGGTTTTATCATATCCAGAAACTTGCTTTCCTAATGTTTTAAAATAACGAGCAAGATTGCTCATCCCGATTCCTCCGATGCCTATAAAATAAACGTTATGTATGTTTTCTAAATTCATTTTTGTTTTATTCTTATAGTATTAAACTACTTTATCTTTTATTTATTTTAACAATGAAACGATGGCATCAACAATATCTTTAGTCGCATTAGGTTTAGCTAATTTTTTCATGTTACTACTCAAATTTAATTGAAGTTGTTCGTCATGAATAAGTTTATTAAAAACGGACTCAAACTTTGTATCTAACTCACTTTCTTTAAGCAGCAAAGCTCCACCATTATCTACAATTGCTTTACCATTTTTGGTTTGATGATCTTCGGCTACATTAGGCGATGGTATAAAAATTGTGGGTTTAGCTACCAAGCACAATTCAGATACTGAAGACGCACCTGCACGCGAAATCACAAAATCAGCAGCAGCATAAATTAAATCCATCCTATCAATAAACGAAACTACTTGCACATTTTCTCTATCAGAAAAATGTTTATACTCGGCCATATAAAAATTTCCACATTGCCAAAAAACTTGTACTCCTGAGGCAATTAAAAAATCAAGTTCTTTTTCAATAAGCTGATTAATTCGTCTTGAACCTAAACTCCCACCCAAAACTAGAAGCGTTTTTTTATTATCGTCTAAATTAAAATACGATATAGCTTCACTTCTTTTTGAATCAATATCCAAAAGATCTTGACGTACCGGATTTCCTGTTAGAATGATTTTGTCTTGTGGAAAAAACCGTTCCAGATTTTCGTATGCTACACAAATTTTACTAGCCTTTTTACTCAATAATTTATTTGTAATTCCTGGAAAAGAATTTTGTTCTTGAATCAAGGTAGGAATTCCGCTTTGACCCGCAGCTTGTAATAATGGTCCACTTGCAAATCCACCAGTACCTATTACAACATCTGGCTTAAACTCTTTTATAATTGATCTAGAGCGCCACAGGCTAGAAAGCACTTTAACAGGAAACAAAATATTATCAACAGTTAATTTACGTTGCAATCCTGCAATCCATAATCCTTTTATACCATAACCCGCTTGAGGCACTTTTTGCATTTCCATCTTGTCCTGAGCTCCTACAAATAAAAATTCAGCATCTGAAAAACGCAATTTTAATTCATTTGCAATAGCAATCGCTGGATAAATATGTCCACCAGTTCCTCCTCCGCTAAGTATGAATTTGTACTTTTTCATTTTATTTATAAAAATTTAGAACACTATTTATTAAAAACTGCTTTCATAGGATTTGCAGCTTTATCCTCTATGGAATAATCTTGCACCACTTCATACTCCTCATCAAGCTCTCTATCAATTAGCTTTTGCAATGCTTCTTCTCTTTTTGCAGCATCCTTTTTTTCTTCTGCTATTTCTTCTTCTTTTTTGGTCACGCTAATAATAATTCCTAATGCAAAACACGTCATCCAAATGGAGCTACCTCCACTACTTATAAGCGGTAGCGTTTGCCCTGTAACAGGTAATAATTCAACAGCGACAGCCATATTCACCATGGCCTGAAAAACCATTGGAAAACCTAAACCTACAACCAATAATTTCCCAAAAAGAGTATTTGCTTTATGAGAAGCAACAACAAATCGAAATAGCAACAACAAGTACAGTACAATTACTGCAACTCCGCCCACAAGACCATATTCCTCTATTATAATTGCATATATAAAATCGGAGGAAGATTGCGGCAAAAAGTTTTTTTGCACACTCTTACCTGGCCCTAAACCATACAGTTTTCCTGATGCGATTGCAATTTTTGCTTTCTCTATTTGATAATCATCTTCTCCTGGTTTATCACTTGTAAAATTTTCAACTCTACTTATCCATGTATCCACACGGTTGGGAAATGCGTCAGGAAAAGTTTTTGCAATAATCATGAAAAAAGCCAACATCACAACTCCGGAACCAATAACGATACCCATGTATTTCAATGGATATTTACCTATAAAAACTAACATCAACACCATAGAAAAAATAAGTGCTGTTGTACTAAAATTTGCAGGCAAAATAAATATTAACGTCATAAAAACCGGCACCCATAGCTCCCATACAGACGCTTTAAACGTTAAAGCCTCTTTTCTTTTTTTTGATAAAAAACGAGCTACAAATATGAACAACACCATGGAGGCAAGAGTTGAGGGCTGAAAAGTAACACCAATAAAAGGAATTTGAATCCATCTACTAGCATTAGCACCTGCAATTACCGTGCCTTTGAATAATGTAAACGCCAAAAGTAACCAAACAAAGTATAAGGAACCCCTTGCAATAGCTTTGAAATAATGATAAGGTACTTTGTGCACCATAAAAATTATTGTAAATCCTATTGCGATATGAACAATGTGTTTTACGAGGTATCCTAGCGTATTCCCATCTCCTTTTCCTATGTAAGCCAAATTACTACTCGCACTAAAAACAGGCATAAAAGACAACAAGGCTAACAAGGCCACAAATGACCAAATTCCTTTATCCCCTTTTAAATTGCTTATTAGTTTTTTCATTTTCATTCTTTGTTACCAATTCTTATCCTTTTATTGCAGCAGATAAAACCGATATTCACCACTTTAAAATACTATTTACTTACAAACTTTTAACTGCTTGTTTAAATTGTTTACCACGATCCTCATAGCTTTCAAATAAATCAAAACTAGCACAAGCAGGAGACAATAATACAGTATCACCTTTCTCTGATAAGCGCTGCGCCATTCGAACAGCATCAGTCATAGAAGTCACCTCAACCATCACGTCTACTACATTACCAAATGCATCTATAATTTTTTTATTATCAACTCCAAGACACACAATTGCCTTAACTTTTTCACGTACTAAAGACATTAATTCATTATAATCATTCCCTTTATCAACACCACCTACAATCCATACTGTGGGTGCATTCATACTATCTAAAGCAAAAAAAGTAGCATTTACATTTGTAGCCTTAGAATCATTTACATATTGAATGTTTTGAATCTTCAACACCTTTTCTAAACGGTGCTCAACCCCTTGGAAATTTGACAAACTTTCACGGATAGTAGCTTTTCTGATTTGCATTAATTTTGCTACTGAAGTGGCTGCCATTGCGTTTTTAATATTATGTTTTCCCTCTAAGGCGATATGCTCTGTATCCATTGAAAAATCCTCTCGGTTAATTTTGATTTCCATTTTATTTTGTATTGTGTAAGCTCCTTCGTTGAATGTTTTTGTCAATGAAAAAGGAATTAATTTTGCTTTTGTTTGATGAGTTGTTAACCAATTATTTATCGCTTCGTCATCTGCGTCATAAATTAGATAATCCTCCTCTGTTTGATTCATAGTTATTCTAAACTTTGAATCGATATAATTTTCATATTTATATTCGTATCGATCTAAATGATCTGGACTTATATTCGTAATAATTGCAATGTGTGGCTTAAAATTAAATACGCCGTCTAGTTGAAAGCTGCTCAATTCAAGCACATAATAATCAAACTTATTATCGGCCACCTGCCAGGCAAAACTTTTACCTATATTTCCTCCTAAACCTACATTTACTCCAGCTGATTTCAATAAATGATACGTAAGCATAGTTGTAGTTGTCTTTCCATTACTACCTGTAATTCCTATAATGGTAGCATTTGTAAAAGGAGCTGCAAACTCAATCTCTGATATTACCGAAACCCCTTTCTCTAAAAGTTTTTTAACAATAGGAGATTTATCAGGAATACCAGGGCTTTTCATAACCACATCAGCATTTAATATTAAATCCTCAGTATGCTTTTCTTCTTCCCATGGAATTGAATTCAGAGATAAAACCTCCTTATAATTCCCTTTTATTTTTCCAAAGTCAGATACAAAAACGTCGTACCCTTTCTTTTTTCCTAAAATTGCAGTTCCAATACCGCTTTCTCCTCCACCAAGAATAACTAGTCTCATATTATCTCAATTTTAATGTAACTATGGACAGTATGGCTAACATGATGGCTACAATCCAAAAACGGGTAACAATTTTACTCTCATGATATCCCTTCTTTTGATAATGATGGTGTAAAGGGGACATCAAAAATATTCTTCGGCCTTCGCCAAAACGTTTCTTGGTATACTTAAAATAACTCACCTGAAGTACTACCGAAAAATTTTCAACTAGAAAAATTCCGCATAACAATGGGATTAGCATTTCTTTACGAACTGCAATTGCTAGTACAGCAATGATACCCCCAATAGTCAAACTTCCCGTATCTCCCATAAATACCGATGCTGGATACGAGTTATACCAAAGAAACCCAATTAAAGACCCTACAAATGCCGCTATAAAAACCGTCATTTCTCCTGAGTTAGGGATGTACATAATATTCAAGTAATTGGAAAAAATAATGTTTCCCGAAACAAATGTAAAAATACCCAATGCCAGCACTGAAATGGCCGATGTTCCTGCAGCCAGACCATCTATACCATCTGTTAAATTAGCACCATTTGAAACAGCTGTGATAATAAAAATTACCACAGGGATAAAGATTAACCAGGCCCATTTTTCATATCCTTCTCCAGTCCAAGCTAAAACTTCGGCGTAATCAAACTCATTATTTTTAAAAAACGGAATTGTAGTTGCTGTTGATTTCTCTTCAATAGGTGCTGGCAACACAACAGTGCTAGTAGGTGCTCTAAAAATATCTGATGTAGACGTATCTGTACGTACAGTAACACCCGCATGAAAATAAAGAACTGTCCCTACTATTAGTCCTAAACCTACTTGTCCTATTACTTTAAAAATTCCTTTTAAACCTTGCTTGTCCTTTTTAAAAATCTTAATATAATCATCTATAAATCCTATTGTTCCCATCCAAAGCGTGGTAACAATAAGCAATACTATATAAATGTTGTGCAGTTTTGCAAAAAGCAAAACCGGAACAAGCGTTGCAAATATGATAATCAAACCACCCATGGTAGGAGTACCCGCTTTTTCATTTTGACCTGCTAAACCAAGTTCTCTAACCGTTTCTCCTACTTGCTGTTTTTGTAAAAAGCGAATAATTCGTTTCCCATAAATAGTAGACAATAATAGCGATAACATTAAGGCTAATGCTGATCTAAAAGTAATGTACTGAAAAACTCCTGTTCCAGGAACATCCATCATTTTGTCTAAATATTCAAATAAATAATACAGCATATATCTTTGTTTATCTGGTTAACCTTTATTTTTTTTTCTTATGGATCGTTTTAAATACTAAACGATTTGAAATTATTTTCCTAATTGTTCTAATAGTTCTTTTACTATTTTCATATCGTCAAAATCATGACGAACACCATTAACTTCTTGGTATGTCTCATGACCTTTACCTGCAACCAATAAGATGTCATTAGGCTGTGCTAACTGACACGCTGTTTTAATTGCTTGCATTCTATCTGTAATAGAAATTGTTTTCTTAAAATGATGTGGAGCGACTCCTTTTTCCATTTCAGAAATAATTTCTAAAGGATCTTCACTCCTTGGATTATCCGATGTAAAAATAGCTTTATCACTTAAACTTGCAGCAATATCAGCCATTACTGGTCTTTTTGCTTTATCCCTGTCACCCCCACAACCCACAACCGTAATCAGCTGCTCGTTTTGAGTACGAATGGTATTTATTGTTTTCAAAACATTTTCAAGAGCATCTGGTGTGTGAGCATAATCAACAATAGCAGTTACATTAGAATTCGATACTATATATTGAAACCTGCCTGAAACACTTTCTAAATTAGATAACAACCTAAGAACTTCTAAACTATCAAGTCCTAATTCTATAGCGGTACCGTAAATTGCAAGCAAATTATACGCATTGAAATCTCCAATCAATTTAACCCAAACTTCATGACCGTTTATTTTTAATAACAATCCTGATAATTGATTTTCTAAAATTTGTGCTTTATAATCGGCATAGGTTTTTAGGGCATAGGTTTTTTTAGTGGCAACGGTATTTTGCAACATGACAGATCCGTTTTTATCATCTGCATTAGTGAGTGCAAAACCAGTTTTTGGTAAACTATCAAAAAAAGCTTTTTTTACATCTCTATACTCAGCAAATGTGGGGTGATAATCTAAATGATCATGAGACAAATTGGTAAAAACCCCACCTGTAAAATGCAATCCTTCTGTTCTCTTTTGATGAATTCCATGCGAACTCACTTCCATAAAACAATATTCAACACCACTTTCTATCATTTCATTTAAGTAGTGGTTTATTGTTAACGAATCTGGAGTGGTATGAGTAGCTTTATATTCTTTCTCATTCACCATGATTTTTACTGTAGAAAGCAAGCCAACTTTATACCCAGCATTTATAAATAATTGGTATAATAAAGAGGCAATAGTGGTTTTACCATTAGTACCTGTAATACCAACTAATTTTAGTTTTTGCGAAGGCGACTCATAAAAATTTGCAGCCATGCAAGCCAATGCAGCATTTGTATCTTGAACCTTGATATACGTTACTCCTGGTGTAAGTTCAGCTGGCAAAATTTGACAAACTATTGCGGTGGCTCCCTGTTGGATAACTTTATCTATATAATCATGACCGTTTGAAACTGTACCGTGAATAGCAACAAACATATCTCCGTTGAGAATTTTTCTAGAATCAAATTCTATTTTATTCACAGGAATATCTGTAAGACCCGTTACCGAATCTATAGCTACTTTGTATAATATGTCTTTTAGTACTTTCATGATAACTCTAATAATATTGTTGCATTTTTTACTACATTTTCACCTGCTTGCAACGACTGTTTTTTAACTTTTCCTACACCTACAACTTTTACTTTCATCCCTAAATTTCCAAGAAGCGCTACAGCATCCATGCCTGACATTCCTTTAAGATTAGGAACTACTTTCTGCTTTTTCTGAACTTTTGAATAGTAAGCCTCATAACTTTGCTCTTGCTTATCAATTTTCCTGTCAAGATTTTTTATAGTATTGGTAGATGGCGCATCGGTAAATATTTTTTGTGCAATTCTTTTAAATACTGGCCCAGCCACATCAGCACCGTAATAATTATTAAGAGCGGTATTAGGCTTATGCACAACCACTATACAAGAATACTTTGGGTTCTCGGCTGGAAAATAGCCCACAAAAGAAGAAGCGTAATACATTCCGGTTCTTCCTGCTTTACCATAATTTACTTGTGCCGTACCGGTTTTTCCTGCCATTGAAAAATCTTTAGAAAACAAGTTAGATCCCGTTCCTTTTTTCACCACATTAGCCAAGACTGCTTTAAGCTTAACAATTGTTTCCTTGGAACAAATTTTAGGGTTCAAAACTTCTTTTTCGTATTTTTTTATGGTTCTATTCCACTCTTTTATTTCAGATACAAATTGTGGTTTTACCATTTCCCCATCATTTGCAACGGCATTATAAAAAGCTAATGTTTGCATTGGTGTAATATGCACTCCGTACCCAAAAGCCATCCAAGGCAATGATATTTTAGACCAACTTCTATCTGTAGGTTGAGGCACATAAGGAATTCCTTCCCCTTTAATAGATAGTCCTAATGTTTTATTAAGACCATAGTTATTAAGATGATTTACAAACTGTGACGGATTCTCTTTGTATGCATTATAAACCGCCTGAACCAAAACCGTGTTAGAAGAAACCTCAAAACCTCTAGCCAACGAAATCTTACCGTATCCACCTTCATGAGAATCTTCTACTTTTTTTCCAAAATAAGTTATTACCCCATTTTTACTATCATAAATTGCGCTTGTATCAACTTTTTTATCGTCTAACAATGCCATTAATCCTGCTAATTTATAGGTAGAACCTGGCTCGTGAGACTCTGCTACGGCGTAATTTGTGGTTTCATAATAGGTACCATCATTAGCTCTTCCTAAATTAGAAATTGCTTTTACATGACCTGTTTTAGTTTCCATTACAACTACGGTACCGTGCTCTGCTTCATAACACTCTAGTTGTTTCAATAAAGCGTGATGCGCTATATCCTGAATGTATACATCAATAGTAGAGATCACATCATACCCGTCTTGAGGATCTACCTCATTAACATCTCTGATAGGTTTCCACTGTCCTTTGGCAATTTTTTGTTTTAAAATCTTGCCGTCTTTCCCGTTCAAATATTTTCTAAAAGCCCATTCAATACCTTTTCCATCAATTGATTGGCCATTTTGAGTACGCTCATACCCCACTGTCCTTTCGGCAATTTTACCTATAGGATGCTCCCTAACTGTTTCTTGCTCTACAATAATACCGCCTTTGAAAGCTCCCAAATTAAATAATGGAAAGCCTTTAATTTTATAATAAGATGTATACCCTAGTTTACGACCTATTAAATAATACCTATTCTTGTTGGCACGTGCTTTCCTTAATTCATTTTCAAAGTAGCTAGATGTTTTACCCAACACTGTTGCTAAAGAATCCGATAGTGATTTTACATTCTTTTCAAAGACTTCCGTTTTGGGTGCAACGGCATCAAAACGTATATCATAATTTGGAATCGACGTAGCCAACAAACTGCCATCAGCCGAGTAAATATTTCCTTTATTGGCTGGGATTACAAAATTTCTTACCGTTCTTTCTTTGGCTAATTTTCGATAATAATCTCCCTCAACCCATTGGATATTGGTTAATTTAATAGTAATAGCCACTGCAATCACAAAGATGAATGCAGCAACCAGATAAATTCTGTAGGATATATTTTTATCGTCTACTCCCATATTTTTTTGAAAAAGTTTTTTTCTTCTTCTTTAACTACTTTAATTTTTACCGGTGGCACCGTGGATGGAAAAATTTGCTTTTGCAACATTTTCTCAGATATCGTGGATTCCATTTTTAATTTCATTAATTCTGATCTTCTATCCACAAACTCTGATCGCAATTCTTTCACTTGATTAGAGAGTGCCGCTATTTCAAATACTTTTTGTTCAAATCTTTGTGTATTTGCAATCATAATAATAGCAAGTGCAATTCCAAAAACAATGAATCGCCAGTTTTTTACAGCATCATCGTTTACCAGAAACTTTGCTTTTAATAAACTGTAAATCCTGTTTTTCATTTTTTATCTTTTTTCAGCAATTCTTAACTTGGCACTTCTTGCTCTATTATTCTCTTTAATCTCGTTAGCATTGGGAACAA
Organism: Flavobacterium sp. I-STPP5a; assembly: GCF_009764685.1. Taxonomy (GTDB): domain Bacteria; phylum Bacteroidota; class Bacteroidia; order Flavobacteriales; family Flavobacteriaceae; genus Flavobacterium. Next base: position 86,821 of record NZ_VHLM01000019.1, on the reverse strand, counting down.
TTAATTTTCCAATGGTTTTAAATGGAACCGAAAAATTTCCAAAAAAATCACGTTCTGGCTCCCCATCAAACATTCCGTTTTTTACAAATCTTTTTACCAATCGGTCTTCAAGTGAATGATATGAAATAACACTCAAACGTCCTTCTGGTTTTAAGATTTCTAAAGATTGTTCTAAAAACTCCTTTAAAACATCCATCTCTTGATTCACCTCTATACGTATGGCTTGATAAATCTGAGCCAATATTTTATTCTTAACTCTTTCTGGCAAATACCTTGACAAAACCTCTTTTAACTCATCGGTAGTTTTTATTGGATATTGCGTTCTGGCCTCCACAATAGTTCTTGCCAGTACCGGAGCATTTTTCAATTCTCCATAATCCAAGAAAACTCTTTTTAAGTTAGCTTCATCATATTCGTTTACCACCTTGTAAGCACTCAAGTCATTCTTCTGGCTCATTCTCATATCTAAGTCAGCATCAAAACGAGTTGAGAAACCTCTTTCTGGAACATCAAACTGATGAGAAGAAACTCCAAGGTCTCCTAAAATGCCATCAACACTCTTTACTCCATAAAAACGCAAAAACCGTTTTATAAAACGGAAGTTTTCATTTATCAGGGTAAATCTATCATCAGCTAATGCGTTTGCTAATGCGTCTTCATCTTGATCAAAGGCAAACAACTTCCCATTTGGCCCCAGCCGTTTCAAAATTTCTTTTGAATGACCTCCTCCTCCAAAAGTTACATCTACATATACTCCATCAGGATGAATATTTAAACCATCTACTGATTCCTGGAGCAAAACAGGATTATGATATTCCATTGTTGTCGTCATTTAAATTCCCCATTACTTCTTCTGCTAAATCTGCAAAATCCAGATCATCTCCACTTATTGATTTCTCATACAAATCTTTGTCCCAAATCTCTACCATATTAATTGATGAGGAGAAAACAACATCCTTAGTAATACTTGCAAAAACCGCTAAATCCTTCGGAGCCAGCAATCTACCTAACGCGTCAATCTCTACTACTTTTACTCCTGCAGTAAACCTGCGGATAAAATCATTGTTTTTTTTCACAAACCGATTGAGTTTGTTAATTTTTGCCATCATCACATTCCACTCTTGCATAGGATACAACTCGAGACAGGACTGAAACACGGAACGCTTCAAAACAAAACCGTCTTGAAGTGATGAAGCCAATTGCTTTTTAAGCGGTGCTGGTAGTAGCATCCTGCCTTTTGCATCAACTTTGCATTCATATGTTCCTACAATTGTGTCCAAACAAAAAGTATTAAATGATGGAGAGCAAAAATAGAAAAAAATCTACCACTATTTACCACTTACTACCACTTTGTTAATAAGTTTAACCACTTTCTAGCCAAAACTATTAATTTGCACAATATCAAAAAGTTACACTCTCTTTTATTAAACATGGTTTCGAGCAAGACAAATTGAAATTGTATTATTGAAAATATTGAAATCTCAAGCTTTTACTATCTATTTTTAGGATAAAAAACACAATGATTCGCAACATAAATAACATTATTTACCTCACACTAGTGATAATTTTACAATTAAAAATTGCCTTAAAAATTCATTTTTATTTATTAAATCCTATATTTGTCAAAATTGAAAATAGGGATTTAAAAAAAATGGAAAAACACTATAAAAAAGAGGGTAGATACAGCTATTATGAAGCAGGTGAAGGGACTCCAATTGTCATTTTACATGGACTTATGGGCGGGCTTAGTAATTTTGATGCTGTTGCCAATCACTTTTCGTCAAAGGGTTACAAAATTATCATCCCAGATTTACCTATTTACACACAAAATATTTTAAAAACCAATGTAAAAAATTTTGCCAAATACGTTAAAGACTTCATTACCTACAAAGGACTAGAACGTGTTATTTTACTTGGAAACTCATTAGGAGGACATATTGCATTATACCATACTAAAATGTATCCTGAAAAAGTAGCAGGTTTAGTAATAACAGGCAGTTCTGGACTGTATGAAAGCGCCATGGGCGACAGCTACCCAAAAAGAGGTGATTACGAATACATAAAAAAGAAAGCCGAAGACGTATTCTACGACCCAAAAGTAGCGACGAAAGAATTAATAGACGAAGTATACGAATCTGTAAATGACCGTATCAAACTGATAAAGACGCTTACAATTGCTAAAAGCGCTATACGCCATAATATGGCCAAAGATTTACCTAAAATGCACGTACAAACTTGTATTATTTGGGGGAAAAATGATAAAGTGACACCTCCAGATGTTGCCGAAGAATTCAATAAATTATTACCCAATTCTACATTATATTGGATTGACAAATGCGGCCATGCTGCTATGATGGAGCATCCAGAAGAATTCAATCGCTTACTTGAAGAATGGCTTACCAATACGCATCTTGCAATACATTAATGCGAAGCTGCATTTTACACCTTACAACATGAAAATTAATACTGCCGAATTTGTTATCAGTAACTCCGATGTTTCTAAATGTCCTAAAGACTTTTTACCGGAGTATGCTTTTATAGGCCGATCTAATGTGGGAAAATCATCATTGATTAACATGATTACCAACCACAAAAAATTAGCTAAAACATCGGGACGCCCAGGAAAAACACAATTAATAAATCATTTTTTGATTAACAATAACTGGTTCTTAGTTGATTTACCTGGCTATGGTTACGCTAAAGTATCTAAAAAAACGAAGTCTATATTTCAAGAATTCATTACTGATTATTTTGAAACAAGAGAACAACTTGTTTGCGCTTTTGTACTAATTGATATTAGACATGAAGCACAAACGATAGATGTTGAATTCATGTCGTACATGGGCGAAAGTGAAATTCCGTTTTGTATTATTTTTACCAAAGCCGATAAGATTAGTAAAGTAAAAATTGACTCCCACATTGCCGCCTACAAAAAGAAAATGTTTGCTAATAACTGGGCCGAAATGCCTCAGTATTTTGTTACATCAGCAACAGAATCAACAGGAAAGGAAGAGTTATTGACCTATATTGATGATGTAAATCAAGAAGTTTTTAAAAACAATAGTCAATTTTAGAGCTAATTTTCCAATGAATTCAAACAGTAGAAACATCTTTTTCATAGTTGGAACACTTTTTATCACTCTGACTTCCTGTAAATCAAACACCTATCTACTTACGAATCATGATTACAAAACAGGCGTAGATTTTACTCAAGGAAAATGGCTCTTAAACACGATTAACAGCACTAAGGAAAACCGAGACAAACTCACCCAAGAAACAACATTATTTTTCACTGAAAATATAGGCAATCGTTATTATTTTCGGGCTGATGTTAATAGTTTGCTCCTTCCTGAAAACATACCCCTTAACCCCAATAAAGAACAAATCAAATCACTACAAGCAGGTACCGGATTTGATTACTTTATCAATGTGTCTACTAAAAAAAATAAGGATGAGTTAGGAACAGTCTCTTTATTTGACGATGAACAATCAACAGAGGAAAACAATGCTGAAGTGACTCTAGAAATATACGATTTGAATTTACATCAAATTATATATACTCAAAAAGCAATTGGCAGCGATCGTGCCGAAAAACAAAAGTCAATTTGGGAGACCAAAAAATCAAACAAACTCATTGACAATATCAACTTTCATCGAAGCTCTAATAAATTAGTATTAGGAAGTCTTAAAAAAATATTGAAAGATCTTAAAAAGAAATCGATTCCAAAAAAATAAGAGCTGTAGCAACAGCTCTTATTTTTTTTATTTTTTGGTTAAGTCCAGTTTTTCTGCAAAATAATCGCAAAAATCCTTCATTGTTTCAGCCATTTTTTCGTCGTTTGTAGCCCTATTAAAAGTATCAGACATGGCAACTAAAGTTTGATGGAAGAAAATTTTCATTTCATCTACCGGCATATCCTTTGTCCACAAATCAATTCTCATACTTTCTTTTGCTTTGCTATCCCATATTGATAACATTATAGCTTTTGCTTCTTCGTGCTCTACGCCACCATCTTTGGCAGTCCACATTAGTTTTTCTGGAACGCGATTTTCATCGAGTTCAACTAAAAATTTTATTTCTGATGTAATGGTATTTGACATTATTTTTTGGGTTTGTATTTTGATTTAACAAAGATTTCTTTTGCGTCTGTTTTTAATAATTCCTCTAGTGAAGCGCCACTATTTTCCATGTAAGCCCTAACAATTTGCCATCCTACCCATACGCCTACTTGACCGGGCGAATCATTATCAATTTCTAAATAAAATTTGGAGAACGGTGCAGCATTGATAAACCTATTTGCTAATTTTTGCTCACTACTGTAAAGCATCTCCTTTTCTAAGAAATAGCGCCACATGTAACTTTCATTTTCTTCACACCATTTTATTTGTTCAGTAGTGTACCCTATTTTTTCGGCATCTGAGTAAGTAGGCAGTAGTACATCTTTCAGATAAAGTTGCTTACCCCAATAAACCATTTGAGACAACAACTCTTTTTGAGTTCCCGGAGGAATTTTACGCATGGCAAAACTGGACACTACATCAGGTGCAATTTGTCTTTCTTCAAAATTTTGTTTTAGATAATTGGGAAATTGATAAAACTTATGATCCTTTCCTAAGTACAATTCAAGAGAAATGATTACCAATGAGTCGGCATAAATTGCTTTGGTTGTGTAATCCATTTCAGAAATCACAGTGATCACTTTTGGGGTTCTTGTTTTTGGAAAATGATATTTTATTTGCTTAAATAAACCATCTAGCTCTTTCTTTACAGGTTGTATGTTGGCATACTTTTTTTGAACCTCTGTATATAATTCACGCCAAAGAGGGTTTTGCATTTTTTCTATCCAAACTCGATTATCATTACCTGCAGGAAAAAAATAAGGATACTGTTTTTTAACCTTATCTAAATTTTCTGGTTTAGTTTCAAAAAAAAGTTTGTCAAATCTTTCTACCTTTAAGTCTACAGGAATCGATGCAACTTCACGTTCTACTTGCGTTTTTTTCTCACATGCCATTAGAACAAGACAAAAGAATGCTACTATTAGGTGTTTTTTCATATTAATTAATTAAATTTGTGTATGTAACTCTGGGAATTAATGCACAACAAATTACTTTTGCAAATATACATCCCTCCTTTTTAAAACGTGAATTATTATGACTAAAAAAAGTGTTTTTGAAGTTGAAGAAGTAAATACCCATATCGTCAATTGGTTAAAAACCTATGCCGAAAACGCAAAAGTTAATGGTTTTGTCATAGGTATTTCGGGTGGTGTAGACTCTGCAGTAACCTCTACTTTGTGTGCACAAACAGGCCTTCAAGTTTTATGTGTTGAAATGCCCATACATCAAGCCGAAAGTCATGTAAAAAGAGCTCAAGAGCACATAGAGCAATTAAAATCTAGATTCACAAACGTACAAAGCGTACAAACTGATTTGACAGCTGTATTTGAAACTTTTAAACAATGCGTTCCTCATAGCATTGATGAGGCAAAACTCAACCTTTCCTTAGCGAACACGCGTGCCCGTTTACGCATGACTACCTTGTACTACCTTGCAGGACTACATGGATTACTAGTTGCTGGAACCGGAAACAAAGTTGAAGATTTTGGTGTTGGTTTTTATACAAAATATGGTGACGGCGGCGTAGATTTGAGCCCTATTGCTGACTTGATGAAATCTGAAGTGTATGAGTTAGGCCAATATCTAAAAATTCCAACTTCTATTCAAGAGGCATCTCCTACAGATGGTCTTTTTGGTGATGATAGAACAGATGAAGACCAACTAGGAGCTAGTTATGACGAATTAGAATGGGCAATGCTCGCTGATGAATCTGGAAAAAAAGTATCTGATTTTGAAGGAAGACAAAAAAATGTATTCGAAATTTACAAACGTTTAAACACTGCAAACCGCCATAAAATGGAGCCTATTCCGGTTTGTAAAATACAAATTTAATAAAAAATTAAATTTTTATGTTGATTTACAATTAATTACAGAATTTATTTATTAATTTTACATTTCCAATTACAAACAATTCAAAAAAAATTAAAATTATGATTAAAGTATGTATAGCCGATAATTATCCTGTTGTGCATTTTGGAGTAAAATCTTACTTTAAAGATAATGCTGACATCTCCATTGTAGCCAATGTAGGCAATTTCTTAATGGTACGAGATATACTTCAAACCAAAGACATTGATGTATTAGTACTAGATTTGGATCTGGAAGGACTTTCCAGCATCTTTGAGGTCAAAACGATCTTGAAAGATTTTCCAAAAACAAAAGTAATTTTATACAGTGGACTCTCTGAACAGATTTATGCACCAAATGCCATTAAAGCCGGAGCATCTGGCTTTGTGCACAAATCCGAAAAGTTAGAAACACTAGGAATTGCTATTATAAAAGTATCACAAGGTAAGATCATCATGAATGAAACCGTGAAGAAAAACTTAGCCTTGATTGCAAAACAAAGTAAAAGTGAACGATTGTATCGTAAGCTTTCAAACCGTGAGGTAGAAGTATTACGCTACTTGAGTGGAGGGAAAAAGAATCACGAAATTGCTGATATCTTAAACCTGAATGAAAAAACAATCAGTACTTACAAATTACGTTTATTAACTAAACTAAATGTTACCAATCTGGTTGATCTAGTAGACAAAGCAAAAAAATTAGAAATCGTTTAGTAATATCTTGACATTACACGACCTAATTTTTTTGAAAAAGAATGGATTAAAATATTATAATCCATAACTAATGATAAAGGCTCTGTATTATCTGAATTTGGTTCAGATGATATGGAGCTTTTTAATTCTTCTATAATACTGCCCACAAGATACCATCTAAGTGTTAAGATAGTCTCCGTAACTTCTTGACCAATGGTTTCATTTTTAGTTTTTGGAAAAATATTTTGACCTACCCAATCATGAAGAACGAGTTGCTCATCTTCCATTAAAATATCTGTTACTTCTTGGGCAAAGTCAACATCCAATCGCATTAAATACTGCTCCATACTAAAGGATTCATTCTCATTATAAAATGCTATCAAGTCATTGTAAATTGCCCTAAACAAAGGATTGGCAAGTTGCACCTCATCTTCTTGCAAACTGAGATAAATACGCTGGTAAATTTTATAGTTTCTATTTTCTGAAACAGTTTCAATTTCGCCTTCAGCATTTGTACGCAAAAAAACATCTTCAAATTCTTCTTCAAGGTTGCCATACAGCAGTAAAATTTCAATTATTTTACGTTCCAATCGATTTAATACATCAACTTTATTGGCAGCAATAGGGTTTTCATTTTTAACAATTTCAAAAGCTTGTTGCTCTTGTTTTTGTTTTTTTCCAACCTCGGCAACTTCTTTTTGAGACAATTGTGCCAGAGTACTTTGTAATACTTGCTCTGAAATATCCATAATTCGGGAACATTCCTGAATGTAAATTTCGCGTTGAATTCGATCTGGAATTTTAGATATACTCCCTACCATATCCCGAATCAGGTCGGCTTTTTTTACTGGATCGTTTTTGGCTTCATTCATTAAGAGCGATGCTTTGAACTGAATGAAATCTTTAGAATTATTTTCAAGATAATAGACTAAATCATCATACGACGTTTTTTTTGCAAAACTATCTGGATCTTCCCCATCGGGAAAAGTACATACTTTGACATTCATACCCTCTTCAAGTATCAAATCAATTCCACGCACAGAGGCGCGCAATCCTGCTGCATCTCCATCAAATAAAACGGTAATGTTTTTTGTTAATCTATTTATCAGTCTAATTTGATCTGGCGTCAAGGCAGTACCAGATGACGCTACCACATTCTCAATACCAGATTGATTGAATTGTATCACATCCGTATATCCTTCAACAAGGTAACAATTGTTTAATTTTGCTATGGATTGTTTGGCTTGATAAATACCATACAGCACTTTACTCTTGTGGTAAATTTCACTTTCAGGTGAGTTTAGGTATTTTGCTGCTTTTTTATCATTGGTTAAGATACGACCTCCAAAACCCAAGACTCGTCCAGACATGCTCTCAATAGGGAACATCACACGCCCCTTGAAGCGATCAAAAGGCCTGTCCTCTTTGGGAATTGTAAGTCCTGTACTTTCCAGAAATTCTAATTTATATCCTTTGCCAAGAGCTTCTTTTGTAAACGCATCCCAGCTTTCAGGTGAATATCCTAGACTGAATTTTTTGATGGTTTCATTTGTAAAACCCCTTTCCTTAAAGTACGAGTAGCCTATAGCTTTTCCCTCTTCGGAATTTAAAAGTGTATTGTGGAAATACGTTTTGGCAAATTCCGAGACCAAATACATGCTTTCTCGAGTATCTGTGAGTGCTTTTTCTTGATCTGTTTGCTCTGTTTCTTCAATTTCAATATTATATTTTTTGGCTAAGTATCTAATGGCTTCTGGATACGTAAAATGAGAGTGCTCCATCAAGAAAGCAACAGCATTTCCGCCTTTTCCAGAACTAAAATCCTTCCAGATTCCTTTAGCCGGAGAAACCATAAATGATGGTGAACGCTCTTCAGAGAATGGACTTAAACCTTTATAATTACTTCCTGCTCTTTTTAAATGAACAAATTCACCAATAACCTCCTCTACACGAGCAGTTTCATAAACAATATCAATTGTAGCTTTTGAAATCAAGTTGAATAAAATATTTAGGGATTGAAAAATGTAAAATTACACAAATCAAATTGGATAATTCACAATCTAAAAAACAAAAAAACACTTCTTTACAAAGTGCTTTTTTATGCTGCTAAAATGCCATCAGCAATTAATTAAAATCAAAACGCAAACCTAGTGAAACATTGTTTTGCTTGACAGCATTGTCTTTAAATATTGGATTTAAATCATATTTCAAGTATAAACTTGTAGCTTTATAGCCTATATAAGTGCTCAATCCATAGACAAAATCACTGGTATTAAAATCACCTTTTGTTTTTTCGGTTGATTTTAAATCTGAATTTTCATATTGTAAAATTTGTTTTGTTTTAAGGTTTAGTCCTGCATACCCGCCTAGTCCTACTCTAACACTTTGATGAGATTTAAAATAGGTCTTATCGTTCTTAACCTCTGGTTTTGTAAAATCAAATTCTAAATGTAACGGAAATACCAAGCTCACATTTCTAAATCTAGAATCTTTTAATTCAATAGGATTCACCGCCAAATTAGTTTGATTGCCATTCACCTCAAAACTAAGATTATCTGTAGGGCGCAGGTTATTGTACATCACTGACAAACCGTACTTGGCATGCAATAGGTTAGAATTGTTTAAAAGTCTAGAATTATAAGAAACGCCAATTTCATAAAAATGAGATCCTAAATACCTGAAATCTGATTTTTTAACTTCGCCATCAGTCACAACATTGTTCAATCCTGCAGCAAAAACAAATTGTGACGTTGTTCTTTTGGATTGGCGTTCATCCTTATCCTCTTGTCCGTTGTACACTTTCAATGAGGAAACATTAAATTCGGTTTGATTTGGTCTAAGCTCTTCAGAATTGGTTCCAAAAATAATCATTCTGCCACCACTTCTAGTGTCTTTAGCGTCTTGCACTTTTCCATCCACTTTATCTTGTACCAAATTTTTCAACTCTTGCTGTACAACTGATACTTTATTTTCAATTATAGTCGCTCGTGTTTGTGCAAGCTTTTGCTTTTTTAAATTAGCTTGTTCAATTGTAATCTCCCCCTTTTCAAGTTGGATATTGACATCTTCAACTTCTGCTTTCAAAAGAGCTTTTTGTTCTCTGGTAATCCATTCTATGTTTTCAGCGATTTTTTTTGCTTTTGACTCGAATGATTCCTGTGCTACTAATTTGCTTAAAAACAAGTATAATAAAATTACTAAGTAAATTGTTAAATTTCTCATGATGATTTGATTTTTGAATTTGATTGATGATTTTTATTCTAAGTTACGATTGGTTAACGCAATTTTAACCGTTTGATAATTCTTGCTCAATTTATTGATCACTTTTTCTCGAAAGGAAAGTTCGAGTTCTCCATCAACTTGGGAAAGTAAATCATCTGGATTTACACGCACTACTAATTTTTGATTCAATTGCTCTTCTTTCTTTGATGGATGCTCAACAACCGCTAACAATTCGTCAATTGTAGCGTCACTGATTTTTGATTTGATTAATTTTTGTTCAACTTTTTGATTGATGATTGAAACTTCTGCTACTTGATTTTGATTTGAATTAATATTTTCAATTATTGATTTTTCGTTTAAACCCGGAATTTTATTAGCTTTTGAAGTAGTGCTTTGAACAACATTGGTAACTAAATCTTTTTCCTCTTCCGTTTTTAGTTTTACCGAATTATCATGAACTATGGTGGTTTTTGAAGTATTTAAATTTTGAAATACAACTCGATTTTCTTGATTTACATTCAAACTTTCTTTTTGATCAAAAAATAGGGTTCCAACAATTAGAAAACCAACAAAACTTGCCGCCACATACAACCATGGGAATTTAGTTTTTTGTTTTTCTGTCTCAGAAAGCATTGCATCTAATTTGTCCCAAGCCATCGCCGAAGGTTTGATTTCTCTAGCATTCAACTGCTCTTTTATTTGCATTTCAAATTTATTCGGTTCCATACTCATAATTTTTTATTGTACTAATTTGTACTTGCAGCATTTTTCTAGCATGCGATAATTGCGACTTTGATGTTCCTTCATTAATTCCCAACAGGGTTGCAATTTCATGGTGTTTAAATCCTTCTATCGCAAATAAATTAAAAACCATTTTATAACCATCTGGTAAATTATCTATCAAGGATTGAATGTCGTCTACAGACAATTGACTTTCAATAGCATTAAAACTTTCCTCATCGCGACCGATCACGAAATCATCTTCGATATATTTAATTTTTTTATTTACTCTGATAAAAGAAATGCATTCATTAACCATAATTCTCCTGATCCAGCCTTCAAAACTTCCTTTGTGTTCGTAATTTTTAAGATTGGTAAAGACCTTCATAAAAGCAGTAATCATAACATCTTCGGCCTGATGCATATCTTTTATGTATTGACGGCAAACACTTAGCATTTTAGGAGAAAACTGGGTGTAAATTTGCTGTTGCGCTTGTCGATTATTATCGACAGCCAACCGGATTAATTCCATTTCTTCGTGATGTAAGTTGATTACTTTCATAAATAGTTTCAATGACAAAAATCAATATCAATGTCAATGCATTTTAGTGCTGTTGCAATTAAATCTTGATATTGAACCTCATCTCTATTTACATAGACGCTTTTCGATATAAAAAGGTTGCATGACATCTGATTTTTTTTTGATTTTGAACTTTGAAAATCAAAAAAACGAGTAAAATAAGGCGTTCAGAAGCTAAAATATTTTTAAAAAAATTATTTCTTTCTTTCAATAACGTAGTTGACCATTAAAATTAGGGCGCTTTTATAATCGGATTCAGGGAAATCTTGAAGTAATAAAAGTGCTTCATGTTGAAAAGCAACCATTTTTGCTTCGGCATAAACCAAACCATTGTTGTTTTTCACAAATGCAATAACCTCTTTAACGCGTTTTTTGTCTTTGTTGTGATTTTTTATCGAATTGATAAGCCAGCTTTTCTCCTTTGAGGTACAAGTATTTAAAACATGAATAAGAGGCAAAGTCATTTTTTGCTCTTTGATATCAATTCCAGTTGGTTTACCAATGGCTTCATCCGTATAATCAAATAAATCATCTTTGATTTGAAAAGCCATACCTATCAGTTCTCCAAATTTGCGCATCTTTTCAACTTGCTCTTCATTCTCGATCACAGAACAAGCACCTAAAGCACAACAGGCAGCTATAAGAGTAGCTGTCTTTTTGCGAATGATTTCGTAATAAATATCTTCAGTGATGTCGAGTCTGCGGGCTTTTTCAATTTGGAGTAATTCCCCTTCGCTCATTTCACGAACAGCGACAGATATAATTCTAAGTAAATCAAAATCACCGTTATCTATAGAAAGCAATAGACCCTTGGATAATAAATAATCACCCACCAGTACTGCAATTTTATTTTTCCAAAGTGCATTCAACGAGAAAAAACCTCTCCGGCGGTTGCTATCATCCACAACATCATCATGAACCAGTGTGGCCGTATGTATAAGCTCTATCACACAGGCACCACGATAAGTGCGCTCATTTACAAGACCATTAGCAACCATTTTTGCAGTCAAAAAAACAAACATAGGACGCATTTGTTTCCCCTTGCGGTTTACTATATAATAGGTAATTCTATTGAGTAAAGCCACTTGAGAGGTCATGGATTCATAGAACTTTTTTTCAAAAAGTTCCATTTCTTTTAAGATAGGCTGTTTTATTTGAGAAGTGACATTCATTAAGAAATCAAAGTTACGGCTTTTAGTAAATATAAATACGCTAAAACTCAATTTTAGTGATTCAATTTAAAAAAAAATGTATTCCTAACATTGCTAACCTATTCTTAATAACATTCTTGATTTTGTTAAAGTTACCTTAATCTCTTGAAGGCACCTCCCTTCTAAGTTTGCAAAACAAAAATAAAACAACACACCAATGAAAATTTTAAGAAAAAATCTACTCTTTCTTTTACTTCTATTTTGCGTACACATTACTACTGCGCAAACCAATACAATATCAGGAAAAGTAACCGATTCATCCGGATTCCCGCTAACTGGAGCAACTATTTTAGTTAAAGGAACTAAAAATGCATCCACTGCAGATGAAAATGGAAAGTACAGCATTAAAACCGAACTAGGCAAGACATTAATTTTTAGCTATATGGGTTTTAGCTCCAAAGAAGTTGTAGTGACCAACCAACAAAATCTGAATGTTACATTGCAAGACGATTCAATTTCTCTAGGAGAGGTTGTTGTAACTGCTTTAGGAATTAAAAGAGATAAACGTGCATTAGGATATGCATCCCAAGAGTTAAAAGCAGAAGACATCAATAAGGTAAACTCAGCAAATTTTGTATCTAACCTAACAGGTAAAATATCAGGAGTTCAAATTACAGGCTCTGGAAACGGAGTGACAAGTTCTTCAAGAATTACTATCCGTGGCGATAAATCTTTAAACATCAATAACAACGGTCCTTTGTTTATAGTTGATGGTATTCCTATCAATAATAATGTATATGGTGTAGGAGGCGGTCCCACTACTCAGACTAACCTACCAACTGATTATGGCAATGGTGCTTCAGAAATTAATCAAGAAAATATTGAAAGCGTAAACGTATTAAAAGGTGCAGCCGCATCAGCACTTTATGGCTCTAGAGCAGCAAATGGTGTTATTGTTATTACAACTAAATCTGGCAAAAAAGGCAAAGGATTTGGTGTTTCAATCGCTTCTTCTTTCATGACAAGCGAAGCATTGCGCTTACCTGAAATTCAAGGTGTTTATGGTGCGGGATCAAAACAAGTATACGATCCTGGAGCAGATACAAACTTAGGTCCACGTTTTGACTCAGGAGTTTCTTTGTTACAAAATGGAAGTCCAGGATATGCAATAGGACAAGGACAAGTTTTACCATTTGAATTCAGATACAACTTAAATGACTTTTTTAGAAAAGGAAACTCAATTTCAAACTCAGTATCGATTTCTGGTTCAGATGAAAAAACAAATTTCAGACTAAGCTATGGCAAAACTACTAGCGAGGACATAGTACCTAACTCTAATTTAAAAAGAGAAAACATAAATCTCAACCTTAATTACTCCATTTCAGACAAATGGAAAATTAGCACAGTAGCTACTTACACAAAAAGTGCCAGTGATAATACTCCTGTAACTGGTTACGGAAGTCAAGGAATTATGTACAATTTACTTTGGAATCACACCAATGTAGACTTAGATTGGCTTAAAAATTACTGGATTGTTAAAGATGTGAGACAAAACAGCATGTTTGGTTGGGGAGACAATCCATTTAAAATTGCAAATGAAAATATTAATGCATTTAAAAAAGGACGTCTTTTTGGGAACATTTCTTCTACTTATCAAATCGATGAAAACTTTTCGTTTATGGCTAGAATAGGAATGGACAATTCTAATGATTTTAGATGGTCAAGGCGACCAATTGGATCTTCAAGATATGTTTCAGGAATGTACCGTGAACAAACGATTGGTTTTACAGAATACAATGCTGATATGTTGTTGAGTTACGATCATAATTTTGGGGATTTTTCGGTTAAATTATCTTACGGAGCAAACAGCATGAATCAATACACATCTGAAAGTAAAATTGAAGGACAAGGAATCAGTATTCCTGGAATTTACAATTTACAAAACATTAATGTTATGCCTATTTCATCAAGAGATATTTACAAAAAACGCATTAACAGCATGTATAGTTTTGCAAATATTGGATACAAAGATTTCCTATATTTAGATGTAACAGCTAGAAATGATTGGTCTTCTACTCTTCCAGCGGACAATAATTCCTACTTCTATCCTTCTGCTTCACTAAGCTTTATTCCAACTTCATTATTTGAAATGAATGAGAATATTGATTTCTTAAAACTGAGAGTAAACGCAGCTTCGGTAGGGAACGACACTGATCCTTATAAATTAGTTAAAACATACAACAATGGAACTTTAGCGGGTACATTGACTAATCCTAGCACTATTTTAAACAGTAATTTGAAACCTGAAATTGCAACATCCTATGAAGCAGGTGTTGAAGCTCAGTTTTTCAAAAAAAGAATTACGCTAGATGCTAGTTATTACATCACCAATTCTAAAAATCAAATCGTAGGTTTAGATGTATCACAAGCCTCAGGATTTAATTCAAACGTAATCAACGCAGGTAAGATACAAAACAAAGGAATCGAGATAGGATTAGGAATAACTCCTGTTCGAACAGAAAATTTTGAATGGTCGCTTAACGCTAATTTTACTAAGAACCGTGGTACTGTAAAAGAACTGACTCCAGGTATTAACAATTACATCATTGCTCAAGGTCCTAATGGTGGTACAATTGAAGCACGTGTTGGCGAAAGAATGGGAGACATGTACGGGCGTGGTTATTTAAGAAGCCCTGACAATCAAATTGTATTCGACACTAATGGCTCCCCAATTTTAGATACAAAAATCAAGAAAATAGGAAACTACAATCCAGATTGGATGTTGGGCCTAAGCACTAATCTTAAATATAAAAACTTCAATCTTAATGCATTATTAGATGTACGTCATGGTGGTAAAATATATTCAATGACCAATTCAATTGGGATGGAAAGTGGCATACTTGCCGTTTCATTACCTGGCAGAGAAACAGGAATTGTAGGTAAAGGTGTTGTTAAAAACACAGACGGAACGTACAGACCAAACACCACTTCTGTAAGTGCAGAAAACTGGTATTACAACAATGCTTACCGTAGAGATAATATTGAAGCCAATTCATTTGACGCTTCTTATGTAAAACTGAGAGAGGTAAGTTTGAATTACAGAATATCAGACAAATGGACCAAAGCGATAAAAATGCAAAACTTAAGTATTGGATTAGTTGGAAACAATCTAGCACTTTGGACAAAAGTTCCAAACATTGACCCAGAAACTCAAGCAATAAGTGGTGGTACATTATTACCTGGATTCGAAGTATTGCAACTGCCATCATCCAGAAATTATGGAATCAAATTAAATGCTTCATTCTAAAAAAATTATCATGAAAAAAATCATAGCCTTTATAGTATTATTAACTCTAAGTATTTCTTGTACCGATGGGTTTGAAGAAATCAACACTAATAAAAATCAACCCACCGCTTCACAACCTAAGCAGATGCTTCCCAACGTTATTTTTAACTTGGCCAATAGTAACGTAACCAACTCCTATGACTTTGGAGACATCGTAGCTCAATATGGTGGTTTCTATGAGTACAACCAACTTGATGTTTATGACTGGGGTGCTGACAACCGTTTTTGGGGATTATACAAATGGCTTAACGATATCTATGATATTAAAAAACAAGCCATCGCATTAAATGACAAAAATTACGAAGCCATTAGTCTTGTTCTTGAAACCTATACCATGAGTCTAATTACGGATACCTATGGTTACGTTCCCTATTCTGAAGCTTCAAAAGGAGAATCTGGAATATTAAAACCTAAGTATGATTCTCAAGAAGCTATCTATAAACAACTGCTTTTAAATTTAGACAATGCAAACGCTTTGATAAATGTTAAATTAAAAGTAGAAGGAGACTTATTGTATGGTGGTGACATGTTAAAATGGAAAAAATTCTGTAACTCGCTACATGTTCGTCTCTTGATCCGAATTTCCAACAAGGTCAATGTTAGCGCTAAATTAAATGAGATTGTTACTAAACCAGCAGTATACCCCTTATTTCAATCGAATATTGACAATGCAAACTATGT
This sequence comes from Flavobacterium sp. I-STPP5a, assembly GCF_009764685.1. Classification (GTDB taxonomy): domain Bacteria; phylum Bacteroidota; class Bacteroidia; order Flavobacteriales; family Flavobacteriaceae; genus Flavobacterium. Next base: position 70,462 of record NZ_VHLM01000019.1, on the reverse strand, counting down.
GTACTCAGGAAGCTATCCTAACATTTCACCTATGAGTGATGGAGTAAACAGATTGTACGGTTACAATATTGTGATTCCTTCCACAAATCTAGTGAATACATTAATAGCAAATAATGACCCTAGACTTGACGAATGGATTGATCCTATTGCAGGAACAACGAATCATTTAGGATTAAAACCTGGATTACCACTAGATCAAATTGGGGAACCAACAAAATATTCTAGAAGAGCAGAAGATTATTTTTATGGAAAAACAAAAATATCTTCCATATTCATGACCTATAGTGAATTGAACTTCTTGCTGGCCGAAGCAAGCCAACGCAATCTAATTACAACTGGATCAGCCAAAATGTATTATGATACTGCAGTAACAGCTTCTTTCGCGCAATGGAATACAACTATGCCAAATAATTACTTGACGGTTACAGCACCATATAACGCTGCAAATGAAGTTCTATATACCCAAAAATGGTTAGCTTTATACCACACAGGAATTGAATCATGGTTGGACTGGAAAAGAACTGGAAAACCAAGTTTTATTCAGGCAGGTCCGGGAGCTAAAAACAATGGCAAAATACCTAGAAGAATCTTATATCCAAGTTTAGAGCAATCTGTAAACAAAGACAACAATAGTGAGGCCTTACAAAAAATAGGAGGAAGCGACAATATTAACGCAAAAATATGGTGGGATAATTTTTAATTGAAATGAAAATGAAAAAAATATTTTTAATTCTGATCCTTCTTGTTGCGGTGAATTCGCAAGCCCAAAAAGCAGAGAACATCATTATCATCACCACTGATGGATTTAGATGGCAAGAGGCTTTCAAAGGAATGGATGAAGCTTTAGCAAAGGACAAAAAATTCAATCAAAACGACAGTGCTTATATTTATAAAAAATATTGGGCTGAAAATGTAAACGAGCGAAGAGAAAAATTAATGCCTTTTATGTGGTCTGTTCTAGCAAAAAAAGGACAGATTTATGGTAACAGAAACCTTGGCAACAAGGTAAATAACGCCAATCCCTATTGGTTTAGTTATCCCGGTTATAACGAAATCATGACAGGCTACGCTGATACTTTAATCAATACAAACAAGTATCCTGCAAATCCAAATATTACTGTTTTAGAATTCTTAAGCAAACAAGCAAAAATAAAAGGCAAAGTTGCTGCTTTTGGAGCATGGGATGCTTTTGATAATATCCTAAACGAAAAAAGAGCAGGTTTTCCAGTGGTATCTGCTTTTGATAAGGTAGGAGGAAAATCACCTACAGAGAGACAAAAATTAATTAATGCTATGCTAGCAGATTCATTTAAACCTTTTCACGAGGAGGAATGTTTGGATGTATTTACACATTATGGTGCTCTTGAAGAATTGAAAACAAACAAACCAAAAGTATTGTACATATCCTATGGCGAAACGGATGAGTGGGCTCATGCAGGCTTTTATCGTTCCTATTTAGATGCGGCACATCAAGTGGATGCTTGGATCAAAGAGATTTGGGACTTTGTACAAAACGATCCTCAATACAAAGACAAAACGGCTTTAGTATTTACAACAGATCATGGCAGAGGCGATCTTATAAAAGCAGAATGGACGAGTCATGGACCACAAATAAAAGACGCTTCAGAAATATGGTTTGCTGCTATGGGACCAAAAATTGAAGCAAAAGGGGAAATGAAAGAGGACAATCAATTGTATCAAGATCAATTTGCACAAACTATAGCTAAGATTATGGGTTATACATTTGAAGCCAATCATCCTATTGCGAAAGAAATCTCTTCAGTAGTAAAATAAATTAATTGCTCAAAAAAAAGCTGTCCAAAAGTACTTTTCGGACAGCTTTTTTTATGCTTCTTTATTGGCCAATTGTCCGCAGGCAGCATCAATATCTTTACCTCTACTTCTACGCACTTTTACCACAATTCCGCTAGCTTCAAGTGCTTTTATATAAGCATTTATGGATTCCTCCGATGCTTGTTGAAATTCCCCATCATCGATTGGGTTGTATTCGATAAGATTCACTTTGCAAGGAACATATTTACAAAATTTGACTAATGCATCGACCGCTTCTTTAGTGTCGTTGATGCCTTTCCAAACTACATATTCATAGGAAATTTTGCTTTTGGTTTTTCGGTACCAATATTCTAATGATTCCCGTAATTCAGCCAAAGGAAAATTAGCACTAAAAGGCATAATACGTGCACGAACTTCATCTATTGCCGAGTGTAATGAGACAGCTAGTTTGAATTTCACATCGTCATCGGCTAGTTTTTTAATCATTTTAGGAACTCCCGAAGTGGAAACCATAATTCTTTTTGGAGACATCCCTAATCCTTCAGTGGAAGTAATCATTTCAATGGCCTTCAAAACATTGTTGTAATTCATCAATGGCTCTCCCATTCCCATGAAAACAATATTCGACAACGGATGATTGTAATACAAACGGCTTTCTTTATCAATAGCAATTACCTGATCATAGATTTCAGCAGGTTCCAGATTACGCATTCTTTTTAATCGCGCTGTGGCGCAAAAATTACAATCTAAACTACACCCTACTTGACTCGAAACACAAGCGGTAGTTCGTGTATTTGTAGGTATCAAAACCGACTCTACTACTAAACCATCGTGTAACCGAACCGCATTTTTTACGGTTCCGTCTTCGCTGCGTTGCATGGTATCTACTTTGATGTGATTGATCACAAAATGCGTTTCCAGCATAGTCCTAGTTTGTTTAGAAACATTGGTCATGTCCTCAAAACTGTGCGCTCCTTTGCTCCACAACCATTCATATACCTGATTTCCTCTAAAGGCTTTGTCATTATTGGCAACAAAAAAATCACGCAATTGTTCTTTTGAAAGGGATCTTATATCTTTTTTTTCGATTTCCATGCTGCAAATTTAATGACAATTTTGAATTATATGGATTTTTTTTAACCCTCAAAATTATATTTTGTAACTTTGTTTTTCTAACAGTAATAGACATGGGACTTCCAGAATTAAAACAGAAAATTCAAATGCAAATTGAAAATGCCGACGAACGTTTATTGCGTATTGTTTCTTCGGTATTTGACAATTATTTGAATGAAATTGTTTCTTACGATGTTAAAGGAAATTCCTTAACAATCTCAGAATATCATAATAAAGTTGAAGAAGGTCTAGAAGATATTAAATACAACAGAGTAGTTTCTCAAGAAAATCTTATTGAAGAAATGAAAACTTGGAAAAATGAGTAATCCAAAGTATCCAATCTTTTGGACTACAAATGCAAAACTTGATTTAAAAGAAATTTATTTTTCGCTGGAACAAAAGATCTCTCCTAATGTTGCAACTAGAATAACTAATGAAATTTTCGAAAGTATAAAGGCAACCACTTTCCCTGATCAATTTCAAATTGATGAATACCGAATTGATTGCAAGAGAATAATTATCCGAAATTATAAAGTACTTTACCAATTTCATCACAATACCATTTACATTGTTCGAATATTTAACACTTTTCAAAATCCAATAAAAAGTTTAAGATAATGCATTTCATTTCACCAGAATTAGAAGATTACATTGAGCAACATTCCGAAAAAGAGCCTGCATTATTAGCAGCTTTAAACAAAGAAACGTACCAAAAGATTTTGCTTCCGCGAATGTTAAGTGGGCATTTTCAAGGTAGGGTTTTAAGTATGTTGTCAAAGTTGATTCGACCTCTGAATATTCTGGAAATTGGAACCTATACTGGTTATTCAGCATTGTGTTTGTGCGAAGGCATGCAAGAAAACGGACAACTGCACACGATTGACATCAAAGAAGAATTAGTTGATTTTCAACGGAAACATTTTGACAAATCGCCTTGGGGTGCGCAAATTGTTCAACATCTCGGCGAAGCAGTTGACATTATCCCAACGATTGACTTAAAATTTGATTTGGTTTTTATTGATGCTGATAAAGAAAACTACTTGAACTATTTTGAATTGATCGTGCCCAAAATGAATAAAGGAGGGATTATTCTATCTGATAATGTTTTATGGAGCGGAAAGGTTTTAGAACCCCTGAATCCTAAAGATTTGAGTACGAAAATATTACTAGAATACAATCGTTTATTAGCAAGAGATCCAAGAGTAGAGACCGTTTTACTACCTATTCGTGATGGATTAACGGTAAGTAGAGTTCTTTAGTTTAAAAATTCTACTGAAAACAACTGCCCTAGCCCTGATAGAAGCGGCATCTCCCGATCTTAAAAAACAAGGCTCTTTTGCCGTAGTTTTTTTGATCGGGAATACAGCGGATAGCAGGAAAAAGCTACTAAATAAAAAGAGTTATGAAAGCTCCTGAGGGAAATATTTCTTTTGTGCTTTTTTGTACATAAGGTGCATTAGATACCCAAAAACAAAGCCGAAGAAATAGCCCGTGAGTATGTCTAAAGGATAATGCAAGCCTAGATAAATCCTACTGTACGCAAAAACTAAAGGCCAAAGAAATAAAAACCCGAAGTACTTGATTTTGTTTTTAAATACAAAGTATAAAAAGCTAGCAACAGCCATAGAATTTGCGGCATGCCCTGAAAAAAAGCTATAAGAACTTCTGGATTGAACTACCCTGATAAAAGTATTAATATCTGGATTGTTACAAGGGCGCAAACGCTGAAAACCATTTTTGAAAGCGTTTGTAGTTTGATCTGTAAAGGTGACTAATAGCGCTACAAATAGCAGTAAATACAAGGTTTGTTTGCTTCCTAATTTTTTGTAAACCAAAAACAATAGCAATAAAAAAAAGGGAAGCCAATTGATTTGTTTGGTCAAAAATAACCAAGTTGCATCAAAGGTTTCATTGCCAAGGCTATTGAGATAAACAAAAAGTTCTACATCAAGTGCACGTAGTTTTTCTAGCATTACATTTGTCGTTTAATAGGCCCTGTAATTTCATCCTCAAGTGAAGAAGTTGCCTCTTCAACAGGTTTTGTTTCTGCAAGTAAACTGTCTTTTACTTTCGTAATCTCATCAGTTACACCTGATGTAATAGAATCAAATGGAGAGGTGTCTCCCAAGATAGATTCTTTCGCTTTATTGATTTCGCTATTAATCGATCCTGTTATGTTAGAAATAGATTTGGTATCAAAACCATTTGTTTCTGCTCCTTTTTGAATTTCACTTTTTATATCATTTGTAGCATTTTTTAACTGTGCCATTGCTTTACCCATGGTTCTAGCAATTTCGGGTATTTTATCTGACCCAAAAAGCATAAGAACAATAAACATGATGAAAATTAATTCGCCTCCTCCTATACCAAACATAATTTTATATTTTTTATGGTTACAAAGATATTACTTTTTGAATGTTTGACTTTTAATTATTTCATAAAAATACCCCCAAAGAGCAGTTGCTTTTGGGGGTATTGTATTTTATTAAAAAAGTAATTAATCAAATTTTGATTTCACTTCTTCTTTTGGCCAAGTATTATTAGTTACATCAATATCAGCCGTTTCTAATTTTGGATCTACAACAATTTTTTTGATCGCTTTGTCTGTAGCGTATACTTTCTTAGCAGTGTCATTGTTTTTTCTCCAAATTTGAGCTGGGTATTTAAACGTTTCTTTTGAGTCATCCTCATACGTTAACTCCACAATGATTGGCATTAACATTCCTCCTGGCTTGTTATACTCCACTTCGTAAAAATATTTTGGTGCTTTTAATGCTGATTTTTCCTCGGCAGTAAAGTTTTTTTCTACGTACTCAGATAATAAACTTACCTCGTTAATAGCCAATGCTTTTTTATCTTTAGCGCTTAACTCCTCACTTGTAGCAGGAACTAAGTATACGAATGGTCCTTTTTCTTGACCAAAACGCCCTCTACGAACAACTGCATCTTTTAATTCCTTTGTTGCCGTTTCTGATACATAATATTGTTTTACCTCTTTTACACCAATATCTACAAAATCAGTGGAGTAAAACCATCCTCTAAAAAACCAGTCTAAATCAACTGCCGAAGCATCTTCCATAGTTCTAAAAAAGTCCTCAGGAGTTGGGTGCTTGAATTTCCATCTGTTAGCATATACCTTAAACGCATGGTCAAACAATTCTCTACCCATAATGGTTTCTCTAAGAATGTTTAATCCTGTAGCAGGTTTTCCGTAGGCATTAGCTCCAAATTGTACTATAGTTTCAGAATTTGACATGATTGGCTCTAAGAATTTTTGATCACCACTCATGTAAGGAACTATTTTACTTGCTGGTCCGCGGCTTGAAGGAAAATTAACATTCATTTCTTGCTCAGCCATGTATTGCATAAACGTGTTCAATCCTTCATCCATCCAAGACCATTGACGCTCATCAGAGTTTACAATCATTGGGAAAAAGTTATGTCCTACTTCATGAATTACCACACCTATCATTCCGTTTTTAGTACGCTCACTAGTAACTCCTTTTTCATCAGGGCGACCGTAATTCCAGCAAATCATTGGGTATTCCATCCCTTGATCTTCTGCTGAAACCGAAACTGCTTTTGGATACGGATAATCAAACGTATGTGCTGAATAACTTTTTAAAGTATGAGCTACTGTTCTAGTTGAAGTTTCTCCCCACAATGGGTTGGCTTCTTTTGGGTAAACCGAAACAGCCATTACCGTTTTATCATTTAGTTTCACCGCCATGGCATCATAAATGAATTTTCTAGAAGTTGCAATACCAAAATCTCTAACGTTTTTAGCACTGAATTTCCATGTTTTCTTTTTGTCTGAGAAACCTTTTTCAGCCGCCTCAGCTTCTGCCTGTGTTACAATAACAACTGGTTTATCATATGATTTAGTTGCCAATTCGTATCTTTTTACTTGCTCTGCAGTAAAAACTTCGCTTCTATTGGTTAACTCTCCTGTTGCTTCCATTACGTGATCAGCAGGAACTGTGATATTTACATCAAAATTACCAAATGGCAATGTAAACTCTCCTGTACCCCAAAACTGCATGTTTTGCCATCCTTCAACATCATTGTACACCGCCATTCTTGGATAAAACTGAGCAATTACATACAATTTGTTGCCTTCTTTTTCAAACAATTCATATCCAGAACGACCGCCTTCTAGTCTATAATTATTAATGTTGTACCACCAGTTGATAGAAAAAGAAAATTTTTCTCCCGGTTTTAATGGTGATGCCAAATTAATACGCATCATGGTTTGATTAATCGTGTACGATAAAGGATTTCCTTTAGCATCCTTAACTTGTTCAATATTAAAACCGCGTTCTGCTGGCTCTTTTAAAAATTTAGTAGCAAAACTTCCCGCTGGAAAAACTTGCTCCATTCTTTGGCTGTCTGCCAATGGTGTCTGCGAGTTTTTAGCAGCTTGATTTTGATCTAATTGAACCCATAAATACTCTAACGTATCTGGTGAGTTGTTAGAATAAGTCACGGTTTCTGAACCTGTCAATCGTGATTTTTTATCGTCTAGTTCAATGTTAATTTTATAATCTGCTTGTTGCTGGTAGTAAGCAGGTCCTGGTGCTCCAGATGCAGTACGAAACATGTTTGGCGTTGCCAAAACATCATACATCTGGCTAAATTTGTTGTTGTCATATCTGCCTGTTTGCTTAGGAGTTACAGGTGCCGTTTTCTCTTGTGCAAATAGCATTGCAGGAAGCAGCAAGAATAAGGATAATTTTTTCATAGTTGGAAATCTGGTTATTTCAATGCGTGAAAATAATATTTTTTTTGTTTAAAAAGGTACAAATTAATATTTTAACACTCCTTTTGATGTTGATGTCGTAAATAAAAGTGTGTTTTTGACCCCTAAAACGTTAAAATGCATAATGTTTTGTTGCTCAACATTATTTTGTGTCAATACTGCATTATATATATCTAGCGCCTTCATTTTTTTGATTTCTTTGATACTCAAATAACAAATAAGCACATCCCCTTCCATCTCTTTGCTCACAAAATTTATAACTTTAGTTTGTCCATCTACTTTAATAATACACTTTTCATTAAGATATTTTTTTAAAAGCAAGACATCTTCAGCTGTCTCCATTTCTGAACCTAAATTTACTTTTCTATTGTGCTTTTTTTCCAAGGCATTATTCAAATCGTCTACAAAAATACGTGCCGTGATTTGAATCATTTTCTTCTCAGAAACATAATTTACTTGAAACAAGGCAACATAAAATTTGTGTGCCGCAAAAGATGACATAGAGAGAATGAGTACTACAAAAAGAACTCTTGTAATTATTTTTTTCATTTTTCAAAAGTAGTGAATCTTTTAAATTCTTTGTTCTTGTTAACCAAAAAATCCATTAGTAAAAAGGTATCTATATCCTTTAAATACTTACTTGAAGCAGTCTCGTTTTTACAATAATCCAAAAATAAATTGACTTCATCTGGTGCTAATTTTAAAGTATTCGTAAAAAAATAACCAGCAATTCTAGACAAAACTAGTTCAGGAAACACATCTGTATTGTTGCTCTCATCCACCTCTCCGTTTTTCTTTGAGAATGCTTTTTTAAGCATTTTAAAAACGCGTACAAAATCAAATCCGTTTTCAATGGATCTATCCGATGGCATAGCGCTATTCTTGACAGCTGATTTTTCATCGCTTATGAATTTCATGTCAACTATTCTTTGGGTGTTAGGCAAAGAAGGCTTTGGGTCTAACTTTACTTTGACCACAACTTCTTTTAAGGCCGTCAACTGCGTTGCCAAATCAAATAAAGAGAGTGGTTTTAAAAAATCGTTTTCAGAAACAATGATCTTTCTCGACTTAAAATTTAAGCTAGAAATGAGCAACGTATCTTTGGCTTGAGCCAAAATATCAAAAAAAAACCTACTTGCTGATAAACGTTTTAGTCTTGGCATTCAAATTAAAAACATATCCATTATCTACAATGGTAAAATCATTGATCAATCGCGCATGCAATGGCTTTCTATAATTATTTTGAGCCTACAAAACGCTACCAAAAAGAATACAAATAAGTAACAGCAGCTTCATATTATTGATTTTTCAAAATTGCTATTTCAGTTGCCTTTTAATTTATCTTTATATTCTTGTGCCAAGGGTATCATGCTAAAAATAATTTGATCTTTGTCCCGAGTAAGTAGTGTTTTTGTAAAGTTATCATTTTCAACCAAATAATATTTAAACCCACTGATATATTCCTGTTTAATCCCTAATTGATTTATAAAAAAAGCATCTTGAAACTCCTCGGAAATCCATTTGATATTCAGTTCTTTTCTCTCAAGAACAATCATTTTTTTTAAGCGTTTGGTTCTGCCGTTTATTTTATTGATCAAGGGATCTAATTCCATTGAACCACCTAATAAACCTAACAGCATGATGGGTTTCCAATCCCCCGCTGTTTGTAACTTTCGTTCAGCAGGAGTGAACTTTTTAGTATTTTTTGACGCTATACCTAAACTGTAGGCATCTATCTTTTTACCATTGACAACAACTTCTTTCAACACCGTATTCTTTAGTTGCATCTCTATTACAGCATCTGCTTTTTCGAAATCAGCATCTAAGATTATTATTTGTTTCTTTTGCAAGTGAACGGCTTCAAAAACTAGAGTATCTTTAACATGAACCGCTATAGAAAAAAAGCCATCTGGATTAGTCCTAACTTGTAAACCTTTTTCTTTATTGGTAATGGCTACACCTGCTGTAAACTGATTGCTTACAATTACTTTTCCACTATAAACCTTATCAACAGTAGATTGACCAAATGCAATTTGGAATAAAAAAAGAACACAAAAGACTATTTTAAATTTATTGTGACGCATTAATTTCATTATAAATTTCGGCGAGCTTTACAATTCTGAACATTAATTTCCACTTGTTTTTGCTTTTTAGAGACGCACTAAACTCTGCATCTTCTATACAATAATACTGAAACCCTTTGATGTAATCTTTGTCAATTTTTAAGGTTTCAATATAATATTTATCTTGAAAAATCCCATTAAGTCTATTTAATGCTGCTATATTCCGTTCTACTTTAAGAGCATTATCAAGCGCCGGATTTTTACCAGTTATCATTATTTTTATTGCTTGCAGTGGTCCATTGGGTTGGGAATACCTACCGCGTTCCGCTGGCGTTACTACTTTTTGATTTTTAGGGATTATACCCAGTGCCCTAGCATTAATTCCTGGATGAGCATTAACATAAACCACTTGCAATTCAATTGCTTTTGTAAACATTTCAAAATCTAAATGTTTCTGATTCATATCCTTTTCGTCAATGCTGTACCTATGGATTTCTAAATTCGGCGCTGTAAAAACTAAAAGGTCGTCTGGTTTTGCCATTATATTAAAAATCCCCAAACTGTCACTTACCGTTTCTTTTTCAGTTACAATATTCAAGACATGAACACCAACTGTAGGTTTAGCATTTACTACTATTTTCCCAGTTAGGATTTTTTCATTCACAACCTGCCCCTGCGCACAAATACTCACTAATATTGTTATTAATGCTATGATATTATTTTGTTTCAAGAGCTATAATTTCGTTATAATTTTGAGCTAGTTTCGAAATTAAAAACATGGCCTTCCATTTGTTTTTGGTTTTTAAAGCGTCGGCAAATTCAACATCATCAACACAGTAATACTGGAATCCTAAGATATATTCTTGCGGAATTTTTAAATTTTCTACATAATATTTCTCCTCGAATAAAGAGCCTAACTTTGCTAACAACTGTTCTTTTTTCTCTACAATTATTTCCTTTTTAAGCATCGCTTTTCGTCCTGATAAAGTGTTAAGCAAGCCGTCAATACCTCCGCCAGATGTTGCAGTATACATCTTTCGCTCTGCGGGAGTATATTTTTTTTGACCGTAAGGAATGATTCGCAAACTTTCGGCACTAATGTTATTTTCGTTAATAATAACTTCCTTTAAAATAATACTTTTGGAATTCATTTTCACCAATAAAACCTTTTGATCAAGATCTTGTTTCTCTATTTTTTTTCGGAGTCCTTCTAGATTTACAGCGGTAAAAACAAGTATATCACCTTCTTTTACAAGAATTGTAAAGAAACCATTTACATCAGATGTTGTTGCTTTCTCGGTAGTAAGGTTAACAATATTAATGCGGTCTACAGCAACCGAATCTGCTACAATTTTACCCCGAATCTCTTTTACGGGCGTATCTTGACTGTACATTGATTGCACCATCATAAACAGCACAAACAATAATGTATTTTTAATTTTCACTGGCAATTATTTCTTTATATTGTAAGGCTAAATCTCCCATCAAAAAAGTAGTTAATGCCACATTTTTTGAGGTTAAAGCCGCAACAAAACTATCGTTTTCTATGCAATAATATCCAAATCCTTTTACGTACAAAGCCGGTATTTGAAACTTAGTCATAAAATATTCATTGGTAAACCAATTTTCTATTTGAATTATATACAATTCCTTCTTCTCTGCATTCAACTGCTTTTTTAACTTTTTTGTTCTACCAGAAATCCAGTTAAGCAATGGATCTACTGATACTGAGCCACCAGCCATTGAACCTGCATTTAAAGAGGCATTCAAGTCAGTTGCAGTATATAATTTTCTTTCAGCTGGAGTGTACGTCTTTTGTCCTTTTGGGATTATTCCGAGTGCTCTAGCATTAATTCCGTTTTGAACTACAACTTCCTTTAATTGATACGAGCGTAAGTTTGCTTGTACCGAAATAAATCCTTGAAGAAATTGCTGTGCCGATATTGGAATGTAAGTATCATTTATTTGCAATCCGTTAAATACCAAGGTATCTCCAACCGCTGCAAGTATCGAAAAATTTCCTTGAGCATTAGTTCGAGTGGTTTCTTTAGTCTTTTTGTTCACAACATCAACACCCTCTAAAACCTCTTCTTGCACCACTACCGAACCCTTTAGAACAATTCTAGGCAACCCTTGCGACTCCATTTGTGTAGTCATCAAAATTATAAGCAAGCACAGCACTTTAAACATTCGTAAAAAAAGGAGTATTGATTCGTTGTAAAAGTATCGTAATGCTTTGCAAATTAATTACTAATAGGATGGTAAAAAAATGTTAATTAAAAATCACAGTTAAAAAAGACGGTTTTAATATCTTTATAAAAAAATAATACCTGAACAATGAAAAATATGATTATTGCAAGTACCTCAACACTTGCTCATCAAAGTTACTTAGAGTATCTATTGCCTACCTTAACCAAACATTTTAAGGATTGTAATAGCATCCTTTTTATTTCATATGCTAGACCTGGCGGTATTACTCACGAGGAATACACAACAATTGTTAGATTGGCTTTCGCCAAAATTAATATTACTGTAAATGGAATTGAGGAATTTGAAAATCCCGTTCAAGCCATACAAGAAGCATCTGGAATTTTTACCGGTGGCGGAAACACCTTTGTTTTGGTATCCCAATTGTATAAAAACAACATCATGCAACCACTTGCTGATGCTATAAAGAAAGGAACCCCGTATCTAGGCACAAGTGCAGGCAGTAATATATGCGGACTTAGCATGCAAACCACAAATGACATGCCTATTGTTTATCCTCCTAGTTTTAAAACCTTAGGAATGATTCCGTTTAATTTAAATCCGCATTACCTTGATCCAGATACAAAATCTACTCACATGGGTGAAACACGCGAAACTAGAATTAAGGAATTCCACGCATACAATTCGGTTCCCGTATTAGGATTGAGAGAAGGCAGCTGGCTAGAAGTAAAAGGAGATAAAATAACCTTGAAAGGCAATTTAACCGCAAGATTGTTTGGTCAAAATCAAACTCCCACAGAACTTGAAACAGAAACTGACTTGAGTTATATTAAATAATTTTAAAGAAACTTTTGAAACAAAAAAAAAGCCGAAACATAAAGTTTCGGCTTCAAAAAGTTAAAGACAAGGCTTCCCGTATCTCTTCGTTCACGGGATATCCCGAAGCTTCGGGATTAGCACAACGTTAAAACAAAAAAGCCGAAACATAAAGTTTCGGCTTCAAAGAGTGAAAGACGAGGCTTCACGTATCTCTTCGTTCACGGGATATCCCGAAGCTTCGGGACAAGCACAACGTTAAAACAAAAAACCCCAAACGAAAGTTCGGGGTTTAAGAGCGAAAGACGAGGCTCGAACTCGCGACAACCAGCTTGGAAGGCTGGAGCTCTACCAACTGAGCTACTTTCGCATTATAAGCGTAAAAAAATTTCTAAGTAAAACTTGAAACTTAGAGCGAAAGACGAGGCTCGAACTCGCGACAACCAGCTTGGAAGGCTGGAGCTCTACCAACTGAGCTACTTTCGCATTAACAACGGTGCAAATATACTTAATAAGTTTCCTTTAATGCAAGTTTTTTTTAGAAAAAGTCAAAGCTATCAACCGTTCGACCTTTATACAAACCATGATTTAAAACCGTAAATAATTTAATATGAATTTATTATAACGCTTTAAAGCTTTAAAAAAAAATATAAAAAATATTTTAAAAACACCTGTTTTAAGCACCAATAAGATAAAAAACACTACTCAATAAGTGTTCCTACCTATTTTTATGAAGCATTACGAAATGCTTTTACTTCCAAAAACTGTTGCTCTTGAAGGGTGATAAATAAAAAAACAAGATTTATTTTGAATCGTATTGATGATCTCTTTAGATAATTCTGCAGGAACTGCTGGACATCCTTGGCTACGGCCTAAGCGTTGATTGTTTTTTATAAAAGAATCAGACACATAATCTGCAGCGTGCATAACAACGCCACGTGCTCTAGCATTATCATTTACTCCTTTTTCTAGACCGTCTAAACGCAGTGACGTACCGTGTTTTCCGGTGTAAATTTCGCCTGTGGCATAAAAACCCAAACTACTTTTATATGATTCTGACGCATTAGAAAACTGAGAGGCATACTCTTCTCCGGTGTTACGACCATGCGCTACAAGGGAGTGAAATAAAATTTCACCGGTCTCAATATTTATCACCCAAAGTCTTTTAGCATTAGACGACAAACTAAAATCAATGATGGTGAGTATTTCTTTTTTAATAATTCCTTTTTCTTTTAAAGAATAATATCCTTTGAGAGCCTCAGTAAAACTCTCTAGCTTAGGTAATGAAAAACGATCCGAATGCAAACTTCGGTACATTTGTTCCATTTTAGATTCGTCGGTAGGTACTGCATTATTTGCATATACATTGTGCCTGCTTGGGGTTTTATCAACAAAACGTGGTTTTTCTGTCAATGAAGTGAATAAAAGCAATAAAATAGTAGGTAGCATCGTATAAATCATTCGAGTCTATTGGGTTAAAATTGAATTTGGAGTCGCAAAATTAAACATAATAACATGTCATTCAACGGATTTAACATATTTTTATTTAAAAAATACTTGATAATGAATGTTTTAAACCACTATTCCCGTCACTACTACCTCCTCTTTTTAGATAAAAAGCAGTATCATTTTACTTGCTTTACTTTTTTATAATCATAATCTCTAAAATAATAATTCCTGTTTTCTGGTTATTTATTTAAGAAAAGTGTAACAAATCAATCTAAAGCAAGTCTATTATGACAAACTATGAATCTGTGGAGTCTTGAGCTTTACATCGAAACCAGTTTTAATCATCAATCATCCACAATCATTACATGAAAAATCTATTTTTATTTTGTTTTATTTCTCTTTTTTTCATTGGCTACAGCCAAAAGAAAACATTACAAACCAAATTCATTTCTGAAAAAATAGAAATTGACGGTAAACTAAATGAAGCTATTTGGAACTCAGCAGCTGTAGCAGGCGATTTTATCACATTTGAACCTGATAATGGAAAGCCCATTCCTGAATCTAAGAAAACAGAAGTTAGAGTATTGTATGACAATGATGCAATATATATAGGTGCACTGATGAATGATGAAAATCCTGGTGAAATTTTAAGAGAGATTACACAGCGAGATGATTTTGGAACTTCGGATATTTTTGGGGTTTTTATAAATGGATTTAATGATGGTCAACAAGATTTTCAATTTTTTGTAAATGCTGCTGATGGTCAAGCCGATTGTATTACAACTGATTCAAACGGAGAGGATTATTCTTGGGACGCAGTTTGGGAAAGCAAGTCTGTTATTACTGATAAAGGCTGGGTTGTAGAAATGCGAATTCCGTATGCTGCGCTTCGCTTTTCGGCAGAAAACAAACAAACTTGGGGACTGAACTTTTTTAGAGAAGTAAGAAGAGATCGATATAAATATTCTTGGAATTTTATTGACTCTAAACTAGGAACTTTTACACAACAAAACGGTATTTTGGAAGGTATTGAAAACGTCAAACCTCCCGTTAGGCTTTTCTTATTGCCCTATTCCTCTTTTTATGTAAATGCCAATGCTAAACAAAAAACGTACGGAACACTTAAAGGCGGACTAGATTTAAAATACGGTATCAACGATGCTTTTACGCTAGATATGATTTTGATTCCTGATTTTGGACAAACAAAATTTGACGATCAGATCTTGAATTTAGGCCCGTTTGAACAGCAATTCAATGAGAACAGACCTTTTTTTACAGAAGGAACAGATTTGTTTAGCAAAGGAAATTTACTTTATTCCAGGCGTATTGGCGGAAGCCCAAGCACTAGACCTAACGTAACAACTAATGAAATTGTTGCTACTAATCCTACCACTGTAAACCTAATTAATGCCTTTAAAGTCACAGGCAGAACTAAGGGCGGACTAGGCGTGGGAATATTAAATGCTGTTACCGAAAAAACATCAGCAACTATTAGAAATACCGTAACTGGTGCTACACGAGAACAAGTTGTAGAACCCCTAGCAAATTACAATGTATTCGTGCTAGACCAGCGCTTTCGCAAAAATTCCTCAGTAGCATTCATCAATACAAATGTAACTAGAAATGGGCGTTTTAGAGATGGAAACGTTACCGCACTGGCATGGGATTTAAACACTAAGAAAAACACTTATAACTTAGCTGGAGATTTCAAGTACAGCTACATTAACGCCGCACAAGAAAAAAAAGGAATCAATTCTCAACTTAATTTTTCCGAAACAAGTGGTAAATACCGCTATGGAATGGGAGCTGAAATCATGACCAAAGATTTTGATAATAATGATTTAGGGATCTATTTTCAAACTAATTACTACAGTGTATATGGAAATGCGAGTTATAGAATTTTAAACCCTACTAAATATTTTAACTCCTTTAACACAAGGCTAAATGTGTACACACAATTTCACAAAGAAACGGGAAAGATACAATCTAACAATCTTAATTTTCAAATCAACTCTGATACCAAAAAAAACCATTACATCGGTTTTGGATTAAACAGCAACCCACTAGAATCCTATGATTATTATGAAGCACAAGCTGAAAATAGATTTGTAATCATACCAGAGCGCGTAGGTGGATTCCTGTACATATCTACTAATTATAATAACCGTTTTGCTATTGATTTGAATCCATCATATACTGTTTTTAATGAAGCTGGCAGAGAAACTTATGGTTTTGCGATAGGACCAAGATACCGTTTCAGTGACAAATTATCCTTGAGTTACAACTTCAATTTTTTTAGACAAAACAACAATAAAGGATATATAGACACTTTTTCTAATCCGAATCCAAGTACAAACGTGCCTCCAACTATAATCTTTGCCAATAGAAATGTAGTTACCTACTCTAACACTTTATCAGGAAAATATGCTTTAAACAGTCAGATGACTTTTAATATTGCTTTGCGTCATTACTGGTCTTATGCTGAGAATAAAAATATTTTATCCTTAGAACAAAACGGCAGATTACAAGATTTTACAGGATACAACACCAATAAAAATTCTAGTTTTTACTCGTGGAACGCCGATCTATCCTACACTTGGTGGTTTGCTCCCGGAAGCCAAATTTCTATTTTATACCGAAATAATGCAGCCGCACGTGAAAGAACCATCAATAAGAATTTTGAAAACAATGTAACCCAATTGTTAAATAACGAAGCTTTAAGTCACGTTTTTTCTATTAGTGTGCGCTATTTCATTGATTACAACTCTGTAAAAAATTATTTTTAAATGCAGTTAAATTGAAAACAAGGTGTTTATATCCTTAAATAATCAATATTTACGGGGATTATTCAAGATTTTGCAATAGTGAAACACAGGTGCTTTATCCTTTTTAGAAAAACTTTATCTTTGTTTAAAACTAAAACGATGAACAAAAAAGTAATTCTTATGATACTAGACGGATGGGGTAAATCACCTGATCCAAAAGTATCTGCAATAGATAATGCAAATGTCCCTTTTATAAACAGTTTATATCACAAATACCCAAGCGCACAATTACGCACAGATGGCTTAAATGTGGGGCTTCCAGAAGGACAAATGGGCAATAGTGAAGTAGGTCACATGAATCTGGGTGCCGGACGAATTGTGTACCAAGATTTAGCCAAAATTAACTTGGCCGTTGCACACGGCACTTTAGCACAAGAACAGGTACTAGTAGATGCCTTTACTTATGCCAAAACCAACAATAAAAAAGTACATTTTCTTGGACTAGTATCAGATGGTGGTGTGCACTCACATACTTCGCATTTACGAGGATTGATTGATGCATCACAAGAATATGGTTTAGAGAAAGTATTTATTCATGCATTTACTGATGGTCGTGATGTAGATCCTAAATCCGGAAAAAATTACATTCAAGATTTGCAAGAATACATTAGCAACACTTCTGTTAAAATAGCATCGGTTATTGGTAGGTATTATGCTATGGATAGAGATAGACGCTGGGAAAGAGTCAAACTTGCTTATGATTTACTGGTAAACGGAAAAGGAACTGCTGCTACTAATGCTGTACAGGCTATACAAGAAAGTTACGAGGCAAATATTACCGATGAATTCATTAACCCAACCGTAATCACTACCAACAACAATGAGCCGATTGCCGTAATTGAAGATGATGACGTAGTTATTTTCTTTAACTTTAGAACAGACCGAGGCAGAGAATTAACAGAGGTATTATCACAAATGGATTGTCATGAACAAAACATGCACAAACTTAATTTATACTATGTAACTTTAACGAATTACGATGAAACGTATCAAAACGTAAAAGTAGTTTACAATAAAGATAACATCACTGAAACACTGGGTGAAGTTCTCGAAAAAGCAGGCAAAAAACAAATCCGAATTGCTGAAACAGAGAAATATCCACATGTAACATTCTTCTTTTCGGGAGGTAGAGAGCTGCCTTTTATTGGCGAAAGCCGAATCTTAAAAAACTCTCCGAAAGTAGCTACTTACGATTTACAACCTGAAATGAGCGCGTATGAGCTCACGGAGGCACTTATTCCAGAACTTGAAAAAGAGGAAGTTGATTTTGTATGCTTAAACTTTGCCAATGGAGACATGGTAGGACATACAGGCATCATGAGCGCAGCAATACAAGCCTGCGAAGCTGTTGACCAATGTGTTGAAAAAGTTATCACTACAGCACTCGCTCACAATTACACTACGCTTGTAATTGCGGACCATGGCAATTGCGAAACCATGATTAACCCTGATGGAAGTCCAAATACGGCACACACCACAAATCCAGTCCCACTAATTCTAGTAGATAAGGACTTAACGATGATTAAAAATGGTGTGTTAGGAGACATAGCCCCAACAATACTTGAATTGATGGGTATTGAAAAACCTGCGGTAATGACTTGTAATTCTCTATTATGAAAAAGTATATGATTGCGCTATTAACTATAATTTTATATAGTTGCAGCTCATTAGGAACAGGACATAACGGCAGCCCTGGTGAGAATGGTTCAAATGCAATAGGAACCGAGAATGGGAAAAGTGGCGCTCCTGGTAAAAACGGTAAGTCCCACTAAAACAAACAAATAATTAATAAGAAAGAGGCATTCAAAAGTATTTTGAATACCTCTTTTTTTGTTAATAACGCTCTCTTATTTAAAGAGTAATCACATCTTAAATTAAAGTTAAATAATCAAAAATGACAGTATTACTATCAATTTTGACGTACTTTTGTTTGAATTAAAAACCGAAACCATGAAAACATACTTTTTATCTGCCCTTGTTCTTTTGCTTACAACTAGTCTATGGAGTCAAATTAAGTATGACAAAAATAGAGAGTTCAATGATCTTAATGAAGCTTTAAAAACTCCAGAACTTATCTATCGATTAGATTTAAGTAATCAAATCATAAAACTTGATGGTGTAGACTGGTCTAAATTTATAAATCTTGAATACTTAAGTTTGAAAAACGACCATTTGACAGAAATTCCAAGCGGCATTTCAAAAATAAAAACTTTAAAATCAATTGATTTAAGTGGGAATGATTTTGATGTCCTTCCTAGCGATTTTTCAAATCTAAAATTACTGGAAGAAGTACGTCTAAACGACGAGAGTAAAATGGACCTACCCAAAACACTTGAAGTTTTAGCTAAATTGCCAACACTTAAATCTTTGTACCTTGAAAATGATCAGCTAAAAACACTACCAACTGAATTATTAGAAATAAAAAATCTTGAAAATTTATTTCTTGGAAACAATATAATTGAGAAGGTTCCTGCTTTAAAAAAATTAGATCATCTTAAATATATAGACTTAAAAGACAACAAAATTAAAACCGACTTGCAAGACATGAAAAATTTGAATTTTGGAATTAAAGTGAATTTCTAATAAGATAAAATTTACAACTATTGTAAATACAAAATTGAGCTTAAACAAACATTATGGACGCTATTTTATCAAATATAAGTATTGCTATTAACGAGAAGTTGTACGTTAAAAATCCCGAAACCTCCACTTTAGGCAAGAAAATAATAGAAAACAGCATCTTACTTATTGATGAAATTGGTTTTGAAAATTTTACTTTTAAAAAATTGGGAGAACGAATTGGCTCTAATGAAAGTTCAATTTACCGCTATTTTGAAAGCAAACACAAACTTCTTTTATACCTATCTTCTTGGTACTGGGGATGGATTGAATACAAACTAGTATTTGCCACAAATAATATTCTTGTACCAATTGACAGATTAAAAAAAGCAATCACAATAGTAACCGAAAAAATTGAAGATGATTATGCTACAACTCATATCAATGAAAGCATCTTGAACAAAATTATTATTGCAGAGTTTACTAAAACCTTACTTACTAAAGAAGTAGACGAAGAGAATAAAGAAGGCTTTTTTTTAGTTTATAAAAGAGTCATTAACCGCCTCATTGAAATGATAATTGCAATCAACCACGAGTACCATTTTGCAAAAAGTTTAGCCTCGTCAATTGTTGAAGGAGCTTTGCACCAGCATTTTTTAAAAGACCATTTAAAAACCATTACAAATTGTAATGAAACCATTTCGCCAACAGATTTTTACATAGATCTAGTAGAAAGAATTGCAAAATAAACAACATGAAAAATACACCTTTAAAACGATTTTATAATTTACTTACATTAGATAGAAAAGATGTCTACCAAATTTTCTTCTATGCTATTTTTGCTGGTTTAATAAGCTTATCACTCCCATTAGGTATTCAAGCAATTACAAATTTTATACAATCAGGCCGCGTAAGTGCTTCATGGATTGTGTTAATAGTATTGGTTGTATTTGGTGTAGCTTTAGTTGGATTATTATCATTAATGCAACTCCGAATTACAGAGAACTTACAGCAAAAAATATTTGTACGTTCCTCATTTGAATTTGGTGCTCGTTTACCCAAAATAAAAATTGAAGAACTCTACAATACTTACCCACCTGAGCTTGCCAATAGGTTTTTTGATACTTTAGCAATACAAAAAGGAACATCAAAATTATTGATTGACTTTTCGGCAGCCTTACTTCAAATTATTTTTGGTATTATATTGTTGTCTTTATACCACCCTTATTTTATAGTATTTGGGGCATTACTGTTTTTATTACTCTATTTTATATTCAAGTTTTCATACAAAGCGGGACTTGAAACAAGTTTAAAAGAATCTAAATTCAAATATAAAGTAGCGAGTTGGATCCAAGAAATGGCAAGAAATAGCTATAGTTTTAAAAACGATTTAAATTACAATTTTGGATTGCAAAAAAATGACACCCTTGTAAGCGATTACTTGTCTTACAGAGAAAAGCATTTTAAAATTATTCAAAGACAATTCAGTCAATTGATTATTTTTAAAATAATAATTACAGCCAGTTTACTCTCCATTGGTGGTTTTTTAGTGCTATCACAACAAATGAACATCGGTCAATTTGTGGCTGCAGAAATTATTATCCTATTGGTCATCAACTCTGTTGAAAAAATTATTTTGGGCCTTGAGACGTTTTATGACGTATTAACATCCGTTGAAAAAATAGGACAAGTAACAGATTTAGAACTTGAAGAAGAAATGGCCTTTACTAGTGATAGCTGTTATAATAAAATTTCGCTGGAGATGGAGGAAACGAGTTTTAAATTCCCAGACTCACCAAAGGAAATTTTAAATGGCATCTCATTAAAAATTGAACAAGGAGAGCACATTGCAATTGAGGGTAAAAACGGATCTGGAAAATCAACATTAATCAGAATTTTATCGGGTTTATTAGAGCCTACATCAGGTGCTTTATATATTAATGATGATACTTTCAAAAAAATAAATATAAAACAATACCGATCCCAAATAGGATCTATCATTACTGGAGAAACCCCATTTGAAGGTACCTTGCTTGAAAACATAACCTTTAATGATAAATTCATAAGGACTGAGGATTTAAGATGGGCTATTGATGGCGTTCAACTCACTTCATTTGTAAAATCATTACCAAAAGGACTTGATACTAATATATTACCTGAAGGAAAACAACTCTCTTCATCGAATTGCCAAAAGATTTTATTAGCCCGAAGCATCATTCATAAACCTAAAATTTTGTTTTATGAAGATCCAACAGATAAGATGGATACCACTGTTGCTAATGAAATTATAGATTTTATAACTTCTGAGAAACACAAATGGACTATCATAGTTTCATCAAAAAATCCATACTGGAAAACCAAGTGCTCCCGTGTAATCATTATGAATAACGGTGTAATTGAACAAGATTTAAAAAAATAATTAGCCATGCTAAACATATCCGAAAACAAAACAAAACTACCCTCTTTTGACCGTTTCACAACGGTACATAACTTGGTTAATAGACCTCATTACAAAATTTTAAATAAGATTATTGCTGCGGTTTCAATTGTAGGAGTCATCGCTTTATTTTTGCCTTGGACACAAAACATTTCCGGAAGCGGCAGCGTAACAACATTAAAACCAAACCAAAGACCGCAATCCATACAAAGTGTGATATCAGGTAGACTTGAAAAATGGTATGTACAAGAAGGGGATTATGTAAAAAAAGGGGACACCATAGTTTTTATATCAGAGATTAAGGAAGATTACATGGATCCAAATTTAGTACAAAATACTAGGAACCAAATCAATGCAAAGAAACAATCCTTAGAATCCTACAGCGCAAAAGTAAGCACATTAACCGGACAAGTAGAAGCTATTGAAAGAGAAAAGGGTTTAAAACTAGAGCAAGCTCAAAATAAAATCAAACAATCTGTTTTAAAAATTAAAAGTGATAGTATTGATTTAGTAGCAGTAAAAACACAACTAAAAATTGCGACAACACAATTCAACCGTTCTGTTGCTTTAAACAAAGAAGGATTAAAACCACTTACAGATATTGAAGAAAAAAGGCTAAAATTACAAGAGGTTGAAGCCAAAATAATCACTCAGGAAAATAAATATTTGACTAGTAAAAACGAATTTATAAATGCCAAAGTTGAAATAAATAGAATAAGTGCAGAATATGCTGAAAAAGCATCCAAAGCTACTAGTGATAAGTATACCGCATTGAGCAGCCAATTTGATACAGATGCACAAGTCAATAAACTAGAAAATCAATATGCAAATTACAGCATTAGAAACGGCATGTATTATATCAAAGCATCGCAAAACGGATATGTCAATAGAGCCTTGCAATCTGGTATTGGTGAAACCATAAAGGAGGGAACTCCAATAGCCACGATTATGCCCTCAGAATATGACATTGCTGTTGAAACATTTGTGAATCCTATTGATTTACCCCTTTTAAGTAAAGGTGAAAAAGTACGCGTTTGGTTTGATGGTTGGCCTACCATTGTATTTTCGGGTTGGCCTAATATGTCTTACGGAACCTTTGGTGGAAAAATTGTAGCCATTGAAAATTTTATTAGCGTAAACGGCAAATACCGTGTATTAATAGCTCCTGATGAAAACGAGGACAAGTGGCCAAAACAATTAAGCATAGGTGCAGGAGCACAAACTATTGCCCTACTGAACAATGTACCAGTGTGGTTTGAACTTTGGAGAACATTAAACGGCTTTCCCCCTAATTATTACAAACCTGCTGCTCAACCTACAAAAGATAAAAAGTAATGAAACAACTACTAATAGCTTTTTCATTTTTTACCATCTCATTATCCGCTCAAACTACGGTTTCAAACGAGTTGACCTATACTGAATTTTTAGGTTATGTAAAAAAGTACCATCCTTTGGTAAAAAATGCTAATCTTGAAATAAACAAAGCGCAAGCCAACTTAATGATGGCTAGAGGTGGTTTTGATCCGAAAATTGAAGTCGATTTTAGCAAAAAACAATTCAAAGACAAAGAGTATTATTCTATTTTAAACAGCAGTTTTAAAATACCTACTTGGTATGGTATCGAAATTAAAGCTGGATTTGATAACAATGAAGGCATATACCTGAATCCCGAAAACACAGTACCTAATCAAGGGCTAACATCTTTGGGAGTTACTGTTCCGCTTGGACAAGGATTGTTAATTAATCAAAGAATGGCTGATGTTCGAAAAGCAAAAATGCAAATAAAACTAAGCGAAGCAGAGCGAAAACTGCAAGCCATTGCTGTGCTTTATGACGCATCAGTGGCGTATTTTAATTGGAAAAAAAACTTCAATGAAGTACAACTCTACGAGGAATACAATCAAAATGCGCAAATACGATTTAAAGGAATACAATCCCTAATCAATCAAGGAGACAAACCTGCAATAGACAGTGTAGAAGCCGGAATTATCGTAAAAAACAGAGCTTTAAGTCTAGAAGATTCTAAATTAAAACTTACCAAAGCCAAATTAGAACTTTCTAATTATTTATGGCTGGAGAACAACGTTCCGCTAGAATTAGCTGAGGATTTAATTCCGGAAAATCAATTGGAATTTACCATTCAAGAAAGTTTAAGAACAAATGACCTGGTTAATCAAGACTTTTCGATTACCAATCATCCAAAAATTAACGCACTCGAAAGCAAGATTGACATGCTTACAGTGGAACAAAAACTGAAAGCCAATATGCTTTTACCCAAAATTGACATCGGTTACTCCTATCTTTCTGAACCGAGCTATATAGACAATTACCGCTTTGAAGATTACAAAATTGGATTAAATTTTTACTTTCCATTATTTTTAAGAAAAGAAAGAGGCAGCCTTAAATTAGCTAAATTCAAAGTACAAGAAACAGAATTTGCTTTGAATCTGGAAAAAGTACAATTGACGAACAAGATTAATGCTCAAAAAACAGAAATCGAATCTTTATTAAAACAAAAAGAATTAATAAAAGGTCTGGTAAAAGACAGTCAAACCATGCTCAAATCTGAGGAGCGCTTGTTTTCATTTGGAGAAAGCTCTCTATTTTTAATCAATACTAGAGAGAACAATTTAGTGAGTGCACAACTTTCAAAAATAGCATTGGAAAACCGCTTTTACATTTCAAATTCGGAGCTGTTTAAAATTATGGCCAATCCGGATTAAATAATTATAAAATCGTACTTTTGCCAACTGAAAATTCGAAATTATGATTATAGCAAAGTCACGTGAAGAAATAGAATTAATGCGCGAAAGTGCCTTAATCGTATCCAAAACATTAGGAATGATTGCCTCCGAGATCAAAGAAGGAGTAACCACATTATACTTAGACAAACTTGCCGAAGCCTTTATTCGTGATCACGGCGCAGTTCCAAGTTTCTTAGGATTGTACGGTTTTCCAAATTCATTATGCATGAGTCCAAACTCACAAGTAGTTCATGGAATTCCAAACAATAAACCATTAGAAAGTGGTGATGTAATTTCGGTGGATTGCGGTGCTTTCAAAAACGGATATCATGGTGATCATGCGTACTCTTTCGAAATTGGCGAAGTAGCACCCGAAACAAAAAAATTATTACAAGTTACAAAGGAATCCTTGTACGTAGGAATTCGCGAACTCCGTCTAGGAAATCGTGTGGAAGATGTGGGTAATGCTATTCAAAAATATACCGAAGCACATGGATATGGTGTAGTGCGTGAGCTGGTAGGTCACGGCTTAGGCCAAAAAATGCATGAAGATCCCGAAATGCCAAATTACGGTAAAAAAGGTCGTGGTAAACTTTTTATTGAAGGTATGGTGGTTGCCATAGAACCGATGATCAATATGGGAACCCGCAACATCAAACAACATAAAGACGGCTGGACAATAACTACTGCCGATGGAAAACCATCAGCCCATTTTGAACACGATGTAGCCATTATTGATGGAAAACCTGAAATTTTATCCACTTTTGCCTATGTGTATAAAGCACTGGGAATTGTGAGCAATGAGGAAGATGAATTTAGAAAAGTGCCTTTGGTGATGTAAATTATTTCACGAAGATTCGCAAAGAAATCGCAGAGATTCACAAATTTCTATTCAACAATGGTAACCAAATGGAAGAAGAACTATCAAAAATCCCTGCTGATTTAGAATCACTTTCTTATAAAATAATAGGGCTAGCAATTGAAGTTCATAGACAATTAGGCCCTGGCCTATTAGAGTCTGCTTACCAACAATGTCTCTTTTATGAAATAAAAAAGGCAGGTTTTAAAGTTGAAAAAGAAGTACTGCTACCAATTATCTACAAAGAAATAAAAATTGATCATGGATATAGAATTGATTTATTAATTGAAGACAAATTAGTCGTGGAATTGAAAACTGTTGAAAGTTTTACTTCGGTACATTTTGCTCAAATTTTAACCTATTTGAAATTAGGACAATATCCACTAGGATTACTAATCAATTATAATTCAAAAATTTTAAAAAACAATATTAAACGATTCATTAACACCGCTAGAGAATTGTAAAACTTTGCGAATCTCTGCGACTTCTTTGTGAATCTCTGTGTAACAAACTATGAAAAGACTTTTCAAAACCATCCTCAATACCATTCCACGTCCGTTATTAATTCGTTTGAGTTATGTGGCTCGACCAATAATAGCCTTTACTCTTAAAGGAGACAAATTTACTGATCCTATTGACGGTAAAAGCTTCAAATCAATGTTGCCGTACGGATACGAAACACAGCGTAACAACGTGCTATCGCCAAGTACTCTTTCATTGGAAAGACACCGTTTGTTGTGGTTGTACCTCAACGAGCAAACAGATTTTTTTACTGCACCTAAAAAAGTTTTGCATTTTGCTCCTGAACAAGCTTTTTATAAATTGTTTCGAAAGCAAAAAAACTTAGATTATACCACCACCGATTTGTTTTCGCCTTTGGCAGATGTGAAAGCAGACATTTGCAATTTACCTTTTAAGGACAATCAATACGATGTGATTTTGTGCAATCACGTTTTGGAACACATCCCTGACGATACCAAAGCGATGCAGGAATTGTATCGTGTTTTGAAACCAGGCGGAATGGCTATTTTACAAATCCCACAAGATTTAAAAAGAGAAGTAACTTTTGCGGATGACAGCATTACCGACCAGAAAGAACGTGCCAAAATATTTGGACAATACGACCACGTGCGCATTTATGGCCGAGATTATTTTAACAAATTAAGAAGCATAGGTTTTACAGTTGTTGAAGAAGATTACACTAACAAAATTGCTCCTGAACTAGTCGAAAAATACTGTTTGGCCAAAGGAGAAATCATACCCGTTTGTTTTAAATAATATTTAGTAGATTAAAATCCAACACAGATTCCACAAATTTGCGCAAATTAATCTGTGTGAATTTGTGGAATCTGTGTCTATATAACCTAACCATCAAATAACGTTATACTTTTGGAACCCGAAAATCATTTCCAGTTTTGCTTTGATCTTAGTTTTGAAGCAAAATTCAATTGCTATATTCCTAATTCGTATGTGGTTGGGCATACGGAAACCATCACGTATTTAGAAAAAAAAGCAAGTCCCGAAGTCCTTCAAAGCATGGGGATAACAATCGGGAATTTGGATAGTACTACACAAAAAATTCTTTCGCTTTGTGAGGTACTCCAACCTGAGGCCTTATTTAAAAAGTTCCGAACCAAAAGCAAATCGGCAAAAAAAATTGAAGACATCCTCAAGGACGATAAAATAAAACTGGGTATTGATCAATTCATGAAAATAAACTTAGCCCAATTTTACAGCCATATCAAGCTGCATGATTTCCCACTTTCATTAAATCTTGGCAAGGAAAAAGATTTTCGCATCAGTCGTATTAGCACGCAAAATCCAACTCTAGAAACCGAACTGCATTTTGACAAACACGAAAACGGAATTTCATATACTTTAAAACTAAAGGAAAACGACCTTGCTTTTTATCCCTCGAACACAACAGTAACATTGTTGTTAGACGAACCGGGATGGTTGGTTGCACACCATAAACTGTATGCGTTAAAAAGCATCAATTCCAAAAAAGTAACCCCTTTTTTAAATAAAAAAATGGTCGAAATTCCTTCGAAATTAGTGCCCGACTATTTTGAAAAATTCATTAAAGACATTGCCAAAAAAGTAGACATAAGCGCCACGGGTTTTGAAGTGATCACCCAAACCACTATACGTTCTTGCAACCTACAATTAGTGCATGATTTTTTTAAAAACACCTATTTCATCAGTCTTTCATTTGATTATAACGGATACGTTTTTGATGCCACTAAAACCAAAAACACGCATACCGAAATTGATTTAAAAGACTTGGAAAATATAAAACTAATCCAATACAAACGCAGTCAAGCCGAGGATACATTTATTGAATCCTTAGAAGCACTTGGACTTAGCAAGCAAGACAACAATCTGTTTGGACTTTTACAAAAACCAGAACAAAAAGACACTTACGCTTGTGTTCAATGGATATTAGAACATCGAGAGAAATTAGAATCAGTAGGTTTTTCATTAGAAAATATTAAAATCGATGGAAGAAATATTGATAATAGCACGGTAAACATTATATTCTCCAACACCATACAAAACGATTGGTTTGATATTAAAATGACTGTGGTTTGTGATGATTTTGAATTCAATTTCAGCGACTTGATTCCGAATATAAAAAGCCAAAATCGCTTGTTTCTTTTACCTAACGGGAATTATTTTTTGATTCCAATTGAATGGATGACGCGCTATGCAGCCATGGCTAAACTGGCTAAAATCAACAACGGAACTATGGCGGTTCTCAAAAGTAATTTTGCTGTTTTTGAAGATATCCCGCAATTAAAACAGACCTTGCATGTAAAAGATACTGTTCAATACCAACCTTCGGCTTTGGTTAAAGCAACGTTGCGACCGTACCAAATAGAAGGCGTACAATGGCTTCTAGAACATTACAACAACGGTTTAGGCGCTTGCTTAGCCGATGATATGGGATTGGGAAAAACATTGCAAACCCTATCAACACTAGTCGCCGTCCAAGAAAAATTAGATTTTGAAAAAGCCGAAAACATACAACTCGATTTGTTTGGCAATGAAATTCCTGTTGCCAAAGAGTACCTAAAAGCCTTGATTGTACTTCCCTCCTCTTTGGTGTTCAACTGGTACAACGAAGCTAGAAAATTTACGCCTCATTTCAGGAGAATTCAATATGTAGGACAAGATCGAAAACTAATTTCTAAAAAATTAGAAAAATACGACTTGATCTTTACGAGTTATGCAGTGGTGGCGAGAGATCTTTCCATTTTAGAAAAGTATCAATTTCGTTTTTTGATTTTGGACGAAAGTCAATATATCAAAAATAAAAACTCGAAAATTTTTCATGCCATTAATCAACTGCAAACGACTCATAAAATCTCGTTGAGTGGTACGCCAATAGAAAACTCGTTAGACGATTTGTGGTCACAAATGCAATTTATCAATCCGAATATTTTGGGGAGTTATACTTTCTTTGCCGAGCATTACAAATTTCCGATTGAGAAAAAACAGGACGAAAACAGTCTGTCAGAATTAAGAAATTTAGTCAGTCCCTTTATTTTAAGACGCACCAAAGAGCAAGTTTTAAAAGACTTACCAGAACTCTCGGAGCAAGTCTTTCATTGCGAGATGGAACCCGAACAAGAGAAATTATACGAAGAAGAAAAGTCAAAAGCGAGAAATGCACTTTTAAAAACCGATGGTTCTGGTATTGACAAAATCAATATTATCAATACGTTGATGCGTTTGAGGCAATTGAGCAATCATCCGAAAATGATTGATAAAAAATCAGAACTAGATTCGGGGAAATATATTGCGGTAACACGATATTTAGAATCCTTGGTGCAATCTAATCAAAAAACGATTGTATTCAGTTCGTTTGTTTCTAATCTTGAGTTTTACAAAAAATGGAGCATCGAAAACAAAATTGATTTTTGTGAATTGACTGGCGCAACCCCACAAAATGAACGCGCGTATCAAGTGCAAAAGTTTCAAGAACAAGAGCGCTCAAAATTGTTTTTCATTTCCTTAAAAGCGGGTGGCGTGGGACTAAATATTACCAAAGCTTCTTATGTTTTGTTTTTAGACCCTTGGTGGAATCCCTTTGCTGAAAAGCAAGGAATTGGTCGCGCGCATCGTATTGGACAGTTGAACAAAGTAAATGTCGTTCGATTCATTACCAAGAATACCGTTGAGGAAAAAATCATTCGTTTGCAGGAAAACAAAAAACTGCTTTCGGATGCACTGCTTGATGAAAATCACATCAGCCCTGATATTGAAGAAAATTTAGATTTTATACTAGAATAAAAAAAACCTGCTACTTCAATGAAATAGCAGGTTTTAGTTTTGAAAAGCATTTCATATACATAAAAAATAGTTTTTTAACCTCTTGTTTTTTTTTAGTATCTTTAAAATCTAATAAGTTTTATTGAAACAATGTCACAAAACCGACTTCAATCTTCACTCTTTTTCTTAATTCTAGTAAACCACTTTACTCTTTTTGCACAACCCGAAAAAGAAATTGATCCACCATACCACATAAAAACCGTTTCATTCATCCAAAACGATCAAAATATAGTTCCGTTCATAAAACTAGGCGAAGGATTTCAATTAGAGTTTGATGATCTTTATGGGAATGAGGCTAATTATTACTATGAAATCATCCACTGTGATTACAACTGGAATCCCACTCCTATCCCTAAAATTGAATACCTAGAAGGTTTTGACAATCAAAGAATACAAGATTACACCAACTCATTCAATGCCTTACAAATTTATTCCCATTACAAACTAGCCATTCCCAATCAGTTTACACAACGCCTTAAAATAAGTGGGAACTACATCCTTAAAATTACCGATGATAGTAAAGAGGTGGTTTTTTCTAGAAAATTCATTCTCTATGAAGACCTTGTTACGGTTCCCTTACAAATAAAAAGAGCAAGAACTGTACAAAGCAATGATGCAAAACACAATCTTGATTTTAGCATTAAATCTAGCAGTATCACCTTTCAAAACCCTATAAAAAACGTAAAAGTGCTTCTTTTACAAAATGCTCAGTTCAAAACAGCCTTAAAAAATATCCCACCGCAGTTTACAATAGGCAATGATTTAGTTTATAAATACGATACCGAAACGCAGTTCTGGGCTGGAAATGAATTCTTATTTTTTGAAAACAAAGACATTCGATCAGCCAGTAATAACGTTGCCAGAATAGATTCTAGCACTCCTATTTACGGAACCTTTTTACATACAAATGCAGCTCGTGCAAATTTTCCGTATACATTTACTCAAGATGCAAACGGGACCTTTGTTGTGAAAAATATAAATACTCTAAAAAGCGAAATTGAAGCTGATTACGCTTGGGTATACTTTAACCTATCAGCTCCAACTTTCAGAATGAATAAAAATGTGTATATAACAGGAATGTTCAACAACTACGCCTTAACTCCCGAAAACCAGATGGAGTACAATCCTAAAAACGGCCGGTATGAAAAAGCCATTTTAATAAAACAAGGTTTCGCTAATTTTCAATACACAATAGCAAATGACGCAGGCATAATTGATCAAGAAAATAACATTGATGGCAACTTTTACCAAACCGAAAATGAATACACCATATTAGTCTATTATAAAGAAAGCATTGATAGGTACGAGCGCGTGGTTGGTAAAGGCGTAGCAAGTTCCTTGAACATCATTAACTAGAAAAAACTTTTTATAGAACGGAATGATTTAATATCATTTTTTTGTAAATTTGTCAATAATAAACGCATATTCATTCTTTTAATATGGTTTCTCAAATAACAAGAGGCATAAAAATTTCAGTGTTAACTAGTTTTGAAGGCACTTACTTCAAAAACTATAAGATTCACTTTGCCTTTAGTTACGTAATTACAATCGAAAATCACAGTAAGGATTCTGTACAATTAATCTCACGCCATTGGGAAATCTTTGATTCTTTGAATGACAACGAAATTGTGGATGGCGAAGGCGTTATTGGAAAAAAACCAGTACTAAAACCGGGCGAGCAGCATACTTATAGCTCAGGTTGCTTGTTATCGTCACCGTACGGCGCCATGAAAGGACACTTCAACATGATTAATTTTACCTCAACTAGAAATTTCAAAGTAATCGTGCCTACTTTCAGGCTATGTGCTCCATTTGCACTTAATTAATATATTTAATTAGGAGCACATCCTGCTATTCATTTCAAGTTTTTAAATGTCAAGCACGTTTTCCTAGCCCTAAAAAGAGCTTCTTCCAGTCGCTTTTTTAGCGCTGCAAAATCGGCTTTCCATCATAAAAAGCTTTCCATTACTATCAGGGCTACAATCTAGATAAAGGACAACAAGATGCTTTAGATTACTTTAAAAAATATCAAATCTTTAAAGAAACCTTTGTACTTTTGTTTTTAGTTTAAAAAACAATACAACACTATTTTTAACCCAATAAAAACATCAATATGTTAAAAGGATTTTTTCACGTACCCAACGCAGTAAACGAACCTGTAAAAAGCTATGCCCCTAACTCGCCAGAGCGAGCAGCGGTTTCAGCAGCATACGCCGAAATGTGGAACGCTACAGTAGACGTTCCTCTTTATATAGGAAACGAAGAAGTTAGAACTGGAGACACTAAAAAAATGTCTGCTCCTCATGACCACCAGCATATTGTAGGGGTATATCACCAAGCCGAAAAAAAACATATAGAAGCTGCAATTTCAACAGCACTTGAAGCTAAAGAAGACTGGGCTAAAATGGCTTGGGAACAACGCGCTGGAATTTTCTTAAAAGCAGCAGAATTATTAGCTGGACCTTACAGAGCTAAGATCAATGCAGCAACAATGATTGCACAGTCTAAAACAATATATCAAGCCGAAATTGACGCCGCTTGTGAATTAATTGACTTCTTACGTTTCAACGTACAGTACATGACACAAATATACAACGAGCAACCAAAGTCAACATCAGACATGTGGAACCGCGTTGAATACAGACCTCTTGAAGGTTTTGTATATGCCATAACACCGTTTAACTTTACAGCAATTGCTGGAAACTTACCTACAAGCGCTGCCTTAATGGGTAACGTTGTGGTTTGGAAACCTGCAGCAACTCAAGTGTACTCTGCCAACTTATTGATGCAAATTTTCAAAGAAGCAGGTTTACCAAATGGTGTTATCAACATGGTTATGGGAGACTCAGGAATGATCACCGAAACTTTATTGGCTAGCCGTGATTTAGCTGGAGTTCACTTTACAGGATCTACAGGCGTATTTAATGATATTTGGGCAAAAATTGGTACCAATATTAGCAAATACAAAACATACCCACGTATTGTAGGTGAAACAGGTGGTAAAGATTTCATCATTGCACACCCATCTGCGAACTCAAAACAAGTTAGTACAGGTATAGCACGTGGTGCTTTTGAGTATCAAGGTCAAAAATGTAGCGCTGCTTCACGCGTGTACATCCCACAAAGCTTATGGCCAGCTGTACAAGCTGAATTAGAAGCTGATTTAAAATCAATGAAAATGGGATCGCCACAAGATATGAGCAACTTTATCACTGCGGTAATCTCTGAAGGTTCATTTGATAAATTGGCTAAAGCCATTGACCAAGCTAAAGCTGATGCAGATGCAGAGGTAATTATCGGTGGAAATTATGACAAATCAAAAGGGTACTTTATAGAGCCAACGGTTATCTTAACTAGTAATCCAAAATACGCTACAATGGAAACCGAATTATTCGGACCAGTTGTGACTATTTATGTTTACGAAGATGCTAAATGGGCAGAAACATTGGAATTAGTAGACACTACATCAGAGTACGCTTTGACAGGTGCAGTTTTCAGTCAAAATCGTTATGCTATTGAAGAAGCTACTGTAAAATTACAAAATGCAGCTGGTAACTTCTACATCAATGATAAACCAACTGGAGCTATTGTAGGGATGCAACCGTTTGGTGGAGCAAGAGGATCAGGAACGAATGATAAAGCAGGATCTATGCAAAACTTATTGAGATGGACTTCTGCAAGAACGATCAAAGAAACTTTTGTAACTCCAGTTGATTACAGATACCCATTTTTAGGAGAGTAATTTTTAGTCCTAAAGTTTTAAAGTCAAAAGTCTTTAAAGCATTTTAGCAAATACCAAAAAGCCGAATCTAAAGTTTTAGATTCGGCTTTTTTTTTTATTGTCTTTAAACTTTCTACCTTATGACTACTGCTGAAACTTCAACGGCAAGTGTACTACTTTCTTAGTCTCAAAAAATTCATCTTCAAAATAATCTGCTAAGTTGTATTCAGTAGCTCTAGGGAAATCTTTTAACTCTTCGGTTAAGTCGCCTCCTTTTAGGTAGAGGATTCCGTTTTTCAATTCGTGTTTGTTTTGTTTTTTAATTTTGGTTTTTACCCAAGACACAAAATCAGGCATATTGGTTACGGCGCGACTCACAATAAAATCGAAATCACCTTTTACATTTTCAGCACGTATTTGCTCTGCTTTTACGTTTTTCAACTCTAAACCTTCGGCAACAGCCTGAACCACTTTTATTTTCTTGGCAATAACATCAATCAAATAAAATCTAGTTTCCGGAAAAAGAATTGCCAATGGAATTCCTGGAAATCCACCGCCAGTTCCCACATCTAAAACGTACGTTCCAGGTTCAAATTTCATTATTTTAGCAATTCCAAGTGAATGTAAAATATGTTTGGTATATAAAGAATCAATATCTTTTCTCGAAATCACATTGATTTTTTCGTTCCATTCGTGGTATAAAAAATCGAGCTTTTCGAACTGTTCCTTCTGAAGATCACTTAAATTAGGAAAATACTTTAAAATCTCGTCCATCTATTATTTTTTTAACAAAAGTAATACTTTATGGTTAAAATATTTATCTCAAATTTGTATACCAAAAAATTTTTAATAATTACCTTTGAACCTTATCCTCATTATATGAATAACAATGCCCCTACTTTTGCTAAGCAAGATAGCCTAAAATTTTTTAGAACACTTAACTCTCGGGTTAACAACTACTTCAAAGAGAACAACATTCAAAAAACAGGCAACTGGCAATTATACCTGAAAACGATTATTTTATTTTCTGTTTTTCTAGCACCTTACTTTTTAATTCTCACCCTTGGTATGCCATTTTGGGCACACTTATTATTGACAATCGTCATGGGAATTGGTATGGCTGGAGTTGGAATGAATGTGATGCATGACGGAAATCACGGGTCATATTCAAACAAATCATGGGTTAACAAATTCATGGGCGGAACGATATACGTACTAGCAGGTAATGTGTACAACTGGCAAGTGCAACACAATGTTTTGCACCACACATACACCAATATTCCGGGACATGATGAAGATTTAGATGCTGGTCGTGTTATTCGTTTTACCAAAGAAGCAAAATGGTATAACTTTCACCGTTTTCAACAATATTACTCTATTTTCTTGTATGGTTTATTGACTTTCAATTGGGCTATTACTACTGATTTTAAGCAAATGCGCAACTACCTCAAAAGAAAATTATCTTACGGAGAAGCTAAGAGCCCAAAAATACTTTGGACAACATTGATCATTACTAAAATTATCTATGTTGCCATTTGGATTGTTTTACCAATCGTAATTGGGATCACTTGGTGGAAAGTACTAATCGGATTTTTTGTGATGCATTATACTGCTGGTTTGATCTTGAGTGTTGTATTCCAACTAGCGCACGTAGTAGAGGAAACTACAAATCCTACACCAAACGAATTGGGCGAAATGGACAATACTTGGGCTATTCACCAATTGTTTACCACTACTAATTTCGCACCAAAAAACGCAATCGTAAACTGGTACACTGGCGGTTTGAATCATCAAATTGAGCACCATATTTTCCCAAATATAAGCCACGTACATTATGGTAAAATTGCAAAAATTGTAAAAGAAACTGCTGCAGAATGCAACCTCCCTTATTACGAATACAAAACAATGAGAAGTGCCGTGATTGCTCATTTCAAACATTTAAAAGATTTAGGACAAAATCCAGCATTAACCGCATAAAAAAAGCCTTTATGGGCTACTAACATATTAAAACTAACTACAACTTAATACCAATGAATCCATTATCCGATAGAATAAATAATTTATCTACTTCACAAACCTTAGCCATGGCGGCTTTAGCCAGAGAATTAAAAGCCCAAGGTAAAGACATCATCAGTTTAAGCCTTGGTGAACCTGATTTTAATACGCCTGATTTTATCAAAGAAGCAGCAAAACGTGCTATTGATGAAAATTACAGCACCTATTCTCCTGTTGAAGGTTACCTTGAACTGAAAGAAGCCATTTGCCGAAAGTTTAAAAGAGATAATAATTTAGACTATAAACCCACACAAATTGTGGTTTCTACCGGAGCGAAACAATCGTTGTACAACATCGCTCAAGTAATGCTGAATGATGGTGACGAAGTAATTTTGCCAGCACCTTATTGGGTATCGTATTTCGAAATTGTAAAATTATCAGGAGGTGTCCCTGTTGAAGTTCCTACATCTGTAGAAACAGATTTCAAAATAACACCAGCACAATTAGAAGCTGCCATTACACCAAAAACTAAAATGATGTGGTTTTCATCGCCATGTAACCCATCAGGATCTGTTTACAGCCGTGAGGAATTAACAGCACTTGCTGCTGTGTTAGAAAAATACCCACACGTATATGTAGTTGCTGATGAAATTTATGAGCACATCAATTTCTCGGGGACTTTTTGCAGCATTGCATCTATCCCGGGAATGCTAGAAAGAACAATCACTGTAAATGGTGTAGCCAAAGCTTTTGCCATGACAGGTTGGAGAATTGGATACATTGGCGCTCCAGAATTCATTGCAAAAGCGTGTACAAAAATTCAAGGACAAGTAACCTCAGGAGCCAATTCTATAGCGCAACGCGCTACAATTACTGCTGTTGATGCTGACCCGAGTGTTTTAAAACACATGGTAGATGCTTTCCACAGCCGTAGAGATTTAGTTGTAGGATTACTGAGAGACATTCCAGGAATCAAAATCAATGTTCCAGAAGGTGCTTTTTATGTTTTTCCTGACGTTTCATCGTTCTTTGGAAAAACTCTTAAAGGAACTTTTATCAAAGATGCCAATGATTTTTCTATGTATCTTCTAAGCGAAGCTAATGTAGCTACTGTAACTGGTGACGCCTTTGGGAATCCAAACTGCATTCGTTTCTCTTACGCTACTAGCGAAGAATTATTAAAAGAAGCATTGCGTCGCATTAAAGAAGCAGTCGCCTAAAACTAGTATTGAAATATTTAATATACAATGCCTCAAGATTTATTTCTTGGGGCATTTTTTTATACTTTACAGTAATGAAGCTATCATAAACAACAGTAAATAAATAGTAACAGAGTCGATTTCGATAACAAAAAAGTCACAAACATTAGCTTTAATTCTGTAACAATTTACCAAGCCAATAGCGCCAACTTTGAAGTAAGTATTAATAAAAAATATTTGCTATGACACACACAGATGAAACCAGAAAAGAAGCCATCGATACATTTGAAGGACTTATTTCGATTCTAGAAGACGGAAAACTAGGCTATACAAATGCAGCTGAACATGTAGACAATCATGCTGTAAAAACCGATTTACTAGGGTATGCACGAGAACGCGACCTCTTTATTGTAGCCATGCAAGATGAAATTAATAAACTTGGAAAATCTACTGATACAGCTGGCGGTGGACTTTTAGGGTCCTTACATCGTACTTGGATTGACATTAAATCATCTTTAACAGCAGGTGATTCTGATGCAATTTTAAACGCTTGCATCACAGGAGATGAAGCTGCAGTTATGAGATACCAAAAAGTGTTAGAAGAAAATAATCTTGAAGCTACGCAAATTGCAATAATTACCAAGCAGTTAAAAAGCATTCAACACACTTTGACGGAGATAAAATCCAAAAAAGTGCACTAGGCACCATTCACATTTCAATGTTAAAACCACTTTGTTCTATCGCAAAGTGGTTTTCTATTTAATACCAAAAATTTCATATTCTATTCTAAAATAGCTCTTTTGTAGTAGGACAATTTAAATCCGAATGGAGTGTTTCTTTTATTTCTAAAAAATCACCTATTCATTAGAAATCTTGAATAATTTATTAGACCTTTGCTCACTTTTTTTTTGGAACCACCAAAAAGACTAAAGTGTTAAAAAACAACTAATTTATCATCAAATCGATGAAGAAAAAAATAGAAATTCTAGCACCTGCCAAAGATTTAATTCATGGTATGGCAGCTATCAATAGTGGGGCTGATGCCGTTTATATTGGTGCACCACAATTTGGAGCCCGTTCTAATGCCACCAACTCTATCGAAGATGTGGCTGCTTTGGTGGAGTACGCACACCTTTTTAATGCACAAGTTTTTGTGGTTATCAACACGATCTTGTACGATAACGAGCTAGAAACTTGCCGCCAGATGATTTGGCAATTGTATGATATTAAAGTTGATGCTTTAATTGTGCAAGATATGGCCATCATGGAAATGGACTTGCCTCCTATTGTATTGCATGCTAGTACTCAAGCCAACAACCGTGATCCTCATAAGATTAAATTCTTGAAAGATGCCGGAATGAAACGCGTCGTTTTGGCTCGTGAATTGAATTTACACCAAATCAAAGAAATTGCAGATACAGCTGATGTTGAGTTAGAATTTTTTGTAACCGGTGCACTTTGCGTGTCATTCAGCGGAAACTGTTATATGAGTGTGGCCAATGGCGAGCGTTCGGCTAACCGTGGTTCCTGCGCACAAAACTGCCGTTTGCCGTACAACTTAATTGATGGTAATGGTGACACTTTAATCAAGAACAGTCACTTACTTTCAATTAAAGATTTTGATGTTTCGGATCAAATTCCAAATCTTATAGAAGCCGGCGTGATGTCCTTTAAAATCGAAGGGCGTTTAAAAGATATCGTTTATGTAAAAAATAATGTTTCGTATTTACGTCAAAAATTAGATGCTTTCTTGGAAGGGAATGAAAACTACACCAAAGCTTCTTCTGGAAAATGTACCTACACTTTTGACTCAGCTTTGAACAAAAGTTTCAATCGTGGATACACCGATTATTTTGTAAACGAAAGACACCAATCTATCGGTTCTTGGGAAAGTCCAAAATCAAAAGGGCAATACATCGGGAAACTGATTCGTACTGTAGGTAACGCTTATGAAATAGAAAACGGCGAATTACTCCACAACGGCGACGGTTTGTGTTACATCAATGAGAACAACGAGGCTGACGGAATTTATGTAAATAAAGTCGAAAATGGCTTGGCTTACCCAAATGTATTAAAAGAACTAAAAGAAGGTACTTTTATATACCGTAACAACGATGCAGCTTTTATCAAAATTGTAGAACGTGAAGACAGTGCGGTTCGTAAAATAAGTACCACTTTGCACTTATCCGAAACAGAAAATGGCTTTGAATTAAAAGCTACTGACGAAGATGGTAATGTGAGTAAGGTTCAATTGGCACACCAAAAAGAAAGAACCAAGAACAACGAGTCGATTGAAGAAAACTTTAAAATTAACTTGGCAAAAACAGGTTTCACGCCTTATACAGCCGATGAAATTACAATTGCATTTTCTGAAAATTGGTTCCTACCAATATCCAAAATCAACGAAATGCGAAGAACAGTTTTCGAACAACTGTCGGAAATTCGTTTGGCTAATTACAAAGTTGAGGAACACCAATTGGTTAAAACATCGCATCCTTATCCAGAGACAAAACTGGATTTCATGTACAATGTTTCAAACAAACTAGCCCGTAAATTCTACGAGCGTCACGGCGTTACCGAAATCGAAAAAGCCTTTGAATTGCAGTGGGATCCTGGAAAATCACGGGTGATGACCACGAAATATTGCATCAAATACGAATTAGAACGCTGTCCAAAATACCATCGTGAAAATATGGACAAAAAGGTAAAAGAACCTTTGGTATTAAAACAAGGCGAATTAGAATACAAACTCAAATTCAATTGTAAACCCTGTGAAATGGAGATTTGGGAAAAAGATGCTGAATTCGAAATTGAAGAAGATCATTTTCATTAGATCTTAACCGCAAAGAGCACAAAGCTTACGCAAGGTTCGCAAAGATTTTTTCATAAAGTCTTTGCGAACCTTTTTTAATTCAACACAAAGCTTTGCGATCTTCGCGTATATCCTCGCGGACTTTGCGGTTAAAAACATTTTTAGTTACTTAGCTCGCGATTAAAACTTAACCCAAAAGGAATCTAAACTTACACAAGGCTCAAAGAGCTTTCACTGAAGCCTTTATTGACTCTTTTTAATTCAACACAAAGCTTTGCGATCTTCGCGTAAATCCTCGCGGACTTTGCGGTTAAAAACATTTTTAGTTACTTTTACTATTCTAAAATCCCACAACTATACAACAAACTTCAAAATGAAAATACTACTCCTCGGCTCTGGCGAATTAGGCAAAGAATTTATAATCGCTGCACAACGCATTGGGCAAACTGTAATTGCAGTAGACAGTTATGAAAATGCCCCTGCTATGCAAGTAGCGCACGGTTTTGAAGTCATTAATATGCTTGACGGCGATGCATTAGACCGCATTGTTGCCAAACACCAACCCGATTTTATCGTTCCCGAAATAGAAGCTATTCGTACCGAACGTTTTTATGATTACGAAAAACAAGGTATAACCGTAGTGCCATCCGCAAAAGCAGCCAACTTTACGATGAACCGTAAAGCCATTCGTGATTTGGCCGCCAAAGATCTTGGATTAAAAACTGCCAACTATCGTTACGCCACCACCGCCGAAGAATTAACAAAAGCGGTAGCCGAAGTCGGAATGCCATGCGTGGTAAAACCATTGATGTCTTCGTCTGGAAAAGGGCAATCGACCATAAAAACGGAATCTGATATCGAAAAAGCCTGGCAATACGCTGTTGATGGTTCTCGTGGTGATGTAGTTGAAGTAATTGTAGAAGCTTTTGTCAAATTCAATTCGGAGATTACATTATTGACCGTCACGCAAAATAATAATCCTACGCTTTTTTGTGCTCCAATTGGTCATAGACAAGAACGTGGCGATTATCAAGAAAGCTGGCAACCTGCCCTAATATCTGACAAAGACTTATACGAAGCCCAAGATATGGCCGAGAAAGTTACCGAAGCTTTGGGAGGAGCAGGACTTTTTGGAGTCGAATTTTTCTTGGCTGATGATGGTGTTTATTTTTCAGAATTATCACCAAGACCTCACGACACAGGAATGGTAACTTTAGCGGGAACGCAAAACTTTAACGAATTCGAATTGCATTTACGTGCTATTTTAAGCTTGCCTATTTTTGAAATCACCCTAGAAAAAGTGGGTGCTAGTGCCGTTATTTTGGCATCTGAAAACTCTGAAAGCCCTAGTTTTACAGGAATAGAAAAGATTGCTGCTTTACCCAAAACTGATTTTAGAATTTTTGGCAAACCCACTTCAAGACCTTATAGACGTATGGGAGTCGCTTTAGTAAATGACTCGCTTGAAACACCAATTGACATTCTTGTAGAAAAAGCGAAGAAAGCAGCAGCACAAATAACGGTTCACCCATAAGTGCATGCATTAAAACGTAAGACATAAATTCTAAATATTTGCCAATATGAAATTTAAAAATACCCTACTCTTGCTATCTAGTTGCGCGCTCATTATAAACAGTACTTCATTAATCCTTGAAGTGACTTTTATAAAGCCTAATTATTTGTATTTCATTAATACTTTTTGCAGTTTGTGTATTATCTATGTGGTACTGGCAAAGAAAAAACAAAACATCTCCACCAAAAACTAATTTTTGGTGGTTCTAAAATGGCTAGGTGTCAATCCCGTATGTTTCTTAAACAATCGGGTAAAATACGAGTAATCTTCATATCCTAAACGTGACGCGATTTCGTTCACCGTAAAATCTTTGTCAAACAACATGCGTTTGGCTTCGAGTATAACTCTGTCCGTGATCACTTCGGTGGTGGTTTTTTGGAGTCTTTCGTTGCAAATTCTATTTAAATGTTTCAGCGTTATGTGAAGCTGGGCTGCATAAAAAGAGGCCGCTTTTTCTGTTTTGTAATGCTTTTCTAATTCGGTTTCAAAAGCTTTAATTTTCACATTATAAGCATTTGCTTGATGCAAATTCGATCTTTCATACTTACGCGCAATTTGAATATGAATGCAGTCCAAAAGATTCAAAATGAAATCCTTTTGCCAAGGCTGATGAGACTGTGACTCCTCGATAAGTCTTTCAAAATACGGCACAATCGCTAGACTTTCGGCAGTTTGTAATACAAGCTCGGGTTTATTATCCACAGCAGAATAAAAAGGATAGTCGGCAATATCTTTTTGTCCAAAGTAAAGGTTGTAAAATTCCTGCGAGTAAAAAACAACATATCCTTCAACATCTTCGGATAAATGCCAATGGTGAATTTGTCCAGGTTGCATAAAAAACATGCTTCCTGGCTGAATATCAAAAACATCAAAATCAATCTCATGCGTCCCCGAGCCTTGTGTAAAAAACACTAAAACATAAGAGTTATGACGGTGGGGCTCCTCAACAAAACTGTGCGTAATTAAATGATTTTTAAAGGTATTGATATACAAACTACTGTTGACTGCATTGCAATTAAACCGCTGAATGTTGTAAATGGGATACTTAGCCATGATATCTAAATGTCTTTATTGTCCTAGAAGTAGCGAAGATAGAAAATACTAAGCATAGCAATAAGAAATACCTTTGATAAAAATAAATATCATGTCGCACGCTATCGCTCATATCCTAAATAATGATTGTCCACAGTGTCAAAAAGGTAAGGTTTTTAATGAAAAGAGTATATTTTTTACTTTTGGTTTCCCTAAAATGAACGAATACTGCTCGCATTGTCATTACAAATTTGAGAAAGAACCTGGCTATTTTTTTGGAGCTATGTATGTCAATTATGGCCTAACAGTGGCGCAAAGTATAGCCACTTATGGAATTGCTCAGTTTTTCTTTCAGGAAAGATTTGATTTGAGAATCATACCCATTATTGCCTTTGTGATAATCGCCTTAGCTTCGTTCAATATTCGTTTGTCGCGACTGTTATGGATTTACATGTTCAAAAATTATTCGATGTAAAAAACAGGTATCTTTGTTTTCTATAACTCTATTACCATGAAAAAAATACTTTGTTTAGCGCTTCTATTTATGGCTACACTTGCCAGCGCTCAGGATAAGAAAGAAAATCAAAAAGCTAAAATTGTTGAAGCTTCTTGTGGTCAATGCCAATTTGGTATGACAGGACACGGATGCGATTTAGCCGTTCGCATAGACGGAAAATCTTATTTTGTTGATGGCAGTTCCATCGATTCTCACGGAGATGCGCATGCCAAAGATGGCTTTTGTTCTGCCATTAGAAAGGCATCTGTACAAGGCGAAGTCGTCAACAATCGTTTCAAGGCAACCTCCTTTACCCTTTTGCCAAAAGAAAAAAAGAAATCCTAAAAAAATACCCCAAAGAGTCGTGAACTTTTTGGGGTGTTTTTTATCTTAAACTATTCTATCTATTTTGCTTTTGAACTTGTCTTCAAAGTTTTATTGGCAAATGTTGCCACATCAATCACTTCTTCTAAATCGACATCAAAAGAAATCATCACGCTATCACCCACCATCGTCACAGGCAGTTGATTGGATATTTGCGATGAGCCTACAAAAATATTAGGATAGTCTTTAACTTTGAAATAATAAAAGCTGTTTCCATTTTTTACATCATTTTGAATGCGCGTCACAATAGATTGTACTGACTTTTGAGTCGCAGCACTGTTAGGATTGATTTTATTATCTGCCATATTATAGACATTTTTAAACGAAGTCAGCGTTTCACGCATGGTATTTCCAACACCTACAATGGTATAATCCGAAATTGCAACCATAGCAAACATTTTAACTAATCCGCCTTTATCTTTCAAAGTCATCACATACGTTGGAATGTTATTTATGTTGTAAGGAATAGGCAAAGATGCCTCATATCCTTTTTCTTGAACTTTACCCTGAGCCGAACTTTGGGCAGCAAATTCAGTTGCTCCACCTTGTTTGTAAAAAGTAGTTTCTTTGGTTCTGGTATCCACCAATACAAAACCCACAGCAGATTCGTCCTTTCCTACTGATGTCAAACCCGTATACCAGTATGATTTGTTATCGTTTCCGTAAACTAATGTCAAACCTTCGGTAATTTGAAGTTTATTCGCGTTCGAAAAATTCCAATATCCATGCACGTATTCGCCCCAATCATTCAACTGATCTTCAATAAATTCTAAAGGCTGAATTCTATCCACCCATTTTGGTGTCTTATCAATAGAGTATTCTACAATAGCTCCAGTTTGTGCATTGACAACAGCTACACCAATGGCATCTCTTCCTGAGAAACCTATTTTTTTAGCATATTTAGTTACAATCCAAAACGGATTTCCAGCATCGTCAATTTCAAAACTAAAATCAGTCAAACCTACTGTCGCATTTCCGTTAAAATAAATATGCCTGTGAATATTACTTTGAAAAAAAGCTCCTTGCTGGTACTTAATTTTGATTGCTTTACCCGCTATGTTTTGTACCAGTTTTACATCACGCTCATTGGTTGCTGAAACCATAACATATCCTGCTGTTCCCTCTTGATTATTGAACCATTTAAAAAAACCAGAGTGTAACAAAGGTGCTACCCAATACAAACTATTATTTACTTTTTGAATACAAAAATCACCTAATTCTACCTGGCTACCTAGAGCTGGTTGCGATCCCAATATTTTTTCTCCCAGCAAGTGTGCTAATTCTTCATCAACAACACGAATTTTGTCAATTGCAATTGGAGCGATGTGAGTGGTTATTTTGTCGCCGTTTTTGACCTTACCAAGTAACTTTTGGTACGAATCAGAGCGAAACATTTTGAGACTAGTTACAAATGGCAAAACCGTACAATAACCTAAAACAACAAGAAAAGCATACACCAAAAAACGACTGGGTTTCGAGACCACTTTCAACTGATTATTGGAACCTGAAACAGCAAATCCCGTCGAAAACAAAAGAGCTAAAACCAATAAAATAAGTACAATAAAAGCAAATCCCGGAAAACCGTAATTGAAAACGGGTAGG
The DNA here is from genome assembly GCF_009764685.1 of Flavobacterium sp. I-STPP5a. GTDB lineage: Bacteria > Bacteroidota > Bacteroidia > Flavobacteriales > Flavobacteriaceae > Flavobacterium. The sequence goes on along the minus strand of NZ_VHLM01000019.1, from coordinate 25,687 downwards.
TTATTGTAAACCAATAAAAACCCTAAAAGCAATAAAAAAATAAAAGTAAATGTCTTTTTCATTTTGAAAAGTTATTTGTGTACCAAATTAGTCTTCGTACATCAAAAAGCGTTACAGTACTATTCCGAAAAAAAGGAAACTATTGTCGCTTGTAAAAAAATAGTATTTTTGCAAGCTGATTGAAATACATTTTCAATCCCTAGTAATATTCAATCTTTAAAATAAACACATGAAAGCATACGTATTTCCCGGTCAAGGCGCACAATTTACAGGTATGGGTAAAGACTTATACGAGAGTAATCCACTTGCAAAAGAATTATTTGAAAAAGCCAATGAAATTTTAGGATTCCGCATCACCGATATCATGTTTGAAGGAACTGCCGAAGAATTAAAAGAAACCAAAGTAACTCAACCAGCAGTTTTTTTACACTCTGTAATATTGGCTAAAACTTTAGAAAATTTTACTCCAGAAATGGTAGCAGGACATTCTCTTGGCGAATTCTCTGCACTAGTTGCTAATGGTGCTTTATCGTTTGAAGACGGTTTAAAACTAGTTTCTCAAAGGGCTTTGGCCATGCAAAAAGCTTGCGAAATTACTCCATCAACTATGGCCGCTGTTTTAAACTTAGACGACAAAATTGTTGAAGACATTTGCGCTTCTATCGATGGTGTTGTGGTTGCTGCCAATTATAACTGTCCGGGTCAATTGGTAATTTCTGGTGAATACAAAGCCGTTGAATTAGCGTGCGAAAAAATGAAAGAAGCGGGTGCCAAAAGAGCTTTGATATTACCAGTAGGTGGTGCTTTTCACTCCCCAATGATGGAGCCAGCTCGTGAAGAACTTGCAGCAGCTATTGAGGCCACTACTTTTTCAACACCAATATGTCCGGTATATCAAAACGTAACTGCAAGTGCCATTTCGGACCCGAACGAAATCAAGAAAAATTTAATCATTCAATTAACCGCTCCTGTAAAATGGACGCAATCTGTACAGCAAATGATTGCTGATGGAGCAACCCTATTTACCGAAGTTGGTCCTGGAAAAGTACTAGCTGGATTAATTGGAAAAATCAATAAAGAAGCAGTTACAGCCAACGCCTAAGCTACTTTTCAATCTTAAAAAATCCTCATGAAACTATTTTTATGAGGATTTTTTTATATCTTTAAAATTACAAACACATAAATAAATTGAATATGAAAAAAGTAATTTTAGGAATAGCATTTTTAGCACTAGTAACAGTATCTTGTAAAGAAGAAACGAAAGCTAAATTAGACGAGGCGAAAGATGCCGTAGGTACTGAATTAGAAGCGAAAATAGATACTGCCACTGTAAAAATGGACAAGGCTGTAGATACTTTACAATCAAAAACTGGAAAAGCACTTGAAAAAGGTGCAGCAAAATTAGATGAAGCAGCTGCTAAAATGAAAGAAGCAGCAAAAAAATAAATCATAAAAAAGCCAAATCTGTTCCGATTTGGCTTTTCTTTTTCTCACAGCTTCTTAGCTTCTTCACAATGATTATTACTAATCCCTGTGATTAAAAATACGGAATCTTTTCTTTCAAAGAATATGTACCAAGTAGTTCGATTATTCGCTTTGTAAAAAATATAGTTTGATCCTAAATGACGGAGTTTTTGTGGAGTTGATTTATGCGGAAAACTATTAATTTCTAAGATAATAAAATCTACAATCTTATCAACATAAAGTATTGCATTCTTTTCGTAACTAAAATATTCTCGATCGAAGAGTATAGAAATCAGTTCATCAAAATATAGTAGAATTTCTTCCTTAAAAATTACTTTTTCCAAGGATAGGCTTTTATTCTTTTATACATCTCAAATTTAAATTCCTCGGGAGTCAAACCTTTTTTCACTTCTTCATCAAAATTAAAAGTAGCTCTATCAATTCCCTTAAACCTAATTTTTGAAGTTTCATAACCTATTGAAGGCTCTTCGGCTTTACTATTTTCAGATTTGTTTTTTTCAGCATCCATGACTCATTTCTTAGTTTAACGAATTTACAACAAATTACTTAAAAGAAAAAATCCTGAATTATCATTGCGATAATTCAGGATTTTCATTCTATTTAGCAAGAGCGTCTAAGATCTAGCGCTACAAACGAACTTTCTGTTCCCATTTCCAAGCACTTGCCATGGCTTCTTCTAGTGTTGATTGTGCTTTCCAACCTAAAATTTCATTAGCTCTTTCAGTACTGGCGTAAGCTGATGTGATGTCACCTTCTCGTCGACCCACAATTTTATAAGGCAACTTATTGCCACTTACTTTCTCGAAAGTTTCAATAACTTCTAGAACAGAGCTTCCGGTACCGGTACCTAGATTAAACGTCTCCACTTTGGTTTCATTTTTCTTATTCAATAAGCGCTGTAATGCAATAACATGGGCTTTCGCCAAATCGACTACGTGAATATAATCGCGAATGGCAGTTCCATCAGGCGTAGGATAATCGTTCCCATAAACCGATAATTCTGCACGCAAACCCATTCCTGTTTGCGTAATAAAAGGCACTAAGTTTTGTGGCACTCCCAATGGCAACTCCCCAATTTCAGCTGATGGATGCGATCCAATTGGATTAAAATAACGCAATAAAATAGCGTTGATATTGGTTACTTTCGCTGTGTCGGTGATAATTTCTTCACCTATTTGTTTAGTATTCCCGTACGGAGACATCGCTGTTTGAATAGACGCATTCTCAGTAATCGGCATCGTTTCGGCTTGACCGTAAACCGTACAAGAGGAACTAAAAATAAAATTGGCTTCTGGCTTTTGCTGTAACTCCTGCAACAAATAAATCAAAGCACTGATGTTGTTTTCATAATACAACAACGGATTTTCAACACTTTCGCCCACCGCTTTTGAAGCCGCAAAATGTATGACACCTGCAATATCATGATTTCTTTTAAAAAAATCTTGAACATTATCTTTCTCTCTTAAATCAATTTTTTCGAATGCAGGCTTCACACCCGTAATGTTTTGAATACCATCTAAGACATTCAAAGACGTATTAGATAAATCATCTACAACTACAACTTCGAATCCCTCATTTTGCAATTCAACAACGGTATGTGATCCTATAAATCCTAAACCTCCTGTTACTAGTATTTTCATACTTTATTAATATATTATTAAATTTTATTTCATAAAAAAGACGCGATAAATCGCGTCTCTACAATTATCCTAAATATTCTAAAACACTCAATGTAATGAATTCTATTTGTTCATCGTCCAATTCTGTGTGCATTGGTAAAGAAAGCACTTCTTTAACCAATTGATTGGTTACCGGAAAATCCTCTTCTTTATATCTAGCGTCAGCGTAAGCTTTTTGCGAATGCAACGGAATTGGGTAATAAATGGCACAAGGAATGCCTTTGTCTAACAAATGTTGCATCAAGCCATTTCTATCTGCATCGATAATTCGTAATGTATACTGATGAAAAACGTGACAGTCACAAATATCACAAATACTTGGTGCAATTATATTTTTGTGCCCTTCAAAAGCTGCAGAATATTTACGTGCTGCATCTTGTCTGGCTTTTCCGTATTGATCTAATAAAGGCAATTTTGCATTCAAAACCGCAGCTTGTATGCTGTCTAGTCTTGAGTTTACTCCCACAACATCGTGGTGGTAACGCTCATACATACCGTGATTTACTATTCCGCGAAGTTTGTGAGCCAAAGCATCATCATTCGTGAAAATTGCTCCACCATCACCATAACATCCTAAATTTTTAGAAGGAAAAAATGATGTCGCTCCTACATGACCAATAGTTCCTGCTTTCTTTTTTGTACCGTCAGAGAATTTGCAATTAGCGCCAATAGCTTGTGCGTTATCCTCTATCACATACAAATTATGTTCTTTGGCAATAGCCATAATCGCTTCCATATTGGCTGCACGTCCAAATAAATGAACCGGTACAATCGCTTTTGTTTTTGGAGTTATGGCTTTACGAATCCCATCAATAGAGATGTTCATGTTGTACATGTCTACATCTACTAATACGGGAGTTAGTTGCAACAAAGCGATTACCTCAACAGTGGCTGCAAAAGTAAAATCGGCAGTAATTACCTCATCACCAGGTTTTAAATCCAATCCCATCATTGCAATTTGCAAGGCATCAGTACCATTGGCACAAGGAATTACGTGCTTTACATCTAAATATTTCTCTAGTGATTTTTGAAATTCATGCACTTTAGGTCCGTTGATATACGTATTAGTGTCTAAAACTTCCTGAATTGAAGCATCTACAACATTTTTTATTTTTTCATATTGACTTTTCAAGTCAACCATTTGGATTTTTTTCATTTCGATTTTCAGTTTAATGTTCGAAAGAGAAGTCTGCGATTGCATTCTTGTTCCTTTCTTAAAACGAAGAACAAAAATAGTTATTTATGTCTTGATACCAATGCAACGTTTCTTAAAAAGCAGGTAATACAATAAAATAAACGCAGTCTTGAAATTTAAAAAAATGATGCGTTAGAAATTCACTTAAAGAAAACGTATTTTAGCCCAAAAATTTTAGCCATGCTTTTTATCTACAATTTATTAGTTTTAGTTGCGAGTTTTATTTTAAAGATTGTGGCGCTTTTTAGTCCAAAAATGAAACTTTTTGTAGACGGCAGAAAAGGTGTTTTTACGCAACTTGAACAGCAAATAAAACCAACAGACAAAACTATCTGGTTTCATGCCGCATCACTGGGCGAATATGAGCAAGGATTGCCCGTGATTGAAAAAATTAAAGAACAATTCCCAAGCCATAAAATTATCTTGACTTTTTTTTCCCCATCAGGTTACGAAGTCCGAAAAAACAATGCTGTAGCTGATATAACGGTTTATTTACCAATGGACACAAAGGAAAACGCACAACAATTTCTTGACCTCGTTCATCCTGAAATGGTATTTTTTATCAAGTACGAATATTGGCCGAATTACTTAAACGAACTCAAAAAACGCGACATAAAAAGCTATTTGATTTCTGGAATTTTAAGAAAAAACCAAGCCTTTTTTAAATGGTATGGCGGTTTTTATAAAAAAGCGCTTGATGCTTTTACTTACTTTTTTGTACAGAATGAAAGTTCTAAAAAACTTTTGCAACAATTAGGCAAAACCAATGTTATTGTGACTGGTGACACCCGTTTTGATCGTGTGGCTACCATTTTAGAAAAAGATAATGCTCTGAATTTTATTGCTCAATTTAAGGATAACACTACCACAATTGTTGTGGGAAGTTCTTGGCCAAAGGATGAAGATTTTATTGTAAACTTCCTTAACTCGACTGCATTGAATGTGAAATTTATAATTGCTCCTCACAATATTAAAGACGATCAAATTCAAAAACTCAAAAACAGCATCAGTCGAAAAACTGTTTTATTCTCTGAAAAAGAAAATAAAAACCTGGCAGATTTTGATGTTTTTATCATTGACACCATTGGGATTTTGACCAAAATTTACAGTTATGCTGATATTGCTTATGTAGGTGGAGGCTTTGGGAATCCTGGCGTGCACAATGTATTAGAACCAGCTACTTTTGGTGTTCCAATTGTTATTGGTTCCAATTATTCGCATTTTGCAGAAGCTATCGCATTGGTTAATATGGAAGCGTGTACTGCCATAAACAATCAACAAGAATTGAACGAGGCTTTTGAAAATTTAATTCGAAATGAGGATATCCGTCACGAAAAAGGACATATGTGCAGCACTTTTGTACAGATGAACAAAGGCGCAACGCAAATGATTGTGAGTCGAATTTAACCCGTTTATAGTGGGTTTTGTCAAATAAGTTATAAACAATTAAACTAGTCTAGTCAACCAATAGAACTTTCACAAATCAATAAACCATTAAGTTCATTAAGAAAATTAAGAATCATTGTGCTTACTGTTGCATAATTCTATTTATGATTTAGAGAACAAGCTAATTTTAATAATTCTTGCAAAAGAGCTGTAAACTAGAATTCAAATTAATAACCATTTCCGCCTTGAATGAAGACTAAGTCATTGCTATAAACTTAGCTTGTCTTTGAAATTGCTGGCTTGTCTTCGAGAAATTTCCACTTTAATATCTTTTGGAAGTTCTGCTAAAAGATTACCGCTAAACCAGGTTTCAATTTTACCAATGTATTGCACATTTACAATTTGGTTTCTATTGGCTCTAAAAAAATATTTCTCGGGAAGTTTTTCCTCAATTTGGTTTAATGATTTATTGATCGTAGCTTTTTCATTTTGAAAAAATACTTTGGTGTAATTGCCATCAACTTCAAATAAGTAAATATCTGAGATTTTAACCAACCAGCATTTTTCGCCATCTCTGATAAAAATCTGATTGTCTAAAGCTAGTTTCTTCTCATTTTTTTCGGCTCTTTCGATCAAATTGGTATTTACTTTTTCTATTGCTTGTGCAAACCTTTTTGGATTGATTGGTTTTAACAAATAATCGAGCGCATTGTATTCAAATGACTTGATAGCATACTCATCAAAGGCGGTCGTAAAAACCGTAATAGGTACATTATCGAGCATTTCAAGCAAGGCAAAACCATCTTTTTCAGGCATGTTGATGTCCAGAAAAAGCAAGTCGGGCTGCGTATTGTTGATGAGTTCAAAACCCAAATCTACATTTTCGGCTTCACCAATTATTTGAATTTCAGGGTGATTTTTAATTAATTCCTTTAGCTCATTGCGAGCCAAACGAGAATCTTCGACTATGACAGCTTTTATTTTTTTCATCGGTTACTAAGAAATAGGTAGTGTTATTTTAGCAATGACTTCATTTTCAATTTCATTAAGTGAAAAAGTGGCGTTTTCGCCGTAAATTAAGTGTAATCTTCTTTGAATATTTTTAAGACCTAATTGTGTAGTTCCTGTTTGTTGAGACAAATTCCCTGTATTCTTAACTTGAATATGTAAATTGGTATTTTCTTTTTTGATTTTCAACAATAAAATACCGCCATTTTTTAGTTGCGAAATTCCATGTTTTATGGCATTTTCAATCAACATTTGAATGATCATAGGCGGAATAGGCAATTTTAAAGTCTCTTCTTCTATTTCTGAAATAAATTGCAATCGATCTTCTAATTGAATTTTTGAAATGGCGATAAAATTTTCAACCATTTCAATTTCTTCCTCAAGTGCAATGGTGTTGATTTCACTTTTTGTCAAAGAATACCGCAGCATTTCAGACAATCGCGTGATCATTTCCCTTGATTTCATTGGATTTTCCAGAATCAAACCGCGAATATTATTTAAACTGTTAAACATAAAATGCGGATTAATTTGCCCTTTTAAAGCATTAATCTGTGACTCTTTGAGCGTAGACTCTAATTCTAATCGATTCATTTTATTGTCTTTTAGTAATAAAATTGTTTTAACAACAGTATATGAAATTATCCACAAAAAAAACAAAATAGAAAACAAAATGATGAATACAATATTTGCCAATACACTTTGGCTAGGGTGATCTAAAACTTCTGGCCTTTTATACACATATGTAAGCATCAAATAGTTATACCCAATTACGAATGAATAATAGATAGCGATTGAGATCACAAACACTACAATTATTTTAAAAAGATCTCTTCTCGTAAAACTTTCAAAATCAATATATTTATTAAAAAAGAACCGTACAGAATAGGTCACAACAAGGATAGCAACAGTATAAGATACATAATCCAAAACCAATTGCCATTTTTCATATCTTAAAACATTTCTTTTAGGGTCTAACATTGGAGGTATAAATATAAAGCCTAGTACAATAGTCCAGATCACAATTTGAATGATCCAAAACGTGTTTTTTCTTTTTGATATTTTTTCTATTGAATTCGTTTTCATTGTTTTATTATGAAATTAGTGCTGTGAAGTACTCCACAATCTTTATAACTGTAATCAAAATAAGTTTTACCATTTTGTTTTATTTTAAATTAAACAACTCTTTTAAAACTTTTGGCGAAGTACAACTACTCCGCCAAAAGTAAACTTTTTCAAATTAATTTTTACTACTTCAAGTGTTGTGCAAAAAAGCCAAGCATTGATTTATAAAGCTCAATTTGATTTTCTTCTCTAAGAAAACCATGTCCTTCATTGTACTTGAGCAGATAAGGAACTTCAAATCCTTTTTTGCGTAAAGCAGTCACAATTTGATCTGATTCTCCAATGTTAACCCTTGGATCATTTGCACCTTGAATCACAAACAAAGGCTTTTTGATTTTATCGACTTGATAAAAAGGCGATACGTCTTTGGCAATTTTAGCCTGTGCAGGATTATCTAAATCATACCAAATTTTCTTTGTCGCTTCTGTATAAGGTTTCCAATATTCAGGAAAAGAGCTGAAAAAAGTTTCAATGTTTGAAATTCCTACATAATCCACTCCACACGCATATAAATCAGGTGTTTTTACTAATCCCATCAAAGTGGCGTACCCTCCGTGACTTGCACCATAAATAGCAATTTTATCTTTATTTATCCATCCCTGTGACAATACATATTGCACTCCATCTTCAATATCATCCATCACTTTACGTCCAATTTGACCATATCCTGCTTTCAAAAATTCTTTTCCGTATCCTCCTGAAATTCGGAAGTTTACATGTAAAGTGGCATAGCCGCGACTAGCAAACAATTGTGCTTCTGGACTAAATCCCCAACTGTCTCTTAACGTTTGTGGGCCACCGTGCGGATTAACAATTAAAGGTGCCTTTTTTCCTTCTAAAGCCTCTTTAGGCAAGGTGATATACCCGTAAATTAAAATTCCGTCACGACTTTTAAACGAAATCGGTTGCATTACAGCCATATCTTTTTGTTCTAGTTTTGGCATTAAATCGAACATATAAGTCAATTTATTTAACTTCGAATCATATTGATAATATTTTCCGTAAAATTTATCACTAGAAACAATGATCAACATTTTTTCTTCATCATCACTTTGGGAAACAATTGAAAATTGCGCATCCTTAAATTCCTTTTGTATGTTGTCGTATATCTTTTTAAAAGTTTTACTTATTGGGATGATGGTGTTTTTTTCTCCGTTAAAACCAACGTAGTCCACTTCAAACTTTCTTTTTTCAGAAAGCCCTAGAATATTAGAATCAAAGGTCGGGTTAGAATAAATTTCTTTAATCATCTTATTCTGCTTCAAATCATACAAAACAATTTGTGCTTTATCAGATTCTAAATTTGATATTACATAAGCATCATCTGGATTGGGCGTTTGGTAATTTAAAGAAACAAATGTGAAGGTTTCTGTAGATTCAAATTCTTTTAACAATTTAAAATCGTTAGCACCTGAAGGCTTATAGTAATACTGCATACTTATTCCATTAGCCACTCTTACAAAGCCTATTAGATTACCATCTTGATCAAAATTATAGACCAGTATTGGGTTTTTAAGGTCCGTATTGGCATATAATCTTTCTATCGCTCCCGTTTTGGTATTGATTTTATAAGGTTCCTTAAGTTGCTTGTTTTCCTTATTCATAGAAACGATAATAAAATCTCTTTGATTTTTTAGTACCGTATTAATTTCTGCCTGTACACCGTCAAAAGGCGTCAAATCAATTGGAGCAGAACCATCAATACCAGCAGAATAAACATGTATATTTTCATTTCCTCCTTTATCCATGGCATAAATTAATCGCTCATTATTCAACCAAAAATACGTTTTGATGAGTTCTTCTTTTTCCTCTATTACCAGAGAAACTTTGCCTGTTTTAATCTCCTTTACGTACACATTGGTTTTGCCGTTATCCATTTTTTGAAAATAAGACATGCGTAATCCGTCAGGTGATAATCTAAACGTTCTTGCTTTTGCTTTTGTAAAGAAATCTTCAACAGCATATTTGTAATTTCCGTTATCAAAAGAGGCTAATTTTTCTAGATCTCCTTTCGACGAAGGCAGCGAAATATCGCCAGGTCTTTTTGCTTCAAGTTGAGGTGTTTGTGCATTGGCATTTGACAATCCCATTATTGCTAGTGCAAGTACAATGATATTTTTTTTCATGATTTAAATTGATTTTGATTGATTTGATTTGATTGATTTGTTTTGATTGATTTGATTGATGATATATTTTTTAAGCCATTATTAATTTCATTAAGTAAACTAGTAAAAAACCTATTACAAAACCAAAAACTGCTTTTAAAATAACTAACCCTTTTTTTGAAATTTCTGTTTTCATATTTTTGATTGATTGATTGATTGATTGATTGATTGATGATAGAATTGCTTACGCCAATTTGAATTTAGGCAATTAACGTTCTGACGCTTGGCGAGGTTGGGGATGAAAGATGCGGGATTTTTCGGTTAAACACAAATTTTTCCAAACACAAATCTATCCTTAAATTCAGCCCAAAACCCCAATCACGCCAAACGGCTGTTAGCGGTTCGGGCATTTTTTGTGCTTCTTTTGTCATTTTATTCTGCTGATACAAAAATTGTCATATAGTAATTTATGCAGTGCAATATTGTAAGTATTAATAATTCCTTATTGTCAAACTTTTCAAAGTTTTGGGTTGTTTCAATATTATAGTCATAGTTAAGTTTATTCCATTTAAAATCAGTTTCAGTAACCATTAACTCTCTTTTGTCTGTGTCAATTAAAACAAACTTACTACTCAAAAGCCCGTTAAGTTTTAATAAAAAAGTATCTTCTTTGTTATCAAAAAAGGTTTTGATAATTATTCCTTTCCAACCCATTTTAAATTCTAATAAAGCTTTTGTGCCGTCTTTCAACTCAATTTTAGAGTTCCAAAAACCTTTTGGTTCAAGTTGATATTTTGCACCGTCAGACATTAAAATTTTAGCGTTGAAAGAATACCATTTTTCATAAATTAGTTCCCCAATTTTCTGATTGTCAAATGTTAAATTGAAATTTTGAGAATTTATTGAGTTTGCCTTGTATTGTCCCATAGATGTTACTTGATTGATTGATTGATTGATTGATTGATTGATTGATGAGGGAACTGCTTACGCCAATTTGAGTTTAGCCGATTAACGTTTTAACTAGATGAAACAATGCAAAGCCTAAAATAAAACCTAATACTGCTTTTACTACAACAACTCCTTTTTTTAAAATTTCTGTTCTCATTTTTATTTGTTTAAATTGTTTTTGTTTGTTTTGATGAGACAAATATAGAAGGGCTAAGGCTGTAGTTTTGATGAAAAATGACGAACGGTTATATGCAAATGACGAACGGTTATGACAAGACCAAATTCGATATTAACTACCTTTACGCTACTAAATAGAACAATATGATTCACTTTAAACCAATAGATAAACAAGATTTAAATACTGTCAGTGCTTTGATGGTTGATTTTTACGACATTGACGGTTATCCTATTGCTACAGAAAAGACAAAAGAATTACTAGATCAATTTATAGACAATCCAGCGTTAGGAAAAGCTTGGTTGATCTATTGGCAGGAGCAAGTGGTAGGCTACCTTATTCTAACTTTTGTGTTTAGTTTTGAATACCAAGGAAAAATTGCTTTTTTAGATGAATTATTCGTCACAGAAACAGCTCGAGGCAAAGGCATTGGCAGCAAAGCCATAGATTTTATAAAAGCCAAAAGCCATAAATTATCGTTAAAACTGATCTATCTTGAGGTAGAACCACACAATACAAAAGCGCAAAAATTGTATCTTGCCAGCGGTTTCGAAATGCATAATCGAAAATTAATGCGTCTTAAAACCGATTGAAATTGCTAATACAATAATCAAACACGGACTTTCTAAAAGATATACAAAATTGATTCGTTTTGTAGAAACCTATTCAAAGTAAGTTTTGATTTTAAAAATGAAACGACGCTATTGAGCTAATAATATGAAAACCAAAATATGTGAAATTTGCTCCATTGCAGCCAATACAATGTTTCGGGTTCAAATTAAAACGGGAAAAAATTGGATTTTCGTTTGTCAATCTTGCTGCGAAAAATCAAAAACATTGCCTCAATATAAATACGGAGGAACTTGGAAAGGCAAACGACATTAAGACATTTTTTGTTCCATTATATTTAAAATCAATCATCCAGTTGTATCACACTTTTCTCAAACTAAATTATATACCAATGAAATTTTTAAAATTGTTCTTATTACTATTTGTCATTCAAACACAAGCGCAACAAGGCGGTATGTGGATTCCCTCTTTATTGAAAGGAATGAATGAAACCGAAATGAAGAATCTGGGCATGAAAATGTCGATAAAAGACATTTATGATGTCAATCAGTCTAGTATGAAAGACGCAGTGCCGCATTTTAACGGTGGCTGTACTTCTGAAGTGATTTCGCCAAAAGGCTTATTACTTACCAATCACCATTGCGGTTATTCGCAAATTCAATCACACTCTTCAGTAGACAAAGATTATTTAGCCGATGGATTTTGGGCCTATAAAATGGAAGACGAATTACCAAACGAAAATTTGACTGTAACTTTTATGGTAAAAATTGAAGACGTAACTACACAAATACTTGAAGGTACAGCGTCAATATCAAACGAGGCTGACAAACAAAAAAAAATTCAAGAAAACATCACCAAATTGAGTGCCTCTTTCCCGAAAGAATCTTGGCAAGAAAACAAAATTCGTACTTTTTACGAAGGCAATCAATACGTACTTTTTGTAACTGAGACTTTTTCTGATGTGCGCTTGGTTGGAGCTCCGCCTACATCAATAGGGAAATTTGGGTCTGACACAGACAATTGGGTTTGGCCACGTCATACAGGAGATTTTTCGCTATTCCGTATTTATGCCGATAAAAATAACCGTCCCGCAAAATACTCCAAAGACAATGTTCCTTATACTCCAAAACACTTCTTACCTATTTCGCTTGACGGTATAGCCGAAGATGATTTCACGCTTGTTTTTGGTTACCCAGGGAAAACCAACGAATACCTACCATCTGTAGCCATCGAACAAATTGTCAACGAACTCAATCCTGCAAAGATTGAAATACGCGATAAAGCCTTAAAAGTAGCCGATGGATTCATGCGTAAAGACAATGCTATTAAAATTCAGTACGCCTCTAAATATGCTAGTATTGCTAATTATTGGAAAAAATGGATTGGTGAAACTCAAGGACTTCAAAAATCGAATGCGGTAGCTGTAAAAAGAGAGGCTGAAAAAGCTTTTCAGCAAAAAATCACTAAAGCTGGTAAAGAAAAAGAATACGGTACACTTTTAGCTGATTTTGAAAAGAACTACGCAGCAATTGCGCCCTACGCGCTTGCTCGAGATTACTTTATGGAAACCGTACAACGAAATACTGAACTATTGAGTACCGCCTTCAGATTGTATCAATTAGAACAAGTATACAAATCAAAAGGTGAACAAGCCTTTACGGATCGAAAAAACAATTTAGTTAGCGGCTTGACTGATTTTTATAAAAACTTCAATGCTACCGTTGACGAAAAAGTTTTTGAACAATTGATAGCATTGTACGCTACAAAATCTCCAAAACAATTTTTACCGAAAAGTTTAGAAAATATTGATGCCAAAAATTTAGCTACAACAATATACACCAATTCAAGATTAACGAGCTACAACAGCTTGAAAGAAGTTTTAACTGGAGACGCACCAACCGTTTTAGCGAATTTAAATAAAGATCCTGGATATCTATTAGCAAAAGAACTTGCAGATAGCTACAATACACTTGTAGCTCCAAAGTATGACGAAATCAACCAAACGATTACGGCATTGCAACGCACTTATATGAAGGCGCAATTAGAACTTAACACCGATAGTAGAATTTTCCCAGATGCAAACAGTACCTTACGTGTTACGTACGGAAAAGTCAAAGGATACGAGCCCAAAGATGCTACACTCTACAATCCAATAACGTACTTAGATGGCGTAATGGAAAAATACATTCCTGGTGACTACGAGTTTGATGTTCCAAAAAAACTGATTGATTTGTATCAAAAGAAAGACTACGGTGAGTATGCTGAAAACGGAAAAATGCCCGTATGTTTCATAGGTACAAACCACACTACTGGAGGCAACTCAGGAAGCCCTGCTCTAGACGCTAGCGGGAACTTGATCGGTTTGAACTTTGACCGCGTTTGGGAAGGTACAATGAGTGATATCTATTACGACCCAAGTATTTGTAGAAACATCATGGTAGACATCCGCTATGTGCTCTTCATTATGGATAAATACGCTGGGGCGAAAAATCTAATCAATGAGTTGAAACTGGTACACCCAAAAAAAAGTAAAAGGTTGACAACAAAAAAGTTAAACACAAAATAAAGTCAGATTTTGCTCAAAAATTAATAACAAGAAAAACACCGTTTGTTTTATTAAAATTGGCACAAAAATTGTAATCAAATACAGTGTTGGTAAAAAGTATATTATTTTTCAAAAAAAAAATAAAAAAATATTTTACATATTAAAAAATTTATATCTTTGCCACGAATTAATAATTAACCTTTATATTAAATTAAGATGAAAAAAGTATTTTTAAGTTTAGCTGCTGTTGCTGTATTAACTGTTGTTTCTTGTAAAAAAGCTGATGCTCCTGCTACTGACGAAGCTGCTGTAGTTGATTCTGCTGCTGCTGTTGTTGATTCTGCTGCTGCTGTAGTTGATTCTGCTGCAACTGTTGTTGATTCTGCTGCTGCTACTGCTACTGAAGCTGCTGAAGTTGCTACTGAAGCTGCAAAAAAATAATTAGAACCCAGTTCTAAAAATTTTAAGAGCCATCCGCCTTGCGAGATGGCTTTTTTATTGGAGTACAGTCATAATTAAAAAGAGCGCCTGAATTTAATTCCAGGCGCTCTTTTTTAGTTTACAATATTTAGTTTAATCTTCTAAAAATATCAAATCATTCGACGTAAAATCTAACATCTCAGATACCGATGCGTAGCGTACAATTTCATCAATACCTTTCTGAAGACGCAAGGACGTGGTATACTTTCTACTTGTTGCAAAATGACTCCCCTCAAGCATGAGCTTAAAATAAAATTTACCTGACGTAGATTTGAACTTTAAAAAATCAGCAGTATCACTTTTAAGTTTAAATTGCTCAATGGCTTCCTCACATTCAAACTTCAACTCATAACTCAAACTTGTAAAAACTACCTTCCCTTTTCTAGAAGTAAAAACAAATTTATACTCCTCATTATACCGCTTACTAATTACAAAAGCACCCATACATATTATTAAAAAGATAAAAAACAATTAACCCACTAACAACTAAAACCACAGATAATCAGCAATAAAAAAAGGTCATAAAAAAAGCCCCTTCAAACGAAGGAGCTTTGTACTCAGAGCGGGACTTGAACCCGCACGAACATTGCTGTTCACTGGATTTTAAGTCCAGCGTGTCTACCAATTTCACCATCCGAGCATTAAGAGGTGTTTGAGCGAAAAACGGGGCTCGAACCCGCGACCTCGACCTTGGCAAGGTCGCGCTCTACCAACTGAGCTATTTTCGCATTTTGTATTTAAAAGAACCACAACACTTGTTCTGTATTGCGGATGCAAATTTAAGACATTTATTGGATTAAACAAGTCTTTTTTACAAAAAAATCAAACAAAAAAGATAACAATCTGATAATGTGCTACTAAAAAAATAAATTATTTCCGAGTCAACATTCTTTTAATTTCATTGAGTTTCATTAACGCCTCCATAGGCGTTATGGTATTAATATCAAGACTAATGATCTCTTCTTTTATTTCTTCAAGTAAAGGATCGTCAAGGTTAAAGAAACTCATTTGCATTGGCTCCTCCGGTTCTCCTTTTAGTATTGATCCCTGCTTTGAGGTTTTAGTACCATTTAAGGCATCACTAGAATGGTTACGCTCTAATTTCTTGAGTAGTTTTTGGGCTTTTAAAATCACTATTTGAGGCATTCCAGCCATTTTGGCTACATGAATCCCAAAACTGTGTGCACTTCCTCCTTTTACTAATTTTCGAATAAAAAGAACATTGTCTTTTAATTCTTTGACAGCCACATTGTAATTTTGTATGCGTGTTAATGACTCACTCATTTCATTCAATTCATGGTAATGCGTAGCAAATAAAGTTTTGGGCTGAGATGGGTGTTCGTGTAAAAATTCGGCTATGGCCCAAGCAATCGAAATTCCGTCATAGGTGCTGGTTCCTCGACCAATTTCATCTAATAGAACTAAACTTCGATCTGAAATATTATTCAAGATAGATGCCGTTTCATTCATTTCAACCATAAAAGTAGACTCACCCATAGAGATGTTATCACTTGCTCCTACTCTTGTAAATATTTTATCTACAATTCCCATTCGTAAACTTTCGGCAGGAACAAAACTTCCCATTTGAGCCAAAAGTACAATTAAGGCGGTTTGTCTTAATATTGCTGATTTACCAGACATGTTAGGTCCTGTAATCATAATTAATTGCTGTGTCTCTCTATCCAAAAAAACATCATTTGCAATATAAGGCGTACCTACAGGCAATTGTTTTTCTATCACTGGATGTCTTCCGTTTTTGATATCCAATTCAAAACTATCATCAAGTTCAGGACAAACATACTTATTCTCAACAGCTAACTGAGTAAATGAGCACAAGCAATCAAGTTGTGCAATTAAATTCGCATTCATTTGAACTGGTTTGATGTACGTTGCAATCCAACTCACCAATTGCTCAAATAATTCGACTTCTATTTTATGAATTTTTTCCTCGGCGCCTAGGATTTTAGTTTCGTATTCTTTTAGTTCTTCCGTAATATACCGTTCCGCATTGACTAGTGTTTGTTTCCTGATCCATTCTACAGGCACTTTGTCTTTGTGCATATTACGCACTTCAATATAGTAGCCAAAAACATTATTGAATGAGATTTTCAATGATGAAATCCCCGTTGCTTGTGATTCGCGTTTTTCAATACCCTCTAAAAATTCCTTACCTGAAGTTGAAATGGCTCTCAACTCGTCTAGTTCAGCGTGAACTCCTGGCGCAATAGCATTTCCTTTGGCAATAGCCACTGGAGCATCTTGATTTAAAACCGATTTAATTTTTTCGCGCAGCAAATCGCAACTATGCAAGCTATCCCCTATTACTTTTACTGCTTCTTGCTGACTTTGTAAAGCAAGTGTTTTTATGGGAATTATGGCATCAAGAGATTCTTTCAAGTAAATCACTTCGCGTGGCGAAACTTTGCCAGCAGCAATTTTAGAAATCAATCGTTCTAAGTCGGATATTTGTTTGATTTGATTTTGAATGTTTTTTAAAACACTCTGATTCTCTTTTAGATAAGACACCACTTGATGCCTGCCTTTTATTTTATGACTGTCTTTTAAAGGCAAAGCTAGCCACCGTTTGAGAAGCCTTCCACCCATTGGCGAAAGCGTTTTATCAATTACATCAAGCAAGGTCACCGCATTAGGATTATAACTATGGTAAAGCTCTAAGTTGCGAATCGTAAAGCGATCCATCCATACATAAGCATCCTCAGCAATACGCTGTATAGACGTTATGTGTTGCACCTTATTGTGTTGTGTTTCGGACAAATAATACAATATGGCTCCAGATGCAATGATACCTTCGTTCAAATCTTCAATACCAAAACCTTTTAAAGAAACGGTTTGGAAATGTTTTGTGAGCGTTTCAAAGGCATAATCTTCCTTAAAAACCCAATCTTCCAGATAAAAATTATGAAAGTCTTCGCCAAAAGCTTCTTTAAATTCCCCTTTTTTATTTTTTGGAATCAAAACCTCACTTGGACTAAAATTTTGAAGCAACTTATCTATATATTCCGCGTTGCCTTGAGCGGTTAAAAACTCTCCTGTTGAAACATCCAGAAAAGAGATCCCTATGATTTTATTGGCAAAATAAATTGCCGCAAGAAAATTGTTTGTTTTAGATTGCAAAACCTCATCGTTCATTGAAACTCCAGGCGTAACAAGTTCCGTAACCCCACGTTTTACAATGGTTTTGGTCATTTTAGGATCTTCGAGCTGATCGCAAATTGCTACACGCAAACCTGCTTTGACAAGCTTAGGCAAATACGTATTCAAGGAATGATGTGGAAAACCTGCCAAGGCAGTTTCTCCTTCGGATCCAGCACCACGCTTGGTCAAAACAATTCCAAGGATTTTTGAGGCTCGAACCGCATCTTCGCCAAAGGTTTCATAAAAATCGCCCACACGAAACAATAAGCAAGCATCTGGATACTTTCTTTTTATCTCGTTATATTGTTTCATCAATGGTGTTTCCTTGACTATTTTATCTTTTGACGCCACTTTTTTTGAGGTATTTGGTAATTAAAATTTAGGCGAATTTATAGATTTTTAAACAAAATTGAATGTAATTCAGGGTAAAGTATTTATTTTAGTATGATTTTTAGATGCAACATATATTTTTTTTAATTAAATTTGTACGTACAATTTAATATTATACTGACATGAAAAAAATAATTGCTTTAGCTATGCTAGTTACCTTTGGGATAACAGGTATGAACGCACAAGAAACTACAAAAAAATTGAAACCAGTAAAAGCTAAAATTGCTGCTACAAAAGTAAATGGAGCAGGAATGCTTTTTGCAAGCGAAACCATTGATTATGGTACGGTTGCTCACAACTCTGATGGAAAAAGAGAATTTGTATTTACAAATAACGGAAACAAACCATTGATCATTACTAATGCGCAAGGATCATGCGGTTGTACTGTACCTAGTTACCCTAAAGAGCCTATTGCTCCAGGAGCAAAAGGAGTTATTGGAGTGAAATATGACACTTCAAGAGGAGGACAGCCGTTTACAAAAACAATCACGTTAACATCAAACGCAGTTGTTCCTACAAAAACTCTTACTATAAAAGGAAACGTTTTAGCAGCTGAAACATCAAAAAGCTAATTCTTTTTACAACAAATACTCTAAAGCTTCCTGTAAAATTGGAAGCTTTTTTTTTGAATAATTCCACACCATGAGAAAGTTAGAAAACAGTGAACTCGAACGTAAATCAATTGAAACCTTTAAAAAATCTACAAAAACACCCCTGATATTGGTGTTAGATGATATTAGAAGCTTGCACAATATCGGATCTGTGTTTCGTACCGCAGATGCTTTTTTAATTGAAAAAATTTATTTGTGCGGCATAACAGCTACTCCTCCTAACAAAGAGATTCACAAAACAGCACTAGGCGCTACAGACACTGTTGCTTGGGAACATTACGATAGCGTCTTAGAAGTTATAGAAAAATTAAACAATGAAAATGTGATTACTCTAGCTATTGAACAAGTAGAGCATGCTGTTTTTCTTCAAAATTTTGAAGTTGAAAAAGAAAAAAAATACGCTTTAGTCTTTGGCAACGAAGTCCATGGTGTCTCACAAGAAGCCGTTGCATTATGTACTGGTTGTATTGAAATTCCTCAGTTAGGAACAAAACATTCCTTAAACATATCTGTAAGTGCTGGGATTGTAGTTTGGGATTTATTTAAACAGTTCCAGTATTGATTTTCTTTTGAATTTCGTTCAAGATAAACAAATAGTCTTCTTGATTTTTAACAAAATCTCTATTAGACACATCAATGATCAAAACATTGAGATCTGTTTGAGATTTAATGTAATCTAAATAACCACTATTTATTTTATCTAGATAATCGGCTGGGATTTTTTGCTCATAACTGCGTCCTCTTTTCTTGATGTTTTGCAGCAGGCGCTCTGAATTTTGATATAAATAAACGTATAAATCTGGCTTAGGCATTTCTTTGTAAATGATATCAAATAAGTTGCGATACAAGCGGTATTCATCTTCAGCGAGTGTAATCTTGGCAAAAATTAACGATTTAAAAATATGATAATCAGCAACTAAAAAATCTTTGAACAAGTCAAATTGCGCCAAGTCATCTGACAATTGCTGATACCTATCGGCAAGAAAAGACATCTCTAGCGGAAAGGCATAACGGTTTTGATCTTTATAAAATTTTGGCAAAAAAGGATTATCGGCAAATCGCTCTAAAACTGTTTTAGCATTAAAATCTTCCGCTATTTTTGATGCTAAGGTTGTTTTTCCTGCGCCTATATTACCTTCAAAAGCTACATAATTATAGCGCTCTAGCGGAATATTACGCAACGGTTCATCAAGATCTTTTACGTATACACAAGCGCTTGTGTCTGTAGTACATGCCAGCAACTCCGAAACATTTTTATGCAAAACAGGGTGTTTCCAATCTAGATTCAGATCCAAAACGGGAACCAAAACAAAATTCCTATTTTGCATTAAAGGATGTGGCACCTGTAGTTTTTCAGTAGCAATAACATCATCATCAAAAGCAACAATATCAATATCAATTACTCTAGATTGGTATTCAGATGATAGATTAGGAACACGTCCTAAACGTTTTTCAATTTTTAAAACCTGATTCAAAACTTTATGCGCCGCTTGATACGTGTGAATTAGTACAGCACAATTATAAAAGGCTTCACTCTCAAAACCCCAAGCGGGTGATTCATATAACTTAGAGGTTTTGATAATTGTACCAACCTCTTGATGTATTAAGTGCAGGCATTGAAGGATGTTTTCCTTGCGATTTCCTTGATTACTTCCTATGGATAATATGACTTGATGTTGTGATTTCATAATGGGGTGCAAATTAACTAAAAGAATTTTAGAATTATATCAAATTGCGCTATGCATAAAATAATAAACATAAAAAAGTCTCCCATTTGTGTAACAATACGATGGTTTCAGAGACTTATTAAAAAAATATAAGTATGAAATTTTTAGGAAATGTATTAGCTACCATCATTGGTATTTTTGTGTTTTTCATGTTGTTTTTCTTTGGCATTGTTCTCATTGGAGCCATTTTTGGTGGTGAATCTGAAGGAGTTGTAGTTGAAAATAATTCAGTTATCGAGTTGGATTTAGGAAGTATACAAAATGATTATGCAGGTAAATACAAAGACCCTTGGGTTACCGTTTTCTCAGAAAATAAAACCATTGGTTTAATTGATATCTTAAATGCTATTGAAGAAGCAAAAAATGATGATGATATTAAAGGAATATCTATTCTGAACAGCAATTCTGGATTAGGTATAGCACAAAGCAAAGCCTTGCGCGATGCACTAGAAAGTTTTAAAAAATCAGGGAAATTTGTTATGGCTTACGCCAATGTGTATTCGCAAAAAGAGTACTACATCAACTCTGTTGCGAGTCCTATTTATATTAACCCTGTTGGAGAAATGGACTTTAAAGGTCTTTCATCCGAAATTATGTTTTTCAAAGATTTCCAAGAAAAATCAGGATTAAAAATGGAAGTAATCCGCCACGGAAAATACAAGAGTGCTGTAGAACCTTTTCTTGAAAACAAGATGAGTGACGCCAATAGAGAACAAACTACAGCTTTGTTAACGTCTGTTTGGAATTCTGTTGTAAATGACATTTCAAAAAGCAGAAATATACCAGTGGCAAAACTAAATGAAATTGCCAATGGCCTGCAAGCTAGAACACCAGAAATGGCAAAAGCACAAAAACTGGTAGATATTATTGCCTACGAAGATGTATATCATGATGCCATTAAGAAAATTTTAAAAGTAGACAAAGACGAAGAATACAACACCATATCTGTTGTTGATTATGCACAAAAAGTAGCTACAACCTCCCTATCAAAAGATAGCTCAAATGAAATTGCAATTATTTATGCTCAGGGAGAAATTATGGGTGGTGAAGGAGATGTAACAGTAATAGGTGAAGGATCTATGCGTCGCTCTTTGCAGGAAGCCAGAAATAATAAAGACGTAAAAGCAATTGTTTTACGAATAGACAGTCCAGGTGGAAGTGCACTGACATCTGACTTGATTTGGCGAGAAATAGAATTGACCAAAAAAGTTAAACCTATTGTAGTCTCCATGGGGAATTACGCAGCATCTGGAGGATATTATATCGCTTGTAACGCCAATACTATTTTTGCTGAAGAAAATACCATTACGGGATCTATAGGAGTTTTTGGAGTTTTACCAAATTTTACGCCACTGGCAACAAAGATGGGAATTTATACCGAGCAAGTTAAAACTCATACTAATGCAGCTGATTACAGTCCATTTGTACCATTAGACGAAAACTTTAAAGCCGTTACTCTTGAAGGGGTAGAACACATCTACAAAACATTTGTAACGCATGTAGCTACAGGAAGAAAAATGACATTTGCTCAAGTAGACGCCATTGCTCAAGGAAGAGTTTGGACAGGATCTGAAGCACTAAAAATAGGACTTGTAGATAAAATAGGTGGTCTTGATGATGCTATTGCAAATGCTGCTAAGCTTGCTAAAATAGAAACATACAGCACTCAAAATTATCCTGAATATGAGAAAAATTTTGAAGAGTTATTTGCTGGATTCCCATTTGCTAGTTCAAAGGCAGCATTTATTAAAGAAGAAATTGGAGAAGAAAACTACCGTGTGATGCAGGAAATAAAAAAGCTTCAAAACCGCAAAGGTGTACAAGCTATATTGCCTTATGAAATCAACATTAGGTAATTAAAAAAATCAAAAGCTTACAAAATCCGCTTGAGTATGATGCTCGAGCGGATTTTTTTATTTTCAAATAATAAATATTTTTGGTTTTATGAAAACATTACATACAATTTCCCCAAGAAACTACTATTTTTGTATAGAGTTGTCCAAAATCCCCCTTGGTCTTAACCCATTAAAAACTAAAACATTATGGTAAAGAAAATTTTAAAAATCATTGGAATCATCTTATTGCTTTTGGCAGTAACGCTATTTGCTGCACCGTTTTTATTCAAAAACCAGATAAAAGCAAAAATATCTGAGGCTATAAACGCCAATGTAGATGCCAAAGTAACCTTTGCAGAAGCAGATTTAAGTCTTTTTAAAAATTTTCCAAATGCAAATGTAACCTTAGAAAAATTTGTCATAATCAATAAAGCTCCGTTTGAAGGTGACACTCTTGTTTCATTGGGAGAATTAGACTTAAAAATGTCTATCAAAGAACTTTTTAAGGATAAAAAAGAAGCCATTGCTATTGATGGCATTTACTCTAAAAATGGATTAATTAATATCATTTTCAATAAAAATGGAATTGGCAACTTTGATATTGCGCTCAAAGATCAAAAAGCAAAAGAAGAAGGTCCAAGCAGTCCATTACTTTTAAAAATCAAAGATTATAAAATTGAGAACTTTCAATTTCGTTATTTTGATGAAAGTTCTAAAATTAAGATGGTTATTGATAGTCTTAACCATCAAGGAACTGGAGATTTTGCCGCACAAAAATTAGACTTAGACACTAAAACTACAGCCAAAGTTTCTCTCAATCTGGACAAGGTCAACTATATGAATAAAGTTGCCTTGACACTAGATGCCGTTTTAGGAATTGATTTGGCGCAAAGCAAATATACGTTTAAAGAAAACAAAGCCTTAATCAATCAATTGCCGTTAGAATTTGATGGTTTTATACAAATAATGCCAAACGGACAACAATATGACTTAAAGTTTAAAACACCTACCTCGTCCTTCAAAAACTTCTTAGGAATTATCCCTGAAGCCTACGCCGCTAGTCTGGACAATGTAAAAACTACGGGAGATTTCACCATAGTTGGTTTTGCAAAAGGGTTGTACTCTGAGACTACTGTTCCGAAGTTTAACATAGCCATTGCCTCAAATAATGCTTCGTTTCAATATCCGAACTTGCCAAAATCAGTTGATAAAATTGTAATAGATACCAAAATCATCAACGAAACAGGGATTCTTAATGACACTTATGTAAACCTAGACCAACTTTCGTTTCAAATTGATCAGGATGTATTTAATGCCAAAGCCAATATTAGAAACGTTACGCAAAACGCACTAGTTGATGCCGCATTAAAAGGAACTATTAACTTAGCAAATCTTTCTAAGGCCTATCCTATCAAACTTGACAAACCTTTATCAGGTATTTTAAAAGCTGATGTTACTACAAAATTTGACATGCAATCTGTAGAGAAAAGCGACTATGAAAAAATAAAGAATGCCGGTAACATAAGTTTATCTGGTTTTAAATACGCTGACGAAAACGGAAAAACAATGAACATAAGCACAGCAGCGGTTCAGTTCAATCCTAGCCAAGTGAATTTAAAACAATTGAATGCTACAACAGGAAAAAGCGATATTAGTGTAAGTGGAATTTTAGAGAATTTTTACGGTTTTATCTTTAGAAATCAAGAACTAAAAGGAAATTTCAATATGGTTTCAAAGCAAATAGCTGTTGACGATTTTATGACAACAGGCGAACCTGCAAAAACCGACGCTGGTACAGCTAAAAAAGCCGATGCCATGAAGATTCCTGCGTTCTTAAACTGCACGCTTACCGCAAAAGCTACTACGGTTTTATATGACAACCTTACACTAAGAGATGTATCTGGAAAATTGACCGTAAGAGACCAAAAGGTAAGTTTACAAAACGTAAAAACATCTATTTTTGGAGGAACAATTGGCGTAAACGGAGCCGTTTCTACTAAAGGAAAGACTCCCGTTTTCAACATGGATTTGAAATTAAATCAAGTAGATATTGCACAATCGTTTACGCAGCTGGACATGCTGAAAAAAATTGCTCCTATTGCAGGTATCATCAACGGGAAGCTGAACTCGAGCATTAAGCTAAACGGAAATCTAGACGCAACTGAATTTACTCCCGATTTAAAAACACTTACCGGAGACTTATTGGGTCAGTTGTTGTCATCTACTGTAAACGCAAATAATTCTACTTTACTCAAAGCAATTGGGTCTAACATCAAATTTATTGATGTAAACAAACTTAATTTAAATGACATTAAAGCAGCCATCACGTTCAAGGACGGAAAGGTAAATGTAAAGCCATTTGATATTAAATACAAAGACATCAAAGCTTCTGTGGGCGGAACGCATGGATTTGATCAAACTATGAATTACACCTTAAAATTTGATGTGCCTGCCAAATATTTAGGCTCGGAGGCCAATGCGTTACTAGCTAAACTGACACCTGCTGATGCTGCCAAACTAGAGAATTTACCTATCAATGCGTCCTTAGTTGGTAATTTTACCAATCCGAGAATTACAACTGATGTAAAGACGGCAGTCACTAAGCTTACAACACAACTGGTAAACCAACAAAAAGATCGATTGGTTAAAAAGGGAACCTCTGCAATTACAGATTATATTAACAAAAATAAAAAGCCAGGCGATACCACAAAAACAGCTACGCCTACTGCACCTGCTACAAAAGAAGAAGTTAAAGCAAAAGCAGCCGATTTGCTCAACGGACTGTTTAAAAAGAAAAAGAAAGCTGTAGATACTACAAAAGTAAATTAGCAACATTTTATAAAATAGAAAAGAGGAATTCACTAAGTGAGATTCCTCTTTTTTTTGTTTATAATTTCGCTACAGTTCCTCGTGTAGGCGTGCTGCTGCAACGGGTTCACGTGCGTAAAGGATGGCAGCGGCATCCTTTTATGGAGCCCAAGCGGAATAAAAGATATAGCGAACAGCCGAGGGCACTGAAAAACATCGCTTATTTTGATTAGCATCCTTTTTTAGATAATAAAAAACGCTTGTAACAGGATTTCAAACATCCGTTATAAGCGTTTTTTTTTTGCAACTGTTTTTTATTGTAGGTTATATGAGTCGGTTTTTGACTTATACAGGTTCATTTGGCAAAATGCATGTGTAGATTACATTTTCTACATTAATTTGAGTATTCTTTTTAAGTTGACTGTAAAAATTGCTATTGCACCTTGCATTTGCATATTGGTA
>NZ_VHLM01000049.1 GCF_009764685.1 Flavobacterium sp. I-STPP5a | reverse complement strand
TTAGGACGCATTACACCAATAGAGAAATGGAACCAGGACAAGCATCTAATTTTAATGAAAAAATTAACCGCATAAATAATAATCGAAATTTAGAATAATACTCTTGTTTTATAGGGGTCAAAACACTGTTATAGATACCAAAACTAATAAGGTACGCAGGTTTACTGAAGAACTTGATTTAAATGCCAAACAAAAATTTTTTGAAGCAAAGTTTTATGAAATTGACACATTGATTGACAGAGTCGTAAAACATATAAAGTAAATAGTATCAAACAATGGAAAAAGTAAAAAAGGATAGTCTGGTTATGGTAATAACTGCTGTTGAAAAACTCGGATTTCATTCCCAATTTGAAGTCAACGGAAAAAAATGGTTTCATTGAAAACCGAAAATCAGTTCCGAAGTAATGAAGTTAGAATAGTTCATTTCTATCGTTTTGAAGGTGCATCAAATCCTGAATACAGTTCCATCATCTATATCATTGAATGCAATACTGGTGAAAGAGGAACTTTGGTTGATGGGTACGGAACAACTTCAGATACTACTAACTTTATGCTTAATGTTAAAAATCAAGAATAACTACTAAAGATTAAAAAAAAAACAATAATTTTAGAAAAAGATTATTATTCACTACAAGAAGTAAATTAAATATTGGATTGTAAAAACATATCGCAAAATGGAAACTTATGCAATCTAGAAAAAGGAGTATTTATTGTTGTAATTCAATCTATTATTTAAACTAAAATCCTCCATATCAACAAATATTTCTATGAATTCTAATACGTTTAATATTAATGGTTTATCAGATTCGCAAGTAGTTGAAGCAAGAGAAAAATACGGTCAGAATAAAACGGTCTATAAAAAAACCAATATGTTTTTAAATGGCTTAATCCAGATTGTTAAAGATCCTATGACAATTTTATTGTTGGTAGCATCAACTATTTATTTCGTAAGCGGAAAAACTTCGGATAGTATTTTTTTAGCTTCAGCAATTATTTTGATAGCTACAATTTCATCTTATCAAAAAGCAAGAAGTCACAACGCTTTAGAAAAATTAAAAGATTTTACAAAACCCAAATGTAAAGTCATTAGAAATAGTGAAGTAATTGAAATAAAGACAGAAGAATTAGTAATAGGTGACAGTTTATTAATTGAAGAAGGAAATGCAATTGCAGCTGATGGAATTATTGAATCCTCTAATGATTTTTCTGTAAATGAATCTATCCTCACAGGAGAATCTATGTCGGTTACCAAAGACAAATCTACAAAAGATAACACTATTTATCAAGGGACAACCGTAGCAAGCGGACTAGCAATTGTAACCATTACTGCTATTGGCAGTGAAACAAAATTAGGTAAAATAGGTAAAAGCCTAGAAGAAATTCAAGAAGAGAAAACGCCCTTAGAAGTTCAAATTGGCAATTTTGTAAAAAAAATGGCTATTGCAGGAGCCGTAATTTTTGTGATTGTTTGGGTAATAAACTTTTTAAATTCTCGTAATATATTAGACAGCTTGCTCAAAGCATTAACACTTGCTATGAGTGTTTTACCCGAAGAAATTCCTATTGCATTTACCACATTTATGGCTCTTGGTGCTTGGCGAATGATGGAAAATGGAATTATCGTTAAACAAATGAAGACTGTAGAAACTTTAGGAAGCGCTACAGTAATTTGCATTGACAAAACAGGAACGATTACCGAAAATAAAATGAGTCTCGCTAAAATATTTACACTCAAATCTCAAAAAATTACAGCTATTGAAAATGAATTATCCAATGAAGAAAAAGAATTAATTACCACCTCCATGTGGGCAAGTGAACCCGTTCCATTTGATCCAATGGAAATTGCCTTGCACGAAATCTATTCTAAAGTTATTGAAAAGGATCAAAGGCCAGTTTTTAAAATGGTTCATGAATATCCATTATCTGGAAAACCTCCTATGATGACCCATATTTTTGAAAACAAAGCCGGAGAAATGATCATTGCTGCTAAAGGTGCTTCAGAAGCTATTATGGCCATTTCAAAACTTTCGAATGAAGATAAAGCTGCAATCTTAAACGCAATAAAGGCATTATCAACTGAAGGGTATCGAATTTTAGCCGTTGGAAAAGCTATTTTTGAAGGAAAAAATTATCCCAAAACCCAACAAGAATTTCAATTTGAATTCTATGGATTAGTAGCTTTTTATGATCCGCCAAAGAAAAATATCCATCTCGTGTTGCAACATTTTTATAAAGCAGGAATTAAAGTAAAAATCATCACTGGAGACAATGCCGAAACCACTTCATCAATAGCAAAACAAATAGGATTTATAGGCTATGAGAAAAGTATTTCTGGTGACGAATTAATGCAATTATCGGATAAAGAATTCAAAAAACAAGTTTCAGAAATCAATTTATTTACCAGAATGTTTCCGGAGGCAAAATTAAAAATCATAAATGCACTAAAATCGAATTCAGAAATTGTGGCCATGACTGGAGATGGTGTCAACGATGGTCCTGCACTAAAAGCTGCTCATATAGGCATTGCAATGGGAAAAAAAGGCACCGAAATTGCTAAACAAGCCGCTTCCCTTATTTTAATCAATGATGATTTATCAAAAATGGTAGATGCTATCGCAATGGGTAGAAAAATCTTTTCAAATTTAAAAAAAGCAATACAATTTATCATATCCATACATATTCCCATTATACTTACCGTATTTATCCCTTTGGCATTAGGATGGATTTATCCCAATATTTTTTCACCCATTCACATTATATTTTTAGAATTAGTTATGGGGCCAACTTGCTCCATAGTATATGAAAATGAGCCTATGGAAAAGAATACAATGACACAAAAACCAAGACCATTTACAACTACATTTTTTAGTTGGAAAGAACTTTCTACAAGTATACTTCAGGGTTTAATTATTACAATAGGAACTTTATCTGTTTATCAATTTTCGGTATACAATGGGTTTAATGAAAACATCACACGTACAATGGTTTTCTTGGTTTTAGTAACTTCAAATGTATTTTTAACTCTAATAAACCGTTCTTTTTATTATTCTATTTTGACTACTTTAAAATATAAAAACAATTTGGTTTTCATAATTACAGGAATTACTGTTGCTATTACAGGATTGTTGCTTTATCTAAAACGACTCACCAATTTTTTTCAATTTGAACATCTTACCGTGAATCAAGTATTGATTGCCACTGGAGTTGGTGCAGTTTCAGTATTATGGTATGAGTTGGTTAAAGTGTGGAAGCGTAATACTAAATAAGTTGGTTAATAATAGGCTGAACTAATCTAATTAGAAAAAAGTAAAACAATTTTTTACTCTTTTTTAGATCTTAACTATTATGATTTATGCTAATCTATTCATAGAATATCAAATAGTAGATTACTGATATTCTTTTTTTTCTAAAAAAGGCTCTAAAAACAGATTCTCGCAATTCCCTTTTGATTAACTATCTGTTTTGTTTAGATTGTAATTAATTGATTCTATAATCCAAAGGAAGCATATCTCCCACTTTTTGTTCGCTCATGGGACCTGAAAAATAAATTTTGTCTGAGTGAGAATTATTTCCAAATTTGTCAACATAAAAAGTTGAAGTTTCAAAAATTATTTTGGATTGATCCCCTTTACGTAATAAATCAAATTCAGCTAAAATTTTCATGATTGAAGGTTGGTTTTTATTAGTAGTAACCGTAATCTTCTTAAAATCAAGAGTATCTTTAACTGCAAAAAAAGCTATAGGATTTACTTCCCAACTCTTTCTAAACAATCTAAAACCATCATTTTTCCAATTGTTAGCTGCTACGCTTCTAAAAAAATGCAAACGAGAACCATCGTAAACAGCATCTCTTTTTTTCTTAATTTTATCTTGCTTTGATATACTTTCAAATCGAGTAAGACCAGCATAGTAACAATTTCTGACCGCTTTAGGCTTAGATTTCCATGGATATAACTTGCAATCAAATTTAACGAGTTGGTAGTTGATCTTATATCCTAGAGAATTATTAATAATTCGCAAAGGATTATCTGCAAAAGCTTCTAGAACTTTTGTCTTGGCATCATACGCAAAATAAATATCTTCTTCGTTTTCAATAACGGTACTTTTTCCATGTTTTGTAGTTCCTAAAAATTGCTTTTTAAAAACCTCCATCTTTTGTGCTCTTGTAAAACCATCACGCTGTACCACCACTTCACGGAGTACATTAACAGACATATTAAGTTTTATGTTTAAGAACTCATTTGGTTTGAAATTAGTGATATACTCTGGATTATATCCTAAACAGCTTATAACTAAAATGCTATTTAATTTAGCACCAAAATTAAGAGTGAAATTTCCGTTTTTATCTGTTAGAGTACCTATTGTTGTTCCATCAAAATAAACATTTACAGCCGCAATAGGTTTTGATTTTTCATCTACAACTTTACCAGAAATAGATTGCGCAACAGTATTTTGCACTAAAAAAAAAACTAAAATTACCCTTAAAAATGTCATCATAAGCTCTTTATATAATACTCAAATCACCTTTTCCTTCTCTAATCACAATAGGCTCATCTCCAGACAAATCTATTATACTAGATCCTACATTATCTCCGTACCCCCCATCAATAACAAGGTCTACAAGGTTTTGCCATTTCTCAAATATTAATTCAGGATCAGTTGTATATTCAATTACATCATCTTCATCTCTTATTGAGGTAGAGACTATAGGATTCCCAAGTTGTTTTACTATTTCAAGAACTATACTGTTGTTTGGAACTCTGATTCCTACTGTAGTTTTCTTTTTAAACTCTTTTGGTAAATTATTATTACCTGGCAAGATAAAAGTATACGGTCCAGGAAGTGCTCTCTTTAAAATCTTGAATGTGGGTGTATCTATCTGCTTTACATAATCTGATAGGTTACTTAAATCGTGACAAATAAAAGAGAAGTTTGCTTTATCAAGCTTGATTCCTTTGATTTTTGCAATACGTTCAAGAGCCTTGGTGTTAGTAATATCGCAACCCAAACCATACACTGTATCTGTAGGATAAATAACTAGCCCTCCATCACGAAGTGTTTTTACCACTTTTGCTATTGCAGCTTCGTTTGGATTATTTTCGTATATTTTAATAAATTGAGCCATTTTTTATATGTATAAGTTGCTTTAATTAAGAATTTCAAATTCTCTTTAAAAGATTAATTTTAAATCTTATTCTATGATATTAAGCTTGGCAAATCGTAATAGTAATTTTTTTATACCTCCAACTTCAAATTTGATTTCGGCTTTTTTATCAGCTCCTACTCCTTCTAAATTTAAAACTTCGCCTTTGCCAAAACGTTCATGCATGACAATTTTACCAGCAATGAGACCAGAATCAAGCATTCCTGTATTAGTTGAGGGCGCATTACTATTTAAAGGTTTTAATTTTCGAATTGTAATTTCATTATTACGTTCTGGTTCAGTGTTATTTTTAACGGGAGGAACTCCATTCGATGGCTTTGCAAGACGTAATTTAGATTTATCAATATCCCCAAAGATATCACTATCAATCATGGGTTTGTACCTATAATTATTTTCTGGAGGTGTCATGTATTCCAGATATTGACTGTCAATTTCTTCAATAAATCGAGAGGGTTCACTATCAGTTAATTTACCCCAGCGGTATCTAGATTGAGAGTAGGTTAAATACGCTTGATGCTCAGCCCTAGTGAGCGCTACGTAAAACAAACGACGTTCTTCTTCAAGTTCGCTTCGCGTACTCATACTCATGGCACTTGGAAACAAATCTTCTTCCATTCCCACCACAAAAACATGAGGGAATTCTAATCCTTTTGCCAAGTGAATCGTCATAAGCGCCACACGGTCTTCGTCACTAGTATCTTTGTCTAAATCTGTTGCCAAGGCTACATCTTCCATAAACTCCGCTAGAGATCCTCTGGCGCCATCAACCTCAACTTGGCCTTCGGTAAAGTCCTTGATACCGTTTAACAGTTCTTCAATATTTTGAATCTTAGCCATTCCCTCAGGGGTAGCGTCTTTCTTAAGTTCTTGAATTAAACCTGTTTTTTTAGCTACATGTTCGGCAAGATAAAAGGCATCTTGATTTTCATTAATGGCCTGAAAACTCTGCACCATGGTTACAAAATCCAATAGTTTTTGTTTGGTTCCCGAGTTTAATTTTAAATCAATTCGTTCAATATTTTGCATCACCTCAAAAATAGAACGCTTGTAATGATTTGCAGCAATGGTTAGCTTTTCAATAGTTGTATTTCCTATTCCTCTTGCAGGATAATTAATCACACGCATTAACGCTTCTTCGTCCTTAGGATTAATAACAAGTCTAAGATAGCACAAAACATCTTTTACCTCTTTCCTTTGGTAAAAAGATAAGCCTCCATAAATACGATAAGGGATGTCTCTTTTTCTCAAAGCATCTTCCATAGCACGAGATTGCGCATTGGTTCTGTATAAAATAGCAAATGCCCCATTAGTAAGTTGTTGCTGCATTTTTTGTTCCCAAATAGTACTTGCCACAAAGCGCCCTTCTTCATTATCTGTTAAGCTTCTATGAACTTTTATTTTGGGTCCAAAATCATTTGCGGTCCAAACAATCTTATCTAGCTTTACCTTATTTTTATCGATTATGGTATTTGCGGCTTCAACAATATTTTTTGTGGAACGGTAATTTTGCTCTAGTCTAAAAGTTTTTACACCCTCGTAATCCTTTTGGAAATTAAGAATGTTATTGATGTTTGCACCTCGAAAAGCATAAATACTTTGAGCATCATCTCCCACAACGCAAATATTTTGAAATTTATCTGATAAAGCTCTTACAATTAAATATTGAGAGTGATTCGTATCTTGGTACTCATCAACAAGTATGTATCTAAAACGGTTTTGGTACTTGGCTAATACTTCTGGGAATCGTGTAAGCAACTCGTTAGTTTTTAATAACAAATCATCAAAATCCATAGCACCTGCTTTAAAGCAGCGGTCTACATAATTTTGATAAATTTCGCCCATTCTAGGTTTTTTAGACATCGCATCGGCTTCCTGTAATTCCGGATTGTTAAAGTAGGCTTTAACCGTTATTAAACTATTTTTAAAATTAGAAATACGACCTAAAACCTGTTTGGGTTTGTACACATCTCTATCCAGCTGCATTTCTTTAATAATTCCCGAAATTGCTCTTAGAGAATCCTGCGAATCGTAAATAGTAAAGTTAGATGGATATCCTAAATGCTCAGCCTCTGACCTTAAAATACGGGCAAAAACCGAGTGAAAAGTACCCATCCATAAGTTTTTGGCCTCACCAGCTCCTACAATATCTGAGATTCTTTTTTTCATCTCACGAGCTGCTTTATTGGTAAATGTTAGAGAAAGGATGCTAAATGCGTCAATTCCTTGATGCATGAGGTAAGCAATTCTTATGGTCAACACCCTAGTTTTTCCTGAGCCTGCACCAGCAATAATGATCATGGGACCATCTTTTTGTAAAACAGGTTCACGTTGGGCTTCATTAAGTTGATCTATATAATTCTGCATGGATAATTGTATATTTTGTAAAGCAAAAATAACGAATTTGAACGAAGTTTTAGATGTAAATACGACAACATTTGCATTTGTATATTTGAATCTAAATGCTTTGAATTACTTGCTTTTCATTTCCAAAAAACATCATAAGCAAAACGGATTAATGTACCCACTACGACAATCAAAAAGAAGATCCTAATAAAGGAATTTCCCTTATTTATAGCAACTTTTGCACCAAGCCAGCCTCCTAAAGCATTGCATACAGCCATAGGTAAAGCTATAGACCAAATAATTTTTCCTTTATAAATAAACAAACAAATAGATCCAAAGTTTGTTGCTAAATTGACCATTTTAGCATTAGCGGAAGCATGCAAAAAATCAAAACCCATGATAACTATAAAGGCAACAACCAAAAAACTTCCCGTTCCAGGCCCAATAAAACCATCATACATCCCTATCACAAAACTTATTCCTATTGCATTCGCAATTTGGGTTCTTGTGGATTGATTTTTCTCAATATGTTGACCAAAGTTCTTTTTTGCAAAAGTATACACCACTAACAATGACAAAACAACTAAGAGCACTGGTTTCATAAAATCATTGCTTACATACGTGAGCATGGTAGATCCTAAAAAGGCAGAAGGAAATGCTAATACCATCATTACAGCGAGTAATTTCCAGTTTAAAGTTACTTTTTTTAAATATTGATAAGCCGCAAAAGATGTTCCGCTAAAAGCTGGAACTTTTAGAGTACCGATAACCGTTGAAACGGATAAACTCGGCAATAAAACAAGTCCCATAGGAGTTTGAATAAGACCACCTCCTCCTACTACTGCGTCAATAAAACCGGCCACGAATGCTGCCAAACATAATAATGGTAAAATATATGAATCCATTGAGTTGTCTTATTATTTTCTAAAGAATTGTATGCAAAAATAAGATTCCATTTGCAGTTATTCGTTTAAACAGGGGTTGATTTATGATTAAAAAAGTATATTTTTGTTGCAAAAAATTAGAAAATAGAAACATGACAAAAATTCTTGAAATACTGGCTTATACATTACCCTCATTGATTACTGGAGGTGTTGCTTATTCTATTTTTATATCTTATTTCAAAGATCAACAAAATACCCGAAGATGGTTGATTCAAAAAGAAAATCAAAAACTAGCTTTTCCGCAAAGAATTCAAGCATACGAGCGCATGGTGTTATTCTTGGAGCGTATCAATCCCACTAAAATGTTGTTGAGAGTTGCTCCTATTTCTCAAGAAAAAAGTGACTATGAAAACTTGATTATCTCGCAAATTGAACAAGAGTTTGAACATAATTTAACCCAACAATTGTATCTATCCGATGCTTCTTGGACTATTATTTTGACTGCAAAGAACAGTACGATTCAAATGATTCGCAAAGTAAGTAGAACCGAAGATATTGTAAATGCTGACGCCATGCGAGAAAAAATCTTAAATGATTTACTAGACAAACAATCTCCAAGTAATGCTGCGCTGGCTTACCTAAAAAACGAAGTAAGTGAGTTGTGGTAACCAATTAGTTTCAACTTCATAAACTATTCATTTAATAACCGTTGCAATTGTAACCTTTCTTGTTCTAGCAGCGTGGGTTGCAAGGTTTGAAAAACAATTCTTATTTCTGAATTTTTTATCAATTTTCGGATTGTATCTCGACCAAATTTAGAAAACTGCCATGCATGATGAGTGGTTGCATTTACTAGACTTCGTAACACTTCATCACTCAAAATTTGATTCAGTAAAAGCTGTTCTAATGCATTTTGCCTCATACTTGCTTCGTAAATTGGAGACGCGTAGGATATCAATTCCTTTTGCAAATTATCTTGATCCGAAACATAGTTTGGTGTTGCCAGCGCCAGTGAAAGCCAAACAATTCGAAGGTTTAAATCTTTAAAACCAATCCAGTTTTTGGATACATCCAAATAGCGTGTTCGATGATTCGGGAAATTATTCCATAAAGTGGTCAATGCAATTTCTTGGGTTTCATAAGATGCATCTAAAAGCAAGGTTTCATACTGCAATCTAAAGTTTTCTGGAATAGTAGAGACTATGGCGGCCAGCAATTGACGTACAGATGTATTATTAGAACTTAAAGCCATTTCATAGAGTTTAATTTTATCGCTCCAACTTTCATTTTGAATTTGACTTAAAACTGCTTCTTTGACTTTAAAATAAACATCTGATTGCATTACTTTTTCTAGGTAATGTCTCTTTTCTTGAAACGGTGCATTCTTTAGTTTGTTCACTTCAAAAAGCTCTTGAATTGATTTATTTTTCAGCAACAATTCGTTAGCTTCTAATGTATTAAATGCTGTGGTTTCTAGCCATACTTTACTAAAATTTTCAGTATTAAATTTTGAAACCTTTGTAATCTCATTAAAAAAATCTTGTGTATTTACGTTTTGAAATGCGTTCTTTTGGAGATAGTTTTTAATCACTTTCTTGAAATCTTTATCTCCTAAAGTTTCATGAACCACAAAAAGCGCCCAAGCTCCTTTTTGGTAAAAAGTGAGTGAACTTGCCTTTGGATTTAAAACCGGAATAGTATCTGTTCTGGATGCAAATTTTAATTGCTGCGCTGTTTCATATAAGGCATGATAAAAATAATCATCTCCATAAATATTACGTTCCGCTAGTAATGCGAAATAGGTCGCAAAGCCTTCTTGCAACCAGTGATGTGTACCCGTTTCTGCTGTAATCAAGTTGCCAAACCATTGGTGCGCTAACTCATGCGCATTCACGTTCAAGTAACTGCGGTCTTTAAACCCTATAGCATCCACAACATAGCGCATATTGAATAAGGTTGCACTTGTATTCTCCATGCCCGCGTAAAGAAAATCTTTCACAGGTGCTTGTCTATAAACACGCCACGGATAAGGAAAACCTATTTCTTTTTCTAAAAAATCAAATATTTTTTGGGTATGCTTGTAGGTTGTTTCATAAAGGAGGCTGTCTTTTTCTTCCAAGTACAATTCTAGTGGCACACCTGATTTTGATCGCTGCGTTTGTTTTTTAAATTTCCCAATAGCTAACATCAACAAATACGAACTCATCGGTTTTTCCATTCGATATTCCCATTTTTTGGTTTCGCCTTGATTGGATTGTTTTTTTAATACCCCATTCGACAAAACTTGATATCTATTATCAAAAATAATATCCAAATTAAACACTACTTTTTCATTTACATCATCAAAACTTGGAAACCAATTACTAGTATACTTTCCTTGCCCTTGAGTCCATATCTGTAAATCATCTGTTGCTTTTGAACCTATGAAATACATGGCTTGTTTGGGTTTTGCCTGATAATCAAAAGTCAAGTTGTTATTTCCTTTAACAAACGGAAAAACAATTTGCATTTCTTTACGAGTATTTATAAATGGAACCGGTTTATCATTTAGTTTCACATTAGAAAACTCCATATTTTGAGCGTCAATTTTTATGGTGTCAATTGAATTTAACACCTTAAATTCAAATTCTACTGTACCCTCTACAATTTTTGAAGTATCATTTATTGTAACTTTGCCCAAAGCAGTTATAAAATCAACGTGATTTGATTGCTGTGCTATGGCAACTGTTGAAAATAATAAAAATAGAACTTTTTTCATTGCTTAATAATCCTTTAAAATCCAAAGTTACAAAGGTTTTCTGAATGAAATTCGTTTATATTTCGTCAAAACTTTTGGATAACTAAATCGTATGAAAAACAAAGCCCTTTTTAACTGGAGCAGTGGTAAAGACTCCGCACTAGCATTATACAAGTCACTACAAGACCCTACTCTTGAAATCATAACACTACTTACAAGTGTAAACCATTTATACCAGCGCGTTTCTATGCATGGAGTGCGTGTGACACTGCTTGAACAACAGGCAAAAAGTATAGGATTGCCTCTTGAAATCATGCAAATTCCTGAAATGCCAACTATGGAAGCGTATGAAGAAGCTATAAAAATCACCTTACAAAAGTGCATAGAACAAGGCATCACACATTCTATTTTTGGAGATATTTTTCTAGAAGATTTACGCAAATATCGCGAAGACAAACTAGCTGAAATGGAATTAAAAGGCGTTTTCCCGCTCTGGAAAATACCAACTCATGACTTAATCCAAGAATTTCTTGCACTAGGTTTTAAAACCATTGTTGTTTGTGTAAACGAACGGTTTTTAGACAAAAGTTTTGTAGGTAGAACTATAGATCAAGATTTTTTGAATGATTTGCCTAACGATGTTGATGTATGTGGAGAAAACGGAGAGTTTCATACTTTTACCTATGATGGACCAATATTCTCTACACCTATACTATTCGAAAAAGGGGAAATTGTCTATAGAAAATATGAAAAACCAGCAAAAAATGAATCGTCTAATACGGCTTGTGATACTTCTGATGAAAGTGTGTATGACTTCGGGTTTTGGTATTGTGATTTAATTCCAGTAAATCTTTAAAAAGGTAACCATTGAATATTATTTTTTTTCGGCTTTCGCCAAAGTAAAATCAAAGGTAGAACCAAATCCTATTATTGAATTAACCATAATACTCCCTCCCATATTGTCGATTATTTTTTTAACCGTAGCCAATCCTATTCCGTGACCTTTTTCTCCAAAACGATCTGTATCACTGGCAACTTCAAAAATTTCAAAAATTACTTCTTGATGTTCCTTTTCAATACCAGCGCCATTATCTGATACTGAAATTTTATAATAATCAACCTCTTCAGAAATGAGTATTTCTATTTTGGTTCGTTCTTTGTCACTGTATTTTATAGCATTAGAAACTAAATTAATTAAAATTTGCTCTAATGCTGTTTTATTAGTTTCTATAAATTGTAACTCAGATAGTATAACAATACTGCAATTATAATTAAAAGAAAAGAGATCAATAAGTTCCTTCTCTAGTTTAGAAATCGATACGTTGGTGTAGTTTTCGTGGGACAATTTGTTTGATTTACTATACTGCAACAAACTCTCTATCATTTCTCTTAATTTTAAAGAGGAAGTTTTAATCAATTGAATGATTTCGATGCCTTCTTCATCAATATTGTCAATGTAATTTTCGATTAAAAAATCTGTAAGACCAGAGATATTAGCCAATGGAGATTTTAAATCATGAGCTGCAGTATATGCAAATTGTTCTAACTCAATATTCTTGTTTTCTAGTGAGTGAAGCGCTCTTTCTAATTTAATTTTATTAACTCGTAATTCAAGTAATTTTATTGTCTGTTGAGACAAGGCCTCTAACGATTTAATCTGGTTTGCCGACAAAGAATTAGGTTTATGATCAATTACACAAATAGTCCCTAATGGAAAACCTTCATCATTTACCAAAGAAACGCCTGCATAAAAAACAACATTCATATCTCCGGTTACCAAGGGATTATTAACAAAGCGGCTGTCCAAGCGAGCATCTGGAATGATAAAAACAGTATTAGGCTCTTGAATTGCATGTGTGCAAAAAGAATATTCTCTAGGATTCTGAGTTCGATCATTGATTCCTATTGCTGATTTAAACCAATGTCTTGTTTTATCAACAAAGCCAAGTAAAGCTACAGGTGTTCCACAAATTTGCGAAGCTAAAAACGTTAAATTATCATATTCGTCTTCCTGCAAAGTATCTAAAATTGAATACGATTCAAGTGCTTGCAAGCGCTCGGTTTCATAGTCATACAAATCAGTCTTGATCATGGTATTTTTTTGGTTAAACCAAAACAGTAAAGCATTCTCAGCAAATAATAAGTAAATTACTTCAAAGGATAACTACCTGTTTTAGTATACTTCAAAGGTAAACTATTCCATTTTCAAAGGATTTACGATGGAAAAAAATTATAGAAAATTTAGTAGTTTAGAAACTCCATTGAATACTTAAAACACAAAAAATAACATTTAGTAAAATTACTTCTTGTATTCTAAACCTGGTCCGTCACAATTTTTCCAAGTACTTGATAGGGTGTTTTTATCAGAAAAATACAAAATCTCTTGTAAATCCCCCATGCAACTACCTATAAGTTCCGTTTTCTTTGCATGAGTAAGAATTAAGTATTCACCATCAGTTTCTTTTTTAAAAGAAAAAGTCCCAGATACTGTTGTGCTTTTTGCGTTTTCAATCCGAGTTTTAGTAAAAGTACTGTCTTTGCCAAATATGTATGATTCGCGCCATGACATTGCCTCACCAGTTGTTTCAGTATTAGGTCTTGAACTAGACATACGGCTTAGCGTCCATTTCCCATTAAAATTCTCTTTGGAGCCATTGACTTCTTGTTCTTTTATACAAGAATGCAACGAAATACTAAGAATAACTATTGCTATGATTTTTTTCATGGGTCTCTTTTTAAAGTGTAATATTAAAGATACGTAATTTTATACAAGTTGGTTCTTTTGTTAGTACATTTTTAATAGTAACAACCTCATTTTGAACTATACAATCTTTCTATCCTCAAAAATTTGAAGTAATTGCGTTACGGTATTCCAATTTCTAATGGTTGCAATAACATTTAATTTTTTTTCTATATATTTTTGATCAAGTCTTGTTTTCCCTGCTCCTACTGCGTATTTTATAAATATTTTATTTCCATCAATACTAGCTTCGTCAGGCTTAAACTGGCTGGTTTTAAGATCATTCATACTGTTTCCTTGTAAAGTAGACGACAAAAACGCAACATACAATTTCTTAGTATCCACTTCTTTTTCTTTTAAAAATGGATTGTTCTTAAAACAGTTTTTTAAATCATCTTCTGTGATGACTACAACAGGAACTTCATGCCCAAAAACTTTAAAAATTTCTTGCTTAATTTTGAATCCCACAGCTGCACCGCTCTCCTCAATGGTATCTACAAAAACATTACCAGATTGAATGTATGTTTGTACATTATGAAAACCTATTGCTTCTAAAGCTGATTTTAGCGCTTCCATTTTAATCATGCTGTGACCAGATACATTTATACCACGAAGCAATGCGAGATGAGTTGTCATTTTATATTTTTTTTTAAAAGAGTTTTGAGTAGTTTTTTTTTTTAGATAATAAGCTTTTAGAAGATCATTAAAAAACAACCCCTTAATTTTAGAACCA
This sequence comes from Flavobacterium sp. I-STPP5a, assembly GCF_009764685.1. GTDB lineage: Bacteria > Bacteroidota > Bacteroidia > Flavobacteriales > Flavobacteriaceae > Flavobacterium. The sequence continues at coordinate 10,081 of NZ_VHLM01000049.1, read as the reverse complement.
AATATATATGATTGCTACTCCATTTCCAAAAGAACTCATTTCCAAATTTACATTCAATAAACTATCTTCGCATTTTACAAATTATCAAAACAGTATATTTTTTACAGTTAGTATAATTGTCCACTAAAATAAATTCATTTAATAAAGTTTCAATGTCAAACAACCTCTTACTTACCCCTATTGAATTTTTGAAAGGCGTTGGTCCCAACAGGGCTGAACTACTTAGGAAAGAATTAGGAATCTATAAGTATCAGGATTTAGTGAATTTTTTTCCAAACCGATATATTGACCGAACACGCTACTATAAAATCAATGAACTACATTCTAGAAGTGCTGGTTCTGTCGCTGAAATTCAAATTATTGGTAAAATTATAAACATCAAAACGGTTGAATTTGGTAAAAACCAAAAAAGATTAGTTGCTACTTTTGTTGACGATACAGGGCAAATGGAACTTGTGTGGTTTCAGGGTCACAAGTGGATTAGGGAAAGCCTAAAGATTAATGAAATGTGTGTTATTTTTGGAAAATGTACTGCTTTTGGTAGTAATTTCAACATGGCGCATCCAGAAATTGAATTGTTGAGCGAGCATGAAAAAAGCTTACGATCGGCCATGCAACCCGTATATCCATCAACTGAAACTTTGACAAACAGAGGCATCACAAACAGAGTGATTAATAAACTCATGCAACAATTGTTTCATGAAACGCACGCTTTGTTTACTGAAACTTTGCCTGCAAAAATCATTGATGAATTAAAATTAATTCCAAAAAATGCTGCTTTATTCAACATTCACTTCCCAAAAAATACGGAAGTATTGGCTAAAGCCAAATTCAGACTCATCTTTGAAGAGCTATTCTTCATTCAGTTGCAATTGATAACTAAAAACTTAGTTCGAAAGCACAAAATAAAAGGGCACCCATTTACTACCGTTGGTCAGTATTTTAATGATTTCTACCAAAATCATTTGCCTTTTCAATTGACAAATGCTCAAAAAAGAGTCGTTAAAGAAATTAGATCGGATATGGGTAGCCAAGCTCAAATGAATCGTTTGTTACAAGGCGATGTAGGCTCTGGTAAAACCATTGTAGCTTTTATGAGCATGCTTTTGGCACTTGATAATGGCTACCAGGCGTGCTTGATGGCTCCTACCGAAATTCTAGCCAACCAACATTTTATAGGATTATCAGAACTAGCGCAATCATTAAACATCAATATAAAATTACTAACAGGATCTACAAAAATTGCTCAACGCCGCATTATTCATGAAGAATTAGAAAATGGATCTTTGCACCTACTCATTGGCACACATGCTTTACTAGAGGATAAAGTAAAATTTAAAAATCTAGGTCTTGCAGTTATTGATGAACAACATCGTTTTGGGGTTGAACAACGCTCTAAATTGTGGAAAAAATCAAATCCTGATCCAATAAAAGGTGGCGAAATTGTTCCTCCACACGTTCTAGTAATGACTGCAACTCCCATACCTAGAACACTGGCCATGAGCCTTTATGGCGATCTTGATATTTCGGTTATTGATGAACTTCCCCCCGGACGTAAACCCATACAAACGGTTCATAGATACGATAGTAACCGATTAAAAGTCTGGAAATTTATTCGGGATGAAATTGCTTTGGGCCGCCAAATATATATTGTGTACCCATTAATTCAAGAATCGGAAAAAATGGATTTCAAAGATTTAATGGACGGTTACGAGAGTATTTCAAGAGATTTTCCTTTACCGCAATATGCCATTTCTATTCTTCACGGAAAAATGAAACCCGCAGATAAAGATGCTGAAATGAAGCGTTTTGCTGAGGGTAAAACCAATATAATGGTAGCAACCACCGTAATTGAAGTGGGTGTAAATGTACCCAATGCTAGTGTTATGATTATTGAAAGTGCAGAACGTTTTGGGTTATCACAGCTACACCAATTACGCGGACGTGTAGGTCGAGGAGCTGAACAAAGTTACTGCATATTGATGACAAGTCATAAATTGAGTAACGATAGTAAAACAAGAATGGAAACCATGGTACAAACTAACGATGGTTTTGAAATTGCCGAAGTAGACCTTAAACTCCGAGGACCAGGTGACATTATGGGAACACAACAAAGTGGCGTTTTAAATCTTCAAATAGCTGATTTAGTTCGAGACAGAGATACCCTGGCTCTCGCTCGTAGCTATGCCGTAAAACTATTAAAAGACGATGCGCCCATGGAAAAACCAGAGCATGCAGCACTACGCGCGGTTTTTATAGATATGACAAAAAAGAAAAATATCTGGAACTATATCAGTTAAATTATACTCGGTTTTAATATGCCTAGGATTCGAAATAGTCTAAAATGAACTATTTCCTTTTTGATCTATTTTACACAATGCATAATTATAATCTTCTTTTGAGGCTTCTTTTTAAGAATAAGCGTCATTTTCTAAATCCATTATTATAATTTATCAAAAAATAATATTTTTTTACAACTAGAGATTAAACCTTTAGGCTTTTCTTATGTCAAAGTTCTTTTAGCATTTTTGTTTTGAAGTGGCATTTTTGTTTTTATTGTTAATACTTGTAGATACAAACGTTAAATAATAATTAACACGAAGTCAATATTCAATCATAAAGGTTAATTTTGAATTTAACTTATTTTATTGCAACTAAATCTTACTTTATAACTCAAATTATGAAAATAAAACACCTCGTTTACGCCTTGTTACTCATCGGATTTATTGGTTTTATAGGATACCGTATTAGCGAAAACAAAAGCGAAGGCGGCGACTCTAAAGACCCAAAAGGAAAAGGCAAAACCATGAATGTTACTGGAATTGTTGCCACTCCAGAAACTTTTGATAACAATTTATCATTATCTGGATCCATAGAAGCCAATGAGCAAGTTGAAATAAGAAGCGAAGTTTCTGGCATTGTTGAAGGAATTTATTTTCAAGAAGGAAGCAATGTAAGTAAAGGTCAAATCTTATTCAAGGTAAATGATATTGAACTACGTGCACAACTAAGACAAACTACTACTCGCGAAGGTTTAGCATCAGAAAATGAGCGAAGAGCAAAATTATTATTGCAAAAAGAAGCCATCAGTCAAGAAGAATATGATTTGGCTCGAGCCGATTTAAAATCAGCACAAGCACAAAGTCAATTGATTAGAGCTCAAATAGCAAAAACAGCAGTAAGAGCACCTTTTTCTGGTAAAATAGGATTACGATCCATATCACCAGGAACATACATCACTCCTGCTATTCTTGTTGCAAAACTGGTTAATACGGGCAAATTAAAAATTACTTTTTCTATTCCTGAAAAATATGCTACTCAAGTTAAAAACAACACTTCGCTGAGTTTTAAGGTTGCAGGATCTACTGAAATATTTAGTGCTAAAGTATACGCCATAGAACCAGAGGTTGAAGTAGCTACACGTACACTTCAAGTTCGTGCTATTGCTGATAATAAAAACGGAATTTTGTTACCAGGTACTTTTGCTGACGTAGAATTACCATTAGACATTATAAAAGATGCTATTGTAGTACCTACCGAAGCAGTAATCCCAGTACAAAAAGGAAAGAAAGTATTTATTACAAGTAACGGTCAAGCCAAAGAAGTTATGATTGAAACTGCTACTAGAACTGCTTCTTCATTACTTGTTTTATCTGGATTAAAGCCAGGAGATACTGTTATTACAAGTGGAGTAATGTCCTTAAAAGATGAAACACCCGTAAAAGTAAAAATCAAATAAACAAAGCTTTTAGAATCTTGCAAACCAAAATCTAAATTAGCAACTTTAATTATAATCCTTAAATGAGTTTATCAACCACTAGTATTAGAAGACCTGTATTTACCATCGTAATCAATGTAGCCATTGTTTTGTTTGGATTGATTGGTTATACCTTTCTTGGAGTACGAGAATTTCCTTCAATTGATCCTGCTCAAGTATCCATCAGTACCCGTTATGCTGGTGCTAATGCTGATATTATTGAATCACAAATTACTGAGCCCCTAGAAAAAGCAATAAATTCAATTGATGGTATTAGAAATGTAACATCATCCAGCGCTCAAGGGAGCAGTAACATCACAATTGAATTTAACTTAGATAAAAATCTTGAAGATGCGGCTAATGATGTACGTGATAAAGTATCACAAGCCGTGCGTAACTTACCACAAGATATTGATTCACCTCCAGTAGTTTCAAAAGCAGATGCCAATGGAGATGCAATCATCTCAATGACAGTACAAAGCGATACTCGTAATGCTTTAGAATTAAGTGATTATGCTGAAAATGTTATCTCACAACGTCTAGAAACAATTCCTGGTGTAAGTGGCGTTCAAATTTGGGGTCAAAAACGGTATGCAATGCGCTTGTGGATTGATCCCGTAAAACTGGCCGCATACGGATGTACAGTTGCCGAAGTAAGAGATGCATTGAACAAGCAAAATGTAGAATTACCATCTGGAAAATTAACCGGAAACAATACAGAACTTACTGTAAAAACGATTGGAAATCTTTCAACTGCCGAGGAGTTTAACAATATAATTATTCGAACTGAAGGAGAAAAAGTAGTGCGTTTTAGTGATGTAGGGACAGCAAGCATAGGCCCTGAAAACACCGAAACCAAAATGACTCAATCAGGTACTCCTCTTGTAGGAATTGCGATTGTACCGCTCCCTGGTGCTAATTATTTAGATATTTCGGCCGCTTTCTACAAAGAATTCGAAAAATTAAAAAAAGATTTACCAAAAGACATTCAGCTAAACATTGCCATAGACAATACGATTTTTGTAAAAAAATCAGTTATTGAAGTTGCTGAAACATTAGGAATCTCAATAATATTAGTAATTTTAATCATCTATTTATTCTTTAGAGACTGGGCTATTGCTTTTAGACCTTTAATTGATATTCCAGTTTCCTTGATTGCTACGTTCTTTATTATGTGGCTTTTTGGTTTCTCCATAAATGTATTGACTTTATTAGCCATCGTTCTCGCTACAGGTCTTGTTGTAGATGATGGAATTGTGGTGACCGAAAATATCTTTAAGAAAGTTGAAGAAGGTATGACACCTATCGAAGCTGCGATTAAGGGATCAAATGAGATATTCTTTGCCGTAATTTCAATTTCAATCACATTAGCCGCGGTTTTTCTTCCTGTAATCTTTTTAGAAGGATTTGTTGGCCGACTCTTTCGGGAATTTGGAGTAGTCATAGGAGCTGCCGTATTGATATCTGCTTTTGTATCCTTAACGCTTACGCCAATGTTGAATGCTTATTTAATGAAAGGTGGCGAACAAAAAAAATCAAAATTCTACATTCGTACAGAACCTTATTTTGAAAGACTTAACAATGGTTATGCAAGTGCATTGTCCAGTTTCATGAAGAAAAAATGGTTGAGTTTCCCAATCTTGATTGCTTGTTTCGGATTGATATACATGTTTTTTTCACTGTTACAAAAAGAAACCGCACCTTATGACGACCGTTCTGGTTTTGTATTGCGTATGTCAACTCCTGAAGGTTCCTCTTATGAATACACGGACCGATTCATGCAAGAAATTTCTAAATTGGTTGATGATTCTATTCCTGCCAAAAAAGTTGCTTTGGTAATTACTTCACCAGGTTTTGGGTCTTCATCTGTAAACAGTGGGTTTGTTAGAGTATCATTGGTTCAACCCAATGAAAGAAAAAATTCTCAAAAAGAAATAGCCGAAAAATTAACCAAGTGGACCAAACAATATCCTGATGCAAAGACATCAGTGATAGAACAGCCGACCATCGCTGTAAACAGACGTGGAGGTTTGCCTATTCAGTACATTATTCAAGCACCCAACTTTAACAAACTTGAAGAGAAAATTCCGCTTTTTATGGATGAAGTATCTAAGAATCCTACGTTTGCTGTAAGTGATGTAAACTTAAAATTCAATAAACCCGAAGTCAATGTTACCATAGATAGAGAAAAAGCAGAAAGTTTGGGTATATCAGTAATCGATATTGCACAAACGCTCCAACTTTCTTTGAGCGGACAACGTTTTGGATATTTTATGAGGAATGGAAAACAGTATCAAGTAATTGGACAATTTGATCAAGAAGATAGATCAAAACCTTTAGACTTAACCTCAATGTTTGTAAAAAATAATATGGGACAATTAATCCAAATGGATAATGTAGTGACCATTGAGGAAAAAAGCAATCCGCCGCAATTGTACCACAACAACCGTTATATGGCTGCAACAGTATCTGCAGGTCTTGCTCCGGGCAAAAGTATTAGTGACGGTATTGATGCCATGAATGAAATAAAAGCAAAAGTGCTTGACGATACTTTTACAACTGACTTGGGTGGAGAATCTCGGGATTTTGTTGAAAGTAGTTCAAATACTGCATTCGCTTTTGGACTTGCCTTATTGTTGATATTCTTGATATTAGCAGCGCAATTTGAGAGTTTTATTGATCCATTCATTATAATTTTGACTGTGCCAATGGCTGTTGCCGGAGCTTTATTTTCATTATGGTTATTTGATCAAACTTGGAATATTTTTAGTCAAATTGGAACCGTAATGCTTATTGGTTTGGTAACCAAAAATGGAATCCTAATCGTGGAATTTGCCAATCAGTTACGAGAACAAGGAAAACCAAAACTAGAGGCGATTCTTGAAGCTTCAGAAGCGAGATTGCGACCAATATTAATGACTAGTTTAGCCATTTCCCTAGGTGCTTTACCTATTGCATTATCTCTAGGAGCGGCATCTACGAGCAGAATTGGAATGGGTGTTGTAATTGTAGGAGGAACTATTTTTTCATTAGTACTTACTCTATTTGTAATTCCAGCACTCTACTTAATGTGGTCAAAAGCTCGTAAACATTATCCAGAATTTGATCATATTGAGGAGTATGAGAAAAATTTCAATTAAAATTATAAAATATTGCTGTTTAGATTATTAAAAAGGATTTTATAATAAAAATCTAAGCAAAATAAGAATCCTATGAAACATATTAAAATACTGTTGAACAGTTTTATTTTACTGTTATTTTTTATACCAAAAGTTGAGGCTCAAGAAGTTCTCACACTTGAAAATGCATTAAAAATTGCATTAGAAAACAATTATGAAATTAAAATTGCAACCAATAATTCCTTAATTCAAAAAACTAATGTAAGTAAAGGAAATGCTGGTATGCTGCCAACTCTTACTGTAAATGTTGTTGATAATAATAGCATACAAAACAGTTCTCAGACAAGGCAGGACGGAACCAAAAACGAACTTGATAATGCGAAAAACAACAGCTTTACCTATGGCGTAGGATTAGATTGGACCATTTTTGACGGAATGCGCATGTTTGCGAGAAGAGATCAGTTAAAAGAGTTACAAAAACTGGGAGAAGCGCAACTTAAACTTACCATCATTACTAGAATTAGCGATGTAAATGCAGCTTACTATGATTTGGTGCAACAACAAAAGCAACTTGCTGCATTAGACACTACGATTGTTATCTCAAACCAAAGATTGCAACTCGCTCAAAACAGATTCACAATTGGTAAAGCATCAAAGCTTGAAGTTTTGAATGCCCAAGTAGATTTAAACACGGATCAAGTAGCTTTGCTGCGTCAGAAAGAATTATATGCTAATGGTAAAATTGCTTTGAACCAACTTTTAGCAAGAGATGTTACAACAAACTTTACAGTTATTGATAAATTAGATGTCGATAAATTGTTACAACTAGCAGAATTAAAGGCGCTGGCAGAAAAACAAAACCCGCAAATAGAAGCACAAATAATCAATAAAAGAGTGGCTGAATTAGAATTAAAACAGATTAAAGCAGGCCGGTATCCAACCATACGAGTTAATAGTGCCTATAATTTTTCTGAAAGTCAATCTAGTTTAGGGTTTGTGGCTCAAGCACAGTCCCGAGGTTTTAATTATGGTTTTACAGCATCAGTAAATATTTTTGATGGATTCAATCAAAGAAGAAACGAAAAAGTAGCTTCATTACTTGTTGAAAATGCCAAATTGAATATCGATCAACAAAATCTCGTTCTCAACTCACAACTAGCGACTACTTACCAAACCTATTTAACAAATTTGGAGTTGATTATACTGGAAGAGAACAATGAGGCTATAGCCAAGCAAAATTTAAATATTACCCTTGACAAATTTAGAATAGGAACAATAACAACTCTGGAGTTTAGGACCGCACAGCTCAATTATGTGAATGCAAAAGTGCGTTATAACAATGCTCAATTTCAAGGAAAAATCTCAGAAATAGCACTTAGAGAATTGGCTGGGAATTTAGTGTTCTAAAAAATTTAAGTAGTAATATGATTTCATACAATACCAAAGATTGGTTTACATTTATTTTTAGATTCCACAAAGCAGATACGTTTAGAACACTGTTTCCGGTAATGATTGCTATTGGTATCTATTCTGGTATTATTGGATATCTAGAAGTTGAATATTTTAAACTTAGTGACAACAGTTATGTAAAGAACATCACCATTATGCACGGTATGCTTGGTTTTGTAATTTCACTTTTACTTGTTTTTAGAACTAATACTGCTTATGATAGATGGTGGGAAGGAAGAAAATTATGGGGCTCACTCGTAAATAATAGCCGTAATTTTGCTATTAAACTTTCGGTAATGCTTACTGATAAGGAGGATCTAGAATACTTTAAAAAATGGATTCCCATGTACGCAACTGTTCTTGATGAGCATCTAAAGGATATAGAAACTAGTAAAGAATTGTTTGATGATGCAATATTTGAAATAGACCATGAAAAACACAAACCGAATCAGGTTGCTAAAATATTATTTCAAAAAATAAATGAGCTCTATAAAACAAATGTAATTTCTGGAAATCAATTGATCGTATTAAACGATGAAGTAAAATCATTTACAGAAATATGTGGCGCATGTGAGAGAATTAAAAACACGCCAATTCCTTATTCTTACAGCGCTTTTTTGAAAAAATTTATATTCTTTTATGTAATGACTTTACCTTTTGGATACTCTTTTAGTTTAGGTTATTATGTGGTAGCTGTTGTAATTTTTATCTTTTATGTATTGGCTAGTCTAGAATTAATAGCAGAAGAAATCGAAGATCCTTTTGGTACAGATGAAAATGATTTACCCACTCCAAAAATTGCTGCCAATATCAAGAAGCATATAGAGGAACTTATTTAAATTGCACTAAAATATTAATTAATAGATTTTTAATTTATTGATTTAGATTCTATTTATTTACCAAATTTAAGGCATGAATACGAATAGAGCTTTAATACAACCGCCACTATTAACTAGTGAAGGAACCCGCATGACACAAGCGTTTCCGGCTTTTTTTAAAAGAAATTAATCGATACCACACCTTTTAATTGTAAAATACTTGGTAGTTTCTGTGGTTTTAAAAGTAAAAAATTAGAAAGGCACCAAAAAGTTTGAACCTAAAGTACTATCTAATGGAGACACACTTAAACAACTACTAGCTCGCAACCGCTATTTACTCTATAAAAACAGATCTAAATGGTCCGAAAACCAAATAGAACGTGCCACGCTATTATTTGAACTATATCCCGATATCGAAAAAGCATATAATTTAGCCCAAGAGTTGAGAAATATATTTGAGAAAACAACAGATAAAATCATTGGACTCTCAAGATTAACTAAATGGCATGAAAAAGTAAGCCAATCTGGATTTAAGTCTTTCAATACAATCTCAAGATCTATAATAAATCATTACCAAACCATACTAAACTATTTTGATAACAGAAGCACAAAAGCATCTGCAGAGTCGTTCAATGCTAAAATAAAAGCTTTTAGAACTCAATTTAGAGGCGTTAAAAATGTTACATTTTTCCTTTTTAGACTAACAACTATTTATGCTTACTTTTTCATTCCCCACAGGTTTTAGGATTGATCCTTTTTTATTCCCCACAGGTTTTGGGATTGATCCCAATAAAGACTTGTATTAAAGACAAAACCCTCCAACACGACAGTGTTGAAGGGTTTCTCTATGTACTCAGAGCGGGACTTGAACCCGCACGAACATTGCTGTTCACTGGATTTTAAGTCCAGCGTGTCTACCAATTTCACCATCCGAGCTG
>NZ_VHLM01000038.1 GCF_009764685.1 Flavobacterium sp. I-STPP5a | reverse complement strand
TCGAGTTACTTACTTAATGACTACGATTTGCTTCCAACCCTGATGCGGATGTGAGACTAATCGTTTGAATATATTATCAAAAATAGAATCTTTGTAAATTGACCTGTTCAGTCGATAAAAATATTCATCTAAATATTTTTGGAGATGTTCCTTTTTGACGTGTGATTGAATCGTTCTTATTGCAGTTTTTACCTGATGAATAATAGTGTGCATTTCTTTGAAGTTTTTCCCAGGAACGCTTTTTTCTTGGACGATGTTATAGCTCTTTGCTATTATTTTGTAAGCTGTCCATTGGTCTGTTTTAATATTCGCATCTTTACTTATATGCTCGTCAAATAATGGTTTTATTGACTTTGCAGAATAATCATCAATAACATTTGCATAACCTCTTTTTATCTTTCCTTCATCTGTCAGCTCAACAGCACAAGCAACTTTTGCCTTTTTGCTATCGTAACTTCTACCTTGTTTTCCTGTTTCTTTTCCGCCAACTACAAATTCATCAACTTGTACATTTCCTGTCATTGGATACTGTTTTGAGGACTTCATCGCAAGTCTTACTTTTTGCATAAACAACCAAGAAGTCTTTTGAGTTATTCCATAGCGTTTTGCCGCTTGAGTTGAGGATATTGATTTGGTTGTACAAGTCATTTCAAAGGCAATACAAAATGCTTTTTGAATTCCAAATTTAACTCTATGAAAAAGAGTTCCTGCCGTTGCACTCTCTTTATATCTACATTTGGTACACTCTCTTTTATTGTGTTTTTCAAAATAAACATACTTCGTATTCTCGCAACGTTTACATCTATAGCCGTCTTTCCACTTCTCATTGGCTATAAATTCACGGCAACTTTGGTCGTCTGGGAATGTCTTTATGAACTCTAAAATATTCTCCCCCTGAAATATACTTTCCATATCCTTGTATTTACTATAAATATAAGTGTTTTTTAAGTAAGTAACTCTATATATTTTTTAATATATTTTTCAAAAAATAAGTTGTGTAAAAAGTAGGATTTTACCTTATTAATATTATGTAATGTTATTGTTTCTAACAGTAATTGTACAGTTTTTATTAAATCAACTTCTATAGTGTTTCGGTTTACATGTGAATAGTTTTTTAAAAGTTACAATTCTAAAATTTAATAATAATCATATGAATATTAGTCGATTAATTTCTTATTGATTAGGGAGTGAAATTTTTTTTATTTTATTGTGCTAATGGGAATAATTGAAAAATAGGATTAGCTAGGTTTAAAAGAGAAATCTCTTTCTTAAAAAAAGGAATAACCCGCTATATTTGCCAAAAAGATTTTATTTCATGCACCGCCATTTCATCATTCACAAGCCTTATGGCTTTTTAAGTCAGTTTATTTACGAACTCAAACGAAAAAAACGCTTGTTGGGTGAACTCTTTGATTTTCCAGATGGCACTATGGCTATTGGTCGATTAGATGAAGATTCGGAAGGGTTGTTGCTCTTGACAACCGACGGTAAAGAGAGTGAAGCAATTAGGAGTAAGAAAGTCGATAAAGAATACTATGTACAAGTAGATGGTGTCATCACGCAGCAAGCTATTGATGAAATAAAAGAGGGAGTTGAAATTGGTTTCAATGGAACTAAATATAAAACCAAGCCTTGTCAAGCTTTTATTTTGAATGAAATACCTAATTTTGGCCCACGCGGAAAAAAAATAAGGGATGAAAGACACGGACCTACAACATGGGCTTCAATTATTGTAAATGAGGGTAAATTTCGTCAAGTACGAAAAATGACTGCAGCCGTTGGATTCCCCACCTTACGCTTGGTTCGTGTTCGAGTTGGCAATGTACATCTCAACGATTTACAAGCTGGAGAAGTTATAGAAGTAGAAAATTTTCAAATAGAAAATTAAAAGGTAGTACTAGTTTTTTTAATCTTTTAATTTTCAAATCTTTTAATAAAGTATAAAATGTTAAACATCGTTTTAGTAGAACCTGAAATTCCAAATAATACTGGAAATATTGGCCGATTGTGTGTGGGTACCGAAAGTCGTTTGCACCTGATTCATCCTTTTGGTTTTGTTATCAATGATAAAAACCTCAAACGATCCGGACTAGATTATTGGGTGCATCTTGATGTTACGGAATACCAAAATGTCGCAGAGTGGATGAAAGTAATTTCAGATACTTCAAGAGTTTTTCTAATGAGTTCACATGCAGCCCATTCTTATTTGAATATCGAATTTCAAGATGGTGATTGGTTGGTTTTTGGCAAAGAAAGTGTGGGCTTGAGCCAAGAAGTATTGGATTTGTTTGCCAAAGAAAATCAACTTAAAATTCCGATGTCACCCTTAATACGTAGTTTTAATATTGCTAATTCTGTTGCTTTTGTAGTAGGAGAGGCGAAAAGGCAAATTGGGTTGATTGTCTAATGTGCACCCTGAGTAACAAGGGATTTTTAGTCGGTAAAATTTTGAAAATAGGGGTTAGAGGGCTTGCTAGGAAATCACAAACTTCCCTTTTTCAGCATCAAAAACAATATGTTCGTCTTTAAAAAGGGTATTAAAATTTCCTTTTTTGATCAAGTTACAGGGTTCATCTTGCACTACATTTCCGGGAATCATGATAATCATTTCGTCGCTCATTTGTATCGCCATATCAATGTCATGAGTAGAGAACAAGATGCATTTACCTGTTTCATGCGTTAGTTTTTTTAGCAATTTTAATAGCGCTACTTTATGCAGTAAATCCAAGTGCGTGGTAGGCTCATCCAGAATGATTAGTGGGGTATCTTGTGCTAATGCTCTTGCAATTAATACTTTTTGCAATTGTCCGTCACTTATTTCATAATGCTTTTTATCAGCCAAATGAGAAATTTGCGTTAATTGCATGGCTTCATTGATCTTGTCACTATCCTCTGAAGATAATTTACCTATCCAGTTGGTGTACGGTTGCCGTCCTAAAGCAATTAGCTCATAGACAGTTAAATTGCTTGGCGGAAGTTTCTCTGTAAGTACAATGCTTAAATTTTTGGCCAAAGCCAAAGAATTGTAGGAAGAAATATTTTTCTGAAGCAATAAAACTTCTCCAGATAGAGGTTTTTGTATGCCTGTAATGGTTTTTAATAAGGTTGATTTTCCAATCCCATTTGAACCAATAAGTGCAATGAGCTTGCCTGTTTTTAATGCAATTGAAACATCAGTGGCAACCACAACCGACTCTTTTTTATGGGAATAACCAATGCTAATTTTTGATGCTTCCAGTAGTATTGAGTGTTCCATTAGCCTATCATTTTTTGTTTTCGAACCAAGAGCCAAATTACCATGGGCGCCCCAATAATGGACGTGATGGCATTTATGGGTAAGCTAAGATTCAAGCTTGGTATTTCTGAAAGTAAATCACAAATGAGCATGATACTACCTCCAAAAATTAAAGTACTCCAAAAAAGTATGGTGTGATTGCTAGTTTGAAAAGTCAACTTGGCTAAATGTGGTACAGCAAGTCCTACAAACGCAATAGGTCCAGCAAATGCTGTAATGCTGCCGGCTAAAATACTAGTAGCAACAATGATGATCAATCTTGATTTTTGATAATCTAAACCTAAACTGCGGGCATAATTTTCGCCAAGTAATAAAGCATTCAATGGTTTTATGCTTACGACACTTAAAATAAGTCCTATTATTACGCAAACAGCCAGCACAAATACGGATGGCCAAGATAAATTACCCAAACTGCCCATAGACCAAAACGTGAATTTTTGTAATTGCTCCGCGGTACTCATGTAAGATAATACTCCAACAATGGCACTGGTAAAGCTGCCAAACATAAGCCCTACAATGAGTATGGCCATGGTATCTCTTAGTTTTTGTGAAACAAATAAAACGGCAAGTAAGACTAATGAACTTCCTATTGTAGAAGCAATAACTACGCCGTACGCCGAAAGTAAAAAAGGAGTTAAGAAAGCTGGAAGTATTCCTGCACCCAGAATTACAAACGCTACTCCCAGACTGGCACCAGAGCTTAAGCCCAATACATAAGGTCCTGCGAGAGGATTTCTAAACAAGGTTTGCATTAATAAACCACTTATGGACAACCCCATACCTGCAAGAATTGCCGTTATGGCTTTTGGCAAGCGGTAATTCATGATGATATATTCCCATGTTGTTTTGCTAGCTTGACCTCCCGTTAGACTCGTTGCCACATCCTTAAACGGAATGGATATGGATCCAAAACTAATGTTCATAAAAAATAGTAGCACAAGTACGGTAGCAAAAAAAAAGAATAAAATGGTATTTCGTTTGTGTGTATCCAACGCTTATTTTTTAGAGTAAAAACCCTTTATTTTTTTAATGTAAAATTTCAAGTATCGATATAGTTCTTATTACTTTAATTTTTCGGCAAAAGTAAAAGTATAATTTGGTAATAATTCTGGATGAAATATTTTAATGTAATCTTTTAAAACTAAATCAGGACGGCTTGTTGCTAATTCATAATAGACAGTTCCTCCAGTTGGTCCCACTTTACTCTCAAAAGTATATACATTTTTAGCTTTTAAGGCGTCAAATTGATTGTAATGCGGGTTGCTGTTTTCAAACTCTTTGTTGGTGTTAAAAGAGCCTGTTGCAATCCAGTATTTAGCAGTTCTTGCTTTTTCTAAAATTTTTTCAAATGGTAGACTTAAACTTCCTGTACCTTTAATGTCGGCCCATAAATAATTTGCTTTAGCATCCATCATAAACTGCGCTACCCAGCTGTTTCCTCTTGCTATATACCATTGTTCTTGGTACATAGAACCATACAATACTGTTGAGGTTGATTTTTTTTGAGCTACCAATTGTTGTGCTTCCTTGTAGTTTTTTACTATGGTGTCAAAGATGATTTTGGCTTCTTTTTCTTTTCCAAATAAGGCGCCGTATAATTTCAACCATTCTGCTTTTCCTAGTGGTGTTTGCTCCATCCAGTCGGCTTGAATAAGCACTTTAAGGCCGCTTTTTTGTAAATTATCAAGAGTAGGATTGTTGTTGTTTATGCCAAAGCTTACAATTAAATTTGGCTCTAATTCAATGAGTTGTTCTACGTTTAATTTTTCGTTTTGACCTAAATTTTTAACTAATCCAGCATCAATACGCTTTCTGGTTTTAGCAGATGATATATAATTGGTATGTGGAAAACCCGTAAGTTTTTGTTCTACTTGGAGCATTTCTAGGAACGGAATTATTGTTGTTGAGGTTACAACAATAGATTGTAATGGTACTTGTATTACGGGATGTTTCTTTAAACTATCAGGTACAATGCTATTTTTTTCTTGTAAGATGTAGGTGAATTTTTTTTTGGCTTCGGGCCAAGGATTTGACACCGTAACTTTAGAGAATCCTTCGTATTTATGTATTGACAGTCCTGAGGCGTATTCAATGCTGTTTGCAGCAGTGGTGGAATCAGTTGCAGTGGTATTTTCTTTTTTATTACATCCAATAAAAATTGAAATCATCACAATAAAAAGGGTGCGCTGTATGGAAATTCTCATGGCTTAATTTTTCGCTTGACGCAAAGGTAAATTAAAATTATAAAATTTCTTGTTTATTTTTGGTAGTAAAAAATTGAACAAATACTATATTTACATCATGAATAAGCCAACAAATAAAAGTTGTTCAAATTGTGGAGTGCCTTTTTTATGTCTTGTTGAAAACAGTTGTGTCACTTGCTGGTGTTATGATTTTCCTGTGGTACATGTATCAGATGTTAAAAAAGATTGTATGTGCCCTTCTTGCTTAGAAAGGAGTTTGCAATTTCAAAAAGATAGTAGTACTGAAAAAGCATGAACAAAAATACTCAATAACAAAAAGTTAGATTGAAGTGAAAAGGGTCTGGGATACAGGACTGATTTTCCATTAAAAAGTAGAAAAAAGAATTTTATAAAGAAAGAAACAAAGAATGATATATTTAATAACGGGTGGTGAACGTTCAGGAAAGAGCAGCTATGCTGAAAGTTTAGCCAAAGAACGTTCCAGCAATCCTATATATGTAGCAACTGCTAGAAAATGGGATGCTAATTTTCAAGAACGAATTGATAGGCATCAAAAAGATAGAGACGGACGCTGGATCAATATTGAAAAAGAAAAGTTCTTAAGTGAAATTGATTTTACAGGCAAAGTAGCCGTAATAGACTGTGTCACGCTTTGGTTAACTAATTTTTTTGTGGATACTAAAAATAATATTTCTGAGTGTTTGGAACAAGCAAAAGCTGAAATTGATGCTCTTGCAAAACAACAAAATACTACCATTATTATAGTTACAAATGAAATAGGAATGGGACTGCATGCAGATACTGCTGTAGGTAGAAAATTCACGGAGTTACAAGGATGGATGAACCAGTATATTGCTAAAACGGCTGATACCGTTGTGTTGATGGTATCTGGAATTCCAGTAACAATAAAAACCAGTATATGAATTTTGTAACCTCATGGAGTGGAGGGAAAGACAGTTGTTATGCCATGATGAATGCTGTTCAAGCAGGAAATACGCCCAAAGTAGTTCTCAACATGATGAATGAAAACGGAAAAGTTTCTCGTTCTCACGGTTTGCCGTTGTCTATTTTAGAACAGCAAGCTCAAAAAATGAATCTCCCATTATGCGGAATTCCTGCTACTTGGTGTGATTATGAAAGTAAATTTATACACGTATTAAAGGACTTAAAATCAAAATACGATTTACAAGCTGCCGTATTTGGTGATATTGATTTGCAGGCTCACAAGGACTGGGAAGAAAAGGTTTGTGCTGCTGCTTCTTTACAAGCTATTTTGCCTTTGTGGCAACAAAACCGAATGCAGCTGGTGCGAGATATGATTGCAAACGGTATAATAACCATGATCGTGTCTTGTAATACCCACATGGGAGAAAACTATTTAGGAAAAATACTGTCACTTGACTTAGCCCAGGAATTAATAGGTATTGGAGTTGATCCTTGCGGAGAGAATGGTGAGTTTCATACTCTAGTGCTAAATTGCCCATTATTTGAAAGTCCTATAAATCTCCCAGAGTATACAACGGTAACTTATGATTCGTATTGTTTTGTAGTTTGGCAATAAATGCTAAAGTTTATAGAATTATTTTATAGTTTTTTCTCGAAAATTATTAGAAAAAAATATCCAATTCAAATTTTAAAAAAAAAAATGACTTACCTAGAAGAAATTATACAATCTCGCAGAGATACTCGTCATTTTACCAACGATGAAGTTCCAGACGAAGTTCTTGAAAAAGCCTTGCAGGCGGGTCATTACGCACCATCTGTAGGACTCACTGATGCGACTAAATATTTCTTGATTAAGTCTCCCCAAATCAAGCATGCAATTAAAGAATTGTTTTTAGAATACGATAAAAAAGCTATTAACCTAACCAATGATGAATCCCAAAAAGAAACATACAAAGCCTTAAAACTAGAAGCTATTGAGGAGGCTCCCGTGGGATTAGTAATAGCTTATGACAGATCTGTACTCAATAATTTTACAATAGGTACAGTAGGAAGTAATGAGTCTATAAAGTTTAGTGCCGTGTGTGCAGCTCAAAACATTTGGCTTTCGCTTACAGAGCAAGGATATTCCATGGGCTGGGTGTCGATATTAAACTACCATAAATTTAAAGCCATTCTAGGATTACCAGAACAAATGGAGCCTTTGGGATATTTTTGTGTTGGTAAACCAGCAACAAATTATGAAAATCAGCCCATGCTGCAACTACTCAATTGGAAACAGAAATCAAAAACTCCTTTGGTTGAAGAAATTTCAGTTTTACATCATTTTAAATCTGAAACAAATTCATGGCAATCCACAAGTTTTGAAATAGAAATACTAGTAAAACAACTTCAAGAAAAGATCGATTCTAAGACTAAGCCTACCGGTTCATTGGGTATCTTAGAAAAACTGGCTTTGCAAATAGGGACTGTTTTTCAATCTCTTGAACCCCAAATACGAAACCCCAATATAGTAGTTTTTGCTGCTGATCATGGAATAGCAAATCATGGAGTTAGCGCGTATCCTCAAGATGTTACAAGACAAATGGTGACTAATTTTTTAGCGGGTGGAGCAGCAATTAATGTGTTTTGCAAGCAGCACAACATTGAACTATCTATTGTAGATGCTGGCGTAAATTATGATTTTCCTACTAACACAAAACTGATTTCAAACAAAATAGCAATGGGGACTCAGTCTTTTTTACAAGGACCCGCAATGAGTGCTACTGAACTAGAACTATGTTTTAAAAATGGGAGTGATGCTGTGGATGCAATTGCAAAAAAAGGCTCAAATTGTATTGGTTTTGGCGAAATGGGAATTGGGAACACCGCTACTGCTTCTCTTTTAATGAGTGTTTTGATGAAGCTGCCCGTTTCTGAATGTGTGGGTAAAGGGACAGGGATAAATGATACCCAACTGCAACATAAAATTGCAATTCTAGAAAAATGTAGAGAAAATTATAATGGGCCACAAGATGTAGACAGTTTACTGGCTTATTTTGGAGGATTCGAAATCATGCAAATGGCAGGCGGAATGCTACAAGCAAAAGTAGTGAATATGCTCATTCTTGTAGATGGATTCATAAGTTCAGTAGCTTTTTTAGTGGCTTACACTAAAAACAAATTGGTTTTAGAAAATGCTATTTTTTGCCACTCCTCAGCAGAGCAAGCACACCAAAAAATCCTTGATTTTTTAAATGTTCGTTCAGTGTTGCAACTTGATTTACGTTTGGGAGAGGGAACGGGTTGTGCTTTGGCTTTTCCCATTTTGGAATCGGCAGTTGCTTTTTTAAACGACATGGCCAGTTTTGAATCGGCTCAAGTAGACTCTAAAAACACAAATTAACATTATAAATTTGGCTTAGCCAAAGCATAAAAATGAAAAAAGAAGTTCATATATTTTTTACAGCATTGATGTTTTATACCCGTATTCCGTGTCCTAAAAATATCGATCATAACCCTGATTATTTAAACAAAGCATCTCGATATTTTCCTTTAATTGGTTGGATTGTGGGTGCTGTGACTTTTGGAGTCTATGTTGCGGCCTCTTGGTTGTGGAATGCTGAGATTGGTATTGTCCTTTCAATGATTGCAAGCATATTGATTACTGGTGCTTTTCATGAAGATGGTTTTGCAGATGTGTGCGACGGATTTGGCGGTGGTTGGACCAAAACTAAGATTTTGACCATTATGAAAGATAGCGCTATTGGCGCTTATGGTGCCATAGGTTTGGTGTTGCTTTTTTTTCTAAAGTTTATGGGCCTAGTCACTTTAGTCAAAAGTGAATTGCTATTCACGAATCACCAGTCAGTTTTCACTTTTTTATTAGTTTTTATAACAGGACATGCTCTTAGCAGATTTGCTGCAATATCAATTGTTTTTACACATGAATATTCTCGTGAGGATGCTTCTAGTAAAAGCAAGCCCATTGCTCAAAGTTTCTCAAGTAAAGAGGTTATAGGAGCAGCATTTTTTGGTTTACTTCCACTGGTTGTTATATCTTTTTATCAAATAGCATTTCTCTTAGTTCTAGTACCAATATTTCTTACTCGATTTTTTCTAGCCCGTTATTTTCAAAAATGGATTGACGGCTACACAGGAGATTGTTTGGGTGCCACACAACAAGTTTGCGAAGTTATTTTTTATCTATCAATAAGTGCATTATGGAAATTTATTTAGTTAGACATACCGAGACCGTTTGCGAAAAAGGAATTTGCTACGGCCAATCTGATGTTGAAATTGCAACGCCTTATGAAGCTGTTTTTGATGTTATTTTAAAGCAATTGCCGCAAGATGCGCTACTTTTTTCAAGTCCTTTACAGCGTTGTACCATTCTGGCAAAGCACATTCAAAATAATTTCGCTATTGCAAATGTGACGCTGGATGAACGATTGATGGAAATGAATTTTGGCGATTGGGAGTTGAAAAATTGGGACAGCATTCCACCCGAAGTTTTCACCCCATGGATGACTGATTTTGTCAATGTTTCTGTACCAAACGGCGAGTCGTTTTTAAACCTCCACAACAGAGTATTGGATTTCATGGAAAATGCACTGGATTCCGCTACCACAAAACCCGTTATAATTGTAGCACATGGAGGGATTATTAGGAGCTTTTTGTGTGCAGTTTCTAACCTGCCCTTACAAGATGCTTTTCAGAATAAAGTAGATTTTGGTGCTGTTGTACGTCTTACTTTATAAAATTATCATTTTTTTTGGTGATTTTCTCATTATAATTTTATCTTTGCAATCGAAATTTGGTTGCGTTCAGTACATTCAAGAACGCATTAAAAGGGAATTAGGTTCAAAACCTAAGCTGTGCCCGCAACTGTAAGCTATAAAGCTTGTTGTTATCTACAAAACCACTGCTCGCCTTGGCGAGTGGGAAGGTCAACAACAAGACGCAAGCCAGGAGACCTGCCTTATTTCATAATCAATAGCGGACTTTCGGGAATAAAGGTTCAGGAAATTATGACACATTTTAAAGTATTCTTCTTATTTTGCTTTTTTGCAAGCCAGGTTATTTTGGGTCAAAACGACTCCATCACCCGTTTACGTGAGGTTAACGTTTCTGATGTTAAACTGCGCAAATTCTCCAGTACTCAAACTATAATTAGTTTGAATGACTCTATTTTGTCAAAAAACACTGGACTACTCACAAATTCACTCAACTATAATACGGTTTTGTATTTTAAAGAATACGGTCGTGGGATGTTGTCTACAGTTGCTTTTAGGGGTACAACTTCCTCACAAACTGCAGTGATTTGGAATGGGATAAATATTAATTCTCAAATGAACGGCAGTACTGATTTTAATACTTTAACGAGTAATGATTATAATTCTGTACAAGTAAAAGGAGGAGGCGGAAGTGTTATTTATGGCAGTGGTGCTATTGGTGGAACGCTACATTTAGGTACTAATTTAAGTTTTACAGATGTAATTTCTAATGAAATAAGATACGACTACGGTAGCTTTAACACTCAAAACCTATTGTATAAAGGCATTTTTTCAAATGATAAATGGTCAACACAGTTTGGTTTTTCTAGAAATAGTTCGGCTAATAATTATAAGTTTCAGGATAGTTACGATTGGAGGGGAAACCAAAGATTTAATGAAAATGGAGATTATGAAGTAAATACACTAAATGCTACAGTTGGTTATAAATTTAATGAAAAACAGTATTTAAAACTGTATAGTCAATCCTCAAATACCGATCGAAATATTTCCTTGTTATCATCATCTGAGTCACGTACAAAATACAAAAATGATTTTAGTAGAAATTTATTAGAGTACCAAGCTAGTTTTAATAAGTGGACTGCTTATTTAAGAACGGCATATATAACAGAAGGCTATCAATATTTTGAAGACAATACAAAGCCTGATTATAGTTTTGGCAATACAAATTCATGGATTGTTAAAGCCGATGTCAACCACCAATTTAATAGCAAACTTTTAATAAATGCGCTGTTAGAGTATAATTTAACTAAAGGTGAAGGATCAGGATTTGGTAATCATGAGCGTGAAATTACCAGTTTTGCTGTTTTGGCAAAATACGAAGCCACAAAAAATTGGCAAAATGAGTTTGGCATTCGTAAAGAAATTACAAACAATTACCAATCACCAGTATTGTTCTCTCTGGGGAGTAGTTGGCACGGTATTTCTTGGTATCATATCAAGGCTAATGTTTCTCATAATTTTAGAATTCCAACCTATAATGATTTGTACTGGGAAAGTGGTGGCAATCCTAATTTAAAACCAGAAAGTGCTTATCAAGGCGAACTCGCAAATATTTTTAAATATCATAATGTATCGCTTACACAAACGGTTTACTTCAATAAAATAAAAGATTTATTGCGATGGGTACCTGGAAATAACGGAGTATGGGCACCCCAAAATACAGATCGAGTTAAAGCATATGGTATTGAGGTTTTACTAAATTGGAATAAAAATATTGGACAAAGCCATTGGCAATTGAATAGTACTTACGCCTACACCATATCACAAAACGAGGAAACACAAAAACAACTTTTTTTTGTGCCTTTCCATAAAGCTACTACCTCATTAGCATATTCTTATAAAAAATGGAATGTCAATTACCAAGTACTTTATAATGGTTTTGTATACACCCAAGCAGATAATAATCCTGCAGCTGTGATTCCAGCTTATACAGTAAGCAATACTAGCGTTGATTATGATTTGCCAATTTTAAATAATATTAAAATTGGTGCTCAAGTTCTTAATATTTGGGGGCACAAATATGTGAGTTTGGAACAAAGAATAATGCCAGGGCGTAATTTTAATATGTACATAATTTTTAAATTTTAATATAATGAAGGTAACTAGAATTTTAGTAGTGGTTTTTTCTTTTGCATTTTTAGCATCATGTAGTACTGATGAAAATGAAAATGTTTCAAAAGGTAGTTATGATGATGGTGTTTTTATTTTGAACGAAGGTAATTCCTCTGGTGGTTCGGTATCATTTTTGGGTGATGACATGACTATTTTTAAACAAGATGTTTATGGCGCTGAAAATGCTGGTGATTTCATTGGTAAATATGTACAAAATATTTTCTTTGATGGAGACAAAGCATATATTATTGCTGGTGGATCTAATGTGATAAATGTAGTAAATCGATATTCATTTAAGTTACTTGCAAAAATAGATTCTGGCTTAGCTAGTCCAAGATATGGTGTTGTGAAAAATGGCAAAGCTTATGTTACAAACGCCAATAATTATGGAGGAGCACAAGGTAATACAGATGATTATGTTGCTATAATTGATTTAGCCACCAATAAAGTGGAGTCAAAAATTAATTTGAACGCTACAGCTGATCGCATAGTACTTGATGGCGATAAATTATACATCATTGAGCCTTATAATAATGACAAAGTGTTAGTAGTAAATACAAGTACTAAGGCATTAGAATCTTCAGTTACTGTAGGAGCTAGTGCTAACAGTATGGAGATTACAAACGGTACATTATACGTTTTGGCTTCTCCTTTTTCAGGATCAAGTAAAATTGTAAAAGTTAAACTTTCTGATAAATCAGTATCAGAAGTAGTTTTACCAACGACTTTAAAAGGAGCTAAAAATTTAGATATTTATGGCTCTAAGGTTTTCTTTACTAAAGGGAGTAGTGTTTTTGCTATGGATATTACAGCAAGTCAGGCAAGTGAAACGGCTTTGTTTACCTATACTTCAACTTCTCAATATGGGGTAATGTATGGTTTTGCAGTAGAGAATGATAGAATTTTCATTGCTGATGGAGGAGATTTCGCATCAAACAGTAAAGCGTATGTGTATTCATTAACGGGTAATTTACAAAAGGAATTGACAGTAGGAGTAGGGCCAAATGGCTTTTACTTTAACAAATAATGTATTTTTATTGAGTGCAAAGGTTTTTATTAAAATCGAATGAAAAGCATTTGTAAATATGCTATAAGTGATAACATCTCTTTTACCAGTATTTTACATGTAAGTTAAGTTGTTTCGAAATTAAATTGAATTCAATTTGCTTCCTCAAAAAAAAGTGGTAATGCGATATGCTGCGCAACACGCGGAAGAAACTTTAAAATAGGATTGAATTTCTTATTTTAAAAGACAAGATTGTTTGTCAAATTGAATAAAAAGCGAGACTCAGCAATGAATGTCTCGCTTTTTTGTTACTAATTGTTTTATTTTAAATCAGAAACAAATGAGATAATTGTAGTAGCAATTTTATCTTGTTGTTGATCATCAGTCAGGTAGGCTCTGTCAGATGAATTTGAAAGGTAGCCTAGTTCAATTAGTACTGCAGGTGCCACTGATTTTTTTAAAATTAAAAAAGGAGCTTTCTTAATTTCAGATGGAGCAACTGCATTGTTTTTTAAAAAATTAGTACGCAATTCATTAGCGATTTTAATTGATTGATCGTTAACCAATGACTCATTAGCTTCATAAAACTCCATTCCTGATTTTGATTCATTACGACTTTGGTTTACGTGTAAGGATATAACTAAGTTGGGTTTAATTTTATTGATGAAATCTGCACGATCGGAGAGGGATACAAATTGGTCGTCTTTTCGAGTAAAATGAATAATTACATTTTCATTTTTATTTAAAAATTTTATTTTATGGGATATCTGTTCTACAATTTGCTTTTCAGAACTAGTAATTGATGTAGCGCCAAAATCAGTTCCGCCATGCCCAGCATCAATAACTACGTGAATTTGTTTCTTGTTCTCTACACTTGGTTTTACAAATGCTAGCGATACAAAAGTAGCGCAAGCTAAAAAGAATGGAATAGCTTTCTTCATTGGTTTTCTGTTTTAAAAGTTAATCTATATAAACTTACAAAAATCACTAATTATTGCCTGCTTTTAAATTATTTTACATAAAATATTGTTTAGCAATCATCTGTGAAATAAATAAAAAAAATGCCACAAATTCAAAGGATTGTATCTTCAAATTTGTGGCAAAAATTAGGTTCTAAATTTTTTATTCTAAAGCTTTCAGCAATCCTTCGGGAGCTTTTTCAATATACATTTGGTTCAATCCGTTTACGGCTTGTGAACTGCTAAATGTTTCAAAATCGGCTCTTTGTTTTTGAGATATAATACGACTTGTTCCCGTAATTTTTGCAATAGCAGTTTTTAGTAGAGACTCATTTACGTCTCCCAAAACGCCCAGAGTACTTATAGTTTCTTTTTGCAAGAAATCAGGTTGTAAACCATTTTGATAATCACCAAAACCAGCCGAATTAACAATTTTTAAAACAATAGGTTGCATCGCATATCTGTGTTTTGGATTTCTGTTGTCGGCTCCAAAACCGGGAGAATCATATAGCGTTACTGAACCTACATTTTTCCCTACGGTAACATCACCTATTTGAATTACGTTTATATGGGGTTCTAATCCGTTGATTACTAATTCGCTTGCAGATGCTGAACTTGAACTTGTAAGGATGTAAACTTTGGTTAGGTTTAAACTATTAATAGCGACACTGCCTATTTTATCCGTAAAATAATTGTACAATGCATCAGGCTTCTCAGCCTCAAAGTAATCGTTTATTTTTTTATTCCATTGTTGTTTCGCAAATACCTTACCCGTAAACTGTCCAGTAATCATACTTGCTAAACGTGTTGCTGTTTGCACAGATCCTCCGCCATTGTAACGTAAATCTAACACCAGTTCTGTAATACCTTCTGCTTTTAACGTGCCAAAAGCTTCGTTTAATTTGGTGTCAAAATTTGCTGTAAAAGCGTTGTACATTAAATATCCTATTTTATGAGATCCTGAAGTTATTACTTTATTCACTAGAATAGGATTTTCAGTCAATACTGTTTTTGTAAGGGCTATATTTTTTCCATTGGATACAAATGCGCCTCCCGCTAAATCAGCCATGTTAAGCGTATAATCATTATTAGACCCAAAAAGTAAAGACTGATAATTACTTACCGTAAGTTGCGTTCCATTCACTGCTGTAAAAACATCTCCTCTTTTAATATCTTTAGTAGCAGCATTAGAACCAGGAATAATATAGCGTACAAATCCAAAAATTTCTGATGAGCCAGTTGATTTTCTGCTTAAACCAAACTCAACTCCATTATTGTTAGTAGTTCCTTGAAATTGTCCTTCTAGCTCTAAATAATCATCAACAATCCAGCTAAATTTATCTTTGTTTGCATCTACACGTAGTGCTGCAAATAAATTCTCTGGGGTGCTAAAAGTTTGTAAAAAATTATTTAAATTGGCTTGATCAGCAAATTTTGTTTCATCTAGATTAGCAACTTCATCTGTCCATAAGTAGTATTGATTCATGCCTTTCCAAACAAAATCTTGAATTTCAAGGCTAGCCGGTGGAGCTACGTCATCATTATCTTGACACCCTTGTAATACAAAAAGGGAAATAAGTACTAATAGGGGAATTTTAAAATAGGTTTTCATAGGTTTGGTTTATATCCTTATTAACGTAAAAATACTAACTTTAGTTTTAATTTAATAATTTATGTTACAAAATAACTTTTCAATCGTCTTGTATTTATAAGTTGTTAGTAAAACGTGTATGAACCAAAGCGAATTTGTAGTCTTGATCTCTCCATTTAAGGACAAAGTCTTTAGGCTAGCCAAGCGCTTATTAATTAGTACAGAGGAGGCCGAAGATGCAACGCAAGAGGTTCTGACTAAGTTGTGGTCAAAAAATGATTCTTTAAATAAGTACGGTAGCGTTGAGGCATTTGCAATGACCATGACTAAAAATTTTTGTTTGGATCAGCTGAAATCAAAACGAGCTAATAATGAATCATTAGTTCATTCTAATTATGTAGATACCGCACCAAGTCTTGAAAAAAAATTAGAAGATCAAGATAGTCTCAAATGGGTTGATACTTGTTTAGCTCAATTGCCTGAACAGCAACGCATGATTGTTCAATTACGTGATGTAGAGCAATACGAGTTTGAAGAAATTGCTTCATTGTTACAAATGAATGAAAGCGCAGTACGAGTTTCACTTTCTAGAGCGCGAAAAATAATTAGGGAATACATTATAAAGACACATACCCATGGAAATCAATAAAATTGAGACACTTTTAGAGAAATACTTTGAAGGAGTAACAACTATTACCGAGGAGAATGAATTACGTTCTTATTTTTCTTCAGGCGATGTTGCACAACATTTAATACAATACCAACATTTTTTTAAAGGTCTTAATCAGTCAAAAAAAGAGCAGTTTACCCGTATTGTTCCTTTTTATAGACAAATAAGGCCTGTATTATGGCTTTCCATTGCAGCTTCTGTAATCGTTGCTGTAGGAGTAGGAAGCTATGCTTTTTTAAATACTGATACTACGCCACCACAGTCAGATTTAGGAACCTATGAGGATCCCAAAGTTGCCTTTGAAGCTACACAAAAAGCCTTGTCTTTATTATCGAATAATATTAATGTTGGCATAGAAAGTGTACTATATCTAGAGGAGTATCAAATTGCAAAAAATAAAGTATTTAAAAAACCAGTAAGAAAACAAGGCAGTTAAAAAACGCTAGCCTTTTTCAGTTCACATTTAATCATTAATTATCATTTATATCATGAAATCAATCAATCAAAAGGTGCCATTGAGCACAACGAACACAAAAGCTTTTAGCACTATTCAAAAGACATTTACAAAAATTTTGGTAACACTGGCGCTTTTTTTGGCTACAAGTTCACTTTTTGCACAAACAGCATTTGACAAATTTGATGGTCAAGATGATGTCAAGTCATTTATTGTCAATAAAAAAATGTTTGACTTAATGAGCAAAGTTAAAATGGACGCTTCCGATAAAGAAATGCAGCAATATTTGACTTTAATTAAAAAATTAGACAATTTGAAGGTTTTTACAACCAAAAGTACTCGCGTAGAAGGTGAAATGAAACTTGCTGCGGATAAATATATAAAAACTGGCGGTTTAGAAGAGTTAATGCGAGTAAACGATAATGGTAGAAATGTAAAAATCCTTGTAAAATCAGGTGCTGGAGATACACAGATACGTGAGTTGTTGATGTTTATTGAAGGAGCAAAAAATGAAGATACTGTTTTAATGTCATTGACAGGGAACTTTGATTTAAATGAAATTTCAGTTTTGACAGACAAAATGCGTATCCCAGGCGGCGATGATTTGAAAAAAGCAAGTAAAGGTAAAAAGTAATATGAAACTACGATTCGGAATTCCCGTACTACTGGCGTTATTTTTGGTAAGTTGCAACAACGAGCCGTCATTGCAAAAATATTTTGTTGAACATTCAGAAGATAAAAATTTTATAGCTTTAGATGTTTCTCCCGAAATATTAAATGTAGACAAGGCTAAACTTACCTTGGCGCAAACCGAGGCCTTACAATCTTTTGATAAAATGAACATCTTAGCTTTTAATGCTAATGCGACTAATAAAGCTGAATTTGAAGCAGAACGCGCAAAAGTAAATCTAATTTTAAAGGACAAAAAGTACCAGCAATTGATGAAATTTGGCTCCGGAAAAGAAGGAGCTTCCGTAAGTTTTGTGGGTACTGATGAGCATATTGAAGAGTTTATTTTTTTTGCCAATAAAAATGAAAATGGTTTTGCTGTTGTACGTGTGACAGGTGATGACATGAATCCTACGGCAGTTATGACCATGATGAGTGTGTTACAACAATCAAATATTGATGTGGCTCAATTAAAACCCTTACAGCAGTTGATGAAAGAATTATTGCTACAAAAAAGTAAAGCGTCATGAACTCTTGTTGATGACGCTTTTTTTTTGCTTTTACTTTTTCTTAAGATACAAAATCAATCCTAAAACACTCACGACTAAAATTGCAAGTGCGGCCAAAACCATTGCAGCATCACGCACATTTTTGCCCGCCCAATCTAAAAATAAAAATTTGTGTAGAATAGCAAAAGAATAACCTTCTCTTTTGTCTACGTTTTCTACTTTTGCGGCTAATCTTGAGGTGGCTGTTTCTATAAAATAAGTAGTATTTTCAGGTGTGTCATAAGCAAGTTTCACCACAGGAAGGCGCTTGTTCACAAAGCCATACTCGCGACTTTCAAATTCGTAAATGGTTTTCGTTTCAACCAATTTTGCGTTTTGTAAAGAAGTTTCAGGTTCATCAGTTTCAGGAATCATTTCGCAACAAGCGGCCTTTGGCGCACCATCTGTAAAATAATGCGCTAAAAATTCAGCATATTTCACATCTAGATTAGGCGCGATGCGATTGGTTTGTGCGTTGATGTAAACTATTTCTAGTGGTTGTTTGTCTTTCTTTGCCCATTTTGATTCGGGTGTAGTGATGGCTGTGTTAGTCTTTGTTACTTGCTTGGGAAGCAGTTGGCAACGGTAGTACAAACTGTCTTGAAAAGCAACTATACTAGCATTTTCAAACCGATTCCAATCTAGTTTTAAATCAGTAAGTGAAGTGTTAAGTGCTTCGGATTTAAAGCTAGGTTCGTATACCATTTGCGATAGCGTGTACGGATCCCATTTGGTAGTGGCGTGGTATGCACCGCTAAAAGCGAAGGTTAAGGTAAATAATGAAATCCAAATCCCGATTTGTCGGTGGTAACGTCGGATGCCTTTTTTGGGAGCAAGCGCATCGCTTTTTTTGAATTGTTTCCAGAAAAGCCCATAAATCAAGAGTCCACTGATTGCTGAAAAGGAGATCACAGACAAAAGTAAAATCATGATGATAATGCGCAAACTGTTATTAGAAATCGCATCAATAAAGGACCAATTGTGAAAGGTATCGAAGAACCAAATAAAAATTTGGCGTGATTTCGGGTTGAAAGTCGCTAGTTTGCTTGAGGCGGTTTCTATATAAACTTGCATTTCATCGGCACGATCAAAACTCAGTTGGTATACGGGCAAGTAGCGGTTTACGTATTTGTATTGCGTTGTAAATTCAGTGAGGACTTTGTAGTTTGAAATGCTGCTTGTACGGTCTTGTAAAAAGTAACGCGCTAGAGCTTCGGCGTATTTTTGATCGCCGTTTTCAAGTTGTTCAGCCGTGGCTGTGTCAAAATAGAGTAGGGCTCCTGATTCGGTTTTTACTTGATAATAGGTTTTATCGTTCAGGTTGACTAGGCGAAAGTTTTTGAATGTTTTGAGTTGTTTTTTTTGTAAAACCTCTTTCAACGTCAATGGCAATTGACTCTGATTAATGGCGGTTTGTGGTAGCTCTTGATTGGCGATTTCGGGTTTAAAAAAATGCGCCATAAACGGATGCATGATGCCTGAAAGTGTCCAAAAGATAACTGGAATAATGGTAATAATGGCCAAAGTTCGGTGCCACGCATAGATGTGCTGCTTGATTTTTTTGATCCATTTGGAATCTTTTTTTCGTGTAGATGTCTTTTGATTTTCTTTTTTCATTTTGTGTGTTTTTTAGCCCGGATAGGAGCGATATCCTTTTTTGAGGCCTTTTTTTGGCCTCAAAAAAGATAAAGCGGATAGCCGGATAAGCTCCTGATAATTATTTTTTTAATGATAAGTTGTACTGTAATCCCATCATGAAAATGCGAGGTGCGGCGGCGGTATACGTAGTCTGATCGATTGTGGCATTGCCCCGAGAAACATTGGTAGCATACAATTTATCGGTCAGGTTCATGATATTGGTAAAAAATTCAACTTGTTTGTAGCGGTAGCCTAATCGAGCATTAAAAAGGGTGTAGCCAGCGTAGGAAACAGTGTTGATTTGGTTTTGAAACCAGCTTGATACGTACTGGCACTCTAGCGCTGCACGGAAGTTCGGGAACCATTTTGGGTAATAATTGAGCTCAGAATTAGCAATCCATCGTGGTGCGCTCGGCATGTCAAAGCCGTCGAGCTTTTGAATCGCATCGGTGCTTCGTTTGGAAACAGTAAAGTCGATAAATTCATGGCGCGCATAGGTTCCGCCAAGGCGAAATGCAAGCTGTGCTGACGGTTGGTATTGTAGTCCAAGTTCAATTCCTCGATGGCTTGTTTTTCCGGCTGATTGAGTATCGGTTGAATTATCTGGTTGGCGAATGCTTAATAATTCATTGCGACCATCAAGTACATACACGGCAAAATCTAGTGTCAATTTGTTTTTTAGCAAACTGCTATAACCACCAATTTCGTAGTTTGAAAAATGTGCCGCATCAAGATCCGTGTAAAATTGTACGGGTGTAACTCCAGGTTTTGGACGGAATAAAGTGGTCACCGAAGGTGGAGAGAATCCTTGAGAATAATTGGCATAAAACCCAACATTAGTAAGCGGATTGTAATTGACACCTGCTTTAAAGGTCAGTTGATCGTAGGTTTTGGCTCCCGAAGTAGCATTGATGTTATTGGTGTAATCAATTTTGATGTAGTCGTAACGCGCCCCTGTGGTTACTGTTACTTTTGAAAGCGGTTGAAAGTTGTATTGCACATAGCCTGAATTGTTGTAAATGGTGGCATTGTAATTTGAAATGCGTAAGTCTGGTCGAACTTCTAAAATTTGATACTTGTTTACCGTCTTTCCATCAGGATTTCGGTTGGCTTGTAGTTTAATTTGGTGCGAAAAATAGTCGTTTGGCGACCTATCGTAGGTAGTTCCGGCGATTAGTTTAGAGTTTAAAAACGAAAATCCGTGCGTGTGCTGCGCCACGATTCCGTAACTTTTAAAATCGTTTGAATTGATTTCGCCAGTTGCTTTTGTAGGATCGTTGGTTGCTGATGGTGTAGGATTCCATCGAATGCCGTAGCTTGGGTTTTGTCCTAATTTATTGTCTCGGTGGTAAACTGTTACAACGGTTTGACTGTTTTCAGACCACTCTTTTTCAAGTGTTAGACGACTGCGTAAGACCTCTGATTTTCGGTAGGTAAAATCGGTTGTACTTTTGTAGGAGCGGCTTTTAAAGTCTTGCTCGTTTACGCTTCCCGTCATGTCCGAGTAATATTGCCCATAAAAAGTACTGCTAATCAAACGGAGACTGTTGCTAAAATTGCATTGGAATTTAGCGTTCAAATTGTTTTTGTTGTAATCAGAAAAAGTGAGCCAACTGTTAGTTTGGTCAGTACTAGCGCCCGCAATGGCAAACGAAAATTTGCCTACGGTAGCGCTGCCAAAGGCTTGCAGGTTGCGGTAGCCGTATTGATCTGCTTGAATGCCTACTTTAAACTTGGGATCGCGGCTTGGTTTTACGGTAATAAAATTTACAGTTCCGCCCACAGCTTCTGGACCGTAAAGTGATGAAGCGGGACCTTTGATCACTTCTAGATTTTGTAAATTAAACGGATTCATTTCAAGCAACGCATTGTGGTTGAAAACGCCGAGTGGTCGAATGGGCAAGCCGTCTTCGAGATACAAATAATACGGGCTCAAACCCATAGGTTGCCTGATGGACATTCCGTGTTGCTCGTTACCGAGATTTGTCATCATTACGCCGGGCGTTTTATTTACAATTTCGAAAGCAGAAGTTGCTTTGGTTTCTTGAATGAGTTTTGTAGATAGTTTAGAAATTGCCACTGGCACCTCATTTCGCTTGGCCTTGCCACGGTTGGCAGTAATTACTACTTCATTTAGGTTTTCTACGGTGCTGCTATCTACTGCAGCAGTTTTTTGTGCATAGGTATATTGTAACGCCAAAAGCATTACAAAAATCAATTTTTTCATTTTTTTTGAAAGGTGTAAAAATCTTATTTCAGTGAAAATTTAACCCAGAATCCTTATTTAATTTCGTAATGAAACTGAATGAGTAAATAATGGGTTTAAATTGTTTGCAAGGCTAAAAAGCAAGCAAACAAAGCACGAAAGATCAAGACGCGATTAGTGCCTATGCAATATTGTAAAACGAAATAGGCAACATAATGTGCTTTTCGTTCCAAAATAAATTGATCTTATGAAATGAAATAAGCGGGAGGACGAAAGGTGTAAGCCGAAAATGAAATCGGTTTGCGGTTTACAACGGTTTCGGTTTTTGTTGTAATAACGATAGGTTGTACCAACTCGTATGAAGCACTAAGCAGTTCTTGTACGTACACCACATCAACTTTTTCTTTGAGGGTGTTTTGCATGCTTTTTTCGTTGTCGGTGTAGCGTTTTAGGCTTTTTTGCAATTCGCATCGTCCGTTACAACTATTAAAAACCATTTTGCGTTGCACACAAATGGTTTTTGCAATTTCTTCTTGTTGGAGTTTAAAGTTCAAATACGTAAAAGAGCTGCCAAAAGTGGGCAGGAGTAAAATAAAAGAAAGTATGTAGATACTGAACTTTTTCAAAGTGGTTGTTTTGACGCTGCAAAAGTAACGCATCAAGACAAATTAACGAAATCACAAACGTTAATATTTTCTTGGTGCAGCAAGTCATCGTTTCTAAAGTTTGACGAGTTTTTTTTTAAGCTAAATCGCTAAAACCATGCTGCAAAAAAAAAGGATTTTTTGTTTAGCGTTCGTTATCCATTCAAACCAATCAATTATTCGGCATAACGCGCCAGAGACTTTTGAATAACACTTTTCATTTGATTTCGGAAATAGTCGGGTCGTATCACCTCAAGACCATTGCCAAAACCTAGAAAAATACGTGCTAGTTCATAATTTAGAATCACAAATAAGTGAATAATAATGCTGCCATCTTCATTTTGTTTGATCAACTGTTGTGAATTTAGCAAGGGTTTAGTAAGCACATAAGGAGCATTTAGGGCATCAATCCAGAGTTCAAACCGATTGGGATGCAAACTCGTATTCACAGTAACTCCCACCACATTTTTGTAATACGTGTCCGCATTAAAATTTTCTTTTAAATGAGGCATGTTAAAATCATAATCAATAGCAATGATTCTATCCAGTGCCACATTAGTTATGGGCTGGTTTTTCTTTCTTCTTCCTATCAAGAACCATCTATTATTGAACTCTTTCAATATAAATCCATGAAAATTAAACACTATTTCGTCTCTTAAGAATCATAACACTTTGCAGTTTAAGTTGGGAAAACAGTTTGGGTTATTTTAATTACAAAAACAGGTAGTTATACGCTGTTTTTGTAATTTGTTTTTATTATTTTTGAGAAATACCTTATGGAAAATAGAATACGAGAGAATTAGTTTTAATTGCTCTTTTGGATGTGAGTTGTTTTGGAGTGGTAAGGAGAGGAGTGATGATTTAGATTAGGCTTTTAGGGAACTAATAAAAAAATAGCATGAAAAAAGTTGGAAGAAATGATTCTTGTCCTTGTGATAGTGGTTTAAAGTATAAAAAATGTTGTTTTAATAAAATAGATAGTGAATTGCCTTTTTTTAATCAATTCAACAGAAAAGAACTTTTAGCTACAATTGCATTACTAAAATCTTTACCAGAAAATCATGGTAAAAATATTAGGCTTGAAGAAATTCAGAAAGAGGTATTGCTATCAAAAAATTTTCAAAACAATGCTATTGATTATAAAAAGCTAAATCAATATTTATCTAAAAACTATTCATTTAATAATCAGGAAGATCCTCCAGAGAATTTATTTACAGAAAACATAATGACCCCTTTAGGGAATATGATTGTTTTTCCCGGTGTTACTGAAGGACAAGTATATATTTTACAGTCATTAATTAATGTACTTTCAAATAAAAATTCTTTGCCAAATGCTTTTATCAAAGAAGCTTCAGGTTCAACATTCTTTTTACTTATAGTTTCGAATTTAATTTGCTCATCTTTAAATTATGAAAGAAATCTTTCGTACAAAGATACCGATTCAAATAATATTTATTTTCCTAATGATGATTTCTTGTATAAAAATACGGGGAAACTAATTTTTAGCAAAGAAAGATTTGAGAAATTAAGTGATAAAATTCATTTAGAGTTTAGTTTAATAGAAAACTTTTTAATTGATGTAATAAATGATGATTTAAAAACAAATGATCCAAATGAAAACCCTTTAATTTTTAAGCCAATTCTTAAGATTGAGAATGATTATATAATTATTTCACCAACAAATCTTGTTTTTGCAATAGTTTTTAATATTTATAAATTAGGTGTAGTACATAATTGTTTGGATGCTTTAATAAAACACTTTTCTAAAGAATGTTGGAAACAATGCAATTTTATATTAGATGATTTTGGTTATAAAAAAATTGATTTTAATTTAAACAATAATGATTTACCGCTTTATGAAGGTATCTATATTTATGACACTGATAAATTAGCTTATGTAACATATCAATTTGATGATGGTAAAGACTACAATTCAGTTTATCCTTTAACACCTTATTTTGGAGAGGATATTCTAAATAAAGTATTAAAGCATAAAAAGGAAACATATAATAAATTGATTAGTAATGCTGATTTCGAAAGATATGAGATATTTAATTTGAATATAACTTTGGGAATAGGCAGACCGATAATGATTACGTATGAAGGTTTAGATAAAAAATGTATTCATTTAGTTTTGAGAATGGATGAGTTATTGATACTACATAAAAGCAACAAACTAAATAATCTTACTTTATATAATTTTGCAAAAGCTAAAACGGAAATCAATCTAATAACTCCATATTTTTTAGACAACATATCGATGTTTATTGAAAATAAAGAAAGCTTTTATATCGATGATGATTACAAACTAGATAGACTTTTTATTACCGTGGGTAATGCACTTGATTTTAAAACTGAGGCAATTATAAAAAATGATGTACATGTAGGTCTATACCCACTTGAAAATGGTTTTATTTTTCTTCCTGTAGAAAGGGAAACTTTACCTGCTAATTTACCTATTTTTAGAAGTAAAAATATTGGTAAATTTTCAAATAAAATATTGTCAAGAGCATTTGAAAAAGAAATTTGGATTGAATCAGCAATAAATATTGATGAAGATGAAATTGATAAGAATCACTTTACTATTGAAATATGTATCGCAATCGCATTTTGGTTCAATGAAATTGCATTAATTTTAGATCCATATTTGAAACTGAACAAAATAAAGCCTTTAATTTTTAAAATCGATTTTGAGTATATTGAAAATATTCTTGATGAATTTGATAAACTAGATAATTCAATAGATCCATTTGAACAAATTATTTATTCTGTAAATGAAAACGAAATTAAGATTAGTCTTGATTCTTATTTTTACAAAGTAATTTTTAGAAATGATAACTTTGGTGAACAATTATTGATTAAAAGGATTTTATATATTTTATCTGAAATATATGATTCGGACAATTGCCAAATTTTGAATTTAAATTTTAATGAAATTAATGTTTCGAGTTACTTACTTAATGACTACGATTTGCTTCCAACCCTGATGCGGATGTGAGACTAATCGTTTGAATATATTATCAAAAATAGAATCTTTGTAAATTGACCTGTTCAGTCGATAAAAATATTCATCTAAATATTTTTGGAGATGTTCCTTTTTGACGTGTGATTGAATCGTTCTTATTGCAGTTTTTACCTGATGAATAATAGTGTGCATTTCTTTGAAGTTTTTCCCAGGAACGCTTTTTTCTTGGACGATGTTATAGCTCTTTGCTATTATTTTGTAAGCTGTCCATTGGTCTGTTTTAATATTCGCATCTTTACTTATATGCTCGTCAAATAATGGTTTTATTGACTTTGCAGAATAATCATCAATAACATTTGCATAACCTCTTTTTATCTTTCCTTCATCTGTCAGCTCAACAGCACAAGCAACTTTTGCCTTTTTGCTATCGTAACTTCTACCTTGTTTTCCTGTTTCTTTTCCGCCAACTACAAATTCATCAACTTGTACATTTCCTGTCATTGGATACTGTTTTGAGGACTTCATCGCAAGTCTTACTTTTTGCATAAACAACCAAGAAGTCTTTTGAGTTATTCCATAGCGTTTTGCCGCTTGAGTTGAGGATATTGATTTGGTTGTACAAGTCATTTCAAAGGCAATACAAAATGCTTTTTGAATTCCAAATTTAACTCTATGAAAAAGAGTTCCTGCCGTTGCACTCTCTTTATATCTACATTTGGTACACTCTCTTTTATTGTGTTTTTCAAAATAAACATACTTCGTATTCTCGCAACGTTTACATCTATAGCCGTCTTTCCACTTCTCATTGGCTATAAATTCACGGCAACTTTGGTCGTCTGGGAATGTCTTTATGAACTCTAAAATATTCTCCCCCTGAAATATACTTTCCATATCCTTGTATTTACTATAAATATAAGTGTTTTTTAAGTAAGTAACTCTA
>NZ_VHLM01000025.1 GCF_009764685.1 Flavobacterium sp. I-STPP5a | reverse complement strand
AAAAAAAACTTGCAAAAAAGTAAAAGAAATTGTATTTTTAACTATGCAAGGAAGAAAAGAACTCACGCCAAAAATGCTCTATCAAGTTCATTTACAGGACCTGATTCCTGAGCATAATTTTTATCGATTGCTTGATACAGCTATCGATTTTCATTTTTTATATAAAGCTACTGCAAAGTATTATGGAGACGAAGGACAGGAGAGCATTGATCCCGTTGTGTTTTTCAAAATCTGTTTGGTAGGCTATTTAAACAACATAAATTCGGATAGGAAACTCATCGAATATTGCTCAAATTGTTTAGATGTTCGCCTTTTTATTCGGTATGACATTGACGAAGCATTGCCTTGGCACAGCACCATTAGTCGCACGCGTCAGTTATATGGTGAAGAAGTGTTTTTAAGTTTGTTTAAAGCCGTTTTAAAACTATGTGTTTCCAAAGGTATGATTCGCGGCAAGCGTCAAGCCGTGGACAGTGTTTTTATCAAAGCCAATGCCTCTATGGATAGTTTGGTAGAGAAAGAAGTATTGGAAGATGCCAGTGCCTTTGTAGATGAATTAGAAGAAAACAGCGAATTTAAAACTACCAGCACTAGAAAGAAACTAGTAGAACAACACCATAATTGGAAAAAAGAAGCTTACAAGAGCCAACCCAATCCTAACTTCAACATTGATAAAGTAGATGAACACGGCAATTCAATACGTCCGAGATTTGTATCGAATCACACCCATTATTCTCCCACCGATTCTGATGCTAGGGTAAGTGTAAAACCAGGAAAAGCAAGACAGTTAAACTATTTTGGACAAATAGCTGTAGACGATGCTCATCATGTAATAACAGGCGCCTGTTCTGATTTTGCAGACAAACGCGATAGTCAGTGCGTGCAAAAAATAGTAGAATTAACAGAGGAAAATCTAAATGAAAATGGCATTGAATTAGAAGAACTTTTAGCCGATGGAGGTTATAGTAGTGGAGAAGCGTTAAAATATTTGCACCAAAAAAACATCGATGCCTATATTCCAAACTTCGGACAGTACAAACCCGAGCGAGAAGGTTTTATTTTCAACAAAGAACTCAACCAATATGAATGCATCAAAGAAGGTTCCAACAAAGCCATTTTACTCTTTAAAGGCGAAAAGAACGATAGCAAAAGCTACACCAAAAACAGCTATCGAAGTAGTGAGCGCGATTGCAAAAACTGTCCACTACGAGAACAATGCTGCGGAAAAAGCACTAAGTATAAAAAGATAGATCACAGCATCCACAAGGAACACTACGATCGAATGCACCAAAAACTGACTCAAAACGCACGCTATGCCAAGCAAATGGTGCGAGTGAGAAGTAAAACCGTAGAACCAGTAATAGGAACGTTGGTCAATTTTACCAATATGAAGCGCGTAAACACAAGAGGAATCAAGCAAGCCAACAAACACGTTTTAATGGCAGCGTTGACCTATAATCTTAAGAAATACTTGAAGTTTATCACCAAAAAAACAAAAACAAAAGCCGGAGTTGTAAGTGAAATACAAGCAAAAGTACCAACTTCTCTAAAAACAGCTTTCATTGACTTGAAAACTGACTTTTTAAGGCATTTTATTTTTACAAACTACAACCTAAAACCAAAAATAAACCTCGCTTAAAAATCCTTAAACGAGGTTGTTTTTTACGCTTATCTTGAAATTTTACTTTTTTAAGAGAGTTGCGCAACAGCTACGTGTGTTACCAGCTGGCAATTTGTTCGTTATTTAAACACTTCTGTTAAATTTATTTTTTTCAAAAGGTGCTCAATACTTATACCTTCAATACTATCATATCTATTCATATTCTCAAGTATACTTAAAAAATAATCTCCATTCTCTGTTTTATCTATTACTGATTTAATTAAAAGTTTGTTTTTATTAGTGCTATTATCGTATTCATATATCTTATTTCTTGAATATGGATAGTTAATGTAATTATTGTAAGCATTTACTAAATAAACTTCAAGTTGAAGAATTTTTCTTTCATTATCTTCATTAACTTTTCCTTTTATAATTTCAAAAAAATCTTTTTGTAATTCTTCAATAGTTAATGCTTTGCTATTTATTTTACTATATAAATCTTCATAAATTGTTTTGATATAGACCAAAAAAAGAAAAAGTTGCGGTATAACATAGCTATTACTATCAAATGAACGTAAAGCTAATCTTGAATGTGAAAATATTTTTTCTTGTTGTCGTAATGAAATTAAACCGTTTGAAAATAATACTGAACAGATTTCTAAAAAATTACTTTTATCGGAATCTAGCGCTCTATATTTTTTTCGATCTTCTGAAATAAAAAACTGATCAAATTCAAAATAGTTATATAAATATTTATGAAAGATTTCATTTTCAGGCTCAGGAATAGAATACTCAATATCAATAAATCGTCTTAAATATTCATCAGCGTCAATCCTGTCACTGCCATAAACTCCTTTAACAGAATTTCCAAGTTGAACTTTATCAATTGATAATACGAAAACAATATTTGGAACTGAAAAAAAATGCTTTATTTGTTCTAAAATTGAGACGGCATAATCAGGTCTGCAACGATCAAGTTCATCAATTAAAAATATAAGTGGTTTACCCTCATTTGTATTGGCAATAAATTCTGAAAGGCTTTTGCGAAAATCTATAATTCCTTTTTTCTTTTTTGCATATTCGTTGACTTCATTTTCAAAAACATCATTTATACCTTTTGTAACATTAACTATCGCATCTTTAATTTCTTTTGTATTTATGTATTTATCAGCAATAGACTGTACTATTATTGGCGCAATATGCTTTGATAATATAGAAGCATTTTTTAAAGCAATTTTAAATTTAGGTTCGGTAGATTTAGTAGTTATATTTTTTAACTCACCCATTAAAGCTGTTAATGGATTGTTTTCGAAATCATTTTCCCAAGCGTTAAAGTAAACAGTTTGGAATTGTTTGTCTTTTAAATCTTGCTCCCACATTTTTATAAATGTAGTTTTTCCAGTTCCCCATTTATTGTTTATAGCTAAAACAAAACCATTTGAATAAGAGTTAACTAAATCCAATAATACATTTGCATATTTTCGTCTGTCTAATTTACAATTAGCGAATGGATTTCCAGATTCAATTTCTATATCAAAATGTTTAATACTCATTCATATAATTTTTATATTTCCGTCATTTTTTTGTGTTGCTTGCTGGTAACGTTTTGCTGCTTTGAGATGGCTGGAAGTTCGTAACCGCTCAATTTTCGGCTTAATGAAAACGTGCTGCGAAACGATAATTCCACTAAATTCCAGCTATATCAAAACAGCTGTTATCGTAATTTTGTTTGTGCCAGTTCTCTTTTGCACTTAAAGTGTTGTATTTATTGACTTTAAGAAATTGTAAAGAACATTATAATGCAATAAAAAGCAATGAAATACTTGTTTTGTTATACCTATTGTTGTACCTTCGTACCACGTTGCATCAGTTTGAAAGGCTTGTATTTATAAAGTTTTCACTTGTTTGCATTCGTTTACAAATATAGTACAACATTTCTAATTTTCTTTTATTATGGCATCAATTAAACTAATTTTAAGAACGCATCAAGTTGATCAAACTGGACATTCACCGCTTTATATCCGAATTATAAAAGATAGAAAAACGAAATTTATTACTGCTGGAGTCAAACTCAAAGAGAACGAGTGGGACGAAACAAAGCAGAAAGTAAAGAAGAACCATCCAAATAGCGGACGGATGAATGCCTCATTATCTCAAAAAATTGCTGATGCTGAAGGACAAGTTGCCGATATGGAACGTAAAGTAAAATCTGTTTCTATCAAAAAATTAAAGGAAGCCATAAAGGGAAAAGAAGTACCAAACTTTTTTGAGTATGCTTATGCTCGATGTGAAAAAATTAAAGGCAGCGTTTCGTTCGGAACCTATAAAAACTATTTGATTTATACCAAGAAATTTGAAAATTATATCGGAACAAAAGATGTTTATTTTGATGACATTTCAGTAACAGTTTTAAAAGATTATATGGCATTTATGGGAAACACTTTAAAAAATGGTGCAACAACGCAACGTTATTCGGTTATGATTTTGGCGATAATGTTCAAGGAAGCCATCAAAGAAGACATTATTCCAGAATATATGTATCCATTTAATAAACTTACACTAAAAAAAGATGCAGGAAAAAGAGTTTTTTTAAACAAAGAACAAATAGAAACTTTAACCAATTTAGAATTAAAAGAAGGACGAAAAGCCGACTTATGGCGTGACTTATTTATTTTTTCTATTTATGCGGGAGGTTTACGATTTAGCGATGTTATCGAGCTGCAATATTCAAATTACAACCAAGATGAACAAAGAATAAAAAAAGTAATCCGCAAAACTGGTCGAGTACACCAGTTTAAAATTGGAAAAGTTGCCATTGATATTTTAAATAAATACATCAAAAAAGATACTGAAATAGACGATTACATTTTCCCAATTATTGCCGATAAAAAGATCTATAATAAAAATGAAGAAACACGTTATTTTATTTCTTCAAAAGAAAATCATTCTGCCAATTTTCAACTCAACCGAATGGGTAAGTTAATGAAATTACCGTTTTCACTTTCATTTCATTTAAGTCGTCACAGTTTTGCTACAAATGCTTTAAATAATGGAATGCGAATAGAACACGTTTCAAAATTAATGGATCATCAAGATATTAGTACAACTCAAATTTATGCCAAAATAATAAGCGAAGAATTGGACAAAGCAGTTGATAATTACATTTTTTAATTTTCAGAAAGATTATAATAATATTTAACATAATTTCTCGTTATCTTAAAATTGAAATAAAGGTCATTAAAGCGTAAACAAATTGTTAATAAATTTTTTTGAAATCCTTGCTAAAAGGGTTTGGTTTTTGCTCTAATTTAGTAAAATAGAAAGTGCTAATTTTTAGAGCCAAATAGAAAAAATTTAGTTGAATTATACTAGGCAGATTTACTAGAATATTTCACAAAAAAGTAAATTATAGCTTGTAATTACATTTCAAACCCCATTGAAAACAATTTGTAAAATAGCGCTACTTGAATTCAAAAGTTCAAATTATCCAAACTTCTCAGTTTGTCGAAATGTTGGCGGTGCCTTTGGCACAGTCCACCAATTCTGATTTTGATATTATTATTGAAAATGAAATCACATTAAAAAATTATTGCGAAGCCATTATAAACAAAGTTTTTATTTTACCTCAAGCACTTTATCCTGAATTTATAAATTATCAATGCAATAAAGTTGCCGATGCTTTAATGTGGATAAATAAATTTGAAGAACTAATTTCGAATAATGAAAAACTATTTGCTAAAAGTTGTGCTTTAACTCGAGCTAGTAAATTAATATATTTGATTGAAAAGAAACGCTCAGAAATGCAATCATCGAGAGTAGTTGAAATTAAATATGAAACTCCGAAAAGAT
The DNA here is from genome assembly GCF_009764685.1 of Flavobacterium sp. I-STPP5a. Classification (GTDB taxonomy): domain Bacteria; phylum Bacteroidota; class Bacteroidia; order Flavobacteriales; family Flavobacteriaceae; genus Flavobacterium. The sequence goes on along the minus strand of NZ_VHLM01000025.1, from coordinate 26,283 downwards.
TTATAAATGCTGAAAGTGAAGATAGAATTTTTTCTTTTTTTGAGGCTAAAAAGCACATTGAAACATTACAGGAATTTGACGATAAAATATTTTTTTTAACCTCTGAATTATTGGAATATGAAGAAGCTGAAATTGTGTCAAATCATAGAACTCTAAAAGATTACAGTATTCAATGCGAAAAATTAATAGCTAAATTAGAAAGGTTAAAAAACCTAAATGATAAACGCATAAAATCAAAAGAAGATAGTTGTGATAACCTGCTAAAAACTAAAAAAATTCAATTCAATTGCAATGTAAATCAGTTTGTTGACATATTTTATCAATTACATCGTGAATTATTCTCAGAAGGCAAACCAATTATTGACGGTTCGATTAATGATCTAGTTGGAATGATAGTAAATTCGTTCGTAGATAAAGATGGAAATGAAATAAGTCCCCAAACCGTCGAAACCATACTCAAACCGTCAAGAGCCGACAAAAGACCTAAACCTCATAAAAGACTAGACATTGACAAACTGCTTTAAAACAAAATAGTCCCGCGGGACTATTTTGGGACTTTAGGACTTTTTTACTCTTACCACATTTGCACCATAACATTTAAAAAACTTTAAAAATGGATGCAATTATCTTCACAAAAGACCAGTTCACAGATCTAATGACAAAATTAGACACTATTCAATCTCAAATTTCTTTGAAATCAGATTCCAAAAAAGAAACTTTCTTAGACAATCAAGAATTTCTATTACTAATGAAAATTTCAAAACGTACTGCACAAACTTGGCGTGACGAAGGCAAAATTTCTTTCAGTCAAGTTGGAAACAAAATCTACTACAAATTGTCTGATGTAGAAAAATTGCTTACAGAACATTACAACAAATCTTTTAAAGGTCGATAGTATGCGCAGCTGTAACGGAACTTGTGAGGTTTGCGATTGCAAACTTCACAGAAGTGAGAACCAACAACCACCGACCAACAACTATAAACCGTAAAAGATGGTATCAATATTTAAGAATTTCAACGAAGTTATAGAACACAAAACAATCACTGCAATTCTGGACGAAATTAAAACAGGAAAGTACAAACCAGGTATTATTTACTTGCGTAAATCGCTATCTGAAAACAAATTAGAAGCCTACGAAAAAGCCAAAAAATCACTTCCAGCATTCACACCTTCAGGTAAATTTATTGGTGGTAGAAAATTAGAATTTCTAACTGAATATTCCCAATTCTTAATACTTGACATCGACAAGTTAAGTGAAATAGATTTGCAAAATGCAAAGCATTTGGCCAATCAATCGGAGTTTACTTTTGCGAGTTTTATTAGTCCATCGGGAAACGGTTTGAAAATTTTAGTAAAAATCGATACATCAAAAACCGAACACAAAGAAACGTTTCTAAAAGTTCAAGCACATTATGAAACTATTTTAAAACTAGAAATTGACAAATCGGGCAAAGATATAACAAGACTATGTTTTTATTCTTGGGATGAAAATTTATACCTAAATGAAAATTCTAAAACCTTTGTCACATCGAGCGCAGTCGAAATGCCTTTTTTAAACGAAAGCAAACCAACAACTGACAACCAACAACTAACAACCGACAACTGCGAAGCAATCTACAATCATTGCTTAAATTTCACAGAAAAAAAAGCACAATATATAGATGGAAGTCGTAATGTTTTTGTGCATCAATTAGCGTGCAATTTGAACCGTAAAGGCGTTTCATTGCAACAAGCATTAAGTTATATTTTAACCGATTTTGGTTATAATGAAAAAGAAGTAACCCAAACCGTTAATAGTGCCTACGGCAATATCCACGAATTTGGTAAATCAGAAAAACTTAACATACAAAATGAAAAACAAAAGAAAAAAAGTAGCAAGAATACAGATGATGAAGATGACGACGACGATGAAAAACCGAGAGCTACTCAAATTGACAAACTCGAAAACTTTTTATCAACAAGATATGTTTTTCGACATAATATAGTTTCAGGCAAATTAGAATTCCAAATTTGCAGCAGTCCCTCCCCTTTGGGGAGGTTAGGTGGGGCTAAAAAAAAATGGAATGTAATGAACGATTTTATTGAAAACTCAATGCTTAGAGAATGTTTAAAAGGTCGAATCAAAACAAATCTTTCATCATTACGAAATTTATTACATTCCGACTTTTGCCCAATGTTCAATCCATTCGAAGATTATTTTTATAATTTACCTAAATATGATGAATCGCAAGATTATATAACCCAATTAGCCAACACCATAACCACAACAAAACAAGACCTTTGGCAGCAGTGTTTTAAAAAATGGTTGGTAGCAATGGTCGGTTGTGTGCTTGATGATAAAGTTATAAACCATACAGTTATTGTATTTAGTGGCAAACAAGGATTAGGAAAAACAACTTGGGTAGAACGCTTAGTTCCAAAACAATTGAAGGAGTATTTATTTTCTGGAACTATCAACCCGAACAACAAAGACACTTTAGTTCAATTGGCAGAATGTATGCTTATAAATCTTGACGAATTAGAAAACCTAAACCGTTCCGAAATTGGCAGTTTAAAAGAGATAATTACTAAAACTCAAATTAGAATGCGCAAAGCCTACGGACACAACAACGAAACAATGCCAAGACGTGCATCGTTTGCAGGTAGTGTCAATACTGCACAATTTTTAAATGATAGTACAGGTAGCAGAAGATTTCTTTGTTTTGAGTTAGAAGGCATACAATACCAACACGAAGTGGATATAAATTTAGCATTTTCACAAGCATTGTTTCTTTTCAAAAGTGGGTTTAGACATTGGTTTGACCAGGAAGAAATCAAATCAATAACTGCAAACAATGAACAATACCAACTCCGAAGCCCAGAAGAAGAATTGCTTTTAACTTGGTTTGAACCAATCGAAAGAGAAAATGCAACACTATTTTTAAATGCTTCACAGATAGCTGCCAAACTTGCCGAAAGAACAAAATTAAACTTGAATGATGCAACAATAAACAAACTTGGTAAAGCATTAAAAAAACACAATTTCATAAAAATCAGTAAGAAAACAGGATATGTTTACGCAGTTAAAGAACTAACTTTTGAAGAAGTGGATATGAAAAATAAAGAACTTGAAACCGAGTAGTAAATAATAAATTTCAAGATTTTAAAAAATGGTATTAAATGCACTCTTTCTTATTCTTTTGAATGGATAGGCAGGATAACCAAATTTTACCACAAACATATTTTGTTTTTTTACAGTTTTAACTTTCGGAAAACTTACAATAAAATTAAAGCAAAACAGTGAATAGGTTGGATTACTTTGCACTTAAACAGCCACTTAAATCGGTTTTTTGTATTCAAAATAAAATAAAAAATGTTTCTATCTTTTTTTGGTTATCCTGCCTATCCTTTTTCAATTTCATTCTTTTACATTCCATTGCTTTTTACTATGTTTGTACAATATAATTTTTAATTTTACCCAAAACCCTAAAATGCTCATTAATCAATCTATTATTAGTGAAATCAAATCTATTATTGCAAATGCTAAAGACACTGCAATAAAAGCTGTTGACTACCAACGAACATTAATGTACTGGAATATAGGTAAACGTATTTTTGAAGAAGAGCAACAAGGAAAAGATAGAGCAGATTATGGGACTTATTTAATTAAATATCTTGCTGAAGAATTACAGCCAATATATAAAACAGGATTTTCTTATCGTCAATTGAACTGGTATCGTCAGTTTTATCGAACCTTCCCAATTGTGTCCGCACTGCGGACACAATTGAGTTGGACTCAATATAAATTACTTTTAGCACTCGATAATCAAGATAAAAGAGATTTTTACATTGCAGAAAGTGCGAAAAATAATTGGACATCTCGACAATTAGAACGGCAAATCGATAGTAGTTTATACGAGAGATTGTTAATGAGCAGTGATAAAAAAAATGTACTAGCCGTTGCAAGAAATGAGAAACAACCATCCGATGCTAGAGAAATTATTAAAGACCCGATGTTTTTAGAATTTTTGGAATTAAAAAGAGAATCTTCATATTACGAGAAAGATTTAGAAAGTGCGATTATCACACACCTTCAAGATTTTCTTTTAGAGTTAGGAAATGGTTTTGCATTCGTAGCAAGGCAAAAACGAATTCATATCGATGGCGATGATTTCTTCATAGATTTAGTTTTTTACAATCGTTTACTGCAATGCTTTGTAATTATCGAAATCAAAACCGAAAAGCTAACCCACCAAGATATTGGACAGTTACAAATGTATGTAAACTATTACGACAGAGTAGAGAAAACCGAAAATGAAAACCCAACTATCGGAATATTACTTTGCGCCAAGAAAAACGATGGTGTGGTAAAATTCTCATTGCCTGAAAACAATAAAAACATCATAGCAAGTCAATATCATTTATATCTTCCAACTGAAAAACAATTACTGGAAGAGGTAAAAAAAGAGTTGGATATTTTTGGAGACGAAAAGGAATAAAGTAACAATAATAGATAAAAAAGGCATTGATGTCATTTATAAATTTTGTAAATATTTAATTTCTGTAAAAAGTGAATATCAATTAAAATTATGCCTTGATTCAATTTTTTGTTTCAAAGATTTAAAAACCTTCTGCTAAAATAGATAATAATTTATGATTTTTAATTTCAATAGAGCGACCATTATTGATTAATATATTTTCGCTTTCAAAAAAACCAATAACTCTTACAACAGTCTCTTCGGATGTTTCACTGTATTTTGCAATATCGGCTTTGGTCATTGTTATTTCTGAAATATTATCTTTATTCTTGTACTTTTCGTTTAAAATAAGTAAAATCAATGCTATCTTTTCTTTAGCCGATTTGTGTGACAAAGACGAAATTAAATTTATCCAAACATTAAATTCATAACTTAAAATTTCTAATAAATTGAATGATAAATTGGGCGATTTTTTTGCTATTTCAATAAATTTGGCTCCATCATACAATTCAATTTGACTATCTTCAAGAAAAATTGCAGTTACAGGATGATTTTCATTACATAATAATGGTCTGAACCCAAAAAATTCTCCAACGGAATATACATAAACAATTCTTGTTTTACCATCAGGATTTAATTGCTCAATTTTTACTTTGCCAGTTTGGAGTCTAAAAACTGCTTTAGGAACAGCACCTTCTTCGTATAAAATTTCTCCTTTTTTAAAAGATATTATGGTTTTAATATCTTCTAAATCATTAATGTAAATGTCTTTTACTTTCTCTAAAAGAATATTGCTTTTGAATAAATATTTTGAAAGTTCTAAACTCATAATGAATTATTTTTAATTGGTTGACGGCTGTCAATATTTAGCTGATAAAGGTAATTTAACTTTGTAAAATAATAATCAAGAGTTGATTAAAAATAATTTAAAAAATAATAGTATGGATTTTAGAATAAACAACATATTAGTACCAACAGATTATTCGGCAAGTGCTAACATTGCTTTGAATGTAGCCATAGAAATGGCAAAACGACATAGTGCAACAATACATTTATTGAATATTGTTGAACCAATGGTTTTTGGAAAATTTGTTAATGTTGCTGGTACAATGATAAACATTCAGAAAAAAATGCTGAAAATTTCAACATTAAATATGATAAAGCACGAAATGTCAATTGTAAACAACACTGTTCTTAAAGTTGTTTCAAGTGTAGAAGTAGGATTGATTGATAGCGTTATTGAGGAATATGAGAAAAAAAATAATATTGATATTACTGTAATAGGTACACACGGAATTACAGGTTATGATGAAACTGTTTTGGGTTCGACAGCGATGACTATTATTAAAAAATCGAGTTGCCCTGTTTTGAGTATTCCACCATTTTTTGGAAAAACAAGTTTCAAATCGATACTTTTTCCTGTTCGTTTTGTAGAAGGAATTGAAGAAAAATACGATTATGTAAAACCAATTATTGAAAAAAATGAGGCAAGCATTCATCTACTTGGTGTTTTTGAACCTGAAAATAATGAAGAAATATATCCTATAACAGAAGAACTTCAAAACATTAAAAGAAAAATTAATTCAAGTGGATATGTGGTTTCTTATGAAGTATTAAGTAGTACCGATATAGAAAAAACGATTTTGCAAACTGCCGATTCAAAAAAAGCAGACTTAATAATTATCAATGCAACATTGGATAAAAAATGGTATCATTTATTTTCTGGAAATACCTTTACACATAACATTGTTAACCAATCAAGAACACCAGTTTTAAGCATTAAACCCGGAATTACTCAAGAAACTGTGGAAACTGCTTTAAAAGTTGTGTATTCAAGAGCACAACAATATCAACCATTAAATTTAGCAACAAAAAATTAAAAAAATCTAATCTTTAAAACAGTAAGAAATTATGAAAACAATTACAAATATTTTCAACATCGCATTATTATTTATTTTTATAAATGCCAATGCACAAACTTTTGAAATTAAAAAATCTGAAATTAGTTATGAAAACAAGTTGCGACCTTGTTTAGTATCAGATGTTGACCAATCTGAAAAAGATCTTAAAAATGCTTGGGTTAAATATGCTAAGAAAAATTTGAACATAAAAATTGATGGTATTGGTATTTTTAGTGACGATAAAATATTAAAAGCAGAAGATGTAACAATAGCTTCAATTTCAAAAAAACGTTTTAATTTATATACCCGAATTGCAGAAACCCCAACAGGTTCTGAAATGAAATTATTTGCATCATACGGATATGATATTTTCTTGGGTGAAGAAAATTATGTAAACGGATTTAATGCAATGGAAAAAATAATGAATAGATTTTTATACGAAACATTAAATGACTATTATACCGAAGAAGGTAAAAGTTTGAATAAATCGATTACAAAATTAAAAAAAGAAAATTTGAATGAAACTAAATCTATTAATAAAAACGAAAAAAGCATAAACAAAATAAATTTAGATTTAGATAAAAATAAAGTTTCAGAATATGATGATTCTGATGCAAAAATCAAAAAAACATCTAAATTGAATAAACTGACATCTAAAAAGGCATCTTTGGAAAGTGAAAATAGAGAATCAAAATTAAACAATCAAAATCTGGAAGTTAAAATTAAAGGTTTGTCAGAAAAATTGGAAATAGTTAAGACGAAACAAGAAAAGTTGATGAAGCCAACGCTGTAATTTATTTGAAACCCAGTTTACCAGTATGCAATTTATAAAAGCCTGAACATAAACAAACACAAAAAAAATGTGGGTAAAACCACAATATTAATTCAACATATTTATCTAATAACAAAAATAAAATTTTAAAAAATGAAGTACGAAATCAAAAACATATTAGTACCAACTGATTTTTCAGATTGTGCCAATAACGCATTAAAAGTAGCCATCGGGATGGCTAAAAGGCATAATGCCACCTTACATTTATTACATTCTGTCGAGCCTATCTATTTTGGCAGAACCTATAATGTATTAGGCAGTATGGTGGATTTGCAATCAACAATGGTAAATATTGGTACTACTAATTTATTGGTACACGAACAAAAAATAGTAAGTGTGCAAGGTATCAATGTTAACACCTTTTGTGCGGTTGGAAGTGTATCTTCAATTGTTGACAATTATGTAATTGAACATAACATTGATTTAGTAGTTATGGGTACACACGGAGCAAATGGCTTTAAAGAATTTTTTGCTGGCAGTAATACTTACGATGTAATAAAATCGGCAACTTGCCCAGTATTAAGCATTCCACAATCTTTTGACAAAACAGGGTTTAATAGTATTCTATTTCCAATAAGAGCGGTAGACGGTGTAATAGAAAAATACGATTATATAAAACCAATTGTAGAAAAAAACGACGCTGTAATTCATATATTAGGTGTAGCTTTTGAAAATGATATGCAAGAAAGATATGCAGTAAATGTCGATTTTGATACTGTAAAAAAAGCAATAAATCACGATGCAACTTATATGACCTATGAAGCCGTACAAAGCACAGATATTGCCGATACTATTTTAGCTGTTGCCAATAAACGCAACGATGATTTAATGATAATTAATGCTACATTGGATAAAAAATGGTACCAATTTTTTAAGGGTAATTATACGCAAAAAATCATCAATCATTCTAAAATACCTGTACTATCTGTAAAACCCGAACTTACTCCTGTATTGGTTGAAATAGTTCAACAATATGCGGTAGCACAAGCAAGTAGTTATGCACCTCTTACTATACAACCAATTTACTAAATAATTTTGAAAGACGTCGATGTAATAAAAAAAATAAAAAATAGAATAAAAAAATAAATAAAAAATGGATACATTGTCCTCAGTAGTAAATGCACTACAAGCAAAAGGTTATACTTCTGAGATATTGCCAAATGAATTTGAAACATTAATTTCAGAGGAATGGCATATTTGTGAAATACACAGATTTGAAGGTAATTCAAGTCCATCAGATAACTCGATACTATATGCAATAAGAAAAAAAGATGGGTCAAGAAAATCATTAGTAATAGATGCGTATGGTGTGCATAGTGACGCTTGTATTGATAAATTTTTATGCGGTTTAGAGCAAAAATAAAATTTAATTAGTTCAACAAAATCAACTACGATGGAAAACAAAAAAGCTATAACAAAAATAGAATTAGCAACAATAAATGAAACTATGAGAGCAAAATTATTACGCTATTTTAAAAACGGATTATTGTTGATTTTGGCTCTTTCATTAATCATTTTATGGTTATAGAAAAACAACCAAATTACAACTTTAAAAAGTAATGCAAATAATTTGATAACAGAAAATAAAACAGAAGGACTAAAACAGTTATCAAAAGCGTACATTTGGGCAATACGAAAAGAATTGATGACAAACAATTTAGAACAAGTAAATTTGTATGCTATTGATATGGTTAAAGAAAAAGGTTTTCAATCGATAATTGTTTGCAATAATAAAGGTGTTGTTGTAAGTGCTACCAATAAGAAACAAGAAGGAAAATTATTTTCAAGCTTTGGGAAATCAAATTATTTGCAATTTCAAGAAACAAAAGTTGAAAGTATAAATGATAGTACGCTTGTAGTTGCATCACCCATTATGGGTTTTAACTCTAAATTAGGAACATTAATAGTAGAATATCAAAACAAAACACTTAAATGAAAGAAATAGAAACTTATTTATTTAATGCTACAGTTGGTAAAATTGTAGTAGCAATGATTGGAATAATTATCATTTTTATTATTAGCAAAATTGCAAAAGGTAAATTATCAAATCAATTTGAAGACAATTCATCACGGCATAAAACAAAAAAATTAATCGATTTTGTAGGTTTTATTTTAATGATTGTAATGCTGTCGGTAGTTTACAGCGATAAACTAGGCGGGTTAACCGTCGCATTTGGAGTTGCGGGTGCGGGTATTGCTTTTGCTTTGCAAGAAGTAATTGCGTCAGTTGCAGGTTGGCTAGCCATAATGTTTGGCGGATTTTATAAAACTGGTGATCGTGTAAAACTTGGCGGTATTAAAGGCGATGTTATTGATATTGGCGTTTTGCGTACTACTATTATGGAAACAGGCGAATGGGTTGATGGCGATTTATACAATGGTCGATTAGTATTAATTGCTAATAGTTTTGTTTTTAAAGAACCAGTTTTTAACTACTCTGGCGATTTTCCTTATTTATGGGACGAAATTAAGATTCCTATTATGTTTGGCAGTAACTACAAAAAAGCAGAAAGTATTATGACCGAAATTGCTAATGAAGTTGTAAAGGAATACAGCCAAGAAGCACAAAACAAGTGGAAAGGTTTAGTGTCAAAATATATGATAGAAGATGCCCAAACAACTCCAATGATAACATTGGTAGTCAATGACAATTGGGTAGAATATACTGTTCGATATACGGTACATTACAAAAAACGTCGTGGCACCAAAAATGAATTGTACACTCAAATATTACAGGCAGTTGAAGCCACTGGTACAGAAGTAAAATTTGCATCGGCAACTTTTCATTTGGTTGAAGCTCCAGAAATTAAAGTATCATTTAGCAAATAGAAACTTAAATATGCAACTATTACCAATTGAAATCATTAAAATAAATCAAAGCAAAATTGACAAGATAGATCGAATATTAAAAGCTGTTTTGCGATTAGTCATTTTTAGTCGTTATCACAAAGCAGATGATGTATTAGATATCTATTTGAATAGTTTAATCAATATTAAACAATTAGTAGCCCTAAAAAATGCTCAAATGGAAGCTCAAAATGAAGAAGAAGCCCAAGAGTATTTAACAAATCTAAAAGCAAGTCTTGAGTTTATTACTGATGAAATTAATGACCAAATAGATTTTGAAAACGAAATACAGTTATTTCAATTATTAAGGTTAATTAGCCCTGAAACAAATGCAATTCATCCCAATAAATATAGACAGACAGAAGTAATTGTTGGTCAACATAGTTGCCCTCAACCAAATGTTATACCTAGCTTAATGAGTGAGTTATTTTACAATATAAATACTATTTCAAACCCAATAATTCGTTCTATATATCTACACCACGAAATGATTAGAATACATCCATTTGCAGATGGTAATGGCAGAGTTACAAGAATTGCTAAAAACTGGATGTTAATGTTTGAATTGTATCCACCCATTTTTATTGAAGAAATAACCCAAAAAAAAGATTATATTAACGCACTTTCTAACAGCTTTAAAGCATTAGATAAAGAACCTACTTTATGGAATGATCATACTAATTTATTTTTTGAGCAACAATTAGATATACTCTTGACAAGCACTTCTTTACTATTAGAAAGTATTGATAAAATTGGATTGCATAGAATTACTAAAAAAAATAATTGACAAATAATGCAAGAACAAGTATTAGAATTTATAAAACAATTACAAAATTTTCAGTATCAATTAGATACTGACCCAGCTTGGCACATCATTTTTAGCAATGGTAAAAGAAAATGGTATTACTTTAGAGTGAGTTATTATAAAGGTGTATATTACATTTATGATTTGATAAACAATTATAGTTTGGAAGTAGAACCTGCTAAAAAAAGGGTAGAGATACCTAAAGAGGTAAATTCATTTACTAATGTTATATCTGTTAAACAATGGGAAAATATTTTCACATTAGCTAATGAATGGTTACAAAAAGTAAGCAACAATTGGATAACTGCCAACGCTTTTGTACACAAAAACTATCCCGTTATCTATAGAAAAGGTATCGTTTCATCGGCTATTGTGCAAAATTATTTTGTCGAATTTAATGCTCTAAAATATGATGTAGGTAGTAGCAATAGTAAAATATTCTGTTCACTCGTAGCATCAAGAAAAGTTAGCGAGTACAGCAAAAATTATGTAGATACAATGAGTGCAAATACCTATTTTGACTATTGTAAAAAAGCATATAGTGCTGTTCATTCAAAAACAAATAATTTATCAGGCAGAAAATTATATCAAACCTATGCCGATAATAGGCACGAAGGTTTATTGGATATTGATCCAACATCAGAGAAAGAATTTGCCGATTGGATAGATGGTAAACATTCAAAAAAAACAACAGGAGGACATCCTTGGGAAATAATGCGAGGAGGCAATGCCTCTAACATTCAATTAAGTGTAAAGCGACCAGTGTATGGCGACAATACAAAATTTATGGTAGAAATTTACCCAACTGGTAATAGCCGTTTGGCAGAAACTATAAAAATGTTTTTAGCCATTCATAAAGCAGGCTTGTCTATTAATATTGCCAATGCTGATTTTGCTAGAGAGCAATTATTATCTTTAGATAATTATGCAATCATACCAGAATATGAAAGTTTACACAGAGCGAACCAACAATTCGCCAAAGATGAAAAAATAAGTGATGTATTGCATTTATCTACTATTAAAAAACATCAATCAAAAATACTTCCTTTTATTACTTGGAAACCATTAACCCTTTTACAGCCAGTAAAATAATATTATGATTCTTATTCAAAAAAATGCAAATACAATAAAATATTCGCAAAATTGATTTAAAAGAATAAATAATAACTATAAAATATAATGTAAATTTACAAATTAATTAAAATTAAATAAAATGATAAAAGACTTATTTAACCTTCACGAAGGTGAAGAAACAAACCAAAAAACGCTAGAAATTGTAAAAAACAATATTTCATTTACTGGTTCTAATTTATGGATTTTGGTTTGTGCTATTATGGTCGCTTCGGTTGGTTTAAATGTAAATTCAACAGCCGTTGTTATCGGAGCGATGTTAATTTCGCCTTTAATGGGGCCAATTGTTGGTGCAGGTTTTGCATTAGGAGTTTATGATTTTATACTTTTAAAAAAATCACTTAAAAATTTGCTTATAGCTACAATTGCTAGTTTAATAGTTGCAACAATTTATTTTTATTTAAGTCCTTTTAAGGAAGTTCAATCTGAATTATTAGCTAGAACTTCTCCAAATATTTATGATGTGCTTATTGCTTTTTTTGGTGGTTTGGCTGGAGTTATTGCAATAACAAGAGTAGAAAAAGGAAATCCAATTCCTGGTGTTGCAATTGCAACCGCATTAATGCCACCACTTTGTACGGCAGGTTATGGGCTTGCAACAGGCAATTATAAATTCTTTATTGGAGCATTATTTTTATACTGTATTAATTGTGTTTTTATATGTATTGCCACCTTTAGTATTGTAAAGTATTTGAATTATCCAGCTTCTAAACAAGTTGATATTAAGCATCAAAAACAAGTAAAATATGGCATCACAGCAATTGTTTTAGTAATGCTTATACCAAGCTCTTTTTTTGCCTATAACTTGTATAAAGAACAACATTTTAAACAAGATGCCAACTTATATATAGAAAAAGAATTTGTTGAAAATGGCAACACATTGGTTTTTAAAAAAATTAATTACAATGTAAATCCAAGAACTATAGAATTGGCTTTTTTGAAAAAAAACTATTCTGAAAATGAAATCATCAAACTAAACAGTAAATTAGAAAAATATGGACTTCAGAACACCAAACTTTTAATTAAACAAAATTCATCAGATAATTTGCAAAATCTTAAAAATGATATTCTAAACGAAGTAAATAAAAACGGAACCGTTCAGAATCAAAAAGATGTAAGAATTGCAGAATTAGAGCAAAAATTACTAGAAAACACTTTTGATAATAAACAATTGTTTTCTGAAATAAAAACTATTTTCCCAAATATAAATTCAGTTTCGCTTTCAAATCAAAATATTGCAACTACTAACACAACAATTGTAATGACAACGCTGTTTTATAACGCACAACCAAAATTAATTGAAGATGACAAAGTGAAATTGAAAAATTGGCTGCAAGAGAAGTATAAACTTGAAAAAATTATTTTAACTGTCAGCGAATAAATTATAAAATGGTATTTGTTTTAATCTTATTGTTACTTGTTATTGTCGCTTTTTCATTCGAATGGCTTTCGCCCGAAATCGTAGTAATTATTGCACTGTGCTTACTTGTTTTTTCGGGTATTATAACTAGTAATGAAGCATTTCAAGGTTTTGGAAATGATTTTATTATTATGTTGGTTTCTATTTTTATAATTGGCGGCGTTTTAAAATATAATGGAGTTATAGAATATATAATCAGCCCATTCAATAAACTAAAATCAATTAATGAATCGCTGTTGATTGCCATTATTATGATAATTACAGGCGTATTATCTGCTTTTATGAACAATACTGCAATTGTGTCAATTTTTATTTCCCCAGTAATTATATTAGCCAGAAAACTAAATATTCGGTCGTCAAAATTGTTAATGCCAATGGCTTTTGCTTCATTAATGGGCGGTACTTGCACACTTATTGGTACTTCAACAAATGTGGCAGGTAGTAGTTATATTGTTAGTAAAGGATTGCAGCCTATCGGAATGTTTGAATTATTACCAATTGGGTTGCCTATATTATTACTTGGAATTATTTTTATGATTACAATTGGAAAAAAAATGTTGCCAAATAACATAGAAGTCGCATTGTCAAATATCGACATTAAAAATTTCGATAATGCTGAAGATAGTAATAGTCTTACTAGTCATATTAAACCAAATTTAAAAAAAGGATTATACATTTTTTTATTATTTATCGTAGCTATACTAATTGGGTCACTTAAAATAATACCTATAAGTATTTCATTTATGATAACTGCATTAATTGCTTATCTATCCAAATCAATTCCAGAAATGGCACTACGAAAAAGCATTGATTGGAGGTTGCTAATTTTAATTGGAGGGATGAGTGCCTTTGGAATAGCTTTAACAAACACGGGTGGTGATAAGTTTTTGGCAGAAAAGATCACAGAATTACTTTTGCCATTTGGTAATTATGGTTTGATGGCTGGTTTTATGATAATAACTGTTTTGCTCACCCAGCCAATGTCTAATGCAGCATCGGTTTTAGTGGTACTTCCCATTGCACTTCAATCAGCAGCTGAATTGGGTATAAATCCACGACCATTTGCAGTTGCAGTTATAATTTCTGCATCTATTTCAATGATAGCACCTTTTGAACCAGCATCATTATTAGTTTTTAAACCCGGAAAATATAAAATTTTAGATTTTATAAAAATCGGTGGCGCATTAACTTTTTTGGCTTTAATAATAATACTTTTTGCAGTACCTTTAATTTGGAAATTTTAAAATATGAATGATTTCTTAAAATATAACATCATTAAATATGGCGACTACTCGTTACCATTGGCTAATATCATTATCATTTTAGCACTATTTATTTCAATATACATTTTCCTTACAAGGATTAAAAGTAAAATTCTCAATAACAAAAAAATTGACGAATTGGAGCAAGGACGAAGACTTTCTATATACCTATTGGTTAAGTATTTAATATACATATTTGGAATAATAAGTTCAATAAAAATAGCTGGTTTTGATATAAGTATTTTAGTAACTGGTTCAGCCGCGCTATTAGTAGGTATAGGATTTGGATTGCAAGGTTTATTTTATGATATCATTTCAGGAATTATTATTTTGTTTGAAAGAAAAATTAGAGTAGGAGATATTTTAGAATTAAAAGATAAAGTAGGAAAAGTAAAGTCAATATCATTAAGAACTTCTGTTTTATTAACACGAGATGAAGAAGAAATTATTGTGCCAAATCATTTTTTTATTAAAGATGAAATAATAAATACAAGTTACGCAAGTTTTTTTAGACGATTTAGAATAGAAATAGTTGTAGACCACAATGCGGATGTACAACTAATTCAAGAAATATTAATAAATGCGGCATTAAAACAAAAAGATATAATTAAAGCCGAGGAGGCATTTCCAAAAGTAAGACTTTCAGATATTGACACAATTGGACTACATTTTGAGCTATTATATTACACAAATGAAGTATTTAGAATTGGATTCTTAAAAAGTGATTTGAGATATGAAATATTGAAACAATTTAATGCTAATAATATTAAATTTGCTACTGCAAATTTAGAAATATTTGATAATAACAAAAAAACAACTTAACAATATTGAATAATAAATTATATGAATATATATCTTGCTCTAACAATTTTAATTTGCCTTTCGGCAAGTTTTGCTTATATAAATCAAAAATATTTGAAACTTCCGTTTGTTATTGGTTTGTTTTTGCTTTCAACTATACTATCAATACTTGTTTTTAGTTCAAAAATATGGCTAAAATTACCTTTTGCTGAAATTAAACTAATTATTCAAAATGCTCATATTGATAAAATTATTTTGGATGTTCTTTTAGGTTTTTTACTTTTTGCAGGTGCAATGCATACCAATTGGGAAAATCTAAAATCACAGATTAAATCAATCGCAATTTTTGCTTTATTTGGTGTAGCAATTTCAACGCTATTAATTGCAAGTTTGTTTTTTATTGTTTCTCAATTTTTAAACTTGCAAATTGATTTTATTTTTTGTTTGCTTTTTGGTGCTTTAATATCACCAACCGATCCAATTGCAGTTTTAGGTATTTTAACAAAAGCAAATGTTCCGAAAAAAACAGAAATTAAAATTGTAGGTGAAAGTTTATTTAATGATGGTGTTGGTGTAGTTATTTTTATTGCACTTTTAGATACTTTAAATACAGGAAGTTTTAATTTATCACACTTTGGTGTTCTATTTATACAAGAAGCCGTTGGAGGAATACTAATGGGTTTACTATTAGGATATTTTTTGCACCTACTATTAAAATCTATTGACCATTATGAAACAGAAGTCTTATTGACAATTGCATTTGTAATGGGTGGTTACTCATTGTGTAATTATTTGCATATTGCAGGCGCACTCGCAATGGTTGTAACAGGTTTGATGGTTGGGAATTTCAAACAAGAAATTGCAATGAGTGATACTACACAAGAATATGTTCATAAATTTTGGGAATTAATTGATGTAATACTTAATGCAATTCTTTTTATAATAATTGGTTTTGTTCTAATTGTTATTGATTTTAAAACAAGTTATATTATTTTAGGAATACTTTCAATTTTTATTGTTTTAGTTTCAAGAATTTTTATTGTTTATTTTCCACATTTACTTTTTCCAAAACTATTAAAACTTGAAAATAAAGAAGCAAAAATAATTACTTGGGGTGGTCTTCGAGGCGGACTTTCTTTGGCTTTAGTTTTATCATTACCAGAAAGCGAAACAAAAAATATACTTTTGATTGCCACTTATTTTTGTGTTCTTTTCAGTATTTTAGTACAAGGATTGACTATAGAAAAATTGGCTAAAAAAAAGTAAGCAGACTTAAATCTATACATTTTTTAACATATTAGTATTTTTTTTTTATTTAATTCAAAAATTTTTGTACCATTTGTTTCCTTTGTATCTTAAAAATACCAGTTAATAATATGCTAAATGAAGTGATGTATGATGATTAAACAACTTTTTATAGAATAAATCCAAAAAGCCGACACAACTACACTCGTAATTATACAATTTGAATTGAAAAAATAAAATACAATTTAAAATTCTAGTATAATATAAAATTATTGCAAAACAATAACATTTTTTTTTAAAGTTTTAAGCGAGAAGATTTACATTTCAATTGGCACTCCAAAAAAAGTTTTTGTACGCCCAACAAAATTCACAATAAGCAGAAACAATTGTAAATGGTCAACAAAAACTTTTTCCAAAGCTGTGTTACATAATTGAGTATTATAATTCATTAAAAAGCGTTGTTATTGTTTTTTTGGTTTTTATAATGAAGTTATAATATCATTTATGTAAAACAGCCGCACCTGCCAACGCGCTTGTGGTTTGTTCCAGGACAACTTTTTTGAGCAGCTCTAGAAATATTATCTTACAATTGAAACATTCGTAAAGAGCAGCTCAAAAAAACCGTCCTTCACAAACCACTGTCATAATTCCGAACAACGTTTTCTTTAAAGTTTAAGCAATTATACCGCAAGAACTTTACAACTATTTTATCAGCGTTGTGGTTACATCGGTAATTTTTGCATTGCTTTTGTAAGTAAAAAAAATGGCTTTATTATATAGTCGATTAGCCTTTGGTTAAAGCCATTTTTTCTACCCACAAAACCAACAAAAAGCCAGCAAGAGTATCTTTTTTTATTTGCCAGAAACACCAACTACATTGCTTTTCCATCGGCTTGATGCCTAGCGGTTTCAGAAGAATGTTTTATTCAATAATCAATACTATCTTTTTAAGGAAAAATGGGCATCAAGTCGATAGTAAAAGCAATCACAATATCTCGTTAAGCAAATAAAAAAAGACACACTTGCCTGCGCTTTTGCCTCATCGCACTAGGTCGTATTTGCATTGTTTTTGTAAGTGTAATAAATTGCTTTACAACTTCACTTCTAAAATTCACAATTTTGATAAAGCAATTTATCACACCCACAAAATCAAACCGTAAGAAAGAGTATGAAATTTCAAAGGCCGAATAAAAGCAGTTTTATTATTTGGATTGGATTTTTATTCAGCCTTTAAAATTTCATACCCTTTCCGAAGAACATCATTTATCTCATCAACATTTTTAAAATCCGTTACATCAGAAACATCTCGGTTGAAAGGAAAATAAAAAAAATAATAAATAAAAGAAAGTAAAGGTAAGTTCCGGTTTCAAGAAAAAAAAGTTCAAGCCCTACGGGTTTTAGAAAAAAAATCTCCACCCATACCGTTTCGCAAGAACATTTTTAGAAACTATCATAACTATCGTTCCGCAGAACTATCGGGTAGTATTTTTTTTCTAAAAAACTTGTTTTTCTTGAAACCTCCACTTGAAGGATGACTTTCTTTTTTTTCTTTTTTTTTCTTTTAAAAATTTTATGTGTGGCTTGTGGTAGCGAGGCACATCATTTTAAATCGGAACCTATGATGAATTTTATAATCAGAACCCACAAGGTTGGAACAATTTACACAGAACCCCATTTATTTGTACTTAACAAAGGGATGAACAGCGGTAAGCCACAGAACACAGCATTTACTAACAGCTTTGTAGTGATTTTTCAAAATGTTGAAGATTGTGAAAGCCTTTATTTTATTGCTTTTAGTTTATGGAAAACTAAATTTTGGCATCAACATTTAGTCGGTTCCGTTATTCCGTTTTTACGCCTGCCAGATTTCAAAAAAGAATTTAGTCCAAAAGCCAGTTTGATGATGGTTGAACACGACGAACATCAAAAAAATGTTGCAGCTCTCAAACTTTTAGAGCAAAAAGAAAAACAATTTTACGAAAATTTACACCTAATCAGTGATTTACGCAGAGCTATAGTGTACCGTTATTGCCGAAAATAACAGTATTTTTTTAGCAGCGTATGCACCTTATTTCCAAGCAAAGCAATACATAAGAGCAATATGATTGCGCCACTTAAATAAAGCGAAGAAAAGCAAAGCAAAAGACCAAATGAAACTGACAAAAACAAAAAAAGCTCCCAAATTAGGAGCTTTGAAGTTAGTTTTTAACCAGTTTTAAGGGTTTATTTTCGGTTCTTCTTCCGATTTTACAGCAGTTTGAGAAACCACCGAAATAATACTACCACCAAGAACCAAGTAACCAGCTGCTGAAACCAATCCAATAGGTAAGGCAATAGGAGAGGCGATGATAATTCCACCAACGGATGCCAAAGCAATTCCAATAGTGCGAAGTGTTTTAAACCATTTTGGAGTTGGAGCATTCACTCTTTCAACTACATTCAAACTTTTATTTTTCATAATCTTGATTTTTTAAAATTGTTAATTCAATGTTATTCACTCTTTTTTCTAAATATTCTACTTTTTGGTTGAGTAAATCGTTACCACTTTTGAACTCGGTTTTGATGATTAAAGCCATTGTTTTAACTTCAATCAAATCTTTTTCCATACTCTTGAAATCGGTGTGTAATTGCTTGATAAAATAAGCCACAACAGAGAGTAACAATGTGATAAGTGTTCCAAAAAGTACCGTGATGTTATTCATATTTTCCATTTTTCGGACTTTTTAGAATTGAAAATTATTTTCAATAATTATTTTGTTGTTTTCGACTTTTGCAAGTGCAGCCAATTTTGGATAAATCATTTTGTAAGCTGCAACACTTTGAGAAACTTGAAAATTTCCATCAACAAATTGAAAACTAAAACCACAAAGAGGACATCCGGCAGTATCTTTTATAGTGTTTCCAGTATGGATATAAACAAAATTGAAATTGGGTAAGCCAGTAATTTCAATCATTCCTTCGTGAAGCTTTCCGAAAGCTTTTTATAATCCACATTTTTAGCTCCGTAAGTGTTCAATTTCAATGAAAATGGACCATTTGGTATAGCCGTTTCAGATGGTATTTTAACGGCTCTTATTTTATCTTCTAATAAGTAACATTGAAAAATTCCGTTAATGTATAACTGGCTCAATGTACTTTCTTTGCCTTGTGCAACTCTTATTATTTTAGTTTCCATAATAATGATAGATTGGTTTTAAAACAAAAAATCCCTCGAAACGTTCGAGGGATTTTCTGAAAAGATTACTAAAAAACTTCCTCGATTTTTAAGCAGTTGCCACTTGCAAAAAGATAATAATTTGCTCCTACTTGTTGGTAGAACTCAATTCCAACACACTGCAATACTGAAGTGTTTACTGTTGGAATTGCTCCACCAGGTAAAGTAGCAGTTATAGTTGTAGCTGGAATTGGTGCGAACAAATCCAAGAAACCACTATAAACCACATTACTAACCTCATTCAAATCAGCATCCATAGGATCATAACTGTTTGTGGTTGCATTGTACTCAAAATCACTTAATACTGAAAGTGCAGTAATTAAACGAAAATGTGTTGCTCCAGATGGTGCATTAACCAAATTAGCTGGGTTAAAGGCAGGAATTATAAAATCCGCAGTTTCTCTTGTTGCCGCATTGGTTAAGGAATAAGGCGCATTAAAAATACCATTCAAAGAAGTGTTTTTGTCAAACTCAAAACCTTTCAAGTAATTTTGTTGCGTTGTGATTTCAATTTTTCGGTAACCTCTGGCTTCGGTTTGATCTTCCAAATTGATTTTTTTCATAATTGAAGTTAAACGCCCAGTAACTTGACTGTCTGACATTTGTTTCATCAATTGAGATAAACCAGTACGAACCGATTTACCAGCTTTAGCGCAAGCGCCAAACTCATTCATATTTTCCCGAGTTCTCTCGAATTCAGGAGCCGTTTTTACTTGGTCACCAGTTGGTCCACCGACCATACCTGCAAAGTAACCTTCTTGTCCTTTAATTTTGAAGTGTCGAACATCTCCAAGAGTTCCTACATACTTCAAAACGCCTTTCTGTCTTGCCATCTTTTAAAAATTTAAGTTGTTAATAATAAGATTAAATTCATAAGACAAATTTCAATCATTATCTTTGAATATCAATAACTTAAAATACTGTAAATCAATGCAATACAACGCAAAAGCACCGTACATAGTGGAAACCCATTGGCAAATTGAAGAAGTCCTTGACGGCGATAGCATAATCATTAGCCATCGTTTCACTCGAATGCAAAAAGAAATCCGTCTTTATGGTTTAGATGCACCAGAAGTAAAGTTAAATAGGAAAATGAAAGAGGACGAAGAGAAAAGCAATTTACCTGCTCAATTATTGCTTCAATTTGGTTTGCAATCCTTACACTTCGTTTTGTCGGTTGCACCGCCAAAAACGGTTGTAACTATCGTTACAGAACAGGAGAATTATTATGATTACTGGAACAGGCAATTAGGATATGTGATTTTGCCAAGTGGAGAATGTCTAAATGATTTGCTTTTGCAAAATGGATATGCAAAAGCAACCAATAATTATTATTGTGGTCGTTTAGCGGAATACCAAGCAATGAACCGCCAAGCGCAGCTTAATAGTGTTGGTATTTATAGCTTTATAAAAAGTTTTTGATTTGTTGTACTTATGTTGTACTAAATGAATTTTAATTTTTGTGAGTACCAATAAAATATATACTTCACAGGTGTAATAAGACTAAACCGCTGTTAGTGGCTGGCATTTTTTTCATCTTCTAGTATTATTCTGTAGAAAATAATTGTAAATAATAATGTGTTAACAATTACAAATGAAAATATTCCGATGTTTATAGTTGTTGCAATTTTTAATAAAGTCAAGCTTTTAACTTCTATTAATTTTGTCGTAAATGATAGAATTAAAGAATAGATACAATTTAAAATTGAAGTTAAAACGGTCAATTTGTTTAGTAAAATTAATCTTTTAAAACTTCCGTGACTTTTCATTTTATTTATCGTTGAGCTATTGCTTTGGATAATTAAAGTCAGTATAGCTAATAAGAAACCAAAGAGAGTTGTTGTTATTGAAATTATTTTGTCTAAAAAATCCACGTCTTTTATGAACTCTAATTTTTCCCAATGCTCGAAAGAAAAGTACATAACAATAACAGCCGAAATATATCCAGAAAGCTTTTCTATCCAATATCCAATTGTTTTATCCATTCTTAATTATACAAAAATAGCATCTAATTCTTTTATACAACCTTTATGTAAACTTACTATTGCATCTGTTCTTTGTTTTTCTAACAAATCGTTATTTTCTCTTGGTTCGTCTAATGCTATTTCTCTAATAAATCTGTCCGCAATTAAATCTATTTTTTGCAACTTTTCAATATCATTTTCATAACCTGTTACTATTACTTTCTGAATATTCTCTGCTGATCTTCCTTGAAGTAAAGTAGCTACTTCATTTAAAACGTCTCTAACAGTTTTTGTGATTAAACCTTTTGATGTTTTTTTTGCTTCAACTTCAAATTTTGCAAA
The DNA here is from genome assembly GCF_009764685.1 of Flavobacterium sp. I-STPP5a. Classification (GTDB taxonomy): domain Bacteria; phylum Bacteroidota; class Bacteroidia; order Flavobacteriales; family Flavobacteriaceae; genus Flavobacterium. The sequence goes on along the minus strand of NZ_VHLM01000025.1, from coordinate 4,061 downwards.
AACACGAGATGAATTAAATTTATTTGCAGATTCACAAACTTCATAAATTGCCCCATTTTTATGTTTAAATTCGGTCATCATTTTATCAGGATTTGCAATTTGAATTTCGACAGATTTGTGAAAATTCATATTTACAATTCGATTATATTCATCTGATGTTAAAACTACTTCTAATTTTATTTTGAACTTTTTAAATAGAGTAGAACCCTTCAAAGCTGAATATATGAAATTTATAAAGTGGTCTAGATAACAGCCAAATTTATTAACCTCATACATTAAAATATTTCTTTTTTTGTCAAATAGAAATACATTACCATAAGCTAATCCTTCGTCAACGGTTAAACCAAGTTTAGATAAAGTTTTTGCTTTTCTACTTTTTTTCGGGGGTAAATTACTATTTCGACTTGTTTCGATAATACCAACTAGGTAATCGTCATTATTTGCGAAAACTTTAAGTTCTAATTCTTTTCCTTTCAAATATACTTCTTTATTTAATACTTCTTTAGAGGATAAAACTTCATCGAGTTTTATGTCAGATAGTTTGTCATCCAACGTTTTTAAAACGACTTTATAGAATTCTACTTTCTTTTTTCTTATTGCCATTTTTATGTTATTTATTGACGATTTTTATTAACGATTCTGTGGTATGCTTGCCACTAACGTCCCCGCGCTACAAGCAGTTTGGGACTAAATTAAGCCCATTATTCGGATTTGCCAAATCTTCCAAATACAAAACCAATTTCAAATTAAGCCTAATACCCAAATTGCTTGTAGCGTGTGTTAGGCGATGTATTTTATTTTTTTTTCTTATTGTTTGGGTTGGATGTTTTGTATTCCTGTTTGCATTGTTTCAAAAAATCTACTCTATTTAACATACGTTTCAGCAAAGGAACTAATGATTCAGAATATTTATGTATAGAATTTGAATTCTTTCCTGATGAAATTTCTGTATGAAATTTTCTATTACCTTTTAGATTTAGTTTCCACAAAATGCATTTTATATCGTGGCTATTTATGCCTAAACGTTCTAGTAAATCCTTTGTGAATAGGGGATACAATTTGTCTGTTGGTATTGACATTCTTTGTTCAACCAAGCCTTCTATTTCTCCGACAAGTTTTAGAGTAGGCAATCCTTCCTCATTTGATTCCGCAAAACGTCCTTCTCGAATAAAGTTGATTTTTTCTAAAATTGATTTATCTAATAAAATTTTGCCATTACCTACAGAAATTTCTCCTTTGTAAGTGTCAAAGAGATTAACGTTTTGAGGTCCAATTTGTGCAATCTTTTGAATGTGTTGCATCCACAAATTTTTCTCTTTCTCCTTTTCTTTGTCTAACAAGTTTTTTAACTCTGGAAATTCAATTTCTTTAGTTTCTGCTCTATATCTATAATAAATAGCACCTTCTCTTAAGATAGAATCTTTATTTTTTTTACAAAGAACTGGTTTGTTTTCTGCTTCTTGTACGCAAATTTGAGCAAATTCTTTATTGTCAAACTCTATAATATTTGAATGCCAAATCAGCTCTTGTGAGAAATACTCTCTTATAAGTCTGTCAATATTTGCAGGATCAGTTTCTCTAAATTTTGAATTTGTCATTCCGAGAGCAATATGAGGCTTATCTTTTATTCCAAAAATAATTTGACCACCTTTATTGTTTGCCATTCCACATAAAGTTTTCAAATATTTCAAAAGATTATCACCTCCTTGGAAATTTTGTTTGTATTCAATGTCAAAAGACTCTCTTTTTTTAATATAACCTCTTTTGTCTAAATCGAATTCAAATTTCATCTTTTTTATTTGTTTAAATAATATAAAGAAAGGCTGATTTGAATCAGCCTTTCTATTTGCAGCAGACCGAGGAATCGAACCTCTACCAATCCCTAGGATTCATAGATGTTGGAACTTTACAAGAAATTTCAGTTTGGACAAGTCTGCTGGATGGGATGGCCTGCCCACCAAAAAGAAATACCACGTTAATAATGATTGAAATTATTGTGAAGGTTGAACCTCCGGCGATTTTATTTATTAGTTTACTCATATGTTTTATTTTTTTAATTATATAATCACACACAAGACCAACAATAACTTCTTGCGTTAAGTTAATAAACCAACTCTCTACTACTCCAAGATTTTAAAGAACTTATTTTTATATGTTATGTTATTTCCGTCGCATTTTCTAATATATCGCCTAACGTTCCCGCGCTACAAGCAGTTTGGGACTAAATTAAGCCCATTATTCGGATTTGCCAAATCTTCCAAATACAAAACCAACTTCAAATTAAGCCTAAAACCCAAATTGCTTGTAGCGTGTGTTAGCCGGCGTATTTTTTACGATATCCAAGTATCTTCCATTTTTTCGATTTCCCATTTCCCGTTAATTTCTTTAATATAAATTCGATATCCTCTTCCGCATCTTCCGCAATAAGCAAAGCTACCTTCTAAAACTCCACTTTTTTTGTTTTTGTTAAATTTTATTCTTGAAATTTCAAGAACACCAGAAAACACAAAATCATATTTTTGCTCATATAATAATACTCGATCGTATAGCATTAAAATTTCTGCTTTTGGAAATTCAGAAACACTTTTTATTTTAAAATTCCTATTTAATTTGACTTTTGAATAATCAAATTTAAAATTACTGTAATTTGAATTTAGTAATTTTCTGTCACCATCTGTTCTTACATTTCCATAATTTAATAAGTATGGATCAAAACCAATTATTATTTTTGAGGTATCATTGTCAACTCTTTTTTGCTCTTTCTTCCAATTATGATAAGCAATTCTTTCTTTACTTGTGGCTTTTGAAGTGTCAACTTTTATTAGATTTCCTTTGATCCAAGTTTCGATTCCAAATCTCGGTGGCGGATTCATTTTCCTACTGTCAACACAAATCGAGTCAACTATTTTTGGAAATATTTCTGTTAACACGTTTTTTTCAAATTCTACTTCATCTACTTTCTTTTCACAATTTGTAAAAAGAATTAGAAATGAAAGTAAAAAGGTTGTTTTCAGTAGTTTTTTCATAATATGACGGCTAACGTCCCGCTACTACAGCGGGTTTGGGGCTAAATTAAGCCCAATTTTCGGATTTGCCAAATCATCCCAAACACAAAACCATTTTCCCATTAAGCCAAATGCCCAAATCCGTTGTAGTAGCTGTTAGTGGCTGGTTGTTTCTAGCAAATATTCTTAATTATTAATCAATTTTAAACCTATTTTTGGCAGACACAAAACCCAATTCTTGCCCAAATTCTAGCTAATTTTATTCCCATTTATAATCGATTTTTATCCTATTATTGGCAAATTAAAAGCCCAATTCGAGTCTAAATCTCAGCTAAATTTTATTCTTATTTTTTTAATCTCAATTTGAGTATCAAAACGATTGTTTCATTTTATTTTCATTGAAATCTGCAAAATTCACTTTCAGTTTTTTTGTTTGAAAATGAAACTCCAATATTCAAGTTCTGTATTTTACATTCGGTTAGAAACTCCAATATTCAAGTTCTACTTATTTTAGCCCCTTAATAGTTCGGAGTGATATTTTAAATTTCAAATAGTACATTTGATATATGAAATACAAGAAATGGAGTTTAGAAGAAAAGCTAGAAATCCTATCCTTTTCAGAAGAATTAGGAGTTGTTGAAACGTGCCGTAAATACAGCGTTAGCACTGGCACTTTGTATAGCTGGAAGAAGAAACACGAGAAGCAGGGAGAAGCTGGTTTAAAAGTAACTTATGACACTAGTAGTAAAGAGCTAAAGCAAGCTGAGGAAGAAAACAGAATTCTACGCAAATTATTAGCTAACAAGGAAATCGAATTAGAAATTGGGCGTGAACTTTTAAAAAAAAAGTTTGGGACATCCGATCCAAGAAAGATTTAGTAGATAGTATTTATAGTAAACATAAGATTAGTAAAACCAAAATTATTACTATAGTAGGAATGGTTCAAAGTAGTTATTACCGAAGACCAAGCTCAAATAAAAAAGGTATTAAACCTAGTGAATTTACTTTTAATAAATCTAAAGGATATGTAAGTCAAGACGCGGTTATTAAATCGAT
>NZ_VHLM01000026.1 GCF_009764685.1 Flavobacterium sp. I-STPP5a | reverse complement strand
TCTTTTAAATCTCACAAGCTTTTTTTAAGGTTTATTTAAAGAGTAAATCTCTAATTACTTTGTTTTACTTGTCAATCATTTAAAGAACGTCTGCGTCATTGCGGGTGCAAAACTACAACCTTTATTCGCTTTTACAAGCTTTTTATTCGCCTTTTTTTGATCTTTTCTTAACTTTTAAACTAAAGCACTGATTAAACGACTCTTAAAACCTGAACTTTTTTAAGTTCTTTTGAACTAGGGCTGTTTTTCTGTAAAATCATGTTATTAAAGAGGATTTGATACCTTTCTTTATACAATGACTCCTGGTTTTTCTAGTGTTGATATTAGTAAACCCTACTCTATTATATGTAGGTAGTGTTCTTTTTACTACTGAAATAACACAATACACCTTTATATATAGGTAGTGTTTTTACTTCTCTGCAAAAAGCGTCTTCTATATCCACAAACCGCGTTAGGGATAGCAGCGGAACGCCCACAGTGACGAACTGCAAGGAAGGAACGAGGACTTGTAGCGAAGAAATACCATCTTGAAATCCTAATTTATTTTGTTTATTTTTTATATTTATTTAATAAATAGAAACCAATTCATTTTTATAAAAGATTTGTTTATCTGCTAAAGCCTCAACTTGATTGAGGCTACTTTTTTGGTTTGATTCTTCTTCTAAAAGAATGTTTATATTTTCTTGATGTTGATTCTTTTTTTGCCTATAATTTTGGTCATATACTTCATTTTTTGACCAAATAACAGTTCAAGACTTTCCCATTCGAGCTCATCAAGTTTATCTGCATATCACACGCCGAAGATGGCTCAACGAAGATACTGGACAAGTAGTCTTTATAGATTGTAATTTAGTGACAGACGGCACCCGCATGACACAAGAGTTTGCGTCTTTTTTAAAAGAAATCAATAGATTCCAGACCAAACGATTGTAATGCAATTGCTTCTTTCTATGGAGTTAGTGGCCTAAATCTACAACATCAATACAAAGATTTTCTCAGTGATTTTAAAACCTGGGATCAACTGCCTCACGCCAAGCAATGGCTAATTTTTCCACAAAACTTAGGCAAACATTTATCGATTGAAGAAACTTCATTCTCCAATGAGGAACTCTATACCATCTTAACCAACAAAGCCGGTAAAGGAAGAAAAGGAACTATCGTATCTATGATTGCAGGAACTAAAGCCGATACTATAATTGCTATTCTTGAAAAAATCACTACCAAGGCACGTAATCAAGCCACAGAAATTACCCTAGATATGGCAGCAAATATGGGACTCGTTGCTAGGAAATGTTTCCCAAATGCTACGCGGGTTACAGACCGCTTTACTCAAATCTTTCATTTTACTTTTGGTATTCGTGATACCGCTACGCTAAATCCATGTTCAAAAATTAGCATTGGATGCTTTACAAGAAATCAGAATCAAATACCGTTGGCAAGCAATCGATCAAGAAAATGAGGCTATAGAAAAAGCTAAAAACGACCTAAAGAATTTGCTTTTGAAGTACTATCTAATGGAGACACACTTAAACAACTACTAGCTCGCAGCCGCTATTTACTCTATAAAAACAAATCTAAATGGTCCGAAAACCAAATAGAACGTGCCACACTATTATTTGAATTATATCCAGATATCGAAAAAGCATATAATTTAGCCCAAGAGTTGAGAAATATATTTGAAAAAAACAACAGATAAAATCATTGGACTCTTAAGAATAGCTAAATGGCATGAAAAAGTAAGCCAATCTGGATTTAAGTCTTTCAATACAATCTCAAGATCTATAATAAATCACTAACAGACCATACTAAACTATTTTGATAACAGAAGCACAAACGCATCTGCAGAGTCGTTCAATGCTAAAACAAAAGCTTTTAGAGCTCAATTTAGAGGCGTTAAAAATGTTGCATTTTTCCTTTTAAGGCTAACAATTATTTATGCTTAATTTTTCATTCCCCACAGGTTTTGGGACTGACCCCTTACTGCAACCTAGAAATTTATTTATATATAAAAAAAACCACCTAAAAGGTGGTTTTTACAATGAGCCGGCGGAGGGACTCGAACCCACGACCTGCTGATTACAAATCAGCTGCTCTAGCCAACTGAGCTACGCTGGCGTCTCATTTCGAGTGCAAATATAGAGATGAATTTGACTTATCCAAAATAAATTTGCGCTTTTTTGTCAATTAATTTGCCTACAATTCGTTGATTTTAGTAATCAATTGATTTGCAGTTTGTTCTAATTCTACATTGATTTGCTTGAAATGTGCTTTTTTATTTTCAACATTTTTAGCATTTACTTTAGTGATCAAAACATCAAAAGCTGCAATAGCCTCATCGATTAAATTATTAGTTTCTGTAGTAGGTTTCCCTGTTGTAGAAATTTCATATAAGTAAACTGCTTCAATAATATCACCTAAAACGTAATTGATGTCTTTCTTTAAATTTTTAACGTTTGCCATTTTTATTCTTTTAAAATTTGATTTTTAATTTGCGTTTGCAAAAGTACATATAATCTTTCTATTCCTGGCTATTAAATGTAAATTTCTAAAATAGAAGCTTTTCCGCTTATTACATAAGTACTTATCTGTGCAGGAATCAACAATGTATCTCCTTTTCTATAATCATACACTTTTTTATTTAGCTCTAAACTAAAATTACCATCAACACACATATACACCGTAAAAGACTCATTAGTTTTATTCATCAAAACCTCACCATCAAGTGGTAAAAAATTGGTAGTAAAATAGGGACAATGAACCACTTCATTTGAAACATTTACCTCTTTTAAATACTCTTTTTGCGTATCTACTGTATTGTAATTAATGGCATCCAAGGCTAAATCAACATGAAGCTCTCTTGTATTCCCATTAGCATCTGTTCTATCAAAATCATAAATACGATATGTAATATCAGATGTTTGTTGAATTTCTGCCACAACCATTCCCGCACCTATAGCATGCACAGTTCCTGTTTCTAAAAAGAAAACATCTCCTTCAAAAACCTTCTTTTGATCTAAAATTGAAAGCAAAGTTTTCTCTTTCAGGTTAGAGACATATTCCGCTGCATTTGATTTATTTTTGAAACCAACAATAATTTCGGCATCGGCATCTGCTTGCATGATATACCACATTTCTGTTTTTCCAAAAGACTGATGTCTTGCTTTCGCCAAAGCGTCGTTAGGATGAACTTGAATAGACAAATCCTCGCGAGCATCTAAATATTTAAAAAGTAGCGGGAACTGGGATCCAAATTTTTCATAGACATTTGAACCTAATATTTCTTCAGGAAACTCCTCAAGTAAGGAGGTTAATGATTTTCCTTTCCAATCTCCATTTGCTACCACACTTACATCACCTTCAACTGCTGATAGCTCCCAACTTTCACCTGTTATAGCAGATGTAATAGATTTTCCTAAAACGTCTTTTAACTTTTCACCACCCCAAATTCTTTCTTTTAGAATGGGCTCAAATTGTAAGGGATAAAAATGCATAACGAAAGAGTTTATTTCTTATTAAAATTAGTACCAAAATAGGCTCTTGAAATACTTTCTAAAGCCTATTTTGGTGTAAAAATAAGAAAACTAAAGTTAAGGAGCTAGTTTTTTTATGGCTTGTAATGCCTTTGGTATGTGTTTTGTAGCCAAGACACTATCAAAAATCATTTGCACAACGCCTTGTTTATCTGTCACATACGTCACTCTCCCAGGCACTAAACCAAAAAGACCCGTAGGCACTCCAAAGCTTTTACGTATTGATTTATCACTATCTGATAACAATATAAAAGGTAGCTTGTATTGCTTAGAAAATTTTTGGTGAGAGGCCGTACTGTCGCTACTAATCCCTATTACTTCTGCACCCAAATCTTTAAAATCCTCATATTGATCTCTAAAACTACAAGCTTGCGCAGTACAACCTGGCGTATTATCTCTAGGATAAAAATAAATGACTAATGGCTTTGAACCCACTACGCTCGCACTATCAAAAGTGTTTCCTTCAGTATCAATGGCTGTAAAATGCGGTATTACATCACCAACTTTTAATTCTTTCATAGTCCTTTATAAGTTACAAAATTACGCGGCGTTTCATACAATACCACTTCTAAATCAAATTCAGGTTTGATTTTCTTTTTGATTTTATTCCAAATTACAACAACAATATTTTCAGCAGTAGGGTTAAGATCTTTAAAATCTGGAACGTCTAAATTTAAATTCTTGTGGTCAAATTGATTTTCAACTTCCTCTTTAATAATATCACTTAAGAATTTTACATCCATAACATAGCCTGTTTCTGGATCAATTTCACCAGTGACACTTACTATCAAATCGTAATTATGTCCGTGGAAATTGGGATTATTACACTTCCCAAACACGGCGTCATTCTGTTCGAAAGTCCAATCCTTTCTATACAATCTATGTGCTGCATTAAAATGAGCTTTTCTTGAAATAGTAACTTTCATATGCTATAGAAATTAATTATTTGTTAAATTATCTTGAGTTAACGGGCTTTTGTGATCTTCTAGATAATGATAAAACTCCTCGAAAATAATTTTAAACCAAACGGTGTATATTTCTGGATGGACCTCCATGTCATTTTTCACGTCTTCAATTTTCATCCATTTCCAACTTTCAACCTCATCCATATTAATTACTGGAGCCTCATTATAATAACCTATCATCACGTGATCCAGTTCATGCTCTGTCAATCCGTTATCAAAGGGCGCTTTGTAAATAAAATGAAACAACTCTTTCAACTCAGTAACAAAACCCATTTCTTCATGCAATCTTCTTGTTCCGGCTTGAATATTTGTTTCACCTTCCCTTTGATGACTACAACAGGTATTGGTCCACAATAAAGGCGAATGGTATTTTTGATGTGCTCGTTGTTGAAGCATGATTTCATTTTGACTGTTTAAAACAAAAACAGAAAAAGCGCGATGCAAAACTGCTTTTTGATGCGCTTCTAGTTTTGGCATAAGCCCAATTTGCTCGTCGTGTATATTGACTAAGATTACATTTTCTTCTGGCATATTTATATATTATGATTTCAAAAGTACGAAAAAATATAATGGAATCTGGGGTTTAACATTCTCTTTCGAATTGTTGAATCTCGCTTTAAACACTTTTATTTATAAAATAGAATCAAGAAATTAAACCATTAAAAAACGACTGCTTTTTTATTTTTCCAAATAAAACAACTCTTTATTTCACAAATTGTTACACTCTTTATGCACTTAAAGCAATTTACAATTTCACCAAATTAGTTTGCTTTCAAAAATTTTTAATATTTAAAATCTACACTTTGTTTTTTAACGTAAATAACAAAAGTTAAATAACTCCTTAAAAGCGTCAATTCGTTAAAAACAAGAACGCTTAAGTCTAAAAATGAATTTATATTTGTAAAAAAGAAATCATGAAAACTAAAATCACTTTTTTTTGCGCTTTGTTCGCAATTCCGCTTTTTATGTTTACTGCCTGTGCACAAAACACCACAAAAAAGCAAACTGCAACTGCAGGATCAGTTATCACAAAACCTGAAAATCCTTATTATTCTAATACTGACACAGCTAAACTAAAAGTGAGTGACTCCGAGTGGAAAAAAGTATTACCCGAAGATGTCTATGAAGTAACCCGAAATGCAGATACAGAAAGACCCTTTACAGGTAAATACTGGAACACTGACGATAAAGGAACCTACTACTGTGCTGCTTGTGGCAACAAATTATTTAGATCTGGCGCCAAATTTTCGAGCAATTGCGGTTGGCCAAGTTTTTTTGAACAAGACAATAAAAACAGTGTGGTCTATAAAAATGACAATTCACTTGGAATGGAACGCATAGAAGCACTTTGCGGAAGATGTGACGGGCATTTAGGACATCTTTTTGATGACGGGCCAGAGCCTACTGGAAAAAGATATTGCATGAATTCTATTGCATTAGACTTTATACCTGATGCTAAATAAAAGAAATAACGAAATCACAAAATTTCAGTAATAACTAAAATCAGTTTGGAGCATATTCAAGCTGATTTTTTTTGTTAAAAACAACATGAAATAAATCAAACTACAATAAAAATATTCCTTACTTTTGAAAAAGACCTTTATTTTCTAAATGTCAATTTATTTGCACAAAGCAATTTACACTAATTCATCACACTCCATGAATACTTATTATTTACTACCTTGTTTACTGCTGTTTTCAATTGGAACACAAGCTCAAAACAATGCCTTAAAAAGTAAAATCACCACTAAAGCAGCCACTTTGGAATCTAAAGTAGTAAGCTGGAGACGTGATTTTCATCAAAATCCTGAATTAGGAAATAAAGAGTTTAAAACTGCCGAAAAAATAGCTGCCCATTTGCAAAGTTTAGGCATTGAAGTTAAAACAGGAGTTGCAAAAACAGGAGTTGTAGGTGTTTTAAAAGGTGGAAAACCAGGTCCTGTTGTAGCATTAAGAGCAGATATGGATGCTTTGCCTGTGATGGAACGTGTAAATTTACCATTTGCTTCAAAAGTTACCGGAGAATACAACGGCACAACGGTAAGCGTAATGCATGCATGCGGACATGACACTCATGTAGCGATGTTGATGGGTACAGCCGAAATTTTAGCTTCTGTAAAAAACGAAATAAAAGGAACTGTAGTATTTATTTTTCAACCCGCAGAAGAAGGACCGCCTGAAGGTGAAGAAGGCGGAGCTGAGTTGATGGTCAAGGAAGGTGTATTAAATAATCCAAAAGTAGATGTCATTTTTGGACTTCATATTAACGCACAAACCGAAGTAGGCCAAATTAAATACCGACCAAGAGGAACTATGGCATCCTCAGACTGGTTTACCATAAAAGTTAATGGCAAGCAATCACATGGAGCCTATCCATGGCAGTCTGTTGATCCTATTGTTACCGCATCGCAAATTGTTATGGGCTTACAAACTATAGTTAGTAGAAATGTAAATCTCACTCAAAATGCCGCTGTAGTAAGTGTTGGCCAAATTAATGCCGGAGTAAGAAGCAATATTATCCCAGAGTCTCTAACGATGACCGGTACCATTAGAACATTAGATGTAGAAACGCAAGATTTCATTCATGGCAAAATAAAAACAATAGCTACAAATATTGCAACAAGTGCTGGGGCAACAGCTGAAGTGGCTATTACCAAAAAAACATTAATTACCTATAACGAACCTTCACTTACAGAGCAAATGCTGCCTACACTGCAAGCTGCCGCTGGAAAAGAAAATGTACTACTGACTGAAGCAGTAACTGGAGCGGAAGATTTCTCATTTTACCAAGCAAAAATTCCAGGTTTATTTTACTTTATAGGAGGAATGCCTAAAGGTAAAAAGCCAAGTGACATGCCCTCACACCACACACCTGATTTTTATATTGATGAAGGAAGCTTCGTATTAGGAATGACTTCTATGGCACATCTTACAATAGATTATATGGAAATGAAATCTAAAAAATAGTTCAACAATCTAAGTAAGTTTCATTCAAAAATAATTTTGATGCGTTTATCTAGAACTATAATCAAACTTTACTTTTCAATACTTGAGCAATCATCTGTGCGCATTTTTCACCATCAATTGCAGCCGAAATAATTCCTCCCGCATATCCCGCTCCCTCGCCACATGGGTACAAACCTTTTATTTGTAGATGTTCATAAGTGACAGGATCTCTTGGTATGCGCACGGGTGATGAAGTTCGTGACTCTGGTGCGTGAAGAATAGCCTCATTAGTTAAATAACCTCGCATTGATTTACCAAACTCAGAAAAACCTTCACGCAAAATGTGGGTTAAATTACTTGGAAATACCTGACCCAACTCTACAGACGTCGTTCCAGGTACATACGATGTTTTTGGAATATCTGATGATACTCTTTTTTGTGTAAAATCAATCATACGTTGCGCTGGCACTTTTTGACTTTCTCCTGCAAGGTGCCATGCACGTTGTTCTATACTTTTTTGAAACTCCATTCCAGCCAGCGCTCCAAACTTTGCAAAAGGTTTGAAATCGTCCAATTGCAACTCAATTACAATTCCAGAATTGGCGGTAGCCTGATCCCTTTTAGATGGTGACCAACCATTTGTTACCACCTCGCCGGGACTGGTTGCACAAGGGGCAATTACGCCTCCTGGACACATACAAAAAGAATACATACCACGGCCTGCAACTTGCTTGACAATGCTGTAAGGCGCTGGAGGTAAATGTTCGCCTCTGTAATCACAACTATATTGTATACTATCAATTAAGGTTTGAGGATGTTCTGCGCGAACACCCAAAGCAAAAGGTTTAGCTTCTATGAAAATCTTTTTTCGATCCAATAGTTCAAAAATATCACGTGCGGAATGTCCCGTGGCTAATATTAATTTATTAGCAAGAATAGTGTCTCCTTTATGCGTAACAATCCCTTGAACTTCATTGTTTTTTACCAAAATATCAGCAACTCTAGTTTCAAACAAAACTTGACCTCCACATTCAATAATTTTTTCACGAATATCCTGAATAATTTGAGGCAATTTATTGGTACCAATGTGTGGGTGCGCATCTACAAGTATGTCATGAGAAGCACCGAAAGCAACAAACAGTTCTAATATTCTATTAACATCACCTCTCTTTTTAGATCTGGTATACAATTTACCATCAGAATAGGTTCCTGCGCCACCTTCGCCAAAACAATAATTAGAATCTTCATGAACTATATGATCTACATTTATAGCTTTTAAATCTCTTCTTCTACCACGAACGTCTTTCCCTCTTTCAACAACAATAGGTTTTAATCCTAATTCTACTAGGTGTAAAGCTGCAAAAAGTCCTGCTGGACCAGCTCCTACTACCAATACTTCCTGAGCATTTGCTACATTAGGAAAATCAGGCATAGTGAATCTTCTTTCGTCAATTACTTCTCCCTTTATAAAAATTTCTACTTTGAGATTGATTTTTATTGCTTTTTGTCGGGCATCAATAGATCTTTTTAAAATAGAAACATGTTGCACATTTTCAGCGGCAACTTTAATTTGCTTTGCCAAATGGTTTTTGAGCAAATCATTATTTGCAGCTATTTCTGGAGTTACTTGTAGTGAAAGTTCTTGAGGCATTTTTTTTAAAATCAACATTGGATGTTACATAGAAGCAGCATCCAAAATATTAGGGTACAAAAGTAACATTTTTTTACAGTCAAAAGGACAAGTAACTACCACTATCCACGATTTAGAAACTAAAAAAATAAATTCATTTTAGAAATAGACTTCGTAACTTTGACATCAAAACAAGTTCAAAATAAAGAATACATGTCTCGTAAAATAAAATTAATTTGGGATTTTCGTGGTCCTAGTGCTGCAAAAACTGCAGAACACCATGAAATTCATCTCAAGGAATACATTGCAATTGAAAAATTACCTTTGCAAATCACAGGATTCGAAATTCATGGCGAAATGCAAGCTATAGCATTTATGGTGGTTACTGATGAGCACATGATTCAAGTGCGTGATGCCTTAAAACCACATCGCGGCGAATTGTATGTCGAATAATACTAGACGATACTGTGAATGGTTTCAAAGAATAACTGACTCAATTTTTCATCTGATGTACCAGCTATTGCAATAATTTCGGCAATATCAACAGGTTTTAATTGATCAGGGTCGCACTCGTCAGTAATTACACTTACGGCAGCGCATGGCAATTTTAATTGATTGGCTACAATAACCTCGGGCGTTGTACTCATTCCTACCATATCTGCCCCAATTCTACCAAGATAGCGATACTCTGCCCTAGTTTCTAATTGTGGACCATAAACTGAAGCATACACCCCTTTTTTTAGTGACAATTCCATTTTACTAGCTTCGGTTAGTAAAATATTATTTAGCGTCTCATCATAAGGTGCACTCATATCTGGAAAAATACCACCGTATTCAAAACTATTCAAGCCAGAAAGCGGACTTCCGCCTTGCAAATTGATGTGATCGTCAAGTAAAATTAAATCTCCTTTTTTGAAATCTTTATTGATTCCGCCTGCAGCATTGCTCAACAACAAATGCTTTATACCTAATTTTTGTAGAACCCTAATAGGAAAAGTAACTTGCTGTAAAGTGTATCCTTCGTATAGATGAAAACGGCCTTGCATAGCAATCACTTTTTTAGACCCAATAGATCCAAAGAGCAACTTACCTTTATGAAACTCAACAGTAGAGACCGGAAAATGCGGAATATCAGCATAATCTATTTCTTGTTCTACTACCAAATAATCTAAAAATTTTCCTAAGCCTGTTCCAAGTACTACGCCTACCTCTGGATTTAAAATTCCTTTAGAAATTAAAAAATCAGCTGATTGTGAAATTTGTGCTAAATATGTCATGTTAAAAAAAACTATTGTTGGTAAATTTCGTAAATAATAATAAATTTACAAAAACCCACGCTATGAAAAACCTACTAATATTACTTTGTTTTACCCAAATACTTATAGCACAACCAAAAGACTACGTAAAAATATCACAAGACTTTATTGAAGCAGCAAAATTTGGAGAAGGCAATACCAAAGAATTTGTTACGCTAATTGCAAATGCAAACGAAACAGACTTAATTAATCAACTTACAAATGACGATCTTAAAAAAGCATTCTTCATAAATCTTTACAATGGATTTACAAATTACGCTTTGAAAAAAGATCCCGAAAAATACAAGAGTCGAAGTGCTTTTTTCACATCAAAGCAATTTGTACTTGCCGGCAACGAATTGAGCCTTGACGATATAGAACATGTTTTTTTAAGAAAATCAAATGTTAAGTACAATGTGGGGAAATTGAATAAAGTTTTTCCACCAAAACTTGAAAAAAAATTCCGTGTTGACAAATTAGATTACCGCATCCATTTTAGTTTGAATTGCGGTGCTAAAAGCTGTCCTCCTATCTTTTTTTATGATCCAAAAAAAATCAATCAGCAACTTGACGTTGCCACAAAAAGTTATTTAACAGGTGACGCAAGTTATGATAAAGAGAAAAACATCTTGCGAGTTCCTGTATTGATGAGCTGGTTTAGAGGAGATTTTGGAGACAAAAAAGCAATTTTAAAAATTTGCCAAGATTTAAAAATCATACCCGAAAATGTAAATCCTAAACTAGAGTACAACGAATACGATTGGAGTTTATTTCTAGAAAACTTTAAAAACTAAAAATACACATGGACAAAAATTATTACAACTCAGACGATTTAAAAAAATTTGGTAACATAGTTGAATTTCAAAAAGAAATGGGCGAAAAATTCTTTGGCTATTACGGAGAAGTTTTCAAAGAAGGTGAATTGACAGCTAGAGAAAAATCCCTGATTGCACTTGCTGTAGCGCATGCCGTTCAATGTCCGTATTGCATTGATGCTTACAGTTCTGATGCCTATGAAAAAGGGTATAGCGAAGGACAAATGATGGAGGCTGTGCATGTTGCAGCAGCCATTCGAGGTGGAGCAAGTTTAGTACACGGAGTTCAAATGATGAATAAAGTCAAGAAAATTAGTTTATGAGCGAATTTGTAAAAGTTAAATTAAAATCTCTCAAAGCAAATGAAAACATACTTTCTAAGGCAGCACATCAAATAGACGTTCTAGAACAAAACCCAGATTTGTTTACCCCGTTTAAAACCCAGTTACAAACCATTGGCTTAAGCCCACTAAAACCTACAAGTTTGGAAATTTTTCAAATTAATTTGGGTAAAATGTGCAATCAAGTTTGCACACATTGTCACGTAGATGCTGGTCCAGATCGGAAAGAAATCATGACCAAAGAAACGATGGAAGTTATTCTGGAAGTTTTAAAAGTCAATCCTAACTTTAAAATAGTAGACATGACTGGTGGCGCACCAGAAATGAATCCTAATTTTAGATGGTTTATAGAAGAAGTGAGTAAACTTGGAATTCAAATGTATGTGCGTTGTAACTTGACTATCATTACCGCCAATAAAAAATACAACTACTTACCCGAATTTTTTAAACAACACCAAATAGAGGTCATCTCATCATTACCGTTTTATTCTAAAAATAGAACCGACAAACAAAGAGGTGATGGCGTTTTTGAAAGCTCCATAAAAGCTTTAAAAATGCTCAATGCGGTGGGTTACGGCAAAACTGATTCTGGTTTAAAACTAAATTTAGTGTACAATCCGGCAGGAGCTTTTTTACCACCTGACCAAAATGCATTGGAAAAAGAATACAAAACAGCTTTGCAAAAAGATTTTGGAATTGAATTTAACAATCTATTTGCCATAACTAATCTGCCTGTGAGCCGATACTTAGATTATTTGATTTCGTCAGGTAATTATGAAGATTACATGACCAAACTCATTGATTCTTTTAACCCTTTAGCTGCTCAAAATGTGATGTGTAGAAATACCATTTCTATAGGTTGGGACGGTTATATTTATGATTGTGATTTCAACCAAATGCTAGAGTTAAAAGTTACTTGCAAAGACGCGCAGCACATTAGTAATTTTGATTCAAATGCCCTTTTAAACAGGACTATTATTGTAAACAATCATTGTTATGGCTGTACCGCAGGTTCGGGAAGCAGTTGTGGTGGTGCTGTTGCCTAAAATAAAACTATGAGAGAAAATATTTCCGAATTTTTATGTACCTACATACTCGTGTTTTGCGGTACTGGTGCTATTATTATCAATCAAGAAACAAATGGTAGCGTTACTCATGTGGGTATTTGCATCACTTTTGGGTTAATTGTAATGGGGTTAATTTATGGTTTCGGACAAATATCTGGAGCACACATGAATCCAGCCGTAAGTATTGCATTCGCTTTTTTGAAAATACTTCCAATAAAAAAATTGCCTTTTTATTTGATTTCTCAAATTTTAGGCGGATTAGCAGCCAGTACAACACTCAAATTATTATTCCCAAAGAATAGTGGCTTAGGCGGAACAATTCCATCCGGTACTGATGGTCAGTCATTTGTATTAGAATTCATTCTGACCTTTATTTTAATGCTTGTCATTTTAACAGTAGCCTTAGGAAACAAAGAACATTCTCCTTTTGCTGGGATTGCCATTGGAGGAGTTGTATTACTCGAAGCCATGTTTGCAGGACCTATATCTGGCGCCTCTATGAATCCCATTAGATCTCTGGCGCCTGCGCTAGTTTCTGGTAATTTGAATTCACAATGGCTATATATTGTAGCTCCTATTGCAGCAACTATTCTTGCCTCAATTACATGGAAAACCATTTTAAAAGAAAAAAACTTATAGTAACAAATATGGAAAATTATTTAGACGCAACAGTGAATTTATACCGAGATGCAGCACTTACTCCCGATATAGGACTGTGCTGTACAACAACACCAATATGGAAATTTCCTGGCTTAGAAATTCCAAAAATAATGCAAGAAATGAATTATGGTTGTGGCAGTACCATTTCGGCTCAAGACTTAATCAACAATCCAAAAATATTATATGTAGGCGTAGGTGGTGGTATGGAATTGCTTCAATTCTCTTATTTTTCGCGTCAAAAAGGTGGCGTGATTGGTGTTGATGTTGTTGATGAAATGCTGGAAGCATCCAAACAAAATTTTAAAATTGCAGAGCAGGAAAACGACTGGTTCAAAAGTGAATTTGTCGAATTGAAAAAAGGAGATGCATTAAACCTACCTATCGAAAACGAAAGTATTGATATTGCTGCTCAAAATTGCTTGTTCAATATTTTTAAAACTGATGATTTAAGAAAAGCACTTGAAGAAATGTATCGGGTACTCAAACCTCACGGAAGATTGGTAATGAGTGATCCAACCTGTGAACAAGAAATGAACGAAACTCTTAGAAATGATGACCATTTAAGAGCACTTTGTTTGAGCGGGAGTATCCCAATCAAGGAGTATATTAAAATGTTGACAGATGTAGGTTTTGGAACTATAGAAATTAGAAGTCGAAGACCGTATCGAATTTTAGACCCTGAAAATTATGCTACCGATGAATTAATTTTTATTGAGAGTATTGAAGTTTGCGCTATAAAAGATCCTATGCCTAGCGATGGAGCGTGTGTATTTACAGGAAAAGCAGCTATTTTTTATGGCAAAGACGATTATTTTGATGATAAAAAAGGACATGTCTTGATGAAAAATCAACCTCTAGCAGTCTGTGACAAAACAGCACAAGCACTAGCCGATTTAAACAGAAGTGATGTTTTTATAAGTGAATCAACGTTTCACTACAACGGAGGTGGATGTTGCTAAAAACTCTAAAGCTGCAGGAGTCTTAGTACTGCAGCTTTACTTATTACCTTTTTATGCAAAACAAGAAAGCTATCATTCTTTTTACTAAAAATCCTGAACTAGGAAAAGTCAAAACACGACTTGCCAAGACTATTGGTAACGAAAAAGCACTTTACATTTACAAAAAATTATTAGTGCACACCCAAGCAATTGTTACTTCAGTTCAAGCGGACAAGTTTGTATTCTATTCGGATTCAATTACAATAGAAGACCAATGGAATACAGGTTCGTTTCACAAAAAAGTACAACATGGTGATGACTTAGGCGCTAGAATGGCAAACGCTTTTCAAGAAATTTTTTGCTTAGGATATGAATCGGTTTGTATTATTGGGAGTGATTGTTATGAACTCACTTCTGACATTATTGAAAAAGCATTTTTAGCATTAGAAACGAATGAAACCGTTATAGGCCCAACATTTGATGGTGGGTATTATCTATTAGGAATGAACCAATTTCATGAAACAGTCTTCAATAATAAAACCTGGAGCACTGATACTGTATATATGGACACAATATCAGATTTTCAAAATCTAAAACTATCTTTCTCTACTTTGAATAAATTATCTGACATTGATGAAGAAAAAGATTTACCCGAACATTGGAAATAAAGCAATTTACATACCCTCTTTAAAATAGAAATAACTTTAACATTAAAATTATATTACAAAAAGGCTGTAGCCCATTTTCATGGATACAGAGGTAAAAATAACAATATCAACATCATAAATACAGATAAGTCAGAGACATATTTTATGAAATTAATTAGCTACTTCACTAATAAATTGGATGCGCATTAATCTCAATTCATCTAAATCATAATCTCCATCAAATTCTTTTAGAGCTGCCTCAATATTATCTGACTCTGATTCCATAAAATAATCGTGAATCTCCTCTTGTTGATCCTCATCAAGCATTTCATCAATCCAATAATTGATATTCAATTTAGTCCCTGAGTACACAATCTGCTCCATTTCTTTTAATAAAGCATCCATATTTATCCCCTTGGCAGAGGCAATATCATCTAAGGATAATTTTCTATCTATGTTTTGAATAATGTATAACTTATTTACAGAGTTTACTCCGGTTGATTTAACTACTAAATCTTCTGGTCTTACAATGTCGTTGTCTTCAACATAGCGACTTATCAATTCTAAGAAATCTTTTCCGTATTTTTTAGCTTTACCCTCACCCACTCCATGAATGTTTATCATCTCATCTTGTGTTATAGGATACTTTAAAGCCATGTCCTCAAGAGATGGATCTTGGAAAACTACAAATGGTGGAACCCCTATTTTCTTAGCCACTTTTTTACGTAAATCTCGTAACATCCCCATTAAAACCTCATCGGCAACACCTGTTGATTTGGCTGCTGTTACTATTGCTTCATCAACCGTTTCATTGTATTCATGATCTTCAGACATCATAAAAGAGTGCGGATTTTCAAGGTAGCTCAATCCATTATTGGTGACTTTTACAATACCGTAGGTCTCAATATCTTTAGACAAAAATCCTGCTACTAAAACCTGTCTTAACAACGCCATCCAGTACTTTTCATCGTGATTTGCACCACAACCAAAAAAAGATTGCGTATCGGTTCTATGTGCTTTAATTACGGCGTTGACACGACCTATTAATGTAAAAACAACTTCTTTTGATTTATACAAATGTTTGGTGTCCCGAACTACTTGCAAGAGCTGTACTACTTGATCTTTAGCTTCAACTTTTGTTTTAGGATTACGTACATTATCATCCATATCAGCTCCTTCACCGGTAACATCATCAAACTCTTCCCCAAAATAATGCAATAAAAACCTTCGTCTAGACATAGACGTTTCGGCGTAAGCCACCACTTCTTGTAGCAATGCAAAACCAATTTCTTGTTCGGCAACTGGTTTACCAGACATGAATTTCTCAAGTTTTTCTACATCTTTATAAGAATAGTAGGCTAGGCAGTGTCCTTCTCCTCCATCACGACCCGCACGACCCGTTTCTTGATAATAACTTTCAAGTGATTTAGGGATGTCATGGTGAATTACAAACCGAACATCGGGCTTATCAATACCCATCCCAAAAGCAATGGTTGCCACCACAACATCAACATCTTCCATTAAAAACATGTCTTGGTGTTTGGCTCTAGTTTTAGCATCTAGACCGGCATGGTAGGGAACAGCAGATATACCATTAACTTGTAAAACTTCGGCAATTGCTTCAACTTTTTTACGGCTTAAGCAATAAATAATACCTGATTTTCCTTTGTGTTGTTTTATAAATCGAATGATATCCGACTCTATATTTTTTGTCTTTGTACGTACTTCGTAATATAAATTGGGTCTATTGAACGAGGCTTTAAAAGTTGTCGCATCAGACATATCCAAATTTTTCAAGATATCCTCTTGCACTTTTGGTGTAGCTGTAGCCGTAAGCCCTATAATAGGTACATCCCCCAATTGCTTGATGATGTGTTTTAGATTTCTATACTCGGGTCTAAAATCATGACCCCATTCTGAAATACAGTGCGCTTCATCAATAGCAACAAATGAAATGGTGACACTTTTTAAAAAAGTCACATATTCTTCTTTTGTTAAAGACTCGGGAGCCACATACAAAAGCTTGGTTAAACCAGACGAAATGTCTTTTTTCACTTGAGTAATCTCCGTTTTATTTAACGATGAATTTAATACGTGCGCAATACCATTCTCTGAAGAAAGGCTTCGGATAGCATCGACTTGGTTCTTCATTAATGCAATAAGAGGCGATACCACGATTGCAGTTCCCTCTTGAATTAAAGCTGGCAATTGATAACAAAGTGATTTTCCTCCACCAGTAGGCATAATCACAAATGTATTTTGCTGATTTAGGATGCTCTTGATCACTTGCTCTTGCAATCCCTTAAATTGGCTAAAGCCAAAATACTTCTTTAATTCTTTGTGTATGTCAATTTCGTTTGAATTCATTCTTTATTACGTGGTATTTTGTATAAATTTGCAATATCTAAAGGTACAAATTTCTTTTACACTTACAAATTTTAATTATTCTGTTTTGAATTCAAAAGAAAATATTTTGGCTAGTGCCAAAAAAACTATTTTATCTGAAAGCCAATCAATAGCAAAACTCACTGATTATCTGGACGAAAACTTCGTAAATACTGTTAACTCCATCTACAATTCAAAAGGGAGATTGGTCGTTACTGGCATAGGAAAAAGCGCCATCATTGCTCAAAAAATGGTAGCTTCGTTCAATTCTACAGGAACACCTTCTTTGTTTTTACACGCATCAGAGGCTATTCATGGAGATTTAGGCATGATACAACATGAGGACGTTATTATTTGTATTTCAAAAAGTGGGAACAGTCCTGAGATAAAAGTGCTCGTTCCCTTATTAAAGCGCTTTGGAAATACATTGATTGCAATCACCGGAAATACAGCATCATTCTTAGCAAAAGGATCTGATTTTGTACTAAACACCACTATTGATACTGAGTCTTGCCCTAATAATCTAGCGCCAACAAATAGTACAACCGCACAACTTGTGATGGGTGATGCACTTGTTGTATGCTTGATGGAATTAAGAGATTTTAAGCCCGAGGATTTTGCAGTTTACCATCCCGGAGGAGCTCTGGGTAAAAAATTATTACTGCGTGTTAAAGACATGCTAGAACACAGTTTAAAACCAGCAGTAACGGCAGATGCCTCTATAAAAAAAGTTATTTTTGAAATTTCAGAAAAACGTTTAGGCGTTACAGCTGTTGTAGAGAATGACATTGTCATAGGAATAATTACTGACGGTGATATACGCAGAATGTTAAACGAAAGAGATACCTTTACAGAGTTGACTGCTAGTGACATCATGACTAAAAATCCAAAAATCACTACATCCGAAGCTATGGTGGTTGACGCCTTGAACACTATGGAAGATTTTGCGATTACCCAGCTCGTAGTAGTTGACCAAGGCACGTATAAAGGAGTACTGCATTTACATGATATTTTAAAAGAAGGAATAGTATAATGGCAAAAAAAAATCTAAACGAAATGTCGTTTTTGGACCATCTAGAAGAGTTGAGATGGTTGTTGGTACGCAGCACTATAGCCGTATTAATACTAGCTACGGTTGCTTTTTTAATTAGTGATTACATATTTGATGTAGTTATTTTTGGCCCGACTAAAGTTGATTTTGTAACGTATCAATTCTTTTGTGATTTATCTAGTCAGCTAGGCAATACCGATTTGATTTGTGTTAAAGAAATGCCGTTTATTATCCAAAACACAAATATGGAAGGACAAATAAATGTACTTATTTGGTCTTGCGTCACTGCAGGATTCATCCTTGCCTTCCCTTTTATTCTTTGGGAAGTCTGGAAATTCATCAGTCCTGCCTTGTATGAATCAGAAAAAAAACATGCTAAATTGTTTATTTTTTCTTCTTCTATGCTGTTTTTTATGGGAGTTCTTTTTGGCTATTACATCATAGTTCCCATGTCTGTCAACTTCTTTGCTACATTTACAGTAAGTAATGTAGTTATCAACCAGTTTAGTATAGATTCTTATATAGGCATGGTAAAAACTAGTGTTATAGCGTGTGGCTTATTTTTTGAGTTACCGATAATCATTTATTTCTTAACTAAGGTAGGTCTTGTTACTCCTGAGTTTTTAAGAAAATATTGGAAATATGCAGTCATTATCATTCTTGTTGTGGCAGCAATTGTGACACCACCGGATGTAGTGAGTCAAATTATAGTTACTATACCTATGTTAATCATTTATGAAGCAAGTATTTTAATATCGAAAATAGTAGTAAAAAATCAAAACAAACAAAATGGCTGATATCATTCAAGAATTCAATGAGTACCGTTCAAAGATGAACGAAAAATTACTAGCAGATAACAATAAAATTGTAAAAAGAATTTTTAATCTTGACACCAATGCTTACGCTGCAGGCGCTTTAGACGTAAAAACAAAAGAGCTACTAGGTCTTGTAGCATCAGCGGTATTACGTTGCGATGATTGCGTTAAGTACCATTTAGAGACAAGCCACAAAGAAGGTGTAACCAAAGAGGAAATGATGGAAGCTATGGGAATTGCTACACTTGTAGGCGGTACCATTGTTGTACCTCATTTGCGTAGAGCTTATGAGTTTTGGGAGGCATTAGAAGAAAACGAAGCTAAATAATAATTTCTTAAAGAGCTGTTTTTTTTTAGGAAACAAAAAGAACAAATCGACTAAATAATTTGAAAGTGCCCATTTCAAGTGAACTACAAACCTATTAAACAAATAATGTAAATGCAATTAAGAGCCGAAAATTTAATTAAAACCTACAAAGGTAGAAGCGTAGTAAAAGGGATTTCTGTAGAGGTAAATCAAGGCGAAATTGTGGGTTTGCTGGGACCAAATGGTGCTGGAAAAACCACTTCATTTTATATGATAGTAGGATTGGTTAAACCCAATTCGGGAAATATTTTTTTAGACGATTTAAACATTACAGATTATCCTATGTACAAGCGTGCGCAGCAAGGCATAGGATATCTTGCTCAAGAAGCTTCGGTTTTTAGAAAACTAAGCATTGAAGATAACATTCTCAGTGTTTTGCAATTGACTAAACTTTCTAAGACAGAGCAAGAAGCTAAAATGGAAAGTTTAATTGAAGAATTCAGTTTAGAACACATTCGTACAAACCGTGGTGATTTACTTTCGGGTGGGGAACGACGTAGAACCGAAATTGCGCGCTGTTTGGCCACCGACCCTAAATTTATTTTGCTTGATGAACCTTTTGCAGGGGTTGATCCAGTGGCAGTAGAGGATATTCAAAGGATTGTGGCGCAATTGAAAAACAAAAATATTGGTATTTTAATCACAGACCACAACGTACAAGAAACTCTTGCTATTACTGACAAAACCTACTTAATGTTTGAAGGTGGTATTCTTAAAGCAGGAATTCCTGAAGAATTAGTAGAAGATGAAATGGTACGTAGAGTGTATCTTGGTCAAAATTTTGAATTGAGAAAAAGAAAGTTAGAATTTTAATCTCGGTAATAAAATTAATTTGTCTTTACGGCTACTCTTCTAGGGTAATGTGTTGTAATTGTTGTAAATCTCCGTTGTAAATATTTACGTCTACATTGCCTTTTATTCCTGGTACCGTGGCTTTCTCTGTAAATTGCCAAAACAGCCAATTGTCTTTCATCTCTTCTCGATAAAAATTGTAATTGGCTATCCAAAAAAGGTAGTCACTAAACTCTTCTTTCAAAAAATCATCATAATAACGTTCTCCGGTATAAATGATGGGCTTTACTTGATAATGCGCTTCAACCGCCTGCAACCATCTTTTTAACCCAAGTTTTAAATTTTGAATGGATTGATCTTTTGGAAGCTTTTCTAGGTCAACTACTGGAGGTAAATCTCCCTTTTGTAGGGTAACTGTCTTTATAAAAAGGCGGGCTTGCTGTATTGAATTTTCATTGGGACGGTAATAATGATATGCCCCCCGAATCATTTTATTTTTCTTGGCACCAACCCAATTTTGATCAAATTTTCTATCCTTTCTATCTTTTCCCACGGTGGCTCTAACAAATACAAACTGAACGGGATATTGCTGCTCTAACGTATCGACATACGACCAACTTATTTCCCCTTGGTATTCAGACACATCAATCCCTACACTTTTTCCGTTATTTTTTTCAAGAACTTGAACGTTTCTTATGTCAGAAATTCGCTTTCCTTCGGCAGTTTGCGAATTTGTTTTATTGGATTTAAATCCTAAATAATACGCCAGACCGCCTCTATAATGATAGCCTAAATAGACAACCAAACAACAAAATGAAATACCTAAAAAGCTCTGCATGAGTTTGCCACTAGAATTATCTCTCTTTTTTGGAGTTTTTCTAATTGTTTTTGGTCTTCTACCTGCGGTTTGCTTTCTCATTACAAAAACTACTTTTGCAAAAATTTATTTTGAATTACAGAAAGAAGGATATAAAAAGTAATCAATAACGGAATTCCTAGAAACCCAAAAAATAGCATCAGGCAAAGTGAAACTGCAAGGAATACAATTTGTAATGCATTCTCTCTAAAGCTAAACTTTTTGATTTTTAATGAAAACAAAGAAATCTCAGCATTGAGCATGAAAGCACTCAATAGTGTGATTACTAATAAAAACCAATCATTAGTTAGTAATTCAATTACAATTAAAGAATCAGTACTTGCTAAAACAAGAGGTAAACTTAAAATAAAAAGTGCATTTGCTGGTGTGGGAAGTCCTATAAAAGAATCGGATTGACGGGTGTCTATATTGAAATTAGCCAATCTATAGCAAGAACCTAGTGCAATTATAAAACCTAAATAAGGGAAATACTGCCATGGTGCAGCTGCCGCAGTACTTAAATTACTAATCATCATGTGGTACATAACCACTGCTGGTACTACACCGCTTGTAACCATATCTGCCAATGAATCAAGTTGTAGACCCAATGGACTTGTTACCTTGAACAAACGGGCAAAAAAACCATCAAAAAAATCTAAAAAAATTCCGAGGCACACAAAAAAGAAAGCCATTTTAAAATCTTGATGAAAAGCAAAAACAAGCGCAATACAACCAGAAAAGAGATTGAGTAATGTGATAATATTAGGAATGTGTTTTTTAAGCATCATCTGTGAAACGTTATAAATTAAGAGGACAAATTTAGTACAATAAGTCTATGAAATACACGTTTTTTTTAAATCATACATTTAAAATTGACATAGAAACATTCTATCATTCCGCTTTATAATTGGAGAACCATACTTTTACAATCGTTACGGCGTTATAATTCAATTTACTAATAGCATGAAGCTCATTAAAAAATTCTATTTTTGAAAAAAAATAGTACTACATAAAAAACCATATACTTGAAAAAAAGTCTTTTACTACTGGTACTTTGCACAAGCGCCATTGTTAGTGGTCAAACAGTTCGAAAATATTCAAATGAATTCATGAATATTGGTGTAGATGCAGCGGCACTAGGACGATCAAATACTGTTGTCGCCTCCACAAAAGACGTTAACTCCGGCTACTGGAATCCTGCTGGATTAATGGGTCTTGAAGATCATCAAGTCTCATTTATGCATGCTAATTATTTTGCCAATATAGCTCAATACGATTATCTAGCCTATGCAAGTCCTATTGATGAGCGCAGTGCATGGGGAATTTCTTTGATCCGTTTTGGGGTGGATGATATTTTAAACACCACTGAACTTATTGATAGCGAAGGAAATATTGACTACAATAGAATCAGCTTATTTTCAACGGCTGATTATGGTTTTACTTTTTCGTATGCTCGAAAGCTACCCGTACCCGGATTTCAATATGGGATTAATGCAAAAGTAATTCGACGTATCATAGGGAAGTTTGCTAATTCATGGGGATTTGGTTTTGATGCTGGAATACAATTTGAAAAAAACAATTGGCAATTTGGCTTGATGCTCCGAGATATTACCACTACTTATAACGTTTGGGATATCAATGAAAAAGAATACAAAAAAATTGCTAATGCTATTCCAGGTGAAAACCAAGAATTGCCCGAAAGCGCCGAAATTACTGCACCAAAAGCCCAACTAGGATTAGCAAAAAAATTCATATTTAGATACGATTATAGCATTGAAGCAGCGGTTAATATGAACATGCGGTTTGCCAGAACAAATGATTTGATTTCAACAGATGGCATTAGTATAGATCCTGCTGTAGGACTAGAATTTGGCTATACCGATTTGGTTTTTATACGAGCAGGAATGGGGAATTTTCAAAACGTAATGCAACTTGACGGGAGTGAAAAAGTAGGTTTCCAGCCTAATATAGGATTAGGTTTCCAGTACAAAGGCATTCAAATAGATTATGCTTTGACAGACATTGGCAATCAAAGTACGGCTTTGTATTCTAATATTTTTTCGATAAAAGTAGACTTAAGCATGTTTCGAAATTAAAATTCCTTAAAGGTATATCAATTTTGAAAAGGTTTTCAAGTTTGTTTTAAACAAAAAGAAAGAGGTTAAAGCTTATTATTTTTATATTTGTTTCCTGTTTCATTACTACAAATCCATCTAAACTACATGAACATGCTAGCATCAATGATTAAAAAAAATGCACTTTTACTTTGCTTTTTAATCACATCTCAATGGGTTTTCAGTCAAAATACTGCTTTATCAAATAATTGCAAGATTAGTGTGCTTACCTGTGGAACAGGGAATGAATCGTATTCTCTTTTTGGTCACACAGCATTGAGAATTCAAGATCCTGCAAACGCTTTGGATTTAGTTTATAATTATGGTGCATTTGATTTTCAAACTCCTAACTTCGTAATGAAGTTTGTAAAAGGAGACTTGCAATATTTTGCTGCAGTCCATACATTTCCCGAATTTATATCTCAATATCAATATGAAGAAAGAGCTGTTTTTGAACAAGAATTACAACTCTCTACTGCCCAAAAACAAGATTTATTTAATGCCTTGAACGAGTCACTTACATCAGGATCCAGTTATTATACTTATAAATTTATAGATAAAAATTGCACCTCAATGGTGGTTGACTTGATCAATAAAACGCTCACAACTAAGCTAATTGTAAATAAATCGCACCAAGACGAGACATATAGAGCTATTTTATATCCTTATTTTCAAAATCACTTTTATGAAAAACTGGGAACAAGTATCATTTTTGGGACCAAAGTAGATCAACTAGGAACACAACTTTTTTTACCCTTTCAATTATTGGAAAGCTTGAAAAAAATTAAATACCAAACCAAACCTATTGTATCAGAAACTAAAACACTGCTTTCACTTAACAAGGAAGCTCCGTTTTCCTACTGGAACAATCCTTACACTTATTTCGCTTTACTTTTTTTTATAGTGTTACTCAACAAGCGATTTATAAATTTATTTTTCTTGAGTATAATAGCTTGTATTGGGTTATTTTTCACTTTTGCATGGTTTTATTCCTTGCATCTTGAACTGGCAAATAATTATAATATTTTGCTTTTTAACCCTACGCTACTTGGCTTTTTATTCTTTTTTTGGAGAAAAAATACAAGGGGAATTTATAGACTTGCTCTTATTAATATTCTGTGTTTACTGGTTTATCTAGTGATAATGATCAACAAAGCACATCTTATTCTTGTGTTGCCATTACTTGTAACTTCAGGAATTATTTTAGTGAGAACTGCCATTCAAAACAAACGTAAAATTCCAATTATTATCTAATTTTTTGACTATTGCCCCCTGTAAAACAGAACGGTTGTAATAGTTTTAAATACAATATTAAGGTCCAGATAGATACTGCGGTGCTTGATGTAGTATAAGTCATATTGCAGTTTAATTAAACTATCAGCTATTGTATCGCCATAGGAATAACTAACTTGTGCCCAACCCGTGAGACCCGGTTTTATAATATGACGTGTATCATAGAATGGCATGATAGCCCCTATTTCTTTAACAAAAACTGGACGTTCGGGACGCGGACCTATTACTGACATATCACCTTTTATAATATTGATAAACTGAGGAAATTCATCAATTCTAGTTTTTCTTAAAAACTTACCAAAAGCAGTAACACGACAATCGTTTATCGTGGTAAAAACCGCGCCATTTTTTTCGGCATTTTCAATCATCGTACGGAATTTCAAGATTTGAAATACAACACCATTTTTACCCACACGCTCTTGAAAATAAAACAAACTACCTTTGTTACCTAAACTATTCCCTATCCATAAAAATGGAATCAAACACAAACCAATAAAAACACCTAATAAAGCAATTACAATCTCACAGAATCTCACAATAATCAAATACAGCTTATTATGATTGCTACGACTGAAAGGGAAGCAGCGGTAAAAATCTTTTTCCATGTATTGAATAGGGATACGCTGGGTTTTACTTTCATACACTTGTGTATATTCTCTAATTACTGTTCCCGACTCTAAAACTTGAAGCAAATTTTGATACAAGCTGTTATTTATCCCGTCAGAATGGTGCGTAGCAACAACAATTTCTGCTACATTATTTTCTTTAACAAATGATAACAAATTGCTAGCTTCAATTTCCGGAACGTACTGATATCTCGGGCTATCCATAAACAACTGAGAGACTTTTACATACCCTACAATTTTATAATGAGGATCAATATCTTCTAATCCCTCTATTAATTCTTGAACGCGTTCTTGATCACAAATTAAAATAGCTTTTTGATAAAACCGATTTGATGCTAGAAAGACAACATAAAGGATACGCCAAGCATACAAGGATATAAAGGCAACACTATAAAATAATAGAATTTGCAACCTGCTACTAGGTAATATTGGCGAAAAAAAAGGAGTTAATAAATAGACTAAAACAGTCACAGAAGCGGTTATCAAAGTGCTTTTTAAAACTTGAAATTGATTACTAGCAACTTGTAAATTGTACATTTCGAAAATAGTACCAAAAAAATTCAAGTATACTGCTAAAACAATAGTCCAATAATAATTGGTTGTAGAAATGAAAAAATAGTCAAACTCAAAAAACTGACCTAATACGTATAAAGCTACCAAAACGAACAAAACGTCAAAAACCCTTAAAATTAGCTTACGCTCTGATATTTCAAAATGTATTTTGCCAACTGAAAACATAAGTGGTATTTAGGATTGGTATTGCAAGATACCATTTTTAAAAGAAGATAAACCGGGATCTTTTTTATTTTTTTTAACAAAAACGAAACTCTGAGAACCCAAAAACCGCATATTCTATTTCATATAATCTTTTAAGATGAACCCTCTACTCTATCGCGCAATTGCACATTTAATAATGCTAATGAATAAATAAACGCAGGTGCGGCAGTACGCATGGCTGCATGATTAATGGTCAAAAACCAAAATACAACAAAACAAATTAAATACATATTAAACTTGTTTTCTAAAAACAAAACAAAAGGTGTAGCTAATAAAATTAATAATCCTACCAAGCCTAAAGATCCATGCTCAGCAAGCATTCTAGTTATTTCATCATGCGAGGCTATTTTAATCCCCATTTCTTGTTCCCGTATTTCTACTCCTTTTCCAACCCCGACACCAAATATCGGATTTTTAAAAAACATATTAATTTCGTTTTGAGCCACATCTTCCCTTCCTGTAAACCGACTCTGTTTGGATCGTCCTGCAGCATCTTGATTGGCATAACGCTTATCAATAAGGCCTCCCGTTTGATAGGAAGAGTAAGACCAAATAGCCATCATAGCGAGTGATATAATAATGAATATATAATTCAGTTTAACCTTTCCCGCTCCATTTGATTTGAAGTATAAAAACAAAAGCAACATAACAATCATTAAAAACCCAGTAATCATACCTCCTCTTGAAAAAGTAACCATACCCCTGTAACTAATATTTAAAGCCAGTATTAAATTAAGTACTACTAAAAAGGTGTTCTTTGACTCTAAAATAATTCTCGAAAAAAAAATAAACATTCCTAATCCTAGAAAAGTAGCCACTTGATTAGGTCCAAACCCACCTGATGTTTCAAAACTAGAAGCCGTACCTGTAATTACATCACGAACATTAGGAGTATAAAAAATAAGATAAACAGTGCAACTTACGATAGGTAATCCCACACAAAGAAGAATGGAATTCATTTGAGCCAAACTTATTTTTCTACGATAGGTATACAAAGAGGCAAAAGCCAAACAAACAGGACCAGAAATGTTAAACCCGATAGCATTACTCACATTCGAATTAAAATTAAGAACAAAGCTGGACATAATTACGCCTGGAATGAGCAATAGTAAAAAGATCCAATAAGGAAAAGCAGATCGTGAAAACCCCTTAAAATACATGCCCAAAAACAAAAAAATAATCACCTCATATTTTGAAAACTCATAGGATATATTCCCTCCCGTCATTCTTAAAATGATTTCGCTGCCCACAACATAAGCAGCAACTTTTAAGCATTCATTATTTACATTTTGAGTTTTGATGATGTAATAAGCACCCACTACAAAAATGGCAAAAGCATAAATTTTAGCCACAAAAGGAATAATAAATATCAGCATGCCAATTACGACATGCAAGACAATTAAGAACAAATAGGATCTATCTTCTTTTTTCATGTATTGCGCTTTTCCAACCAACTTAAATAACGTGAAATCACATGCTCCTCTGAGAATTTTGCATGAACAGTTTCTTTCAGCTTTGCGCCAAAAGTACTTCGTTTTACCTCATCCTGCATCAAAAGCAGTAGTTTTTCATAGAATCTTTTTGAATTTTGATCTGCGAGATACCCATTTTCACCATTGCTAACTACTGCTCCATTTTCCCCGACATCAGTTACAACGGTGGCCAAGCCTGCAGTACCATATTCTAACAAAGCAAGAGGCAAGCCCTCTGAAGAAGAGGTCAATACACCAATTGTCGCTTGGTGTAAAACATTTGAGACATCACTTCTAGTTCCATAGATAAAAACGGTTTGCGATAGATTTAAGGCTACAATATCTTTCTTTAAAGCATAAGAATAAGCATCATTAAAATCTTTACCTACAAGATGAAAGGTCCAATCCGGATGGGAGTTCTGAACTAAAACAGCAACTTGTAAAAGTAAGGCATGATTTTTTTGAAGCCGCAAATTGGCTAAGGATACAATTCGTTTCCCCTCTTCTCCCTCCAACTTAGTTGTGCTTTGCACCATCTTTTCGGGTGCAGAAAAATTTTCTAAATAAACAACGTGTTTACTAAACCCTTTTGCTTCAGCCCAACGTACTAATTTTTGGTTTACACCAATAATCCCACTAAAAAAGGGTAAAATGCAACGGAACACCAGTGTGGGTCTTGACTGTAAAAACTCACTATCCCCATAATGATCGTGCCAAACCAACTGTAAAGAAGGGCGTAGCAGTTTTACCATAAAAGCTAAAAAAAAGGAGGTGCTATGCGCATGAATAACATCAATATTATATTGAGCAACATATTGGCGCAAAGCCCAAATGGCTTTAAAATCAAGGGTTCTTTTTTTATTTAAAAAAAAATAAGCGGTTTTAGACTCAATATGCTCTCGCAAGGGTCCTTCGTGACGCGTGCATACAATCCCCGAAAAATCGATTCTTGCATTTAGCGCATTGGCATAATTCACTGCCATTCGTTCTGCACCACCAGCAGCAAGTGTATCTATGAGTTGTAAGATTCTCATGGTTGTATCAGTAATTGAATTTCGTTTTCAAAACGCTCTATCGTATACGCTCTAGACCAATCAGCAGCGGCTTTGCGTTGTATTTCTTGCTTAGCAAGATCTTTTAAAAGAGCGCAAACCTCTATACTATCCTGCTCTAATTGCAGGGTAAGTAAAACTCCTCTTTTGCCATAATCTAGCATAGTTGGAACGCAAGATACGGCAGTTGCAAGCGGAATACAACCCCAAAACATCCCTTCGGCAATTGCTTTGGGCCACCCTTCACTATAGGATGGCAAAATTACAAAATGACTATTTTGGTAGGCGTCTTGTACAGTCGTTTTGTTTTGATTGCCATATAAAACCACGCTCCCCTGCAAATCATTTTGCTCAATATAGTGCTCTAAATTTGATCGTTCCGGACCCTCCCCATACAGTTTCAATTGTACTGCAAATCCTTGGCGGGTTAATGTTTGTAGCAATTGAATGGCATACATCGGGTTTTTACCTTTAACCAAGGCTCCTACAAAAATAAAAGAAATACACTCTTTAGGACTCTTGGGTTCCAAAGAAACCGATTGCGCAGCAGCATAGGAGGCAGTAAAAAAAGACTTTATGTTAGCAGAACTACCAGGCCAATCCCCGTAAACTAACACTTGCATGTTACGCGTGAGAAAGGTATTAGACAAAATCCATTTTTGCAATCGATACGACCAAGGTTGTTTCGCATCAGGATCCCAATTGCCAGCGTATTTGGCTGTTTTAGGTTTCGAAGGAAAAACAATTTGAACGATACTTCCCAACAATCCCATATTTCCAGGACAACGCAAGTGAATGTGATCTGCTTGACGCATCGCTGTAGCAATACGCCAAAACAACAGCGTTAACATGACCCATACTTTGAAAACCGACAGAACTGACAATAAATTGATTGCAGGAACAACTGTAAACTTAACATGCGGGTGTTCATACGCTTTATCTATGGTAGTAGGCTCTGCTTTTGAACAAGGTGCTACAACAGTAATTCTCGAAACAAATTGACCCCAAATATTAATTTCATCAATATAAGGTGCGTATGAATAATAGCGCCCGTTTTTTACCACATGCGGGACTTGTGTAATAATAAGCAATTTCATAACCCTTATTTAAGTGAAGTACCACCAGCTCCTGAAAAAGAATCAATACAACATTAAAATGGCGTCGTATGAATACAAGTTGTAAATATAACCAATAAAGGGGACTTGGCAACGAATCTATCAAATGACCGCGAGGGAATTCAAAAGCTATAAGTCTCTACGAAGCATGCTGTACTTTGGATCGCAACAAAACAGCAACTACTTCTTGGTACTCAAAACCATAATAGATACAATACTCCTTGATAGTGATTTTTTGATGCGGTTCTTTCTTTAACACCTTCTTCAAATTTTGTATTTCCTTACGCGCATAGCTCTCACTTTTATCGGTGAGCAAGACAATATCGCTTGGGTATAATACAATTCTATTCATTTGCTTTCGAGCTATATTAAGTAATTATCAATACAAATTTAAGAAACCTTTTCCATTAGCATATACCTAGTTATTAACAAGTTGAACCCCAAAAAAAAACACAGACTTTAAGTTATTTTCATTAAAGCATAAATCATCGACTAAATGACACATTTATCAGTCGTAACACTATTAAAAATAAACTTTAACACAAATTATACCTTGTTTTTTGTTAATAAAAAAGTTTGAAAAAACGATGTTTTCGTAAATTTCATACAATCTCCTTAGGGTCTACAAGATCATTATTTTTAAGTATCGAGTAAATTACAACTACTGCTGGCCACATCAACATTTTTGTAGAACACAAACTACAGGTCTTCCCAAATTGCTACTTAAACCTTATGCACCTCAAGGAATAACACATCCTAAATAAGCAAGTCAATAATTTTAGAGTTGCTCACAAGTATGGATTATGTACGGGTTATGTATGGGGTATGTACCGACTAAGGTTTGCGTAATTAGATATAAATTCTACCCCATTATGATTGTTGCCCACTGTAACCAAATGGATGTTATTGGTAAAAAGTGACAAAAACGGTAAAATGTTCTTTTTTACTAGTATTGATTTACTACGTACTCATTTTGATTTTTTATGCTATTTCTACAACAAAACAACCTTTTTTACGTGTTACGCCAATAGTTACAGTAACCGCTAAACGCAGCACCAAGTTCTTGATAACCAATTAAAAGCATTGTAGTTTTGACCATTATAAACCCCTAAATATATAACAATGGGAAAATTAACTGGTATCATTTAATTGAAAGGAACATTAGACGGACTAACGTTCTACAAAAGTAAAGACGGTCATTTGGTACGAACCAAAGGAGGTGTTAACAAGAAAAGAATTATGACGGATCCTGCGTTTGCGCGCACCCGTGAAAATCTGAGCGAATTTGGTCAAAATGCAAAAGCCGGTAAACTCATTCGCGACGCGGTAGGTTTAATGCTGAACAATGCCAAAGATTCAAAATTATCGAGCCGTATGTTGCAACTCCTCAACAGCATCAAAAATTTAGATACCACCTCCGAACGCGGCAAGCGCAACGTACAAGTAGGTCTTAATAGCATGGAGGGAAAACAACTTCTTAAGGGATTTGACTTTAACATTCAAGCACCAATGGCTTCGGTTTTGCATGCCAGCTACACCCTTGATGCGCAACTGGTATGGTCACTATGAGTGATTTCATTCCCGAAGAACAATTGAACAAACCAACAACCGCCACACATTTTAGTATGCGTACAGCATTTGTTGTGGTCGATTTGGCTACTGGCCATTTCACAAAAAGCTACAGTCCGCGCAACAGTTACCCCATTCAATCGACTGAGCTGACTTTTAACATGGTTCCAGAGGCAGTGCCCACTGGAACCGGAATTCATTTGCATTTACTTTTGATTGAATTTTTCCAGGAAGTAAACGGCGTGTCGTATCCTTTAAAAAGTGGTACTTACAATGCGTTGAATATCGTTGACGTACTTTGAAATTTTCGTTTCCAATTTAGAAAAACACCCAAACAGGGTGTTTTTTTTTATTTCTTTCGGAACGTTAGATATTTAGCTACTGCTGAAGGAAAAAATTTCGAGTAAAACAACGCTTCTCGGTGTTTTTTTTAACTACAAAAACCCTCCATTCTACTCAAATCGTTCAAACTATACCTACACATAAGAGGAATTAATTCGTTGTCAGCACGGCAACATTTTCTAAATCTCTCCTTCAAATAAATCTACACTGTAACTACTTTATCAAAAAAATAGTGCTTAATCTACAAATAAAACACTTTGGTTTCTCAAAACCATTGCGACTTGTTCCGTGTCTTTTTCAACATTCACTCCCTGTAAAACCACCTCCGGCCTCATAATCAAATATAAAAGGCACGTACAAAAGCGAACTAGCAGCAGGAACACAACACCAAACCATCCTTTTCAATAATCTTTTTGCGCTGCCCTTTACTATCGGAGGCCAGAACTACAATCTGACTGCCCTTATAGGTTTTCTGTATGATAGCTTTGGATTGCTTTCTTTCTAAAGTGATAATGTACTCAAACCTCATGCGATACAACATATTTCTCCAAAACTTCCCGTTCTGCTCCTTCACTATACAAATACAGATGTACCGCATACCCTCTTTGATGTAATTGTTCAATCAACAAAATCGTCTACAACGGCTGTATTTCTTTGATTAAAGTACCTACAAAGACAAAATAATTGGGATTTCTAATACTTTTGTTGTTGATGCCTCTTTGTTGTATTGCGAATACGTAGCTCTAAAAAAAAGTTTGATATTGAGAGACGTATCCTCCCAATATCCATATACGACAAACCTGTATCTTTTCAGTCAAAAAGGAATTACCATTATCCATTTTTGAAATCGATACATCTCTGGTTACATGGATTTAATAGTAACAAAATGCGCCAACAAATCCCTAGATTTTTTCAATAAGCATCCAAGAGGCTTTAAAAGCGCCGAAGATCAAAATTACTCATCGCAGTAATTTGATATTAGGATGATTATAAGTGTAGTCTATAGCTATTTTTATATTGAAGCTTTTGGTGCTAGAATCAAAATCTCTTTTACGTAGTTTTCCCAAACATTCACTTCTCGATCATAGGGACTTTACCCATAATAGTCATTTTGCTACTTTATTTGAGGAGCATAGGTGATGCTGTTAAATTTCATAATAAAAATTTAGAAAAAGTATCACAATACATCTTCATACTAAATTTATCTATAGAGTTACTTACTTAAAAAACACTTATATTTATAGTAAATACAAGGATATGGAAAGTATATTTCAGGGGGAGAATATTTTAGAGTTCATAAAGACATTCCCAGACGACCAAAGTTGCCGTGAATTTATAGCCAATGAGAAGTGGAAAGACGGCTATAGATGTAAACGTTGCGAGAATACGAAGTATGTTTATTTTGAAAAACACAATAAAAGAGAGTGTACCAAATGTAGATATAAAGAGAGTGCAACGGCAGGAACTCTTTTTCATAGAGTTAAATTTGGAATTCAAAAAGCATTTTGTATTGCCTTTGAAATGACTTGTACAACCAAATCAATATCCTCAACTCAAGCGGCAAAACGCTATGGAATAACTCAAAAGACTTCTTGGTTGTTTATGCAAAAAGTAAGACTTGCGATGAAGTCCTCAAAACAGTATCCAATGACAGGAAATGTACAAGTTGATGAATTTGTAGTTGGCGGAAAAGAAACAGGAAAACAAGGTAGAAGTTACGATAGCAAAAAGGCAAAAGTTGCTTGTGCTGTTGAGCTGACAGATGAAGGAAAGATAAAAAGAGGTTATGCAAATGTTATTGATGATTATTCTGCAAAGTCAATAAAACCATTATTTGACGAGCATATAAGTAAAGATGCGAATATTAAAACAGACCAATGGACAGCTTACAAAATAATAGCAAAGAGCTATAACATCGTCCAAGAAAAAAGCGTTCCTGGGAAAAACTTCAAAGAAATGCACACTATTATTCATCAGGTAAAAACTGCAATAAGAACGATTCAATCACACGTCAAAAAGGAACATCTCCAAAAATATTTAGATGAATATTTTTATCGACTGAACAGGTCAATTTACAAAGATTCTATTTTTGATAATATATTCAAACGATTAGTCTCACATCCGCATCAGGGTTGGAAGCAAATCGTAGTCATTAAGTAAGTAACTCGA
>NZ_VHLM01000021.1 GCF_009764685.1 Flavobacterium sp. I-STPP5a | reverse complement strand
AAAGAGTTGATTATAGAACTTTTGGAGAAATTGAGCTAATATTAAAAAGATATGTAATCTTCTATAATAATACTAGGCTACATGGCCTTTTAGGACGCATTACACCAATAGAAAAATGGAACCAGGATAAGCATCTAATTTTAATGAAAAAATTAACCGCATAAATAATAATCGAAATTTAGAATAATACTCTTGTTTTATAGGGGTCAAAACACTACGTAACTAAATGGATTTTGAAAACCTGATTTTAGCTGAAATTCTCTTTTTTAAACTAGTTCATAACGTTTTCTTGTTACAAGTAGTTTGGTACTAAATTAAGCCTTATTTTGGGTTTCGCCAAATATTTTCAAATACAAAACCAACTTCCCATTAAACCAATTACCAAATCCGCTGTAGTAACTCTTGCAAAATGCCTTTGTATTTATTCCATTTTGTCTGTAATTGTTTTTAGAAATTCACTTACATTGTCAATATAAAATAATACTCTTTTTGGTTTTTTTATTATTCCAAAGGGCAAGTTTATTTGCATATTGTTTTTAAGTTCTAGTAAGATATTGTGAGGTTCTAATTTTCCTAACAATGCAAATTTCACAAGTTCTTTGTTTTTTTCATAATCGCCTTCATATTTAGTTATTTTATCGATAGTGTTTATTGGTATTTCTAATGTGTCAAAAAGACCATAACGAATTATAATTTTTTGATTTGTAATAAAATGTCTTCTAAAAAAAATAGCTTTTAAATGTCCTGTTAAATTTATTAACAAATAAACATGAAGTATAAGAAAAATAATTGCGAAATTTTTATTCCACGAAATCAGCAAAATGTGTACTCCAACAGCTTCGACAATAGAAACAAACATTAATCCGATGTATATAGCACTTACACCACTATTTTTATAACCCGTGAAATATGTGTCTGTATTTTTATTTTCTGTCCATTTAATAAAGCAATAATAAAAAGAGCAAACTTCAAAAGCTATCATTTTTCCTAACTTTTTAAATTTTACTGATTCCTGTAAAGAATTTGAAATAAATGTGTATTCATCTATATTATCATTTTTTTTTTGTGTAACATTTTTTCTGAAATTTTTAATAAATGATATTGCCTTAAATACTAAATAGAAAAGGAATAAAATATTTAAGTAGATTTTAAATTGAAATATTGTTTGAAAAAAATTGTTTTCCATTGAAAACA
Organism: Flavobacterium sp. I-STPP5a; assembly: GCF_009764685.1. Lineage (GTDB taxonomy): Bacteria > Bacteroidota > Bacteroidia > Flavobacteriales > Flavobacteriaceae > Flavobacterium. The sequence goes on along the minus strand of NZ_VHLM01000021.1, from coordinate 33,745 downwards.
AATATGGAGCTATTTTAAAAACCAAGTAAAAGACAAACCAAGAAGTAAATTCTGTTTGCCTTTTTCGTGTTAGTAAATAATATATAACTGGTGAGCCTATCAAAAATAAACCTGTTAATATTGAAATTAAAAGTGAGTTATTTGTAACTGAACTAATATTGGCGATTAATGCTAAAATAATTTCTATTACGGCAAAAATAATTAAAGAACTATATTTTTTTATCATAAAGTTTCTAATATTAATTTTGCGTGTCCACTAACTATTTTGTGTTTGTCTGTAAGTGCTTGTTGCCAATATTTTTTGTCATTTCCAGATAATATTGATAAAGTTTCATATGCTTTTGCTCTCACATAAGGGATTTCGTGATTAATTGCAATGTTTTCAATTATAGGAAACGTATCAGGAGTGTTATATTGTTTTGCTAATTCAAGTATTAAATGTTTTCCTGTGCCTCCAGATGGAACTAATCCAGCAATTTTTTTATTTTTTAAATCAAAATAATATTGCTCTTTTCTTAATGTGTTAAATGAGTTTAAAATAATATTCAAAGAAATAGAATACTCATTTGGCGGATACTGTGCGTGTATATCTTTGGATTCACGATAAATCATAGCTTTACCTTGTGGCAAAGTTGTTTTTTCTAAAAATTTTAATTTTACTTGTTCATTTGGATAACCTATTATCTCATCATTGTCATACTCCCATATTTCAGTAGTATAACCATCATTTAAATAACCAACTGTTAGAAATGAAAAGTTATGATCGTGAGCTCTTAAAAAGAAAAATAAGTCTTCTTGTTCCTTTATTTCTTTATTATTACTTGCTAATTTTTCCCAAGCATTTGCTCTAACGTAAAAGAAAGGACTATTATGTAACATTAAAGTTTGTGCAGAATAACCATTGTTATTTTGAAACTCTACATAATTATTTAATTCATTATTCACATATTCTGAAAGAAAAGTTCTATTATTAGATAGTTTTTGAAGTGGTTCCACGCAATCTATTAAAGATGAAACATCTTCTTTTTTAACAGTTTTAGTTACAATTTCTAGAAATTCTTTAAAAGAAATTTCTTCTGTTGTTGTTAGGTCATATGATAATGCCATATATTTTAGTTTGATTGATTTTCTATTAATTTAAAAGTATCTATAACTGCTTTTTTTATTTCTGGGTGAGGGTCATTTTCTAATGTTTTAAGCATTTTAATTCCTTCTTCAAAATTCAAATTTATTAAATTTCTCATCGCTTCCCATCTTACATTATGTTTTGAATCAATAGCGTCCTAAACGTTTAAAAAAAGTTCAAAAAAAGAGGGTAATTTTTGTATCTCAAATTAACTTTGAGTTGCACAACAAAAAAGCCCTCTTCTATGTCAAATATAACTTTGTTTTCTCAAATAATTTCAAAATTAGACCGTTCAAAATTCAGTAAAATTGTTGCTAAGAAACAAGCCGACAAACACAATAAAGGATTCAGTAGTTGGAATCATTTAATTTCAATGCTTTTCTGCCAGTTCGCCAAGAGTCAATCTGTTCGAGATATAAGCAACGGGCTTCGTTCGGCTACAGGGAACTTAAATCATCTTGGAATCAACAAAGCTCCCTCAAAATCTTCAATTAGTTATCAAAATAAAAATCGTTCACATGAGCTCTTTAAAGAATATTATTTTGAATTGCTACAAAGTTTAGGACAGCATCCTAGATTTAAACAAGTGAAATTCAGAATAAAATCAAAGATTTTTTTATTAGACTCAACTACCATCAGTTTATGCTTAAGTTTGTTTGATTGGGCAAAATACAAGAGAGCCAAAGGAGCTGTTAAAATGCATACACTGCTTGGTTTTGATGGTAATTTGCCTGCATATATCAATATCACCAACGGTAAAACAGCTGATAATAAGGGAGCTTACGAAATTCCCCAGCTGCTCGAAGTATTTAAAAAAAAAACGTTCTTAAAATTTTGGGCTGCTGTGCGAATGTCTCTGACTTCGCACCCACTCCAATAGGCAACAAACCCCAGTTTTTAATTACACGATAAATAATTACATTTGATAAAAAGCAATGTCAGAAGGATATAAAATTAGAGACCAAACTTTACCGCATTTTATAACTATCACTGTTGTAGATTGGATTGATGTTTTTACAAGACAAACTTATAAAGATGTAATAATTGAAAGTTTAGATTATTGCATCCAAAATAAAGGAATGATTTTGTACGGATATGTTATAATGAGTAATCATATCCACATGATAATACAATCACAAGAAGCAACACTATCTGACTTAATTAGAGATTTCAAAAAATTTACAGCCAAATCAATTTTAGAAAAAATTCAAAATAGCCCTGAAAGCAGAAGAGATTGGATGTTGGAACGCTTTAAATTGGAAACCGAAAGTCATTCCAGAAACAAAAATTATCAGTTTTGGCAATATGGCAATCATCCAGAAGAAGTGTATAGCAACAAATTTATGTGGATAAAGCTAGATTATATTCACCTGAATCCCGTTAGGGCTGGTATTGTCGAGAAAGCTTCTCATTATGTTTATTCCAGTGCCAGTAATTATGTTTCCGATTCAGGATTATTGAAAATAGAAAAAGCAGACACTCCCATTATTGATGTTCTGAATTTGAATAATTTTACCAAATACAATGAATATTGAGTTTGATAAATTAAAACGACATATAGGAATGGGTGCGAAGTCAGAGACATTCGCACAGCACTCAGTCCTGATGACACCCCCGCTGTAGCGCGAGAACATTAGCAGTAACTTTTGCGCAAAAATCGAAAAAAATTGAAATTAATACCAATTATTGGTATCTTTGATAAAATAAAAATTATGGCACGAAATACATCAATATTATTAGGAGACTATTTTGAAAACTTTATCAACGAACAAATTTCTACAGGAAAATATAGTTCAGTAAGTGAAGTTGTTAGAACTGCTTTAAGAGTTTTTGAGCAAGAAGAAATTAAAACAAAATCTCTAATCAATGAACTAAAAATTGGTGAAAAGAGTAGGAAAATCAGAGATTTTGATCGCAATAAAAATCTTGAAATGCTCAAAGCTAATTTTCAAAAATAATGCCAGCGTATATAATTAGTGAAAAGGCATTAGAAGACATTAATAACATTTGGATTTATACGGCCGAAAATTGGTCTGTTGAACAAGCAGATCGATATTATAACTTAATCATTGACGAAATTGAATATATCGTCGATAATTTAGATATGGCTCGTGACTGTGGGAAAATTAGAAAATCATATAGCTACTCAAAAGTAAAATCACATTTAATTTTCTTTAAAAAAGACAAAGCAAATGAAATTGAAGTCGTTAGAATTTTACACGAAAGAATGAATATTGAAAACCGATTAGCGGAATAAATAAAAAAGCCATCTGCTAATCGATTAGACGGCTCCCAGCTGATCGAAGTGTTTAAAAAAAACGTTCTTACAAACTGCAGACTGCTGTGCGAATGTCCCAGCTGCTCGAAGTGTTTGAAAAAAGTTCTTACAAACTGTAGGCTGCTGTGCGAATGTGAGTGGCTATAAGCTAAAATTGGGATGCGAAGTCAAGGACATTGGCGTAGCAGCTAGTTAGCAGTAACTTTTGCGCAAAAATCGAAAAAAATTCAATTTAATACCAATTATTGGTATCTTTGATAAAATAAAAATTATGGCACGAAATACATCAATATTATTAGGAGACTATTTTGAAAACTTTATCAATGAACAAATTTCTACAGGAAAATATAGTTCAGTAAGTGAAGTTGTTAGAACTGCTTTAAGAGCTTTTGAGCAAGAAGAAATTAAAACAAAATCTCTAATCAATGAACTAAAAATTGGTGAAAAGAGTAGTAAAATCAGAGATTTTGATCGCAATAAAAATCTCGAAATGCTCAAAGCTAATTTTCAAAAATAATGCCAGAGTATATAATTAGTGAAAAGGCATTAGAAGACATTAATAACATTTGGATTTATACGGCCGAAAATTGGTCTGTTGAACAAGCAGATCGATATTATAACTTAATCATTGACGAAATTGAATATATCGTCGATAATTTAGATATGGCTCGTGACTGTGGGAAAATTAGAAAATCATATAGCTACTCAAAAGTAAAATCACATTTAATTTTCTTTAAAAAAGACAAAGCAAATGAAATTGAAGTCGTTAGAATTTTACACGAAAGAATGAATATTGAAAACCGATTAGCGGAATAAATAAAAAAGCCATCTGCTAATCGATTAGACGGCTCCCAGCTGATCGAAGTGTTTAAAAAAAACGTTCATATAATTCGAGGCTGCTGTGCGAATGTCTCTGACTTCGCACCAACTACAATAGACAACAAACCGCCGCGAAGAATTTTCGCTGTTATCAACGTTAGTTTTATCATAAAATTTCTAAAAAACTCGTTTTTAGAAAATCCATTTTGTAAGAGTATTTTAGTATATTTGAAAAAAGAACAAGACAAAATGAAACTACTGCAATCCCGCTAGATTGGGTGGTTTTGGGAGGTATTATTGCGCTTATTTACGAGTTGGAAATAATTTTAAAAAACTAGAATCACAAAAAAATGAAAGACTATAAAGTAGAAACCTTAATTTATTATTCAAAATTTTCTTTTGATAAAAATCACATTGCAAAAAAATCCAAACAAGAAATTCAAGAAAAACTTAATGAATATTCTAAAAATGGATACAAATTGACTACCACAAATTCAACAAATTTTGGATTAGCAATTTATATTTTTTTGTATTTTGAAAAAGATGTTTAACCAACAATTCTTATTGACAGAACGTTTTCAAAACAAAATTTTAATTTAAAAAACTTATTTAAAGTATAATACTATATGGAAGTACATCACCATGGACATCATGAAGGAAAAAAAACTTGGAAATCTTATATCCGAGAATTTTTAATGTTATTTTTTGCTGTTTTTTGCGGATTTCTCGCAGAATGGAGACTTGAAGTTATGATAGAAAATCATAGAGAGGAGGAGTATATTCATTCTATCGTTGAAGATATTTCTGCTGATGTTAAGCAGACTGAAAATTTACAAATCGATTTAAGAAATAGAATAACTTTAATAAATAGTTTATTAAAAGAAATAACTTCAAAAAACATCCAAGAAAATTCAAATAAGGCTAATAAATTATGGTTATCCACTCTTGGATTTCCCGATTTTGTTCAGAATGATCGAACAATTCAACAACTAAAAAGTAGTGGTTCTTTAAGAATTATTAGAAACAAAAAAGTTTCTGATAAAATTATGGAATATGACCAAGCTGTAAGATTACTGTATATTACACAAACTAATATGAATACGATTGCTTCAAACAATACTTTATATGGTCAGTTTTTTGATTTAATAAAACTCCAAAACGAAAATTCTGCGGCTATTCCTATCACTGAAAGCGGGAAAAATTTATTAAATGAAGCTTACTCAAGTAGGTTTTTTTGGAGGATTAACCTAGTAAGTTTACACAAACGCTTGATTACATTAAATGAAAAAGGAAAAGAGGTTAGAGAAATAATTACTAAAGAATACAAATTACACTAATAAAAAAACACACAGCTGCTCAAAGTATTTAAAAAAAACGTTCTTAAAATTTTAGGCTGCTGTTCGAATGTCTCTGACTTCGCACCCAAGCTGATCGAATTATTTAAAATAAACGACCTTTAAATCTTGAGCTGCAGAGCGAGTAATACCATCGCAGACGCAATAGTAAAAAAGAAAGCATATATTGACAAAATATTACAACTGACCAATGACAAACAACTGCTTAAATTGCAATAAAGAAATTATAGACAAGTTTTGTAGTAGTTGTAGCCAAGCAACATCAACTCATAGATTTTCTTTATCGCACGTTTTTCAACACGATTTTATTCACGGAATATTTCATTTTGACAAAGGCTTTTTTTATACGATAAAAGAACTATTTATCAGACCAGGACACAGTATTAGAGAATATGTGCAAGGAAAAAGAATAAAGCACTTCAACTATTTTGCAACAACTATTCTTTTAATGACAATAGGCTATTTTATTAAAAAATGGACAAAAATAAATGCTTCAGAATTATATGATGATAAAAAAACAGTAGAAGGTCTTTTAAAAGTATTAAAAGAGTATTCAAAATTTACAATATTTCTTCACATACCATTTATATCTTTTACAAGTTATTTGTTTTTTAAAAAAAGTAAACAAAATTATACGGAAAACCTAGTCCTCAACTTATATATGTCATGCGGAACATTAATAATTAGTTTTATACTATTCTGTTCTATGATTTTTACCACTAACAAAGATTTTCTTTTAGGTGTAAACTATTTTGTTGTAGCTCTAACATTTTTGTATGTTATATTTTTTTACTATCAATATTTTTCAGTTTTTGGTTTGAAAAAATATCAATTAATTATGCGAGTAATTATTATTGCTTTTTTGTATTTATTGGCAAAGCAAATAACTAACAATATCTTAAACACAATAGGACTTAAATATTTTAATTAACCAAATAAAAAGCACTAACGATAACCCAGCTGCTCGAAGTATTTAAAAAAAACGTTCTTAAAATTTTAGGCTGCTGTTCGAATGTCCCCAGCTGCTCGAAGTATTTAAAAAAACGTTCTTAAACTGCAGGCTGCTGTGCGAATGTCCCCAGTTACTCGAAGTGTTCTTAAAAAATTTGCGCAGCCGTGAGTTTTACGTCCGAAACGTAAAAGTTAGATTTTACCAACGGAAACGTAAAAAAATTATCAGAATTATAATTCGAAAAAAAAAGTGAAAGTAAAAAATACAAATCGAAAATGAATGACCAGCTGCTCGAAGTGTTCTAAAAAACGTTCTTAGACATCTGGGCTGCTGCACGAATGTAACCCCGCTGCTCGAAGTGTTATTAAAAAAATATTCTTAAAACTGTAGGCTACTAGCGAATGTCCCCTAGCTGATCGAAGTGTTTAAAAAAAACGTTCTTTAAATCTTGAGCTGCAGAGCAAGCGAAATAAAAGACATTCGCATAGCACCCAATTCAAATATTATTTTTTCTAAAAAAGAAGACTTCGTAGAGCGGACTCTTTGTTGATGATTTTCTATAACAGTACTTTTTATGTATCGCTATTTCAAGACTACACGAAATAATTTCAATAAAGCTTTCAGGTAATATTCTTGAAAGCTTTTTTATTTAGAGACAATAAATTATTACTTTTACTTACAAAATATAACCTATTCTAAAAAGCAAAATAGTAACCTATGGAGAACAAACAATGCCTAAACTGTGAACAAGATGTTTCTGGTAATTATTGTCAGAATTGCGGTCAAAAAAGCAATACACACGCCATAACCTTAAAGCATTTTTTTGCCCACGATATTATACACGGTGTGTTCCATTTAGAAAAAGGAATCTTATTTACTTTAAAAGAAACATTTACAAGACCTGGGCAAGCAGCTTTGGATTACATTAATGGCAAAAGAGTAAACTACTACAATGTTTTTGCACTCACTTTGATAATAATCGCTTTGAATATTCTAACGGTGCATTATTATCATGACCTGAATCTGCCATCAGTTTCTAAAAATACAAATGAAGGAATACAATTAATGAACTTCTTATCGAATAATGTAAAATTAATTCTATTTGGATTAGTCCCGTTATTTGCGATAAATGCTTTTCTGATTTTCAAAAGATTAAAAATCAACCTAGCGGAACATTTCATCATTGCAGGAATAAATTTGTTGGGAATATTGGTTTTGTGTTTATTTGTCAACTTGTTTTCACTTTTGAGAGTATTTGAGGAAATTAAATCCTTTTTAGGTATTTTAACAATCATTTATTTCTTCTTGATTGTTTTGTTTCCTTTTTGGGTCTATTTTAACGCAGCCTATAAAAAGTATTCCATGTTAGGTTTTATATGGAGAATAATTGTGTTTTATACGCTTGTGTTTTTTGAAATTGTAGTCATACTGTCACTTATTGCAAAAATCGTTACTAATACTACATCCATTAAATTACACTTCAATGCATAAAATTATTTCTGCTACTACAAAGCTTATTAAATTAGTAAGCATTATACAAAAGACAAAAACGACGAAGTAACGCCTTGGTATGAAGCTTTCATGAATGTTAGAAAAGGGATAGATAGAAAGTATTTTGTTGATTTCTGGTATAGAAATCGTTCTTGATAAAGAACATATTTAATGCAAAAAAAATTAAAAGCCATTTTTGGATATTTGTAATAAAAATATTATTTATACATTTAATACACTACGCAATTTAACAGTAAAAATCGACACAACTATAAGTGTATAGTCAAAATTTTGTAGTGAATATAAACACAAGTCGACCGTAACTTTAAAAAAAGAGAACGAAAAATGATAGTACAAAAGATGAAATTACTAGTTTTAATAGTCCTATTTTCCTTAAAAATTAATGCGCAAGAAAATCAATTTACAAGAAGCTCAATTAAAACTGGAATTGGCATAGGAGTAAATGAAGGAATCGAAGAAAGTGGATTAGGTTTTGTTTATTCAATAGGTTATCAAAAAAGTTTTGGAAAAAAAGAAAAATTCAGAATTAATCCTAATTTATTATATGGAGGTTTTAATTCAAACGGAATAACAGATACTCGGCAACAATATTTTAGAATAACTTCACTTGGGATGAATGTGAATTATGATTTGATTAAATACAAATCAGTTTCTTTATTAATAACAACAGGAGGATTTTTAAACTATTCAAGAGGTTTATTTGGAACTGGTGGCGAAAATAACATAAGAAATTCAAGATATTTCAACCAGCTCTATTTTGGTGGAACTGCTGGAATTGGAATTAGAATAAACTCACCCGGAAGTAGGTTTTCGTATGAAATAAAGCCGCTAAATTTACAAATTGGTAATAAAGGTTTTGTTCTTGGATACTTAATGTTTGGATTGGACATCAAAATAAAAAAATAGCTAACTTACTTAGCTTATAAAAAAAGTCGTAGTGTTTGAAATGAGGCAAATTTTATAGATCGAAGCAATCAAAAAATAGCTTAATGTAGTTCTAAATTCCGTAGTAAAATTTAATTAATTCCAACAAAAATGAAAACACTTAACACCATACTTTTGATGCTGTTTTTTAATTCAATAGCATTCGGTCAAGTTTCAAATGAAACCCACAAAAAACAGATTCAAAATTTAGTACTCGAATCGTTTGATGAAATCTGGTCCAAATTAGAAGCTAAAAACATTGAGAAATATTACACCAAAGATTTCTTGCTGTTGGAACACGGAGAAGTATGGAATAACGATACCATTACAAAGTATTTGAATACAGCCAAACTCAATTTACCCATGCCAAAAAGAGTAAATACTATTGAAATTATAGACATCAAAGTTTCCAACAAAACGGCTTGGGTGGCTTACCACAACTATGCAACCATTTCTGTTGATGATAAAATTATTAGAAAAGCACATTGGCTGGAAAGTGCCACGGCCATTTTAACCGATAAAGGCTGGAAGTTTGATATGTTACATTCTACTAGAGTAAAAAGTGAGTAAAAACGCTATGAAACACCTAGCTTACAAAAGAACCGCAAAGGCCAATACTGTCTATCTTAACAGTAGAATGAATAATTTAGAAATAATGACCCAACAATTTTAGATATAGATTTTAATGAGGTTCTCTTGTGATTAGTGTCATCAAAGCAAGAAAAAAATAAAAAACAGCTAAAAGATTCTACAGAAGACTACTTTATTTTTCTGAATCAATCTACCTGCAAATTAGTTAGAAAAAAAGTAAAACATTAAATTCATAATAATTTATTATCATCTTACATCGCGGTAGTTGTGCGACTATCGGTCTTTACAACGCTGGCAAGTGAAGGAGAGCCCAACTAAATAAAGTCTTCTCTTTTTCTGTTTTCTAAAATCTCAAAAAAACAAAGCAAACCTGTAACAAAACAGGTTTTTTAGCTACTAAATGAAGAACTAAATTCTAATAAACTATGAACTTAAAATCTTCATTATACTGTGGCTTATTGTTAGTAGCAAGCTCAGTATCATTTGCACAAGATGCCCTCTGGCTGCGCCATCCTGCGCTCTCTCCTGATGGAAAAAACATTGCTTTTGGCTACAAAGGCGATATTTATGTAGTTAATGCCCAAGGTGGCACTGCAGTTCCTATTACCATTCATGAAGGACATGACATGATGCCTGTGTGGAGCAAAGACGGAAAGCAAATTGCTTTTGCTAGTGACCGTTACGGTAATTTTGATGTATTTACGCTACCCGTAACTGGAGGAACTCCTACCCGATTAACCTTTAACTCAGCGGCTGATTATCCATATGATTTTTCACCTGATAGTAAAAAGGTTTTATTTGGATCTAGCCGTCAAACGAGTAACAACAACATCCATTTTTATTCGCCTCGCTTATTTCAAAACCTTTACACAGTTGCAGCAACTGGCGGAAAACCAGTATTGGTTACTGAGGGCGGAATAGAATATGCTCGCTACAACGCAGCAGGAAACCAAATTATTTTTCAAGACCGCAAAGGATATGAAGATGCCTTACGCAAACACCATACCAGCAGTGTAACCCGTGATATTTGGGTATTTGATGTCAACAAAAAAACATATACGCAGCTAAGCACTTACGAAGGTGAAGACCGCGAGCCGCTGTACAGCAACGACAATCAACATATTTTCTTTTTGAGCGAAGCTGACGGCAGCAATCAAAATATTTTTAAGCAAAACCTATCTGCTAAAACAGCAACTGCCATAACTACTTTCAAAAACAATCCGGTACGCCATTTAAGTGTTGCACAAGACAATACTTTGTGCTTTTCGCAAGACGGAGAAATTTATACTTTGAAAGAAGGTCAAAGTCCACAAAAAGTAAAAATCACGATCCAAAATGATGGTAAAGGCAATGTCGAGAAAAACGTACCTATTGCAGGTTCTATTTCAGAGTTTGTGCCAAGCCCGAACGGAAAAGAAATTGCAATTGTTTCTAGAGGTGAAATTTTTGTGACCAATGCCGACGGTGGAAGTACCAAAAGAATTACCAACACACCAGAACAAGAGCGCCACGTGCAATGGTCACCAGACAGTAAAACCCTTATTTACGCCTCAGAACGTGGTGACAGTTGGGATTTATTTACGGCAAAAGTGGAACGAAAAGAAGAAGCTTATTTTTACGCTGCTACTTTAATCAAGGAAGAAAAATTAATTCCTTCTGATAAAGAGGAGTTCTTACCTAAATTTAGCCCAGACGGAAAAGAAATTGCTTTTATTGAAGATCGCAATATTGTTCGTGTGTACAATTTAGCCAACGAAACCACAAGAACCATTTTACCAGAAGGTAGAAACCACAGTTATTCTGATGGCGATTTTGGTTACAACTGGAGCGATGATAGTAAATGGCTTTTCGTAGATGATAGCATGGGTAATTTTAATGCTACGCATACCGCGATGATCAAAGCCGATGGCTCCGAAACAAAATACCCAATTATGAGTGGTTTTGGTGAAGATGCAGCCAAACAACAAATAAAAGGCAAAGCATTAGCCTGGCTGAGCAGCAAAGAAGGTCGCAAATCATTGGCAAACCAAGGCAGCAGAGAACTTGATGTATACGCCGTATTTTTCGATAAAAAAGACTTTGAAAATTTCAAATTGTCCAAAGAAGAAGCGGCTCTTGCAAAAGAAATAAAAGACAAAGAGAAAGAAGCCGAAGACAAAAAAACAGCTGCTAGCACTGATAAAAACAAAAAAGACACTCCTAAAAAAGAGGAAGTTGTAGTTTGGAATCCGGATTTGATTGATCTTGAAACTAGAAAAGTTCGTGTAACCATCAACAGTTCATCTATTGCTGATTTTGTATTTAATGATGACGGAAGTAAATTGTTTTATTTAGCTTCTTTTGAAAAAGGATTCGACCTTTGGGTAACCGATACCAAAACAAAAGAAACTAAAATTTTAGCTAAACTAGGATCATCTCCAAGTACTTTATTTTTGAGCAAAGACAACAAAACATTGTTTGTTAGAAACGAAGGAGGCTTATCGAAAATTGATACAGAAAGCGGAAAAATTACTGGAATCCCCGTATCGGCTGAGATGGTTTTAAATACAGAGCAAGAACGTAACTACATTTTCAATCACATGTGGAGACAAACCGCTAAGAAATTTTACGATCCAAAATTACATGGTGTAGATTGGAAAATGTACAAAGACACCTATGCTAAATTTTTACCACACATCAATAACAACTATGATTTTCAAGAATTATTGAGCGAAATTTTAGGAGAACTTAACGCCTCGCACACAGGTGGACGTTACAGTGCTAGTTTCCCTAATATGGATGTAACGGCTTGTTTGGGATTACTATACGATGAAAAAAACGCCGCAGATGGTTTAAAAATAACAGAGGTTATTGTAGGCGGACCTTTTGATAAAACAGGCTCAAAGCTAAAAGCAGGTGCCACTATCAATAAAATTGACAACGAACCAATTACTGCAACAACAGATTGGGCTAAATTTTTGAACAGAAGAACAGGTAAACTAATCCTAATTTCAGGTGTAGATGCTAATGGTGTTGCGTTTCAAGAAAGTGTAAAACCGATTTCATTTGGTGAAGAATCGGGTTTAATGTACAACCGTTGGATTCGCAAGATGAATCAAATTACTGAAAAATTGAGTAATGGTAAAGTAGGCTACGTTCACGTACAAGGTATGAATGACGGCAGTTTTAGAGAAGTATTTGACCAAGTGATGGGTAAAAATTTCGAAAAAGAAGCTTTGATTGTAGACACTCGTTTTAATGGTGGTGGCTGGTTACACGACGATTTAAATACGTTATTGAGTGGCAAACGCTACCTTGAATTTGCACCGCAAGGCAACCGCTTGAAAGATGCGGAACCATTAGGGAGATGGACCAAACCAAGCTGTGTATTAATGGGCGAAGGCAATTATTCAGACGCTTTCATTTTCCCATACGTGTACAAACAAAACGGAATCGGGAAGTTAATTGGAATGGGAGTACCAGGAACAGGAACCGCAGTTTGGTGGGAAACTCAAATTGATCCTTCTTTAGTTTTCGGAATTCCAATGGTAGCTACTATCGGAAAAGAAAACAGACCTACTGAAAACTTGCAAGTAAATCCAGATATTCCCGTTGCTATGAAATACGAAGATTATTTGAACGGACAAGACAAACAATTAGAAAGAGCTGTTGAAGAAATGCTGAAAACGATTAAATAATTATTCTATTCTTGAAAGATTAATTTTCATCAAAAAAAGAGGTAGCTCAAAAAGGAGGGCACTGAAAAAGTCCCTCGAATAAGGAAAATGAAAATAACTAAAAAGGAGCGAAAACACAATGGTTTCGCTCCTTTTAGTTATTACAAACCCCTTGTAATCTAAGAAGATTAAATTTGACTAAAAAAAGACGATTAAATAAAATCAAAGCCTTATTTAATCACTTTTTTTAATGATTTTTGAAAATAGGGACTTTTTCAGTGCCCTCCTCAAAAAGCTACCTCTTTTTTTTACTCAATAATTGGGACCGAAATTAACAATTAATAATGGCAAAATATATTGGCATCCCAAAGGTAATATTAAAAGGGAATGTTACTGCTAGCGCCATTGGCAAAAAGATTCCAGGATTTGCTTTAGGAACCGCAATTTTCATAGCCGCTGGAACCGCAATGTACGACGCGCTTGCCGCTAAGACAGAAAAGATGAAACGGTTCCCGATATCCTCTGTTACAAAATGACTCAAATAGGCAACAACACTTCCATTGATTAAAGGAATTACTACGGCAAATGCAAAACTAAACCAGCCACTTTTAAAGAAATCGCCCAATTTACGGCCACTTACAATTCCCATATCAAGCAGAAACAACGCTAAAAATCCTTTGAAAATATCGGTGGTAAAGGGTTTAATACCTAAAGCTTGTTGCTCACTCGCCAAAAAACCGATGAACAAACTCCCTAAAATTAACAACACGCTTCCGTTTGTAAAAGAATGGGTAATAATTGTTGACATCTTAGTTTTTAAAACGTTCTCGGCACTAAACAATCTAATTAAGATGACACCAACAATGATAGCCGGAGCTTCCATCAATGCCATAACAGCAACCATATGACCACTGAAAGTGAAATTCTGCAATTCTAAAAACGAAACCGCGGTTACAAATGTTACTGCACTTACAGATCCATAAGTGGCAGCAATGGCTCCCGCGTTTTCAATGCTATATTTTTTCTTTAAAATAAAAAAAGAATACAATGGAATGATCAGAGCAATTGAGACACCAAAAAATATGGACCATACTATATCAAGTGTAAAATGGCTGTGTGCTAGCTCTTGACCGCCTTTAAATCCAATGGCAAATAAAAGGTATAAAGAAATAAACTTAGAACTTCCCTCAGGGATTTGCAAATCACTTTTGACTAAAACAGCAATAATTCCTAAAACAAAAAAGAGTAATGCTGGATTTGTTAAATTATCTATTAATAAATTTAAATTCATAAGTTAGTTTTTTGACAATTGCATGAATGTCATACAATTGAATTGATATAATTGTTTGTTAGTGTTATAAAAATTACTTTTTGGTAGCTCGTTGTAATCTGTCGTTAATGGCTTTCCCAAGTCCGCTATCTGGGCAACGCTCTGCTAGAATAGCATCTAGATTTTTTTCATCCAATCTATGCAGTGCAGCATATAATCCTGAAGCTGCCTCTAACATTGAACCCGAAATTGACAAAACTTCTTGGGCACAAATTGATGGATCTTGTATCTCTTGTTTAAAAGTCAAGACTCCCACTCTTTGATTTGCAAATTTGGCTACATCTGCACTTATCGTATCTGTAAGGTACGTGGTAGTATTAGGTGCGTAATGACGTGACAACATTCCTGGCGCAGGCGGTGCTTTTTCGTCATGCGCTATTGTTTTAAGTGGACCAATGATGGCTTCTAAGTCCTCTATTGCTAGTGATCCCAAACGATACAGAACGGGTTCACCATCTTCAAACCCTATAATTGTAGATTCAATTCCTCTTTCACAACTACCTCCTTCTAAAATCATAGGTAATTTATTTTCAAAATAATGCGCAACATGAACCGCTTGAGTAGGACTTATAGATCCAAAAGGATTTGCGCTGGGTGCTGCCAATGGAAAATCCAGTTGCTCTAAAAGTGATAAAGTAACCTTATGATTAGGCACTCGTATTGCAACAGTGTCTTTACCAGCTGTAACCGAATCTGGAATTTGAGGTTGCTTTTTTAACACCATAGTTAGTGGTCCAGGCCAAAAAGCATTTGCTAGTAGCATTGCTTTTTCGGGAATCTCTCTAGCTATAGATGGTAAACTTTCAACTGATTTTATATGAACAATAAGCGGGTTAAAGGAAGGTCTTTCTTTTATACTGAAAATAGATGCTATTGCTTTTGGACTAAAAATATTTCCTGCTAATCCGTATACCGTTTCAGTAGGAATCGCTATTACTTCATCTTGATTTAATAACGCAACAGCTTTTTGAATGGAATTGTTAATTATACTCATAATTTAGGGGTTACAGTAATCACAAAAAGTAGGTTCTTCGGTCATTTTTTGATACGGAAAATTAATTTCATGTGTGTACTGGCATTTTTTACAACAATATATGTGGCTTAAGGTAGACCGAGTAGGATTTGCACACCAAGAACATGGCAAACCTGGTTTAGCGCTGGTCACCACAAATCCAGGAGTCATGCATTCAGGACATAAAGATTGAATGGACTGCAACAGTTTATGAGCAGCCGTTTCAATAACATGCATTCGAGTGGGATTGTAATGCGCTCGCATATCCGTTTCGGCATACACAGTACCGTGTATCTCCATGATATGGTTGTAATATTTTTTTAAACAATCTTCATTGGTTATACCCTTAATGACTGCTTTATCATCAGTTGCACTACTTCGTAAAATAATTGCATGCGATGGAAAATGAATTTTTTGAGCAAACATTTTCAATGCCTCATAACTCGTAATGGTCTCACCGTAAAAATTAGTATCTAAACTAAGTTCTCTAACAATGATTTCTAGATCATTTTTTTTATCGATGAAAATGAGGAATTCTTCATCTGCTTGCGCAAAAAACAAAGACGGATGAGGACCAAAAGATCCTTCACTAGCAAGACCTAAATCACAATCAAAGGCATTCATTGCTGCTAGACATTTTTCCCGAACAGTTGCCACTGCCGATTCCTTTCGCTTAATTTCTCCAGAAAATGTGCCAAAAACATCCGTATCAAAATTTGAAGGTACAAAACACGTAACCCCTATTCCGTTTTCAAGAATAGGTGCTATTACCTTTTCTTTTTGATGTTTTGTGGCAATTAATAACGACCTTCCATTAAACATTTTTGTATTCATTGGATTTTGGTCGCATTTCCATTTGGATTACACCGTTTACATGTAATTCCATATTATTTGCATCGGCCTCTTTAATCAATTCTTTAATATAATCAGAAGCTTCTTGTAATGTTTCTTTCCTCCTTTTAGAATGCAAATGGTCTTGGTTAAACCTAATTTCATTACTAAATTGTTCTAAATTGTGGTAATTGATTTTACTATTGATCAATGAAAACAATACTTTCCCGGCTTCTGTAGGTTCAAACTGCCCTTCAACTAATTTAAATTGATACTCTTTTTTCATGATTATTTTAAATTATTTTGTTTTGATAAAATGTAAACGCTGTACACGATTCCTAAACCTAAAATCAAAGTAAAAAGTAAATTTTGAGGTACAACGAGGTTCAACACAAAACCTGTTAGTAACCAGAACGCTGCAACAAGTAGACTTCCGTTAATTTTAAATTTAGTTCTCATACAAACACATTTATTTAGTGCTGCAAATGTATCATGGTTGTATTATAAATTTTTATTTATATTTATAATGACATATATAAGAAAATTTAATGAGTAGTATTTGGAGCGTTCATAAACCCCATAAGAAATTGATTCTCGGCCAAGAATAAATTATTTTAGAAAATAGGAATAAAAAAAAATTAAAATAAGAGTGTAAAAAAATCAATAAAAAGGTGAAGAAACTTTAAAATAAGCAACAAAAAAAGAGCCCAAATAGAAATTATGGTTGCATTTTATTTAGAAAAATTAATCGTGTCCTGACAATTACAAAGAAGTATAAGACACAAAATAAAAACAGCCTTATTGCTTATAGGCGTTTAAATAAGCAATAGCATCAAACTGCATAGAGCAAATTGCTTCATTAACCGAGACACGATTAGCTTCATAAAAGGACAAAATTCCTTTTTGCTGTAATCTCAAAATTTGCTGCTTTGCTTTTTTTCTGAACTGTAGCAGCTCATTTTCTATGGTAACCAGTTTTTCTTTCGAAATTTTCAAAGTACCATTTGCATGATTGGTCATATTATAAATATCAGCTAATTCCATATCCTCAACCTGTTGAATCAACACCTTGAGATGAAAAGGATTCTCAACTAAGGGAAGTATGATTCTAATGGATCGAATCATTCGTTTGATAACCGTAGGATCTTCCTTGCCCCACTGAAAGATTTGATCATAACAAAAATCTACAAACTCTTCAAAATTGAATTCATTTACTTGAATGTGCTCGGATTTTAGTGATTTAGCATCCGTTGATGGAAATTCTTTAATGGCTAATTCTTTGGCAATTTCTCCTATTTGGTCAATGCAATTGAGGCAAGTAGTAGGGTCATTTACGGCTGGAGAAATGGCTTTTATGGCAATATCAACGAGTTTACGAACGCCAAAATTAATATCTTGAGTGTGGCTTCTAAATTGTTCCACCTGAAAAGCATCTTTTACAATGGCGCCAACTTGTTTTTGTAATTCTTGAACCTGTACAGAAGTCAGATCTTGGTCAAAAACCAATGTCAATAATGTAGTGGTTCCCTTCATTATAAACTCTCCAACAATGGGTTTTTGGTACGTATTTTCGAAACAAAATCCTACTTCAGATCGTAAAATGTATGCTGTAACTTTCTTTAATTTAACATAATTAACGCTATCTAAATACCCTGAGTCAAATGGACTCACAACAGATACTTTGAATTTATCAGGATGAATTTCTGCTCTTTTATATGATATATTTTTACCCAATTTCCAGTTTTCTTGATATAGAACATTGATTTCCTCAATCATGTCTACTTTGATTCTATTGGTAATACTTGAGACATTCATATTGATACTCAAATAGGTAATCATGTTAGGATAAGACCAAGACAAACCATAAAAAGCCAATAAAGTCCCTACAGCAAGTGTTCCTAAAAATGGAGTATTCGGGCAAAAAACAGAAGCAAATTGCGGTAAAATACACAGTGAAATGGTTCCTACAAAAAGCCCAATAAACTTTTGCATTTTAAAATCGCTAATTAAAAAATGCCTTAAAATACGAGGCGAAAACTGTGAGGAAGCCAACTGCATTACAACAAAAATAACCGAAAATGTAGTGAGAGATATACCTATAAGTATCGAAATCAAAACATTCGTAACAGAGATTAACCTTGTGTAAGTGTCTACAATATCAATATTAAAAAAGGAACCAAAATCTACTGAATACTCTAAAATCATTACAGCCGAACCTATAACTACAGCATATAAAACTCCTAGAAAAGTACCTAAATCTTTTAGTTGGTGAATCAATATGTTTTTTAACTTGTATTTCAATGTATGCGGCATATCTTTTTATTAAGAAAGTAAATTTAATATAATTGATGATATAAATCCTGATGGCTTTATATTTTTGTAATTTTACAATACAACTATTGCTGATTTTTATCAAAAAATAATTGACCATTAACTTTGCTGTTCTACATTTTTATTTAAAACAATATCAAATGATTTTACAAATAGAAACACCTGCACTCCTTTTTGGTGCCACTTCATTAATATTACTAGCTTACACAAACCGTTTCTTAACCATTGCAACTATTGTTCGTGGATTAAAGAAAACTTATAAAGAAAAAGAAAACAACTTGATTTTACTGGAAATAAGAAACCTAAACTTGCGCCTCACTTTAATTAGAAATATGCAAATGGCGGGAGTATTAAGTCTTTTTTTGAGTGTATTTGCTATGTTACTTTTGTTTTTACAACAACAAACAGCTGGTATTTACCTATTTGGCCTTAGCTTGCTAGGTTTACTAATTTCCTTGGCTTTATCGTTTTGGGAAATTTGTATTTCGGTCAATGCTTTGCGCCTGCATTTAAGTGATTTAGTTCAAAAAGAAACGCTATAAAAAAAGCTGTACGATTTATGTACAGCTTTTTAGGAAATCATTTATTGGTTGATTAAACTACCTTCTTCTTTTTTCTCGTTGTTTAATAAACTTGGATTTTCTTTTGCCAATTTGTTCTTAGTTGGTATTTTGTAGTTCAAACTAAAACCAAATTTCCTTGTGTCTTGCTTACTGCTTATGAGTAAAGGTGTCTCAAAGGAATTGAATGCGTTTCTATTCGTATTCAAAATATCATCAGCAAAAAGAGATACTGTCAACTGATCTTTTAAGAATTTTTTCGAAAAAGTAAAGTCTAATGAATTCCTAAGTGGCTCTACCGCAATAAAGTAAAAATAATTTCCTCTTGGAATAACATAATTATAATTGGCAACAAATTTTACTTTTTTGGGCAAGAGTATCTGAGACATAAAATTAAACATCCAAAAACCGTTTGTATCTACTTTGGGAATTTGATGGTATTGATACCCTGCATACACGTATAAAAAATTCATGGTATCAGGATTTACATTCATTTTCATAGTTTCGGCTAGACCTTTGGTAAACAACATATAGGGAATAGGCATTCCTACACTAAAATTATGAATCTTAACCTCTTGGATATTTTCATTTGTATTGACTACAAGATTATTAGTTAGTAAAACTCTGTTGATCACTTGATTTTTTGCAACACTCATGTTGTAGCTTATGAAAGCATAATCAAAAGCACTTAGTTTAACTTCATAATTATCAAAAATGGTAGGCTGCAAGTTTGGGTTACCAGAATATTCAATATTCGGATTTTGATAATTAGTGTTATTTGGATTCAATGCCGATGTACTTGGTAAGGTGATTTTTTTGTTATAGTTCATATTAAAGTACAAGGCATTACTAAAATTGTATTGCGCACTTGCATTAGGAAAAAATCTAAACTGATCAAATTCTGCAAGTTTAGCAACATCTGTATTTCCTGATATGTTGTAATCTTCGGCTCGACCGCCAAGAATAAAATTAAATTTGTCAAATTTTGTTTGAAACTCTACATAAGTTGATGTCGTTTTTCGCTTGTAATCTAAATTGGTTACACCTCTATTAGAAGCATCAAACATCAGTTCTTCGTACAACGCACCTACATTTAGCTTACCTTCATCAGAGAATTTAATAGGTTGTGAAAAATCTACTTTTGCATTCAATACCTCTTGTTGTGAAGCATTGTCTAATAACGGGGTGGTTGAACCTGCTGGTTCTAATTGAAACTCATTAGAATTGCGGTTATAATTGAATCTAAACTCTAGTTTTTTTGCCGCATTTTCAAACTTTTTTTGATAGGTAACTACCGCGTCATGACGAAAACCACCGCTCATTGAAGCATCATCAGTTGTGAACCCTGGACCATTTGAAAGCGTTTGACTGTTATTATTGTTGTACGTAAGATCATAATTAAGCAGTAATCTATCTTTTCCAATATCAAAAGTAAGCGCTGATTTTATAAAATTATTTCGGCCCACACGATCAGCTTCTGTTGCTGTTAATAAAGCGCTACCACCGTTTTCCTCATTTTTTAAGGAAGTCCATAAAGCATTTTCTCTATAATTTTGCCCCAGATTTAATTGCCATCCAAAATATTTATTCTTGGCACTCAATAACACACTATTATTTACTCTCCAGCGCACATCATCATAACTGGTTACACTAGTGCTATTAGTGTAAGTAGCACTTAAATAATTTTTGGCGTTTTTATTGGTAATTATATTAAGGATTGCACCTCCCGAAGTTGCCGGAAACTCGGCGCCTGGCTGTGTAATAATTTCAATTTTTTCAATAGCATTAGCTGGCATTCCCTCTAGAAAAGCATTGAGTTCATTAGTAGAAATATTAAGTGGTCTACCATCCATAAACACATCCAGCTGCTTGCCTTGAAACATCATTCCAGCAATATCTGATGCTATTAAACCTGGCAATTTCTTAATTCCCTCTAGCACAGAACCTGTATTTAAGCTAGGTTGATCAGAGAAGTTAAAGATGGTTCGGTCTGCTTTTTGCTCCACTGCTTTTTTAGTTTTTACAATGGTTACTTCTTTCAACTCTGTAGTTTTTTCAGTTTCAGTTTCAGGAGTTTTCTCCGGAGTAGTTTGAGCAATACTGCCCGTTATACAAATCAAACTCAACAAAATAATAAAATGTATTTTTTTCATGTTTTTTATATCAGATACCCCATAAGACATCTTTATAAAGGAAATGTTACAAAATAGATCAAATAATTTTTCTTAGAAATACAATAATACATTAAGATTAAACCTTTTTTAGAACAACGTGTCCTACTGTAAATAACTCTATATGAACGCACAAACACTCTGGTCTTTACGACTTGGTTTTTCGTCAAAGCAAGCCGAAAAACTACAAACTATGGGAATTAATTCATTTCTAGAGGCTTCGTTTGCAACGTTACATGATCATAAAGTTCCTGGTTTTATGGTTGACAGCCCAAAATCTATAACCGAATTACAACAATATAGAAAAAAACTTAAAGATGCCAGTCCAGAACAAATAAAGGAATTGCGTAAAAAGGAAGCACAAACTGCACTCGAATTGAAGAGTTGGTGGATTGATAAAATGCAAAACGAAACCTATCCGCTACGCGAAAAAATGACCTGTTTTTGGCACAATCATTTTGTGTCAACGTTACAAAAAGTGAAGGTCAATTATTGGGTTTTTCAACACAATCAAATACTTAGAGAAAATGCATTTGGAAATTTTAAAACCTTAACAAAAAAAATAATTCAAAGCAATGCTATGGTGCGCTACCTTGACAATGTAGACAATAGAAAAGGCAAAATAAATGAAAATTTAAGTCGGGAATTACTAGAATTGTTTACTCTAGGTATTGGGAATTATACTGAAACAGACATAAAAGGTGGCGCTAAAGGACTTGCAGGACTTGGTCTTGGCGAAGACCACGCAGTATACCGAACCTTTTTTGAAGATGATGAAGCTTTTGACTATCTAGGCAAAAAAGGAAGTTTTAAAATTGATGCTATGATAGACCTTATTTTTGAACAGCCACAAGTTCCTTATTTGTTGACTCGAAAAATTCTAAAATGGTTTATTTATGACAACCCAAATGAAGAATTAGTTAATTATTATGGAGACTATTTCAGAAAAAAGAATTTTGAAATAGAGCCTTTACTTTTAAAAATTTTCACCGAAGAGTATCCTAAAAAAACAGCGGGCTCCAAAATAAAAAACCCACTAGAATACAGCCTCCAAATAATTCACGAACTTGGAATCAAAACTACTAATACAAAAATGATTGTGCTTTTTTGTAAGCAACAAGGAATGGATTTGATGGACCAACCCAATGTAAAAGGATGGGATGGCGGAAATTCATGGTTAACATCCCAAGTGTACTTACAACGCAATAACGTAGCCGATTTACTTTGTAACGGAAAAAACTTAAATCGGAATTTTAATGCTGAAATGAAGGAAAATAAAAATGCAAATAGAATCGTGAATCTTCAATTAAAATGGAACAAAACGGATACCAATAAAACGATCATCAATGCATTTGAAAACCAATTATTATTCCAAATTGACGACGTCATGAAGGCCGATTTTGAAAAAATATTGAAATATGATTTTGACGGTTCAACTGAAGGCTCACAATTTGCAGTGCTGCGATTGGTAAATTTCATGATAAAAACCCCAGAATTTCAACTTATCTAAAGCTAGCATTATGAACCGAAGAAACTTTTTAAACTTAACAGGTACTCTTACTGCAGGAACTCTGCTTTTACCAGATTTTTTATATTCTTTTGGAAAACAAAAAAGTATAATTACTGGAGAGCAATGTGTAGTTTTTATTCAACTCAACGGCGGAAATGATGGCTTAAACACCTTTATTCCGTATCAGGATATGATGTATTATGACTTTCGTCCAAAAATTGCAATTTCAAAAAATGAAATACTCCAGTCAGCACAAGGAATGGGTTTTCATCCAGCTTTAAAAAACTTTGCACAAATGCAACAAAGTGGAGACTTAGCTGTAATCCAAAATGTTGGGTACCCAAATCCTGTAAAATCTCATTTTAGAAGTCAGGAAATTTGGCAAACAGCTCCTACAAATCAAGAGTTTTTAAATGACGGTTGGTTAGGACGTTTCTTAGATTTACAATGTAAGGATCATCAGCCTACAGCAGGGATAAACATTGATACTATTGACAACTTAGCGCTCAAAGGTGACGAACCTAATTCGATCACGGTAAAAGATCCAAACCGATTTCTTGCTGGAAACAAAATGGAGGTCAACTCTAAACTAGCAACAAATCCACAATTAGACTTTGTTAGAAAAATAGCAAACTCCGTAGTTGAAGGTGCTGACGAGATACAAAATGCCCTTAAAAAAGGAGCTCCCGCTGAAGTGGTATATCCTAAAACTGGTTTGTCCAAAAATCTAGAATGGATGGCGCGCTTGATTAAAGGAAATCTAAACTCAAAAGTGTATTATACCTCACTGAATGGTTTTGACACGCATGATAACCAACTTATAATTCACAACAACAAACTTACAGAACTGAATGATGCTGTATTTAGTTTTTACCAAGACTTAAAGAAAGCGGAGTTGTTAGAGAACGTTACTATAGTAGTTTTTTCTGAATTTGGCCGACGCGTCAAAGACAATGGTAAAGGAACAGATCATGGAACTGCTGCACCTCTATTTGTCATTGGCGGAAGCAATAAAGGAACAATAATTGGTAACAACCCTAATTTACAAGACTTAGACGGAGGAGATTTAAAACATGAAATCGATTTTAGGAGTGTATATGCATCGCTTTTACAACAAAAAATGGAGTTTGATCCCGTTAAAATTGGGATAAGAAACCCTGAATTAAAAGGACTTTTTTAAAAACGCTGTAAATCACTTTAAAAAACTATCTTTGCCCGCTTTTAAAAATTGAACAAAAATGATGAAAAATAGTATTTTAAAGGGAGTATTCCTTGTGGGACTCGGTGCTACTAGCTACGGAATGTTGGCTACGTTTGTAAAAATTGCTTACGGTGAAGGCTTTACAACTCCTGAGGTAACCATTGCACAATTCACCTATGGAATTTTAGGAATGCTACTGATAAATGCTTTTCAAAAATCAAAAAAAGGGACTGAGGTTGTGAAAGCATCTACAAAAAACATTACCCAATTAATGCTTGCCGGAACCTCACTAGGTATGACCAGTGTTTTTTATTATTTAGCTGTAAAATACATACCGGTATCAATTGCTATTGTGCTATTGATGCAAACCGTTTGGATGGGTGTTATATTTGAAATGATTTTAGAAAAAAAAGCACCGTCAACACAAAAAATAATATCGGTTTTAATAGTTCTTGCAGGAACCGCCTTGGCTACAAATTTAATTGAAAGTACAGTAGATCTAGACTGGCGTGGTATCGTTTTAGGACTCTTGGCTGCCACTTCCTTCACCACTACCATGTTCACTGCAAATAGAGTAGCTACTCAAATTTCATCTGCACAACGCAGTCTTTATATGCTACTTGGCGGAGCGGTAATTGTTACTGGGTTTGCTATAGCTACACAAACAGGTGCCTTTAACTTTGATATTTTTCTTAAATGGGGTATTGTATTAGCGCTTTTTGGCACTATCATTCCACCTTTATTATTCAATGCTGGATTCCCACTTACAGGTATCGGACTAGGCAGTATTGTATCCGCATTAGAACTTCCTGTATCTGTGCTAATGGCCTATTTTTTATTGAGTGAACCAGTAAATAGCTTGCAATGGTTAGGCATTATTTTGATTATAATTGCAATTGTGATTATGAATATCAACTTCAAAAAGACTTTGTAAAGACTATTTGATTCTAATTAGCTTTAATTGGGCTTTTTTCTCTAAATTCGTAATAAACAATTTTATCATGAATTTACCTTGGCATTTGTACGGAATGGCTTTTATATATTTCATTGCAGGAATAAACCATTTTAGGAATCCTAGATTATACTTAAAAATCATTCCGCCCTATTTCCCAAAACCCAAAGCGCTAAACGCCATCAGTGGATTAGCCGAGATTATTCTTGGTATAACATTATGTATACCGCAGCTGTCAAACGCAGCTGCATGGGGCGTAATTGCTTTGTTAATTGCCATTTTTCCTACTCATATTTACATGTATTTTGATCCTAAAGCTAGCATGGGATTACCAAAATGGGTATTGTTCCTGAGATTACCTTTGCAGTTTGCATTGATTTTTTGGGCATATCAATATACGTAAAATTATGGAATCCTTTTTTGAAAATCAGGAACAACCGATACAATTTCAGGTTCCAGATGCTGAAATCACGTATTACCCTGCCTTTTTTGATTTGGCTACAGCCAATGAAATCTACCTGAGCCTAGTTCAAGATATCCCATGGCAGCAAGATGACATTCGCGTTTTCGGAAAAGTTCACCCGCAACCACGATTGACTGCACTTTATGGAAATGAAGGGAAGCCCTACTCCTATTCTAATATTACCATGCAGCCACACCCTTGGAATGCGCTGTTGCAAAAACTAAAAAAACAAGTGGAGGCTGCCGCCAATACTATTTTTACAACCGTTCTTTTAAATCAATATCGAGATGGAAAAGACAGTAATGGTTGGCATGCTGATAATGAAAAAGAACTGGGAATCAATCCTATAATTGCTTCTTTAAGTTTTGGTGCAACTCGAAATTTCCAAATGAAACACAATCTTTTGAAGGATAAAAAACTAAACCTTTTACTAGAACACGGGAGTTTACTGCTCATGAAAGGAAGTACACAACATTTCTGGAAACATCAAATTCCAAAAACTGCAAAACCTGTAGAACCCAGAATAAACCTTACTTTTAGGGTAATTATTTAGCAATAAAGAAGCAAATAACCAATCATTGAACTACAAATTTATATACACTTTATCAATAATAGTTAGGCAAAATATAGAAAATTTGTTTCAACAAATCTAGTCTACGGATTTTTTACGACACAACAGAAATGCAATAAAAAATAAACATCAAAAAATACTTAAAAAAAATATTTTAGAAACAAGAAAAAAAATGCAGTTTTGGTAAAATCAATTGATTTTTTTCTTAATATTGGTAATAAATTAGAAATCTACATTATTAACCATTTACAACTTATTTGAATTAATTTTCACGTGATGAAAAAGAGTAACCGAAAAGAATTAAACTGGGAGCAAACAGAAAAACTTGTTACAATGGCTTTAGAAGAAAAAAATCCTTTTGAAATCATTAAAAAAGAATTTGGCTTAGCAGAAAAAGAGATTCTCGAAATCATGAAAAAGAAAATGCCTGCTGAAAAATTTGAAATGTGGAAAAAGAAAGCTACTGCAAATAAACCAAAACCAAAACCTCTTAAAATTGATGATTTTGACGAAGATTTGGATGGTAAATATTATATCAAAAACAAACTAGATTAAAACACGAAACTCCTGATTTACGGGAGTTTTTTTGTTTGCTTACAATTCAAAAAATAGGGTAGCAGTTACAAGAATAAACAAAACCATTTCATTCGAAATAATGGGTTGGCACAAACTGTGGAGCCTTCAAAGCAAACTAACCATTCCCAAAGAGAACATAGTAAAAGCCTATCAGGATGAGTCTGAGATTACATTCTGGAAAGGATTGCGTATGCCCGGAACAGAAATCCCAGGGTTACTTGCAGCAGGTACTTTTTACAAAAACGGAAGAAATTTTTGGGATGTATCCAATAAAAAAAATGCAATCGTAATTACCCTTCGAGAGCACTATTACAAAAAACTCTTCATTGAAGTGCAAAATCCACAGCTGGCACTACAACAACTAAACAATCTTTAAATGAAATGTATCTACACTCTACTTTTTTCTGCATTATGGTCCTGCTGCTTTGCTCAAAATAAGAATTTCACAACCTCTGTCATTGACGTCAATCCTTTGATAAAAGGAACTTTATACACACCTAATGAAATTTCAAAAAGTAAAACTCTAGTTATTATTATTGCCGGCTCTGGTCCAACAGATAGAGACGGCAACCAAAGAAATCTAGTCAATAATTCCTTGAAATTTTTATGCGAAGGTGTAGCTACTAAAGCCATCCACGCCTTCAGTTATGACAAAAGGATGTTTGCTATGGCGCAGACAGGAAAAGTAGATGAAGCTTCGCTGTCATTTAACGACTTTATTACAGATGCCAACGATGTGGTTCAGTTTTTTAAAAATGAAAAAAAATACAAAAAAATAGTAATAATAGGTCACAGTGAAGGCGCATTAATAGGATTAGTAGCTGCAAACCAAAACACAAACGCTTACATTTCAATAGCTGGTGCAGGACGAGGCATTGATGCTGTTATTCTAGACCAAATTGCACTACAAGCACCATTTTTAAAAGATGAAGTGCAACAAAATTTAGAGATCCTAAAAACCGGCAAAACATTTGAGCTTAAAAACCAAATGCTCACTTCCTTTTTTAGACCTAGCGTGCAGCCTTACATGATTTCTTGGTTAAAATACCAACCACAAGATGAAATTAAAAAACTACAAATACCCATCTTAATAATTAATGGCACGAAAGATTTACAAGTAAGTGTTACGGATGCTCAACTACTTAAACAAGCAAAACCCGAGGCTAAGCTAGTACTCATAAATAATATGAATCATGTATTAAAAGACATAACGGGTGATGATATTGCAAACAGAGCTAGTTACAATAGTCCAGAATTAGCCAATTCCAATCAGCTACTGAATGAAATACTTTCTTTTCTTAAAAATTTAAAGTTGTAACAAAAACCTGAACAAGCAGACTAATTGCTTTAAATAATATATACTCAATGAAAAAAATAATTTATTCCTTAGCAGTTGTAACAATGCTGTGGAGTTGCAAAACAACAAGTACCACAGCAACATCTGCTGTAAAAGAAGAGGTTAATGTAACAATTGACATTAACAATGTAAAAGAGGACAAGGTGTTAGTAACAATTGCTGCTCCAAAAATAAAAACAAACGAAATCACATACAGTGTCCCAAAAATAATTCCGGGTACTTACTCCATAGATGATTACGGAAAATATATTGAAGATTTCAAGGCATTTGATAGCAAAGGCGGTCAACTTACCGTTACCAAAACGGATGACAATACTTGGAACATTCAAAACGCAACTACATTAAGTAAAATAACATACCTTGTTAATGATACTTTTGACACTGAAAAAGGTGGTGGTTTTGGTAAAAATGATGTTTTCTCTCCAGCAGGAACAAATATTGATGCAGGTAAAAATTTCATGCTGAACATGCACGGATTTGTAGGCTATTTTGATAATAAAAAAGACATATCATATACCTTATCAGTCTCACATCCTGAATCGTTGTGGGGTGCTACATCTATGAAAGATCTTGACAACAGCACAACAAATGACGTATTTAATACCCCGAGATACTCAGAACTTGTAGAAAACCCAATCATGTATGCAAAACCAGATTATACTGCATTTACTGTTGATGGGATGGAAATATTAATCAGTGTTTTTTCTCCAAATGGAAAAGTGACTGCTGAAAGCATTACTCCAGACATGAAAACCATGATGATTGCTCAAAAAACATTTTTAGGAAAAATAAATGCTACAAAAAAATACACTGTATTGCTGTACTTATCAAGTATGACTCCTACAGATGCAAAAGGCTTTGGTGCATTAGAACATCCTACAGCAACCACGGTAGTACTGCCAGAGGCCATGCCTAAGGCTGAGCTCGTAAAAGCAATGAAAGATGTAGTTTCACATGAATTTTTTCACATTGTAACTCCGTTAACAATTCACTCTAAAGAAATTCACTATTTTGATTTTAATACCCCAAAAATGTCCGAACATTTATGGATGTATGAAGGCATTACAGAATATTTTGCAAATCTTTTCCAAATCAATCAAGGGTTGATTACTGAAGAAGAATTTTACACGCGAATGGCTGAAAAAATTGAAAATTCAAAAAAACTAAATGACACCATGCCTTTTACAACCATGAGTGCCAACGTTTTGACAGAGCCTTACAAAGCACAATACTTAAATGTATACGAAAAAGGAGCACTTATAGGTATGTGTTTGGATATCATCATCAGAGAAAAAAGCAATGGCGAAAGAGGCGTTCTGGATTTAATGCAAAAATTATCTGTTGAATATGGCGTTGCAAAACCATTTAATGACCAGGAACTTTTTGATAAAATAACTTCATTTACGTATCCTGAAGTAGGTGATTTCTTAAAGACCTATGTAGCAGGCCCTACTCCTATTCCTTACGAATCTTTTCTAGCTAAAGTAGGTGTTTTAAAAAGTTCTGAAAAAGTTCCAGCAAATGTATTCCTTAAAGGTCAAGTTCCGTACATTACCGTAGACCAGGCAACAAAGGAAATTAGTATCATCCCAAACATAGAACTTAATGTATTTTACAGCACTTTAGGACTTGTGGGAGGCGACACCATTCTTGCCATCAATGACAAAGCTTACTCTCTTACTAATATTTACGAAATGATAACGGATAGCCAAAAATGGAAAGAGGATGATTCAGTTGCTGTAAAAATTAAACGTAACGGCGTAGAACAAGTGATCAAAGGAAAAGTAAAACTTCCTTACGAAGACAAGGAAGAACTCAAAGCTACAGATGTATCTAAAACCACACTAAAACAAGCATGGTTAAAAGGATAATAATTTTAACTCACTAAACAGAATCCTAATTTAGAAATAAATTAGGATTTTTTTTGTAAAATAAAAAAAACACAACAGCATTCCAACATTTTTCTTTATTTTGCGCCACAATAACAATGAAACCAAAACCGCTGTACAACGCTTATATACAGCGCTATTTAATCACAACATCAATATCAACATGAAAAAAACAATATTTGCTCTTGTTACACTAGCATTATTATCCTCTTGTAATAAAGAAGATGCAAAAGGCAACCTACACATCACAGGAAACATCAAAGGTTTAAAGAAAGGAACTCTATACTTACAAAGAATACTAGATACTACATTAGTTCCTTTAGACACCATAAATATCGATGGAAATGCTTCATTCGAAAGTCATATCAACTTAGAATCACCAGAAATGCTATATTTATTCCTTGATAGAGGCGTAAGTAATTCATTAGACAACAACCTTTCTTTTTTTGCTGAACCAGGTAACATGACAATAGACACCAATCTTGATAATTATCTAATGGGTGCCAAAATAACTGGATCAAAAAACAATGATGTATTTGAAGAATACAAATTAATAAAAACACGCTTTAACGAAGAAAACTTAGAGTTAATCCAAAAGAAATTCAGCGCAATTAAAACCCAAAATAACAAAAAAATAGACAGTTTAAGTGCTAAGCAAGATTCTAATCTGAAAAGAAGGTATTTATTTGCTACAAATTTTGCTTTAAATAATAGAGATTATGAAGTTGCTCCTTACATTGCCTTATCTGAAATATACGATATCAACATTAAATATTTAGATACCATTCAAAAATCAATGTCCCCAAAAGTTGCTCAATCTCTTTATGGAAAAAAGCTAACAAAATATGTAAGCTCATTGAAAAAACAAGAATAGACATAATCAGTATTAAAACATTTTAAACTGCCCTAAAAGATATTTTTTGGGCAGTTTTTTTTATGACTTTCCTGAAATGTGTTTTAAAAAAGCTGATTAATATTACCTAAAACAAAAGTTCTTTAAAAAAGTGATGTCTTTTATTCAAAGATACAGCTACAGTCTGTTATCAAAAGTTAATGTCCAGCGTTTAATTATAGTTGACTTATAAAATATTGGCAAGCCGCAATAATGTAAAATGATCACTTAAAAAGGCTAGAATAGCCTCGTAAACACCATTCCTATAATAAGTAGTGCATATAATGAAAAAACTACCAAGGTCATAATTCCAATATATTTATAATGTGATTTCAAATACTCAAATGAAAGGGTTAAAGCAGCCGTATCATTATTTTTTATAGCCAGTTTAGCATTTGAAGCAAACTTATTCAAGTAATAGATCGGAAAAAAATAAAGTACTCCTATCAAAATGTAAATAAATGCAACACCCAAACCCATTGACGATTCTAAAAACCCCATTGAACCACTAGTACTTCCTACAACAGCAAAGGTTATCCCTATAATTAGAGCAATCAAGACAATAAATCCTACGCCAATAAATCCTAGAATAGACAAATAATAAGCCCATTTTGCAGTTTCAGCTAATAAATCTTTGGCAGTTGTAGTAATTTGTAAATCTAAATTTTCAACGGTAGTTTGTTCTTCCATAATTAATAGATGTTAGTGTTAGTTTTCAAATGTAACAATAACAATCAATTTAAAAGAATATCATGTAAGTAATTATTGCTATAAACACAAAACCACCTAATAAAAATTAGGTGGTTTACAAAAGAGCCGGCGGAGGGACTCGAACCCACGACCTGCTGATTACAAATCAGCTGCTCTAGCCAACTGAGCTACGCTGGCGACTCATTACGGGTGCAAATATAATGCAGTTTTTTAATTAAACAAATATTTTATTTAAATATTATTCAAATATTTTTCGGCTCAGGAACAAAACCTTGGGAGAAATAATTTACACTTCAGATATTTGTTTAAAAGAAAGAATTAGAATCGTATATAGAATTACTGAAATTAATATTACCGAGCTTTTGAATCAGAATTTAAATCTTACTCCCTTTAAAATTTCCGAAGAAAAATTACACCTGAATTTTGAAGAAAAAGCAAAACCTTCAAAGAAATTCACCACCATTGCATTGGTAACCAAATGATTCACAGCTAAAATTACGATTTAATATTTTTCGTTTAAGAAGTAAGTTTGTGTACTTACATGTTAAAAGACATCGTTGGACCAATAAATCCAATGGAGAAATCATAAAAAGAGGTTGGTATTTAGTAGCTACAGGAACCCACATGACACAAGCGTTTCCGCCTTTTTAAATAGCAATTAATCGATAACACTCCTGTTAATTGCAAAATACTTGGTAATTTCTTTGGTTTTAAAGGTAAAAAACTAAAAAGACAGTGTAAAAACACCTGAGTTCCTTTGGTTCTTGGAAACCGAGACAAAATGGTGATCAATGGATTATTTACCCCGAAAATATTGGCGCGCATTTATCTATTGACAGAGTGGCTTTGTCTCACTTAGAAATTTATACTATTATCAACAACAAGAAAGAAAAAGGTAAAAAAGGAACTATCGACGCTATGATTGCATGAACTAAGGCAGAGGACGTAATAGAACATAGCTATGAAATTGATTATCTAAGAGGTTATCAGTCAAAAAAAAACATTAGATATGATTAATTCCATGAAATTGACAGCAAAAAATACTTACCAACAGCAATATAATTAACCAACAGATTCCATGTTCAAAAACTACCCTAGAGGCTTTTAAGAAATCAAATACGGTTAGCAAGCAATCGATCAAGAAAATGAAGCTATAGAAAAAGCTAAAAAAGGCACCAAAAAGTTTGAACCTAAAGTATTATCTAATGGAGACACACTTAAACAACTACTAGCTCGCAGCCGCTATTTACTCTATAAAAACAAATCTAAATGGTCCGAAAACCAAATAGAACGTGCCACGCTATTATTTGAATTATATCCCGATATCGAAAAAGCATAAAATTTAGCCCAAGAGTTGAGAAATACCTTCGAGACAACAACAGATAAAATCATTGGACCCTCAAGATTAGCTAAATGGCATGAAAAAGTAAGTCAATCTGGATTTAAGTCTTTCAATACAATCTCAAGATCTATAATAAATCATTACCAAACCATACTAAACTATTTTGATAACAGAAGCACAAACGCATCTGCAGAGTCGTTCAATGCTAAAATAAAAGCTTTTAGAACTCAATTTAGAGGCGTTAAAAATGTTGCATTATTCCTTTTTAGACTAACAACTATTTATGCTTAATTTTTCATTCCCCACAGGTTTTGGGATTGATCCGTTTCTTCTTCTTCAGACCGTCTAATCTTTTTACATACTAGCCAACTTTTGAACTTTATCCGATTCAGGTCTTGAACCATAAAGACTTGTATTAAAGACCAAACCCTCCAACACGACAGTGTTGAAGGGTTTCTCTATGTACTCAGAGCGGGACTTGAACCCGCACGAACATTGCTGTTCACTGGATTTTAAGTCCAGCGTGTCTACCAATTTCACCATCCGAGCTGGTTGTGGTACCTCCAGGGATCGAACCAGGGACACATGGATTTTCAGTCCATTGCTCTACCATCTGAGCTAAGGTACCTTACTTGTAAAAAGTAAATGATATAAAAAAAGCCCATCCGATTAGAATGGGCTTTCAAAGAAAGGCGACGACATACTCTCCCACATAACTGCAGTACCATCTGCGCAGGCGGGCTTAACTACTCTGTTCGGGATGGGAAGAGGTGAGCCCCGCCGCAATAACCACCTTAAGATTATTGTTTAAGGAGTTTCAAGTTTTTATAGTC